>JAPKMW010000072.1 GCA_026645575.1 Caldilineaceae bacterium
AGATCCTCTTCTTTCAACCCGATTAGTTCGATCACGGCTTGTCAAATTTGACCTCTGGCTCATTTGACCTTATTAAGAGATTGAGAGATTAAGATACTCAATCTCTCAATCTCTCAATCTCTTAATCTCTATCAGTGTTCCCCCTATCCGTATGAACTGACAGGAATAAGGAGGTTCTTGGATGGCCGTCACTGCACCCACAGCCTATGCACCCAAGCGCTCTTGGTTGACGCCGGCGCGACGGGAAGCGCTCAACGGCTGGCTCTTTGCTTTACCCTGGCTGCTCGGTCTGATCCTCTTTACGGCCGGGCCGATGCTCTTTTCGTTTTATGCTGGCTTTACCCGTTACAATATCACCACGCCCCCTCAGTGGATCGGCTGGCAGAATTATCAGGCCATTGCGCAGGATGATTTCTTCTGGACGGCGCTCTACAACACCTTCTGGATGGTGCTGATCCGCACGCCGTTGGTGTTGCTGGTTTCCCTGGGGATTGCCCTGCTACTCAACATTGATCTGCCGGGTGAAAAGTTCTTTCGTTCCATCATCTACTTCCCCAATGTCCTCTCTGGCATTGCCGCCATCTTTCTTTGGGTGTGGATCCTGGCGCCAAACGGCTTGCTCAATCGCGGGCTGGCGCTGGTGGGCATTCAGGGGCCGGGTTGGTTTGTCGATCCTACCTGGACCAAACCAGGCATGGTACTCATGAGCCTCTGGTGGGTGGGGGGCAACATCCTGATTTACCTGGCGGCGCTCAAAGGCATTCCGCGTACCCTCTACGAAGCGGCGGAGATCGATGGCGCCAATGGTTGGACGCAGATGTTTTATATCACACTGCCGCTCTTGACGCCGGCCATCTTCTTTGAACTAGTCACCGGCATCATCGGCGCCTTCCAGATTTTCACCACCGCCTACATCATTTCCGGCGTGGACGCCGCCACTGGCGGGCCGGGACAGTCGATGTTGTTCTACGTTCTCTATTTGTATAGCCGCGCCTTTGGGCGCGTGGGGCCGGCCGGCTTCCAAATGGGCTATGCCTCGGCGCTGGCCTGGATTCTCTTTCTGATTATTCTAGTAGTGACATTGATTCAACTGGGTCTGGCCAGACGGTGGGTCTATTACGAGAGTGAAGAGTCGTGAGGCCGCGACCGCCCGGTTAGGCGGCGAAACATTTATGGAAACAACTGCTTATACACCGCTCGATAACAATCGAGTAGCGACAACACAACCGCAAACAGAGACAGCCCGTCTTTCGCTTGGCCGCCTGATCGCCTGGCTGACCCTGGCTGTCATTGCCATTCTCTGGCTCACGCCCTTGGTTTGGATGATCTCCACCTCGCTCAAGACGCCGCAAGACCTCTTTGGCTTTCGTTGGATTCCCAATCCGATTGCCTGGAACAACTATATTGATGCCTTTAGCTTTGGCATGTGGGATCGCTGGGCGATCAACACGGTGGTCATTACCCTAATCAGCATGGTGGGCATCGTCTTCTCGTCAGCGATGGTGGCCTACGCCTTTGCCCGGTTGCGCTGGTGGGGCCGCGAGACGCTCTTCAAGCTGGTGCTGGCGACGATGATGTTGCCGAGCGTTGTCACGTTGATTCCGCAATTTATTCTCTTTGCCCGCTTGCCGGCCTTTGGCTTGCAAGGGTCAGCGGTCTGGGTCAACACCTTTTTGCCGCTCACTGTACCGGCCTTTACGGCCAACGCTTTTTACATTTTCCTGCTGCGCCAATTTATGCGCGGCATCCCCAACGAGTTGACCGAAGCCGCCAAGATCGACGGCGCCTCGGAGATGCGCACCTGGTGGAGCATTATCCTGCCCCTCTCCAAACCGGCGTTGGCCGCCATTGCGATCTTTGCCTTTCAAGGCGCCTGGCAGGATTTCATGGGGCCGCTCATCTACCTGCAAAGTGAACGGCTTTACACCCTCCAAATCGGCCTGCGCCAATACGAGTTTGCCTTTGGCGGCTCTCCCGCCTGGAATTGGCTCATGGCGGCCAGTTTGATCGTCATGCTGCCGGTGCTGCTGGTCTTTCTCGCCTTCCAACGTTACTTCATCGAAGGCATCACCATCACCGGCATGGGTGGGCGCTGATGAAGCAATAATGCTATATGGCTAATTTATCCACCCAAAACAAATTGCCGACTTTGACGTAAATGCGGTTGACGAAGATTGAGTAACAGCGATTCTACTATGTCTCAATCTGCTATGTCTCAATCTTCGTTACTGCTGATTCAACTAATGGTTGGGAATAATTAAGTTACAGAAGCAAGGATGGGGCGCGATGTCCTGGTATGGGTGTCAGCGCGTGTGTTGCAGCGATCGCAGGGGCAATGGTAGTTGGTTCTGTGCTGAATTGATAGCCAAGGCCATGAACAGTCTTCAAATACCGGGGATTGGCTGGTTCTTTTTCCACCTTGCTGCGCAAACGGCGCATGGTGACCCGCACAAAGCCTAAATCTTCATGGGGGTGATAATCCCACACAGCCCGCAAGAACTCCTCTTTACTGACCGGCTTATCCGGATTGTGCATCAGATAACTAAGCATACGATATTCGTTCGGCGTCAGGTTGACCACTTCGCCCCGCACTGTCACCTGTTGCAACTCCTCATTCAAGGAGATTTCGCCATAGGTGAGGACATGGCTTGCCTTATGACGTTGCTCGTGGTTGACGCGCCGCAGGATTGCACGAATACGCGCCCGCAATTCTTGCAACACAAAGGGCTTTGTCATATAGTGATCGGCGCCTAGTTCAATCCCGGTGACGACATCATCGGTGCGGGAATTGGCCGTGATCATGATAATCGGCACATCGGTCTGTTTGCGCAATTCGGTGCAGACTTCCAGGCCATCAACAAAAGGCATATTGACGTCCAGGAGAACGCAATCAACGTTGTTTTGTCCAAAAACAGTGAGCGCCTCGCGGCCATCGTTGGCGGTGATAACCTGATAGCCATCTAGCTTTAGGGTCAAAAGGAGTAATTTGCGGAGAGCATCATCATCTTCAACAACAAGGATCTGTTTGTTTGCCGACATTGGGTTATTTTGTGTACTGTTTTGTCTATAGTCTACTGAATTGTTTTCGGTATTCATAGCCCTGCCCTTCTAATGGGTACGCTGGTTGTTTACTGCGCAAGCTAAGGATGATAGACGGGTAGGAAGCAGCAATGAAATTTCTCTTTTGGTAAAAAGACCCTGCTCTATAATCAGTAGACCGCAACATAGCCGAAATGGCAACAGACTGACGCTGGACTACGCAAGTAGACGACTGCGGTCTACTGATTATAACAATTGAATGAATATTGCGTGATGCTTACTCGTCACTATCAAGCCCGCTCGTAACCGCCTAAAGGCAACCGGTAACCGGCGCCCCAAACGCCGGCCACGGACCAACTACGAGCTTGGTCGTAACGCTTGCTCTATCAAGTAGGAATCACGTCCATCTATAGTAAACTGGAAGCGCAAAAGTCGTCAATTATGAAATATTGACGAATCATATGAATCTGCCAAATAAACTTGAAAGGTTAAGAGGGCAAGAGTCTTATGATTAATTACTTAATTGTAAATAAGGTGAAATGAGGATAACATGGAGTACCCAACTATTGCCGAAATCCGTACAGCACGCGAAGCACTGGCCGGCTTGATTTTGGAAACGCCAATTTGGCGCTGGGGAAATCGCGAGGTTGTGCATCATCTGGGTCAGGAAACAGAACTCTACTTAAAACTTGAACTCTTTCAATATACTGGCACTTTTAAACCGCGCGGCGCGTTGACAGTGATGCGCGCCTTGGATCAAGCTACGCTTGCCAAAGGCGTCACGGCCGTCAGTGCCGGCAACCATGCCATTGCGGTCGCCTTCGCTGCTCAATTGTTGGGAACAACGGCGAAAGTGGTAATGCCGAAAAGCGCCAACTCGGCGCGGGTGGCTACCTGTCGCAGCTACGGGGCCATAGTGGAACTTGTTGACAATGTGGCGTTGGCTTTTGTGCGCGTGCAACAGATCCAACAAGAAGAGGGTCGTTATTTTGTCCACCCCTTTGAAGGTCCCAACACCATTCTGGGGACAGCCACGGTCGGACTGGAATTTGCCACCCAAGTGGCTGACCTCGACGCTGTCATTATTCCTATCGGTGGCGGCGGCCTCTGTGCAGGGATGGCGACGGCAATCAAACAATTGCAACCAACTTGTCAGATCTTTGGTGTGGAGCCGGTGGGCGCAGATACCATGCACCGTAGCTTTGCCGCCGGCGCTCCTCAATCGATTCCTACCGTGCAAACCATCGCCGACAGCTTGGGCGCGCCCCATGCTGCGCCCTATAGCTTTAGCCTCTGCCAACACTTTGTTGATGAACTGGTTTTAGTTACGGATGATGAGATTCGCCAAGCGATGGCGCTCTTGTTTCGTTCGATGAAACTGGCGGTTGAACCCGCCGGCGCCACCGCCACGGCTGCCCTATGGGGGCCACTACAGGAACGGCTGCGGGGTCGTCGTGTCGGCGTCATTGCCTGCGGCGCCAATATTGACATAGACACCTTTGCGAAGCATGTGAAGCAAGCAGAAGCGGTGGCATAAAGCCATTACTATCAACCTGCGGGTGTGGGGCAAAGCCCCAAGTATCGTCTGTCATTCTGAAAGAATCTCTAGGGTACAATGTGCTAGAGATTCTTTCAGAATGACAGGCAAGCTCTCTAGCTTCACTTGCAAACAAACTTCAACTATAAACAAAAAGGGGTCTCACGCCATGTGAGACCCCTTTTGAGCCGTTGAAGGGAGTCGAACCCTTGACCTGCGCATTACGAGTGCGCCGCTCTGCCGACTGAGCTACAACGGCACAGACCACAACAGTACTGATAATCGACTGCTGATAATCGACTGTATTGTCTGTAACAGGAGCAGTATACCAAACCCCACGCAAACCAGCAAGTTTTCCTGGTCGCGGTGAGCATTTGGTCAGGTGTGTTTTGGGCTTACTCCTTCACACGCGTGACATAACGGGCATCACGCGTGTCAACGCGAATCAGGTCGCCTTCATTGACAAACATCGGCGCTTGGAGCCGCAACCCGGTTTCCACTTCCACCTGTTTTAGCGCTGATCCCGCCGCCGTGTCACCCATCACCGCCATATCGGCCCAGACCACCCGCAGATCCACCGTGGTGGGTAGCGAGATTTTGATCGGTTCGCCTTCGTAGGTTTCCAGCACCAGCACTTGATTATCAGTCAAATACTCCACCACCCCTTCGAGCGCTTCCCGGGTCAAGACAACCTGCTCAAAAGTCTCGGTATTCATAAAATAGTAGAGGTCGCCATCGACGTACTGGAACTGCACCTGATCTTTGTCAAAGGTGACCTCTTGCACCCGTTCGCCATTATTGTAAGTCTTTTCCACATTGGCCCCACTGCGAATATTGCGCAATTTAAGGCGAATGGTGGCGCCGCCACGGGCAACCTTGATATGTTGATACTCCAGCACGCGCCAGAGTTGTTTCTCTTCTTCGTAAACGTCGCCCTTGCGGAGGGATTGTACTTCAGCCATAATCTACCTATGCTTTCTGTTTTCGTTCCATTGCCGCCAGAGATTATATGCAAGGGACGCACCTGTGTCAATTTGTTGAGGGAGTGTTCTGTCACAGAAGCCATGATCAGTAGTGAAGACTGTAGTCTTTCTTAACATCCCGAAGACTAAAGTCTTTACGACTGATTTATTGGTCAAACTGGCTGAGGGCGAGGCGTAAGCGTTCTTCGACGCCGACGGCATCTTTGGGTAGTTTTTGGATGGCGCGTTGCGCTTCGACCACGCTATAGCCGAGGCTGGTGAGGGCGTCGAGGACTTCGCTGTCCACATTGCTGACCTGCACCAGGCCACCAAACGCGCCAGCCGAACCGCCGACTTTATCTTTCAGTTCGAGGATGATCTTTTGTGCGGTACGTTTCCCCACGCCGGGGACGCGGGCAACTAGCCCTGGTTCTTCGTTTGCAATGGCCAGGCGCAAAGCATCGGGGCTGAGGGTGTTGAGCGTTGCCAACGCCACGCGCGGGCCGACGCCATTCACGCTCAACAATAGCTCAAACATCGACAATTCGTCTTCATTAGGGAAGCCATAGAGTGACAGCGCATCCTCGCGCACCTGGAGGTAGGTTTGCAGGAGTACGCTGTCGCCTGGTTTGCATTGGGTGCTGGTTACTTCCGTAGTCGAGACGCGCAGACCCACGCCGCCGGCAACGCTGCCGACTTCAATGACCAGATAGCCTTTCCCACTTTGAAGCACATTGCCACGCACTGACCGAATCATGAACCCTTCCCTCTCCATTTCCTTCACGGGCGTGATAGGACTGCACCGGCGCAGACCTCCATCTGCAAGCATGGTACACCAGAGCGGGTTCGCTTCGCAAACTTACACTGTGCGTGATTCTGCTGAATTTGTCAATTATAAAGCATGGCTAGAGAACCATTGACATGAGGTATCGCTGATGGCAAACGGCGTAGGTAAGAAACTGGAAGACGCATTTGCCATGAACGCACAAATTTGACGGAGCCAATCAACATTACAGCCGTGCGCTAAACCCTGTCGCCGTTGACGGGCGGCACGTGAACACTACCTAAAGCTTGGGTGGCGTTTACGCCATTGCCATTACGCCATTGCCATTTCCCGCTTGACCGGCGGTTGGGTGTTGAATTTGTATCCCGCGCCCCGCACAGTCACCAGATAGTTCGGATCCGACGGATCTTCTTCAATCTTCTCGCGTAGGCGACGCACAGCCACTTCGACCAAATTGGTGCCACCGGCCAGGTCATAGCCCCAAACAGTCTGGAAGAGATCGTTCTTGCTCACCGGGCGATCCGGCACGCTCATCAGGTGGCGCAGCAGTTGATATTCGGTCGGGGTCAGGTGGACGGTCTTTTCGCGTACCTTGACCTGGTGCATTTCGTCATTCAACACCACATCATGGAAGGCCATCACGCGTGGTTCGGCCCGTTCAGTCGCCCAGGAGACGCGACGCAGAATGGCCTGCAGACGAACTTCAATCTCTCTGAAGGTGAACGGTTTGCAAATATAATCGTCGGCGCCCAGGCTAAAGCCATAGACAATATCATCGGGGCGGTTCAGCGCCGAGAGCATAACAATCGGCACATCGCTCTGCTGGCGCAATTCGGCGCAGAGGGTGAAGCCGTCGATCTCCGGCATCATCACATCGAGCAATACCAGGTCAATCTCGTGTGTTTCAAAGAGTTGACGCGCTTCCCGACCATTGCGAGCCGTGATAACTTTATAGCCAATTTTCTGGAGCGAGATCTTCAGCAGCTCGCGCAGGGGATCTTCATCTTCGGCAACAAGAATGCGAATTTCGCGTTGGGGGCTAACCTTGGTCCGGAAAACCGGGGGAAGCGTCCCCATACGACCAGGATGATTGCTAAAGTGGTTGAGGTTTGTATATTCGCGCATTGGTCTCTTATTTCCCGCTTGAATGATTTGCATTAGAGATTACGTGTCAGTACGATGCTTGACAAACGTTGCTTGGTTGTTTCTACTATATTAATCGCAGTTCAGCCGCAAATCCTTCGCGAGAATTTGACCAATTTTCGACCAATTTTTAAAAAAGTCCGAAATTGGTTAGAAAGAGGTGAAAAATGATAGGTAAAAAGGCGTGGAAGACTGTTTTTCTTAAGGTAAAAAGTTGTAGCGACTATGCTGCAAATGACAGACGGCGACGGCGACGCCATCGGCTGCGTCATCGGGGCGAGGGGGTTCCGGCAAATTGAGGAGGCGTTGCACCATCTCCTGGATCTGGGGTTTGTCTGCACTGCCATAGCCGGTGATGGCTTGTTTCACTTCTGCTGGTGTATATTCGGCCACCGAGATGCCCAGTTCGGCTGCCGCCACCAAGATGACGCCTCTGGCCTGCCCAACTGTGATGGCGGTGGTGACATTGCGGCCAAAGAAGAGTTTTTCAATGGCGACTTCATCGGGCTGGAATTCGGCAATCAGTGCCTTCATGTCATGGAAGAGTTCGAGGAGCCGTTGAGGCATGGGGTCGCCGGCTTGGGTGCGCAAGACACCGCAAGCCAGCAGTTCATAATCACCGGTGGTGGTCTTTGCCACGGCGCCATAACCGGTGATGGCGGTGCCGGGATCGATCCCAAGCACCACTCGTTCCACCGTAATGGCCGGGGCGATGCGTGTCCGTTTGCCGTTCATGCTTAGGCAAATTGGGCGACAACAGCGTCGGTAAGTTCCAGGTTGTGATAGACCTTATTCACATCGTCCAATTCTTCCAGATTTTCAATGAGGGAGAGGACGGACGCAGCTTCGTTCGGCGCCAACTCCATGGTGGTGTTGGGCTGCTTGAGCAACTCTGATTGATCGGGATTGAAGCCGTTATCCCGCAGCATCTGGGTAATTTGGCTCAGATCGGCCCGCTCCGTATACACTTCGACGGCATCGTCGCTCACCTGGACATCGGTGGCGCCCCCTTCCAGCGCAATTTCAAAAATTTTATCGGGATCGATGTTGATGGCGTCGCCATCTTCATCGACACGGTTGAAGACAATGTAGCCCTTTTCGGTAAATTGCCAGGCCACGGAGCCCGGCTCGCCCAAGCTGCCATTGGCGCGGTTAAAATGAAACCGTAGATCCGAAGTCGTGCGCGAGCGTTTGTCACTCAAGCAATCGACTAAAATGGCAATGCCGTGGGGGCCGTAGCCCTCGTAGACAATCTCTTCGATTTCGGCAGCATCTTTTTCCAGCCCGGCGCCGCGGCGAATGGCGCGCTCAATGTTGTCTTTGGGCATATTTTCCGCTTTGGCCTTGTCTACCGCCAGTCGTAAACCAAAGTTGGTGTTGATATCTGCGCCGTTGCGCGCCGCTACCTGGATCTCACGGGCCAACTTGGTGAAAATTTTGCCACGCACGGCATCATTCGCCCCTTTTTTGCGTTTGATTGTCGCCCATTTAGAATGTCCTGACATAGTTACTTCCTTTTTTGATCCTCCGCTGGGATTGGCAAAATCATGCTTCGTGATGCGTGCTACGTGGATGTCATCTGACAGGAAGCACGCAGAGAATTCTGATTGTTTGAAAACCCCGGACTTGCTTCTTCGTTGACTGATACTGCAATTGTACACCATTGTACCACAGCGCCTGTTCACCGTACATTGTACATCGGTGCAATGATCACAAAAATGGTGCGGATGTCTTGGGCAGGCAACCGACACCCCTGCCTAACCCTCCCCAGCTTGGGGAGGGAATAGACACGCTATTGGCAGCGCGTACGGCTCCTCCCCCGAACCGGGGGAGATTGGGAGGGGGTAGAATTTGCCTGTCAACACTTACTACACTGTTCAGTAAGTTTTTTGGGATTTTGGAGTCGGGCACGAAGTGTGGCAAACAAATTGGTCACACCGAAACCCATTGGTCGTGCCACCCTTCATGCCCCTACGAGAATACCGAAAAACTTAGTAAACAGTGTACTTACTTAACAAAACCCTGCTACGCAGTTTGAATCGAGGCCAGCATTGCCTTCACGTCAGCGTGATCGGTTGCCTCTCGCACCCGTTGCGCTTCGGCGGCGCGGATAAAGGCCAGGAAGAGCGGGTGGGGGCGGTTGGGCCGGCTCTTGAATTCGGGATGGAATTGGCTGCCCAACATAAAGGGATGATCGCGCAATTCGGCAATCTCCACAAGGCGACCATCGGGGGAAAGGCCGCTGAAGATGACGCCCTGCTCTTCAAAGTGGGTGCGGTAATGGTTGTTAAACTCGAAGCGGTGGCGATGGCGTTCCTGAATCACCTGCCCGTGTCCTTGATCCTGATAAGCGGCGGCGGCTTTGGTGCCGGTTTTCAGTTCACAGGGGTAGACGCCCAAGCGCATGGTGCCGCCCATATCGGCAATGTCGCGCTGGTCGGACATGAGGTCGATGATCGGGTGTTTGGTGTTGATGTCAAATTCGGTGCTGTTGGGGTCATCCGACTTGAATATCTGGCGCGCTTTTTCGATACACATTACCTGCATTCCCAGGCACAAGCCGAGATAGGGAATCCGATTTTCACGGGCATAGCGGGCGGCGACAATCTTGCCTTCAATGCCACGGTAGCCAAAGCCGCCGGGCACGACAATGCCATCGACTTCGGCCAGCCTTTCCAATTCGCGCCCTTTTTCCAGGTCTTCCGAGCTGATCCATTGAATATCGACATCACGGCCAATCGCCAGCCCGGCGTGAATCAACGACTCTTTGACGCTCAGGTAGGCATCTTCCAACTCAATGTATTTACCCACCAACCCAATGCGCACCACTGGTTTTTCCCGGCGCGTCTCCTGTACCAGATGTACCCATTCGGCCAACCCTTGCGCGGCATCGCGTGTCGCGGTGAGGTTCAACTGCTTCACCAGCCAGTTGCCCAACCCGGTCGCCTCCAGGTCAATCGGTACGGCGTAGATGGTGTCCGTGGTGATCAGCGGCACGACGGCTTCTTGATCGACATCGCAGAAGAGTGCTGTCTTGCCAAGTACATCTTCGTCCACCGGGTGGTCGCTGCGCAGGACGATAACATCGGGATGAATACCGATGCCGCGCAATTCGCGCACACTATGTTGGGTCGGCTTGGTCTTCAACTCTTTGCTGGCCGCCAGATAGGGCAGCCAGGTGACGTGCATATAGAGGGTATTGTTGCGCCCCACATCTTTGCGCATTTGGCGGATGGCTTCGAGGAAAGGTAGCCCCTCAATGTCGCCAACGGTGCCGCCGATTTCAATGATGACCACATCGGCTTGCGAATCGCGCGCGGCCAGCCCAATGCGCCGCTTGATCTCGTTGGTGACATGGGGAACCACCTGGATCGTACCGCCCAGGTAGTCGCCGCGTCGCTCCTGGCTGATCACATAGTTATAGATTTGGCCGCTGGTGACATTGCAAACTTTGCTCAGATTCTCATCAACAAAGCGTTCGTAGTGACCTAGATCCAGGTCGGTCTCGGCGCCGTCGTCGGTGACAAAGACTTCGCCGTGTTGATAGGGGGACATGGTGCCGGGATCTACATTTAAATAGGGGTCTAATTTCATGGTGGCGACGCTGACGCCGCGCGCCTTCAAAATACGGCCAAGCGACGCTGTCGTCACGCCTTTGCCCAAGCCTGACAAGACGCCGCCTGTGATAAAAATATATTTCGTCATAATATCGCCTCTGCTCAATTCGCCAATGGGTGACAATCAAGCCTAACAGTCTACCACTTTTTGCCGATCTTGACGAACTTGGCGGGCGGGAAAAATTAATCGTGTTTATCGGGACTAAGTCGTTACACAGAGGGCACAGAGACTTCACAGAGAGGCGCAGAGAAAAATCAAGAGAAAAACTCTGCGCCTCTCCGTGCCTCCTCTGCGCGCTCTGTGGAGTAAGTACTTGTGTTTATAGTTTGAGCCGGTAGCGACACTTTTGGCGTTCGCCGTGGTAGTACATGTCGATGTTCGGTGGTAGATCGACAATCTCGACCAGTTCCAGTCCGGCCAGTTCACAGGCGCGGCGCGAGGCCCAGTTGTCCGGGTTGCAGGTGATCCAGAGCGTACCCAGGTTGTGGGCGCGCGCCAGGGGAATCAATAACCGCACACTGCGCGCCGCATAATGATGGCCACGATACTCGGCATGAACGCGGTAGCCGATGTGACCGCCATACATGATCAAGTTGTGGGTGTTGCCGACGCGTAGGTCGATCCGCCCCATTTCAATGGCCCGGTCAAGGCGGCTCATCTTGAAGCGGTAGCTAGGGGCAATGTCATGCGCCACGTCGGCCGGGGTCTTTTCGCTTAACTTCAACACCAACTCATTGTCGATCAGCGGGCCGGGGTCAAGGAATTGGAACATAGCCATGATGAATTCTTTCTTACGCATAGCACCAGTGAGTCTAGGAGTAGGGTAATGAAATCGGTTTGTTGATTCCGTTAGCTTGCTTCAAATAGCTTATTGATCGTTGATTGCCCCATTGACATCGAACCGTCAATGCCGTACAATTTCCATGTTCATGGCAAGCAGACAAAACTGATGGTATTGTGCCAGGATTGGACACCGTTCGCAAATCTACTGGCTGGGTTGAAGGTGCAGTTGTAGGAGTGGAAGGCGTTTGACTATGACAACCACTAAAAAGCAACCCACAGAAGCCGAACGTAACATCGGCCAAGAAATTTTGGACGCTGTTCGTGAAATCCACTCCGGTGGCGGCAGGCGTTTTCAGGTCAAAGTACTGCCGGATAGTTATCAAGGACTAGACAATGGAAATAGCAACCCTACCATACACAAACGGTTCTCCTCATATCCAAAGCAAACTGACCAGTGAAATATATGGTGGCGAGCTTTACGAATATTATCCGCTGGGTCAGTATATCGTCGCTGCGCCAGGCGTTTGTGGTGGCCGCCCAACGTTTAAATATACTCGGCTTGAAGCAACAATGGTACTTGCTTTTCTTTCTAATGGTGAAACCGTCCCTGAAATTGTGGCTGATTATCATATTCCACAGCTTACCTTGGAAGCAGCATACGAAGCCATCACACTTGCACGTCAGGCTCTATTGGATTTCGCAAAAAACCTCCAAACTTTAGCGATTTGACTCATGATCATCGTGGATGAAAGCATTCAACGTCAGTTCATTATGGATGCAATTGCCAAGTGGTATCCAGGAAAAGTGCTATCTGTAACTGCCCTACGCATAGCAACCGTGATTAAAGATGATGGCATCGATACGTTGTTGCACAAGTAGTACGACCAACATTTGTTACGATCAATGTAGATGACTTTTGGCGAAGAATTCCCAACAGTAACCAATATTGGATTATCGCCATTGAGTTGGAACAACCACAAGCCCATCAAGTGCCTGTTCTTCTGAGACGTGTGCTAAGTCTACCTGAATTTCGCACAAAAGCTTCACGCATGGGTAAATCATTCGGGTTCGACCAACGGCTGTCGATTACTACGAGCGTGACCGCCAGGTTCACACACTACGTTGGCATGTTGAGTAAGCGCAACTCAAAAGGCCGGCTTCGGAAAGAAGCCGGCCTTTTGAGTTGCGCTTACTCTGCTATCTCTGCCCAATTCGCATTCTATTGCAACCGCTCGGCAATAATCTCCGCCACATCTTTCACCTTCATCGCTTTTTTCCCATCTTTGGCTGCGTCACTCAACATGGTCAGACAGAAAGGACAACCGACGGCCAGCGTTTGTGCGCCGGTCTGCTCGGCTTCGCGATAGCGGTTGACGTTGACCCGCTCTGCTTCTGGGCCAATGCCATGCTCTTCCTCTTTCCACATCTGTGCACCGCCAGCCCCACAGCAGAACGATTGTTTGCCATGCCGCGGCATCTCGACGATAAAGGCGTCGGTGCTGCCCAGCACCTGACGGGGTTCGACGGTGATGCCATTGTGGCGCCCGAGGTAGCAGGGATCATGAAAGGTGATGCGATCGATCTCACCGCGCGTCTTGGTCACGCTGATCTTCTTGGCGGCGGTCAATTCGGAGAGCAGTTGGGTGTGGTGGATCACCTCATAGTGGCCGCCATATTGCGGGTACTCCTTGCCCAGTGTGTGCAGGCAGTGCGGACAGGTGGTGACAATGCGCTTCGGCTTCACTTCATTGAGCGTCTCAATGTTGGCCTTCGCCATCTCATAGAAGAGATATTCGTTGCCGGCGCGCCGGGCCGAATCGCCCGTGCAAGTTTCGGCTTCGCCCAGGACAGCATAATTGACGCCGGCAGCCTTTAGCACTTTGGCAAACGCCTGCGCCACCTGTTGCGCCCGTGGATCAAAGGCCGGCGCACAGCCCACCCACCAGAGCACATCCGGTTCGGGGTTCTCGTCAACGGTTGGCACATCGAGGCCGTTGGCCCACTTCATGCGGTCGCGAGCGCTTTGGTTCCACGGGTTGCCATTGCGCTCCATGCCACGGAAGGCGCTCTTCAGTTCGTTGGGGAATTGGTCTTCCATCAACACTTGGCGGCGGCGTAGATAAAGAATGTCAAACATCGGCTCATTGCCCACCGGGCAGATGTCCACACATGCGCCACAAGCCGTACACGCCCAGACCGCCGACTCGCTAATGGCAAAGTCGAGTAGATTGAATTCGCTGTTCTTGCCGGCAGCCAATTCCTCTAGATTTTCATTGAGGTAATAGCGCTTGTTCACCTCCAACGCCGAGGGTGAAAGCTCCTTGCCGGTGGTATAGGCCGGACAGACATCCTGGCAACGGTTGCACATGATACAGGCATAGGCATCGACCAGATGGGTCCAGGGCAACTCTTCGATCTTCGCCACGCCAAACTCTTGCACCGATTCATCCTCAAAGTTGATCGGTTCAATAGCGCCCAACGAGGTGCGTTGGGGCTTGGTGGCAAAGTTGACGCCCGACATAATCAGGTGGAAATGTTTCGTATAGGGAAAGTAGGGGATAAAGAGCAGGATCAAGCCGATGGCGCCCCACCAGCCGATGTGCTGACCGGCGGTCAGCGCCCCTTCACTCCAACCGGCCCAAGCGAAACTGAGCGCATGGGCAAAGGGTTGGCCCAGGTCGCCGCCATGTTTGGCAACGGCAAAACTTTCGCCCAGCAGCCGGAAACCAACGTGGAAAAGAATAAAGAAGCCGACAATCAGCGAGTCGCGGCGGATGGCGCCGTTTTGTACCTGGTCGATCAGCTTGACATTTTCCCGGTATTTGAGTTCTTTGCTGTTAAAGACAAAGCGGCGCAAGAGAAAATAGACCATCCCCACTAGCACACCAGCGGTGGCAAGGTCAGCGGCTAAGCGGTAGAGATCGCCGATAATGTTTTCGCCCAAGAAGGTGACAGGAAAGAAGCCCTGCACCACATCGCCAAAGTTGACGAGAAAATAAAAGACAAAGCCCCAGGCAATCAGGGCATGGAACAGGTTGGCTGTATTGCGAATCTTCCAGATCGAGCCAAAGGTGGCCCACTCTTTCAGCGCAGCAACAACACGCGTCTGCGCATCGGCCAATGACGGCATTTCGCCCTGGCCGCGCCGGATCACTAGATACACATGCTTAAAACCAATCCAAGCATACGCCAACGCGCCGACCACCAAGGCCACAAACATCACTTTTTCATTCAAAGTTAACATGGGTTACGCTTTCCTCTTTCTAGCTGTGATGATTTCACAAGTATAGTATGTTATCAGGAGATAGACCAATGCTAAAAAAAGTGAAGGCTTTCGTAACTACTTGATGGTTGTTGTGGGGTTCTGACGCTGTCGGCAACGGTCAATACTGGCCTGCAACGCCTGGAGCGACGACCAAAAATCGTCTTCGCCAAAGATTTCTAAGGTCAACACGCCGTTGTACCTTTGACTGAGCAACAGATCGATAATCGGGTCAAGCAGCGCTGGTGGCGTATGGGCAATGGACTGATGATCGCGGCCCTCATACAGCCCGTGGAGATGCACCACCCGTGTGCGCGGCAGCGCCGCTTGCAGCCACGGCAAGGGATCATGTCCATCCAACCAGAGATGACCGACATCCACACAACGGCTGGCGCCGGTGGCGGCAAGGGCCGGCGTGACAAAAGCGGGTGGATAACCTTCCAGATTCTCGACGGCTAACCGCGTCGCGTCGCCGGCCCAGTGGACAACTTGGGTAATCGCGTCGCCCATTTGTCTTTGCCACGTTGTCAACTGCTCGGGGGTAGTTTCCGGTGTGCGGACAGCGCGGCCATCCAAATGAAACACATAGGCCCACGGCGTCAGCGGCGCTGTGCGTGTAATGACATCTTGCGCCTTCTGCCAGGAACTGTTTGGCTGGTCTGACTGATAGGGTGCGAGATCCGCAATCAGATGAACGGTATAGGTCAAATCATGCGCTTGCCCCCAGGCGGCTAAGGCCATAACCGTCTCCGCATCCGGCAGGTTGCTGGGACCGTCGGGCAGATCAAAGAGTACTAACTGCATATCTTGCACAACATCAGCCAGAAAACGAGCGTTGGGGAGCAGGTCATCAGCGATAATGTAGGAGGTAGCGCCGACGCGGAAGGGGAGGTTGAGGGTGCGAATGTTTCGTGCGAAAGTAGACATAGGATGAACAGATACCGAGACACTACAGCGGATTTAGGCGGAAACGGATTTTGTTGTCGTACGAGAATGTGTGGGAAAAGCGGGGTGAGGTCAAACCATCACCCCGCTTTTCAAGTAACTACTCAGCCCCTATCCGCTCGTAGCCGGTCCATGACCGGCGTCCCCAACGCCGGTCATGGACCGGCTACGAGCAAGCTGGGTAGTCACCTTTTCAAGATGATTGGAGTATACGTGGCACTCCTAGCAAAGACAAAATCCGTTCCTTCCTAAATCCGTTGTAGTGTTCCCGCTGCGCCATGACGGGCCACGGCCTGCTCATGTTTCCGTTTTTGCAGATACTCCGCCAGGAAATAGCTGCCGATGACAAAGACGCCCGCCGCGGTTTGCAGGGCAATGCCTTCCCAGGTGGCATAGAGACCGAGCCACATGCCGCTCCAGTAGGGGAAGCTGACCCAGCCCAGCGGATGCACCGGCAGCCAGCCCACCACTTGCAGCACATGCACCGTGTTGCCCACCATCATCAGTAACACAGCGCCGATAAAGACGCCGGTGACAATCAGCATCTTTTTGTGGGGCAGGCGGGCTTGTAATCCGAAGACCAGCCAGCCGACTAACACCGTCGCGGCCAGCCCAATGGCGACGCCGGTTAAGACCACGGCAGAACCGGCATCCAACACCAGCGCCTGTAAGAAGAGGACCGTTTCAAAGCCTTCACGATAGACGCTGGAAAAGCCCAGGACGAGCAAGCCGATAAACTGACCGGCGCTCTGGTGGACCAACTTGTGCTTCTGCTGGTGAAAATTCGCCATCCAGCCCGTCCAGTAGCGGTCATGGAAGAACCAGTTGAGAATGAGCAACAAGACTGCCACGGCAATCAACGAGACAACCGCTTCCAACCGCTCGCCATAACGGGCCAGCGCTGTCAACGCCGTACGCGCCAACACCCACGTCAGCACCGTGACAACCATCGCCAGCGCTGTGCCAAGCCACAAGGGGGTGCGCAACTGGCGTCGCGTGCCGACCCGCAAACTCGCCAGCAGCGACGCCAAAATCAGCACTGCTTCCAACCCTTCACGAAAGACGATCATGGCGGCATTGCTCATAATCGCTGTCGGCGCCACATCCCCGCTGATCAAGCGTTGCGCCTCGGCCAGTTGGGCATCCAGCGCCGCCCGGCTGGCGGTGATCTCTTTGGCTGCTGCTTGTTGTTGCAACAAATAAGCCAGCCCCTTTGCCTCTCCCTGGCCATACCAGAAAAGGTCCTCAATCGGCGACTTCATCTGCGGCGCAAAGGCGATGACTTTGGCCTCTGGGCCGCTTTCCAAAATGGCGTAGGCTTCCAGCCGCGCCGACTCGGCCAGCTCATATTGCCCTGCGCGCACGGCAGCTTCCATTTGGTCAAGCGTCGAAGCAATCACGTCAAAATCGGCATTGCTATCGGCTTGGAGCCACGCCGCCGGCATGATGCTTTTCAGGAGGCCGATTAACTCATTTGTGGTTGCCTCGACCATCGCCGGCTCGGCTATTTGGGTATGCGCCGCGGCAGCGCTTAAGTGGCTATCCAACGCTTGCAGCAGGGCGGCGGCTTTGGCAGTTTGCGCAGCGTCCTGGGCTTGCAACAAACTTTCCAGATCACGGAAGGCTGCTTCGGCGCCAGTGCGGAAGGTGATACCTTCGCGAATTTCCAGGTCTTTGGTCACAGCCCCCGCCGTTACACCGCGGCCATACTCCACCGGCACCAGCGCCAGAAAGCGCAACAACTGCCCGGCGCGCCGATGTTGTTCCGCCGGACTGAGTGGCGCGGCGCGAAACCCTTCCAGCGTGCTGTTGACCTGCGTTATGGCCGCGTCTACCGGTTGACCGCTTTGGGCTGCCTTGGTCAATTCAACAAAGGCGACTTGCGCGGTTGTCGCTGCTGCCTCCCCCCGTTGGCTGCGATAGGCCGGCGTCAACAGGGCAAAATAACCTTGTGCCAATGCGGCATACTCAGCGCGACGCATGGCAAAACCCTGTTGATCGGCAGCGGTCAGATCATGGAGCGCCTCGGTCAGCCGCGCTTAATAGGTGTCGAGCAGGTCGGCGTTGATGGCGGTCAAGGTCTCTTCGATGCTCATCGTGCCATCACGCAAGGCTGTCAACGCCAGAGTGGCATCGGCATTCGGGCGGGAAAAGCGGGTGGCATGGCGAAATTCACGCACGGCCAGCCACTGTTGCGCCGTTGTCATATCACCCGCCTGTACCGCCGTGGCGACAACCTGTTGGGCGCCATGCAATAAGCTTGTCCAAATCTGGGTGCGCGCCACGGCCAGTGCAAGGGCATCGCCGGTTTGCACTGCTTCCTGTGCCACCTTGAACGCGGCCTGGATCTGCTGATCGATGGCTGGTGCGCTTTGGCGCAACGGTTGTGTCCAAGTTGTCTGATAGGTTGTCGCCGCTTGCGCTAGTTGTTCGGCGGCAGTGGTTGGCTCACTCGTAAGGGCAAGTTGGGCTTGCACCAGGGCCGTGCGTACCGTTTCGGCGGCTTGGGCCGGCGCAACACCGTTCTGGTCAGCCTGGGCCAAAGCTGCCCCCGGCCAAAGGAGAACGACTACAAGGGCAAAATAAAGCAAACGCTGGTACATGAACCCTTACTCCTCAATTGCGCCGCATCAACAGTGGCGGCCAGCGACTGGATCTCACCATAGACCACCTCTAGCCCACCCAAAATGTCTTGAATGTCAGCCAGGCGCGAGATGGCGACAAAGTCCCGTTGGGTTGAAGCCTCACCGGCGACAAAGCGCGAATCGCGCCAGGAGCCGAAATATTCGTTCATCGTCGGCACCATCACCACGAGGGCAGAGAATGCCTCGGCGGTGGTGGGTTGCCATGCTTGGGCGGTAGTCGCCAACTGGGCGGCGTAGCTATCGAGCGCATCGGCCGCTGCTTTGAAGACATTGGCGTCGGGCAAGGCATCGCCCAGATCCTGTGCGCCATTGCCGTCAAAATCTGGTTGCACGCCAGGCGCAGTAAAGTCGGCAAAGGTCCCCCACAGGGTGCTTTCCAACACGCCAAAGAGATTGCCCGGCTTGGGTAGGACGCGCCCATCGGGCAGCGTCAGGTCAAACGGAACGGCATTGTCCGGGTCATCGGCGCCGCTGGAACCGGCATCCAGAATCAGATCAAACGCGGCCAGTGACGGTGTGCCGGCGACAATGCCTTCCATCTGTTCATAGAGCGGGCTGGCCTGTATCCATGCCGCCCGTGCGTCGAGAATGGTCTTCTTCGCATCCTCTTGGCTATTTTGCCAGAGAATCGCATAGTCAAAATTCACATCTTTGGCAAGTGTATAGTAGTGATCCCCTAAGTCACGCAACGAGGTTGTTGTTGCTCGTAGGGTGGTCGTTTTCTCTAGCAGATAAGTTTTGATGCCAGTAAGATCGGATTGTGGGGCTGCTACTCTCTCTGCGCTATTACTATTTGAGGGCGCTGCCGGTGCGGTGCAAGCGGCGAGTAAACAGAGGACAAGCGCCATAACAAGCAGGTTTGTACGACTGACGGATAACATGAATTTCCTCTCCGGGTAACATAAACAGCGCCAACACATTGGTGTTGGCGTTGGTATACCATATCATGTTCCCGGCAAAAGTTAAACCCGTTTTTTGCACAAAATCGTAGTAGCAAGCTACGGTTATCGTGAAAGGCTTTGCTAATCGCTGTTGAGAAGCGCGTTAAACAGGATTAATCTTCTGGTTAAGTGTACTTTAGCGTAACGGCACAAACCAGTAGGATGGTCAGTTCACTCGCTTCAACTACCAACCCGTAAACATCGCCGGTCACACCGCCCAAACGTTGCCGGGCAATGTAGATCAACCAGCCGGTGACGCCAAACGCCGTCAAAATTGCCAGCCCGGTTTGTAGGGTGAAAAACGGCAGCAAGAGGAGTAAGGGTAGAAAGAATGCCCACCACTGGCGGCGAGTTGTCAACCCGGCGGCAAAATCAGCGCCTAACCCGCTCGGTCGCGCCAGGGGCTGCCGAGCAACCCAAAGCAGCAGCCAACGCGCCCAGGTCGGCGCCAGCAGCAGCGCCGGTAACGCTGTCGGTAAGGCGGCCAGCGCTGTCACTTTCAGCAACAGAAAGAGAACAACACCCACCACAGCAAAAGCGCCGGTGCGCGGATCGCGCATAATCTCCAACCGCCGTTCCCGACTGGTTGCCGCCAGCAGCCCGTCACAACAATCGGCCAGCCCATCCAGATGCAGCCCGCCGGTCAGCGCTGCCCAGAGCGATGTCACTAGGGCCGCCGTCAGCAACGGTGGAAAGAGCAGCGCGAGTCCCCAATGGGCCAGGAGCAACAACCCGCCAATGACCAACCCGACCAAGGGAAACCAGCGCCCGGCGCGCCCCAGCAGCCCTGGCTGATAGTCCAGGGTCGGCATAGGGATCACCGTGAGAAAACTAAAGGCTAAAATTACTTCTTGCCACATGGGATTACGATTGGTGCAATGCATGTCATCATGGCGGCGACAAAGGATTGAAAGACAAAGCCCGAAAAGACCAGCCAGTGGAAGAATTTAGTTACGGCGCCATAGCGCTTGCCGCTGTTCTTGCGTTGCATGGAAGTCTGCTTTCCGGTGATGAAGGATCGGTTGCTGTCGTCAGTATACACCCCTTTGGGCGCAGCTTCAACCAACTTTAATTAGCATTGCTGTACCTACTCAGCCTACCCGCTCCCAACCGCACCTGAAAGGCAACCGATGACCGGCGTCAGTCACCGGGAACCCCGGCGGGGGGGTGGCGAAGAGCGGATAGGCTGAGTAGGTATAAATTGCTAGGGGATGATGGGAATGGTATTGGGTGTAATACTTATTGGCTCAATGTCCATTCGCCCACAGCAGATCCAACTCGGCCAACTTTCCCGTGGTGGGGATGCCCTTGTCATCCCAGCCGGCCATCTGGTAGTAGAGCTTGAGCGCCTGCGCAAACTCTTGTGGATCGATGGCTTTGCCCTCCAACTTGCCATTTTGCAGCGGCTCAAACATGCGTTGCGGCAGGTTGTCATCGGCGGCAGTGAAGCCTTCGCGCAGGTTGTAGAGGCGCGACATGGTGTTGGCCCGTTCGCCCACCTTGAGCATCTCCCACAAACTCATATCCCAGCCGGTGGCGGCGTTGACATAGTCGCAGAGTTGTTTCAACTTGAGCGCACCAATCGGAATGCCGACAAAGTCACACATGCCCACGCTGTTGTAGAGGCTCCAAATGGCCTGGGCGTAGAAGAAGTTCTGCACCTTCTTCGGCCCCATATCCAGGCGATCCACCGGATCGAGCAGCCCGGCCTCACTCAGCCCGTTGTCCACCACGCCCAACCCCTCAAAGGCCGGGTCATGGATGGCTTCCATGTGATCGGCGCCGGTGGGGGAGACGGCATAGGCCAGGGTGAGGCTACGCTTGCCGCGCGGCTCGTGCATGGGCAGTTCCTGGCCCTTGACATGCAAGGCAAAGCGTTCCGAACCGCGCCCAATCCGCTCAGCGGCGCGCTTGACGCCATCGGCCAGAATATCGCCAAAGCCTTCACGGCGAGCGATCTTGTGGATCATGGCGATCATGGCGTCGGCGTTGCCCCAGGTCAGTTCGATGCCGTCAGTGTCCTCTTTGCCGATGATACCGTTCTCGTAACATTCCATGGCAAAGGCAATCGAAACGCCCGTCGAGATGCCATCCAACACATAGTTGTTGACCCACTGCGACGCCTCGGCCACCGCTTTGAGATCACCCACGCCACAGAGCGAACCGAGCGCGCCGATAATCTCATATTCCATGCCGCCATACTTGGCCGACACCCCGCGCTCCGGCACTTCCACCTCGCGCTTGCAAGCCACGCCACAGGAGAAACAGGTGCCGCGATTGACCAAAATCGTATTCGCCATGGTTTGCCCAGAGATCGCCTCCGCCTCGGCAAAGGAGCCATTGCGGAAATTATTGGTCGGCAAGATGCCGTCACGATCCAGACCGACCACGCCGCCCGAGGTGCCATAGAGATGCATCCCGTCGCTTTCCTGGTCGTAGTTTTCGCGGAACCACTTGATCACGCCGGTGGCGCTTTCGCGATCCTCCGGCGCCACCCGTTCGCGCCCACGGGTGACAATCGCCTTGAGATTCTTACTGCCCATCACGGCGCCCAAGCCGGCGCGCCCGTGGAAATGGCGCAGTTGGTTGACAATGGCGGCGTACAACACCTGTTTTTCGCCGCCGATGCCGGTCTGGAGGACGCAAATACGGTTATCGCCCAAATCCGCTTCCAATTCGTCCTGGACATCCCCGGCCAGTTTGCCCCAATATTTACTGGCGTCGCGGATTTCACAGACGCCATTGTGGATAAAGAGATAGACCGGGGTCGCCGCGCGGCCATGCACGATAATGCCGTCAAAGCCAGTACGTTTCAACTCTGGCCCCCAATAGCCGCCCGCTTCGGACTCGCCAAAACCACCGGTCAACGGCGACTTGCCCGCGGCTGTGTAACGATTAGCGCCGGAGAGGGGCAGGCCATTGATCACACTGGTCATGAAAATCAATTCATTCTCCGGCCCCAAGGGATCGATGCCGGGCTTGAGATCACGCAACATAAAGTAGGTGGCCAGGGCGCCACCGCCCAAATGGCGCCGGTAAATCAGTTCGCTCAGTTCCTCAGTCCATTGACGACCATCGGTCAGATCGACATGCAGAATCTTGCCCGTATAACTTTGAGCCATAGCGTATCTCCTTCTGTACTTACAAAATGCAAGATGACAAGTTATATGCAACGTGTAACAGGTATAAGCGGTAGATGGCAGCGACCCCCTTACCTTGCCGTTGCTGTGCGGTAGTCGAAGGCGACCTTGATGGCGCCGCTGCGCTTGTCTTTGGCCGTGCGGATCGCTTCTTGCCAACGCGTCAACGGGAAATAGTGGGTAATCAACCCGGTCGTGGTCAGCTTGCCCTGGCGCAACAGTTCACACGTCAGATCATAGGTGGATTGGCGCACCCCGTTCCGTTCTTCCATGCCGTGAGCCATGACCCCAATCAACCTGACTTCCTGATACCAAACGGGGGAGAGGTCGAACCGGAGCGGCTCCATGCTAACCCCCACCAATACGACTGTACCGCCGGCCCGCGCCCACCGCAACGCATCTTGCACCGATTGGGCTGAGCCGACGCAATCATAGATAATGTCGAACCCACCCAATAGCATCTGGTTGTGAAAGGGCGCTTTGTACAGTTTGGCGCCTGTGATCCGCGCCGTTGCGGCATAGGGTTCTTCGTTGGCAATCACGTCATCGGCGCCCAACTGGCGCGCCATAGCGATCTGCTGGGGATAGCGCGCCATCACCGTGATCCGGCAGGCGGGCGCTAAGGCCCGCACCGCTTGCGTGACATTCAACCCGACGATCCCACCGCCGATCACAAGCACGGATTCGTCGGCGCTGGGCAGTTGCGCCAGGGCCGAACGCACGCCCACCGAGAGCGGCTCGATCATCATCACGGTTTCATCAGCAAATTCAGCCGGCGCCCGATAGAGTTCTGTGACATGCGCTGTAAAAGCGTCACCCCAACCGCCGCCCACCCCGACTGGTGGGCGGTTCAGCGCGGCGTTTTCACATAACTGGTAATTGCCTTGCTGACAGTGACGGCAGCGCGGTTCGATCTCCTGGCTTAGGCAAGTGGGGTGCAGCACCGCCCGGCTGTCCATCGTCACCCGATCCCCAACCTTGAGGGTCGTCACCGCCGGCCCCACTTCGCTGACTTCGCCACACACTTCATGGCCGAGATAGAGTCGGTCGGTGATTGGCAGCGCTGCCGCGGCGAGCTTGGGGTCCGTCTCGACCTGAAAGAGATGGAGATCCGTGGCGCAGATGCCGCCGAGCCGGTTACGCACCCGCACCCAATGGGGGCCGGGCAATGGTTCTTCGGCCATTTCGGCAAACCGGGTGGGGGATAAGCTGGAAAAGAGGACACCGGGCCAGAGCGAGCGCAACCCCCGGACGAGCAAAATCTTCGGAATGTTTTTCTCAAAGTAGATCGTGCGCATACGTTCCTCTTCTTCCTAACCGTTGAAGCCGGTACGCGAGCGAGGAGTTATACAGGTTATGGCTGATGATTTCGGATTGGCTACTGTTATTGTAGCGCGCATTGGCAGCCATGACAAGGGGTGGATAACCAGCGAACGCAAAGACTGCCCAACCTGCCAGGGGGCAGCCCGGTCAAGTGACTAGGGTTGACGGATTAAGGGTGGCGCATCACGGTCAACCCATGTACGCGTAGGGCGCTGCCGGCTGGATAGGCGCCCGGATAGAACCAGCGTTGCAGTAGACCACCGGCAAACGGACCAATGGACAGCGGTGCTGTGGTGGGAAAATTCACCGCGGCCACCAGAAACCAGTGTTGTCCGTCGTTGCCGGCGAGCGCCCGGACGCGCCCATCCCGGCGTTCCAGCCGCAAAAACGCTTGCTCGGCAGAAGGTAGACAGCCCCGGCCCAACACCTGATCTTGGTTGGCAATCGCCCCGCGCAGACTGACCGACCGCGGGCCATCGACACCCCAGTCCAAGCGCAAAAAATTCTGTGAATCTTGCCACAACAGGAGACCCCCCTGCGTTGGGCGGTCGGCGAAGGCCGGCAGACACAACACCTGTACCGCAAAGTCGTCCGGCGTCGGATGCAACAGATGGGGCGCGCTGACATTGTTGAACCACAGATCCCGATAGCTGTTCGCCGCACAGATCACCAGATCGTCCCCGTCTACCGTAAACGACCCGTCGCCATAGTGATCATGCCACGACCACCCTGGCGCGATTTTGGATTTTGGATGTTGGATTTTCGATTGTTCATCTACGATCGCCTCGGCCAGCAATCCAAAGCTTGTGGTGGAACCATCTAAAATCCAACATCCAACATCAGGCTCTGTGGCTTTGAGCCACCACTGCACCAATGGCAGCGGATCGGTGGCGGGGCGGGCGGCGGCAATGGCGCGGCAGGTGGCCTGAAAAGCGGCCGGCGTTTCGGCAAGGCGCTCTAGACCAGCCAACGCACTGGAGATCCACGCTTGGCCGTCGCTGTCGGTTTCATCGATGGTGGCGACAGCTTGATAGAGCGCCGCGGCTTCCTCCCGTTGCCCCAACATCGTATAGGCATAGGCCAGGTTCAGCCGTGTCAACTGCACGCCATGCACTTGATAGTGGATGGACGCGGCTTCGGTCAATGCCTGCCGCAAGTACGCCACCGCGCCGGCCCAATCCTCATAGCAAAGTAGTACAAAGCCGATACCGGCGCGACTGAGAACCCGCAGGTGCAGCGCCAGCCCCCGCTCCTGAATGACCAATGCCTCCCGGTGTAACGCTTCGGCTTGCGTCAGATTGCCCAGTTGCCAGTGGAGCAGCCCCAGAAAGGTCAAGGCATAGCTGTGCAAAACTTCATCGCCGATTTCAGCGCCAATCGCGCTCGCCTGCTCAAAGTTGTGCTGGAGCGCCGGCAAATCGCCGATGCCTTCGTTCAACCAACAGCCTGGATTGCTCAACAAATAGCCCAGCATCCACCGATCGTTGCGGGCTTCGGCGATGGCGACCAACGACGCCAGCCAGGTCAGCCCCACATCGCACTGTTTGCTGTCACGATACCACCAGCCGGCGACGGTGTAGGCGGTCATCAGGTGTTGACCATAGGGCAACTGCCGCAATGCTGTGATCACCGCTGCCGCCAACTGGCGGTAACGGCGACGCCGGCCGGTCAGATAGGCGCCAGTGGCCAAAAAGGTGAGCATCATCACCGCTTCCGGCGACTCGGCGTCATCGCCCAAGAGCGTCAGGGCATCGCGCCCCTCCTGGACAATATCCTCAAAGCGACCCAGCCAGCGGTAGAGGTGACAGAGCGGAAAGTAGAGGCGCACCTGCTCGCTGGGCGGCAACTGCAAATGGGCGGCCAACGCCATTGCTTGGCGCAGCGGTGGTTCGGCATCGACCAGGTTGCCCAGTGCCGCATAGACTTCGCCAACCCCACGTAACGCCGCCAACCGCCAGGTGGGATCGGCCTGATCGGCCAGGGCTGCGCTGCGCGCCAACGCCCGCTTGAAATAGGCCAGCGCTTCTTGGTTCAGATAGGCGCGCTGGCTCTTTTGCCCGGCCTGCACCAGATAGACAGTGGCTTTGGCATCGTTGGCGCTCTGCTCGTAGTGATAGGCCAGTTGCTCAATATAGGGCGCCAGATTGGCCGCACAGTGCGTTTCCAGAGCGGCGCCGGTCTGTTCATGTAGCTTGCAACGGCGCGGTTGCGGCAACGCATAGTAGACCGCGGCTTGGGTCAAGACATGGTGGAATGAATATTCCCGTTCCGGGTGGCTGCGTTCCGGGTAGATCAAGCGCTGGGCGGTTAACTGGGTCAGCGCCGCGTCCAGATCCAGCGCCACGGGGACGACGGCGGCCAACAGCGGCAAGCGGAAGATCCGCCCCTGCACTGCCGCCATCTGGAGAACCATCTTGGGCGCCGCCGCCAGCCGATCAACGCGGCTCAGGATCATGCTTTGCACGGTGGTCGGCAGCGCGGCGGTTTGTGTCGGACTCGCCATCTGCCAGCTTTCGCCGACCTGATAGAGCCGCCCGCTATCAATGTAGGCGCGCACAATCTCTTCGAGAAAAAAAGGGTTGCCTTGCGCTTTGTCGATAATGGTCAGTTCGACGGTGGCGGGCAAGGCGCCCGTTGCCAGCAGGCCACTCACCAATTGGCGACTGTGGGTCGGCGTCAGTTCATGGAGGCGGATGATTGTCAAGCGGTCGGCGCATTGGTGTTGCGCCAGCGCCAGCAGCGGTTCATGGGCTTGTCGCTCTTCCGGCCGGTAGAGACAGAGCAGCAACAAGGGTGCGCCGGCCAGCGTTGCCAGCAGCCCGCCAATTAGATCCAGCGACAGCGCATCTCCCCAATGAAGATCCTCAAAGAGCAAGACCACGGGTTGCTGGTGCGCCAGCGCCGTCACCAAGCGCTGAATGGCGGCAAAGGTGCGTTGGCGCACTTGATTCGGATTCACGCCGGCCAGCCGTTCCTGCCAGTCGTGCGTCGCCGGCACGGCCAACAAGCGCCCCACCAGCGCACCGATCTCCAGCGCCTCGTCAGGGGTCAACGCCCCCTGTGCCGTCAACCCTTGCAACCCCGCCACCAGATGCGCCGCCAACGCCTGCTCCTCGCCATCCTGCAAATAGTCGCGCAGCAAGTCAGCAAAGAGCGCATAGCCGACGCCACTGGCAAATTCCAAGGCGCGGCCTTCCAGCCAGAGGGGTGGTGCGTGGCGGGTGGCGAGTGGCGAGTAGCGGGTGGCAGACTCTGTCCACCACTCACCACCCGCCACTCGCCACTCCTCTTTGAGTTCGGCCACCAGACGCGATTTGCCGACGCCGGCGCTGCCGCTGATGATGACGAGTTGGCCTTCGCCATTGATGGCTTGGGTCAGGGCGGCGCGCAGGTGATCGATCTCGTTGGCGCGGCCCACCAGCGGCGTTTGGCGACCTTCGAGACCACGAGCTTTGGTGCTTTGGGGATGGCGGCGCACGAGGGTATAGGCGGTTACGGGCTGTGCCTGTCCCGGTAAGGTCAGCGGCGTTTCGGCAAAATCAGCAAGCCCACGGGCGGCGAGATAGGTCTGGCGACTAACAATGGTTTGGCCCACGGCGGCATCATTGCGCAGACGGGTTGCCAACGTGACCACCGGCCCTAGCACCGTCTGTTCTGTCGTTGCGCCCTGCCCCTGGCGGCGGCAGTAGGCCAGCCCGGTCGCAATGCCGATGTGGATGGCGAGATCCTGCGCCGCTGTTGCTGCGGCCTGCTGAAGCGCCAAGGCTGTGCGCACGGCCCTTTCTGCGTCATCTTCATGGGTCTGCGCGACGCCAAAGAAGACCAGCAATTCTTCCCCAACCACCCGCTCCACCTGACCACCCAATGGCCCGCTGCTTTCCTGCACGAGCGTCAGCAACTGTTCGGTCGCCGTCGCCAACGCATCAAGCGGCGTCGCGCTCAAGCCGACGCTGAGGACGGTGATCAGACGGATCTCGTCCACCGTTGTCGCCCCACCGGCGCTGGGCGCACGCGCCGGTTCCACTGGTCGCCGCGGGAGCAGGCGCGTCAGCCGGCGTGCGCGGATGGCTTGATAGAGTTGTTCGGTCTCTGGGGCGGGTGGGACGCCCAACTCATCGGCCAGCAGCCGCACACAGCGTGCATGTTGGCGCAAGGCGGCGGCCTGTTGATCATCCCATGCATAGAGTTGCATGAGCCAGCGGTGAACCGGCTCGTGGAGCGGGTCGAGCGCCAGCCAGCGCTGGGCATAGGCGATGGCCGCAGTTAATTCATCGCGCTCGGCGTGGCCCTGCACCAGCCGTTCCAGCGCCCCAGCCAGCTCACTGCGCAGCGCTTCGCCCTGAAAGAATTGCCAGTCATCAAAGGCCGGGCTATCGGGCAGCGAAAAGCCGGCCAGAAAATCGTTGGTGTAGAGGTTCACCGCTTCGCCCAGGAGCGGCAGACAGGCCGGGCAAACCGCATCAACGGCGTGGCCGTGGTTGCGACAGGCGGCCAGCCGTTGGCGAAAGTGCGCCACATCGATCCAGAGATCCGGGTGCGGCGGCAGGGCAATGCCATCCCCGTCTGTTGTCAACCAGCCATCGCCCAACAGGTGATGAATCTGGTAGAGGGTGCGGCGTAGATCGGCGCGGGCCTGGCTGGGGTCGCGTTCCGGCCAAAAGAGGGTCAACAGCCGCTCCCGGTGTTCTTCCTGGCCGCTCAACGCCAGATAGATGGTAAAGGCCAGCGTGCGCCGCCGTTCGATATGAACCAACGCCCCATCGCGCGTCAGGCGGGGCGGCCCGAACAGTTGAAGCTGTAAGGTTGTCATAGGGGAAACTCCATGCCATAGTCAGCTCGCCAATTAGGCGAAATGCTGGGTAAAGTTGCTGCTTACAATCTAGTATACAACAAAACCTTATTACACACTAACGCGATTTTTGGGGGTGGCCGGTGCGGCTGCCAGTGGGTATAGCAACTGCGCCGACCAATTCCACCTGCGACGCTTTCTGCGACGCCCCCTGCGATGTTGGTGCGACGCCGCCCTGATAAAGTAGGTAGTGATCACAAAAGTAGCCGGCCTAGTGACAAAGTTGGAGTTGGCGATGGTGGCGAAACTGGTTGTCCTCTATCCCCCACCGGAGAACGTCGAGGCGTTTGAGGAACGCTATGTGGACGAGGTGGTGCCGTTCCTGCTGGGGCGGTTGCCTGGCTTGACCCGTTGCATCCTCTCGAAGCTGATCTGGGCGCCGGCCGGTGAACCGCCCTATCATCTGATGGCGGAGATCTACTTCCCGTCGCTGGAAGCATTACAGGCAGCCCTGTCGCCGCCCGTGTTTCAGACCATCGCCACCCAGCCGGTTAGCCCGGCGGCGGGGACGCCGGTCGCGTTTGTGTGTACCGAGGAGGTGGCCCTGCCGACGCCTGACGCCACACTTGACGGGGTAACCGAGTAGAACACATCGTGTCAAAAAAGGCGTAGCCGGTTGTCAACGTATTTGTCAAAAAAAGGCAATAAAGTCAAAGCCGGCGGTGTTATTGTAGAAGTGTACTGTTTCACTTCATATTATACAAGTTATACAAGGAGATCAACGATGAAACGGGCTTTTGTTCTTCCAATCACATTGCTCTTGGTGTTGCTGGTCGTCGTGCCGGTGACGGCTGCGCCGCCGGTGATTTCGACGGGTACGTTCGATGATGATTATCCGGCGTTTGAGCCTTCGCCTTGTGACTTTGAAGTGCGCAATCACGAAGTGGGGACCTATCAATCGTTTGCCTTTTACGACAACCAGGGCAATCTCGAACGGCTACGCTTCCACTTTAAGGGTAGCGATCACTTTTACAACCCGGCTAACCCCGCCAAGGTGTTAAGCGGTACATTTAGCGGTGTCACCGAGGTTGATCTCAACACGGGCGAGTTTGTCTTATCGTCCGGCTTGACCATCCACATCACCGAGCCAGGCTATGGCACAGTGATGCAGCGCGTTGGTCGCTGGACGCGCTATCCCGACGCCCAACTGGGTGGCAAGAACTCCTTGTTGGTGCCAAGCGATGTCGAGCAATTCTGTGCGCTGCTCGCTACGGACTGATTGTTCCAATGAGTCGAGAACTCGACGTTCACCTATAACACTCTCTGCGCTGGGTTCATGCTCAACCAACCCAGCGCAGACGAAAGGAATTACGTATGTTACGATCAAATTATTTCCTGACCATTTTGGTGTTGGTGGCGCTGGTGTTCAGCGCGTGCCAACCGATCATCGTACCGGCGACAGCCAATCATGCCGACAGTGCGCCGATCGCACAGCGCCTGCAAGCCGCCTACAGCGCCGGCGACATGACCGGCCTGACCGACATCCTGGCGCCCGACGTGGTTGTCCACATGCCGCCGATCCCCGACATTGTCGGGATCGATGCCTATCGGGCTGCCATTGCCGATCTGCGCAACGCCTTTCCCAATGCCACGTTGACCATCAACGAGCTGACAGCCAGCGGCGAACAGGTGGTGGCGCGATATACCATCACCGGCACACACACGGGACCCTCGATCGCCTTTGGCCCGCCAACCGGGAAAGCCGTCACCATGACCAGTGTGATGATTGCCCAGACACAGGCGGGCAAGCTTGTCGAACTGTGGGATTATGCCGACCGCTTCGGGCTGAGTTTGCAGCTCGATCAACCATTACCGCCGCCGCAGCCCTATGTCGCCTTGAATCAACCGGCTCCCGTTCCCCCAAGCACGTTGGACCCGGCGTTGATTGCCGACATTGAAACGCTCATGGCGCAGGTGATGACCGAACAGCGCCAAATCGGCATGGCGATTGGCATTGTCATGAATGGCGAAGTGGCCTATACCCGTGGCTTTGGCGTCGCTGATGTGGAGAGTGGCCGGCCCATGACCGAACGTAGCCTTTTTGAACAAGGGTCGGTCTCCAAACAGCTTGTTGGCACAGCCATGATGCAACTGGTAGAGCAAGGCAAAGTGAAGCTAGATGATCCGCTGGTGCAATACCTGCCCTCCTTCCAGATCAAGGATCCCCGCGCGCAAACAATTACCATCCGCCAAGTGCTGACGCACATTTCAGGCATCACCGCCCTGGAATACGACTCGCTGGTTGATTACGCCCGCGCGTTGTTACCGGAATATGATGCGGCCAGCTATGAGCGCATGGTGCGCACGTTGGGTGACATGGAACTGATCTATGATCCGGGGCAGGGGCCGTTCACCTATAGCGACCTGGGCTATAACATCCTGGGCGCGGTGATTAGTGAAGTCTCCGGTCAGCCCTTTGAGGAATATGTCCATGAGCATATTCTCCTGCCGCTGGGCATGAAGGATTCTACCTTTGAACTGCGCGCCGTAGACCCAACCCTGCTGGCGCGACCGCACGTCACTGGCGCCGACGGCCAGGTTAGTAAGGCCGATCTCGTCCCCTATAGCCGTTCCAATGCGCCCAGCAGCCATCTTTACATTAGTGTCGCTGATATGGCGCGCTGGATGGCGGCGAACTTACATCAAGGCGCCCTGGATGGCGTGCAAATTCTCCAACCGGCCACGCACCAGGAGATGTGGCATGCCCATGTCGTGGATACCGGTCTGGGTGAATTCTTCCCGGCCTGGGCCAGTTATGGATTGGGGATGTTTATGGGTAATCTCCATGACGAGCCGGTCATGGGGGCCGGCGGCACGGATTTGGGCTATATCTCCTATCAATTGATCTTCCCGGCGAAGAACATGGGCATTGTCATCATGGCGAACCGGGTGGATACCTTTGATGAGGCTTTTGGCCTAGTGCCGGTCTTTGAAGGGGTGATGGCGCAGATTGCCGGGATCGCGCCGGTGGAATGAGAGGATTGTATCGGGTGTTATGGTCTCCGTTAGGGGCGCCGTAACACCCAGATCGATTTAAATTAAAGGGTTCAGCCGGAACACAAGGGCTTGTCAACCATCTTTCGGGAAGGTTTGACCGAACGATCCTGTCAACCAGACCGACCTTCCCGGAAGATTTACCGGTCAACCCCTAAATTTCGGCTGACCCAATTAAATTTCTCGAGCAAGGCTGACCGAAAGGAGTAACAACGATGTTACGCACAAACCGTTTATTCACCATTTTTGTGTTGGTGGCGCTGGTCTTCAGCGCGTGCCAACCGATCCAGGCGCCCGCGTCCAGTGCTGAACCGACACAAGCCAAAGGCTATACGCCGCGCTATGAACCAGCGGACTGTTTCTATGAAATCCCCGAAGGCGAGCAGATCGAGTGTGGCTATTTGATTGTACCGGAAGATCGCAGTCAACCGGATGGCCCGACGATTCGGGTGCATGTGATCAATTTCAAAAGCCGGAGCGCGAACCCTGCACCCGATCCCGTTATTCTCGTGCCGGGTGGCCCTGGCTCTGGTCGCCTTGCGTACATCTATCTGTGGACAGCCACCCCGATTGCCGATGTCATGCGCGCCGAGCGCGATGTGATCATGATCGAACACCGCGGCGCCAACTATTCCGAACCGGCCTTTTACTGCCCGGAGATGGAAGCTGATCTGGCCGATTTGGCCGAGATGCGCTTTACAGAAGAGAGTGCGTGGAGCATTGCCGCCTACCGGGCCTGTGGGGAACGGCTGGCACAAGCAGGGCATAATCTCTCCGTTTATGGCCCTTTGGATGCCGCCGCTGACATTGCCGATCTGCGCGTGGCGATGGGCTATGATCAGATCAATATTTATACGGCCTCCTATGGAACATTGCCGACCCTGCACCTCATGCGTGACTACCCGGCAGGGCTGCGCAGCGTGATCATTGATTCGGTGTGGCCGCCGGAGATCAACCAGACGAATGAGATGCTCAAGGTTGCCCAAGGGGTCTTTGCTGCGGTCTTTGCTCGCTGCGGTGCCGATGATGCCTGTAACGCCGCCTATCCTGATCTGGAAAAAGTGCTTTATCAATCGTTGGCGGAGCTGCGGGCGAATCCGGTTCCTGTCACTGTCACCGATGAGGCTGGGCAGAGCTATGCGGTTACGGTTGATGATCTGATGGCGCTACAGTATATCTTTGACAGCGGTCTCTTTGGTGAGGCTTATGCCAACCTGCCGGCTGCTATGTATGCCGTTCACAATGGTGATTTCACGGCCATTGCCCAGGATTGGTTGGCCTACCTCGGCGGACGCCATAGCAAGGCGGCACCTGGCACCGCTACATGGAGTATGGGGCTGAATATTGGCGCTACCTGTCTCCATGACAGCGTGACCAGCGAAGCCGCTCAAGCCAAAGCCCACTATGCCGCAACCGAGAGTAATCCCTCGCTACGGACCTGGGCAGAACAAGCCTTTGTCGAAGAGTGGCTGGGACCATGCACGACCTGGCCCATCACCATTACCCAGCCGGTGCGCGAGATTGCACCGGTGAGCAGTGAAATTCCAACCATGATCTGGGTCAACACCTTTGACTTTTATATGGCGCCTTCCTTCAGTACACAGATGGTTGAGCGCTTCCCCAACAGTTACCTGTTTGAGTTTCCGCTCAGCCACGGCGCTCTCTTCGCAGCTTGTCCGTTGGAAACATTTAACCCGTTCCTGGCCGATCCAACCCAAGCGCCCAGCGCTAGCTGTATCGACGAAATGACGCCCAATTGGGTCTTGCCGGAAGAGTAGTGTTTTGTCGGCTCAGTCGTGATGTTTCGGTATACTGGGCTTTTGTCCCGTAGGGACGGCTGAGTTTAGGACCAGGGTATCATCTTTCCCCGCCTAAACTCAACCGTCCCAATGGGACGAAGGTAACCGTTTTCTATCCGTGTTGCCGTACCCGTGTTCGATCACTATTTTGGGAGGCAGCTTGCCAAACTATCCATTTGATGGGTTTCTTTCCTGGTCGATTGGCTGATTTTTGTCTCGGTGTTTTGCTGTAAACTCAAGATGGCAGAAATCTAACCTGACGCATCACCCACCGTGCAAGCGTGTATAACTGCCCCTCGGCACTACACACCCCTACCCCTGGCTGAATGCGTATCATGGTCTCATCACTACTCCGACGAACGCAAGTTCATCGACTGTGTCCCGGCTGTCGTTGTCTAAGTTTCGTTCCGGTCGCTTGACCAAAGGAGGATGGAGCATGTTGCGCTCAATCCGCTTGCTGTTCCCACTCTGCTGCCTGCTCTTGTTGTGTGGTTGTTTGCCGATTCAACCAGCGACCGCTGCGTCATTACCAGTGGCGGCGACGCCATCAGCAACGCCCTATTTCCTGCGCACAGCCTGTCTCTATCGCATCCCGCCGGGCGCCGACGTGACTTGCGGCTATCTGGTTGTGCCGGAAGATCGTAGTCAACCGGACGGCAAAACCATCCGGCTGCATGTGGTGATCTTCAAAAGCGCCAGCGCCGCGCCGCAACCGGATCCGCTGATCCTGCTGAATGGCGGCCCCGGCAGCCCCGGTCAACCGATGGTTGAAAGTATACTCTATGATCTGCTCGGCGAAGTCTGGCGGGCGGAGCGGGATGTGATCTACCTTGACCAGCGGGGGACGGGCTTTGCCCTGCCGTCGCTTTACTGCCCGGAGACGGCGCTGCCGGCGGCGACGGTGGCGGCTATGCCCTATGCCGCGGCCATGACGGCGGAAACCAATGGCCTCCGCCAATGTTATGAACGGCTCACGGCGGAAGGGATCAACCTGGCGGCTTACACCCTGGCGGAGAGTGCGGCGGATGTCAATGATCTGCGGCTGGCGCTGGGCTATGACCAGGTCAACCTCTATGGCTTCTCTTACGGTTCGCTGCTGGCGACGGCGGTCATGCGGAGCTACCCGACGACCCTGCGCAGCGTCATCCTCGATTCGGTGCTGCCGCCGGGGATTGACCTGGTGCAGGCGAAGCCGGGCTGTCTCCAGAGCGGGATTGATGCGCTGCTGGCCGGTTGCGCCGCTGACGCTGCCTGTCACACCGCCTACCCGGCACTGGCGACCCATTTCTACACGGTTTTGGATCGACTCGCCCAAAGCCCGGTGACAGTCACGGTGACGACAGCGGACGCGCCCAGTCAAGTGGTAGTGGATGATCTGAAATTTTTGAACTATCTCTTCTTCCAGTTGCAGAACGGCCTGATCAGCACTTTGCCACGGCAGATCGAGACGCTCTTTGCCGGCAATTACGAAGCGCCAGCGGAACGGTGGTTGACCTATGCCACGGCCCAGGCAACCCCGGCCAGTCGGCTGACCCAGGCCACCGCCTATGGCATGTACTATTCGACGCTTTGTAACTATACCGCCGGTCTGGTGACTGGTGAGCCGGCGCCCTGTGCGCCTTGCGCGGCGCAAGGCGATCCGCATCCGTCGCTGGCGGCCTATGCTGAGTTTATGTTAACGCCTTGTGCGTTTTGGCAGGCTGGCGTCGCGCCGCCGGCGTTGACCCAACCCCTGTCCACGAGCCGCATCCCGACCTTGCTCCTGACCGGCGCCTATGACTGCGCCTTGCCGCCCTTCTTGAGCCAAGAGTTGACAGCGCACCTCGACAACGGCTATCACTTTGTCTTGCCCGTGAGCCATGCCGTGGCCGGCTCGCTCTGTGGTCTCTATTTGACCGATCAATTTCTCGCCGCACCGACCGTGCGACCGGACGCTACCTGTATTGACGGTATGCGCATCCTCTGGTCTACCCACTGAGGTCGGGTTGATGTGGCGACGGAGGTATATTATGAAACGCTGGTTTTGCTGGTTTCTCCCGCTGCTATTGCTGGCGAACAGTTGTATCGTGTCGCCGATTTCCAGCCAATCTGTTGCCAACCCGCCACCGGTAGCCGGGGCGCGTGGCATGAAGCTACAGGTGCTTGGTCATATTAGCGGGGCGGCGATGGCGGTGGCGATCCGCGATCACTATGCCTTGCTGGGCTTTAGTTACGAACTGGCGCTGCTGGATCTAGTTGATCCGACCCAGCCACAGTGGGTGACTTCCTTGCCTTGGCCGTCCAACGACGTTGTATGGGTCGGTGACTATGCTTATGTGGTGGGACGCGATGGCTTGGCAATTGTGGATCTGCGCACGCCAACAACACCGGTGCTGATCAGCACCCTGGCTTTGCCTGATACCGCATCAGTGGTCGCGGTGGCGCATGACATTGCCTACGTTGCGGCCTTTGGCGATCTCTATACGATTGCGCTGGCTGATCCACAGCAGCCGACCATCCTGGGCGTTACGCGACTGGCGACACGGATTACCGGGTTGGCGGCGCTTGGGGATGAACTCTACGCCGTCACACATGAAGGGTTTCTGCGCTTGGATGTCAGCAACCCGGCCCAGCCCATGGTGCTGGAGACGCTGGCCGATCCGCGGCTGAGTTACGGTCCGATGGTCGTGGATGGGGCGATCTATTTTGGCGGCAAAGCCGCGCTCTGGGTGAAAGCGTCGGCCTCCGCCCCGCCTCAGCGCATCCCTGTCCCGACCACAACGGTAGATTCGATTCTGGATGTGGCGATTGTGGACGGCATTGTTTATCTGGCCAGCGGCTTCCAGGGGTTGCATGTCTGGGACATTAGCGATCCGACGCAAGCCGTAGCGTTGGGCGTCTACCCCCTAAGCGGCTTGACCAAAGCGGTCGTGGCCCAGGGGGAGTACCTTTATACCATCGATTGTGATGAAGGGCTGCGCCTCTTTGACGCTGCCAACCCCAACGCCTTGCGCTCGGTCGGCGTCTTTATGCCATTGGGCATTAGCTATGCGCTGGCCGTCAACGACGCCTTTGCCTATGTGGCCGCCGGGTACATTGGTGGTCTCCACCAGCTTGCGCTGGCCGACCCTGGTCAGGCGCACACCATCGCCGGCCACCTTACCCGCAGTACGGTCAATGACCTGGTCATTGCCGACAACTACCTCTATCTTGCCGGGGAGGCCGGAGTGGGGATCATCGATCTAACGCCGCCAACCGCGCCGCGCCCGGTTACGCACTACCCCATCATGAATGCCTGGGGGCTTACGGTGGCCGGTCCAGCGCTCTATGTGAGTGACCCCGATGGCAACGTGTGGTTGTTGGATCGCACCGACCCAGCGCAGCTCACCACCACGGCCTTCTATCCCGATCTCGGCTATGCCGGTGGGATGGCGGTGGACGGGTCGCTGGCCTACATTGCCCATCGGGCGGTCGGCATGAAGCTGCTGGCGGTTGACCAGCAGGGTGAACTCACGTTGCTGGGTCACTATCCGGTGACAGCCGTCATTCATAAAATTGTCGTCAGCAATGGGTATGCCTATCTGGCGCAAGGGAAACAGGGCTTGGACGTTGTCGATGTCAGCGATCCCACCGCGCCGCGTCTGGTTAATCATTATGATACGCCGGGCCAGGTGCGCGATCTGGCGGTGCAGTGGCCTTATCTATTGGTGGCGGCTGGCGACGGCGGGTTGCAGGTGTTGGATATGACCGATCCGGCGCATCTGGTGGAAGTGGCGAGCCACCAAAGCTGCGACGGCGCCTATGGCGTGGTGAGCGCCAATGGGCTGCTTTATGTCATGCAACCGCTGGGTGGTCTTTGGGTATTGCGGCTAACAGGCCATGAGCCGGAGGAGGCGCCATGAAACGGCAAAAACGCTTTCTCGCTTGCCTGCTGTGCGTCCTGCTGGCCGGCGCTTGTCGCCCCATCGTTGCTTCCACAGTTGACCAGCCGACGTTCCAACTGGTCAGCCATGTGGGCGGCCCGGCGCTGAGTATCGCAGTACAGGGTGATTATGCCTTTGTCGGCTTTAGCACCGAACTGATGGTGTTGGACGTTGCCGATCGCACCCAACCGCAGTGGGTGACCGCATTGCCGCTGCCGACCAATGATCTTGTTATTGACGGCCAACGGGCGGCGCTGGTTGGGGTGGGCGGCTTTACCCTGCTCGATCTGGCGACGCCACGCGCCCCCATCGTGCTGGGCCGGATCGCCCTTGACCTGACCCCCAGCGGCGTTGCCATGACCGGTGCATCCGCCTATGTCATTGGCAAAGATCGTTTGTTCATCCTTGACCTGACTGATGCCCGGAACCCCAGTGTGATCAGCCAGTTGTCGTTGCCGGAACGGCTGGAAGGTGTCACTGTACAGAACGGCGTCGCTTATCTGACTGGGAATCGCGGTCTCTACCTTGTCGATGTCAGCGATCCGTACCGTCCTGCCCAATTGAGCCTGCTGGCTGGGGCGCCGGCTGATGGCGCCCCCGTTCTCAGCGGCGACCGACTCTATTTCGGCAGTAACGGCCAGGTGCAACTTGTGGATGTCAGCGATCCGACCGCGCCCTTGGTGCTGGCGCAAGCGGACGCGCCAACGTGGGTCAGTGAGTTGGCGGTAGTCGGCGAAGCGCTTTATGTGGCGAATGGCAATCAAGGGTTGCGCATCTTCGCTACACATAACCTTGACCCGATTGTTGCGCAAGCACAGTACCGGGCGCGTGGGTTGGTCGTGGACGTGGCGGTGCAGGACGGCTATCTCTATCTCATCGACGCCGATGAAGGCTTGCGCATCTTATCCGCTGCGCCGAGTGCCCTGCGCGAAATCGGCGCCTTTACCCCCTTAGGCGTTACCTTGCGGATCGCCTGTACTCCCACCGATGTCTATGTCATGGCTGGCTGGAACCGCAATCTGCACCGCCTGGATTGCGTAGATCCCGCTGCAGTACAGCAGGTGACAGCGCATATCGGCGCCAACGTTGTCTATGACTTTGCCCTTGCCGATCATTATCTCTACGTGATGGCTACTGATGGCTTGTCCATCATCGACACCGCCGCCCGCGTACAGCCGGTGCTGGTCGGTAGGTATCCAGGCGTAAATCCGGGCCGTGTTGCCGTGACCGGTCATACGATCTATCACAGTGACAATGGGGGGACGATCCAGGTGGTTGATGTAACCAACCCCGCCCACCCGCTGGTTGTTGACCACTACCCGGCGTTGGGCTATGTCAGTGGCATGACCGTGGTGGACGGACGAGCCTATTTGCCGGTGTCTCAGGGCGGGATGGCGATCCTGGCAGTGGCCGATGACGGCAAACTGACACCCAGCGGTCACTATCCACTCGACCAACCAGTGGCGAGCATTGCGGTGCAGCCGCCCTATGCTTATCTTGCCGTCGGCAAGGCCGGTATTCAAATTGTCGATGTGACTGTGCCGTCGGCGCCGCGCTTGGTGAGCGTCTATGACACACCAGGGTCGGCAAGCGATATTAGTCTTGTTGGCCGTAATGCGCTTGTTGCTGACGGACCAGGCGGCTTGCTTCTCCTGGATCTGCGCAACCCACAAGCGCCGGTGGAAGTGGCTACCTATCCTATGCCCGGCTATGCCTACCAGGTGGTCAGTGCGCAAGGGCTGATCTATGTGGCAGATGGTTTGGGCGGGCTTTATCTTTTGTCTTTGACGCCATGAAGGGGCAGCCGGCAAGTATGATTGAACGATAACCGGGGAAAGGAAGCGAGGAAGCGTTATGATCCGCATAAAACGATGGGTAACGAGTTTACTCTGGTGTATCATCACCTTGCTTATCCTCACGGTGGCGTGCCGGCCGCTTGTTGATCCCACGGCGCCAACCTTGCAACTGCTCAGTCATGTGGCGGGGCCGGCGCTGACGGTCGCCGTGCAGGACGGGTACGCCTATCTCGGCTTTAGCTATGAATTGGTGGTGCTTGACATCCGGGATCGCACCAACCCGCAGTGGGTGGCGGCGCTGCCTTTGCCGACCACGGAACTGGTGCTGGCGGGACCATATGCCTATGTTGCCGGTCGTACCGGCTTTACCGTGGTCGATCGGCACAACCCGACCCAGCCACGAGTGCTATGGCGTTTGCCCACCACACGAACAGCCGTCGGGGTGGCCGTGGTGGGGACGGATGCCTACTTTATTGAAGATCGCCGGCTGCATCAGGTCGATGTTACCGACCCGCTCCACCCTCGCCTGCTCCGCACGCTGACCCTGTCGGCGCAACTGAACCACCTTACTGCCGCCGGGGCAGATCTCTATTTGAGCAGTTGGGATGGCGTCCAACGCTGGGCAACAACGCCGCACGCTCCGCCCCAACTTCGCTGCACCGTGGCGATGAAAGGCTATCCTTCCGCGGTGGTGGTGGGTGATGGCTATGCCCTCTTTGTCAACAACGAACGCCTGATCACCATTGACACCACCATGCCGACGGCTTGCCCTGTGCTGGCCGAACGGGATAATCCTGACACGGTCTTTGGGGTGGCGCTGGCCGCCAACCGCGCTTATCTCGCCAATGGCAGTCGGGGTCTGCGCGTCTGGGATCTCACCGACCCGGCGGCGCCGGTGGCAAGGGCCGCGTACCCGACACAGGGGATCGCCATATCGGTGATTGTGCAAGATAGCTTGGTCTACCTGGTTGATTGCGATGATGGGTTGCAGATTCTGGCGGCTGACGATTCCGTTCCCCTGACTCGTCTGGGCGCCTTCACCCCCCTGGGCGCGCCGGATCGACTGGTCGTGGCCGGCGACTATGCCTATGTGGCGTCCGGTTTTGCCAGTAATTTACACCAGATCGCCATCACAGACACGGCGCAGCTACATACCGCGACCACCCACCTGACCGCCAGCATGATCTATGGGTTGGCGCTGGCGAACAAGGCCCTCTATGTCGTCCTGGAAGATGGCTTGCAAGTGATCGACCTGACGACACCGAGCCGTCCCGTTCTGGGGCCGCACTACCCGCTGGCCGACGCAGAGCGCCCTCACCCGTGGCATATTGCCGTGCAGGGCGCGCACGCCTATCTGGGCGATACCCAAGGCAACGGCTGGCTACTCGACTTGACGGCGCCGGTGCAGCCGATTGGCCCACCCACCTATCCGGCGCTGGGCAATGTCGGCGCCATGAGTTTGACCGACGATTATGCCTACGTGCCTGTCCAGGGTGTCGGTGTTCGCATCTTTGCCATTGACGCTGCCGGAGGCTTGACGCCGGTCGCCCTCTATCCGACGAGCGCCACCATCAACCAGACCGCCGTTGCTGCTGGTTATCTCTACCTGGCGGCCGGTCGCAGTGGCCTCTTGATCGTTGATGTCCATGAACCGACCGCCCCGACGCTGGTGCAGCACTATGCGGTGGACGGGACTGCGCATGACGTGACCATTGTCGAACCCTATGCGTTGATTGCCGCCGGTGAAGCCGGTTTGCAGGTGTTGGATATTCGGGATCCGGCGCAGCCGGTGGCTGTCGCCGCCTTTGCGACCCCGGATTGCGCCCATGTGGTGGTCAGCAGTGGCGGTCGGATCTATCTGCTCGATCAATGGGGTGGTTTTTATATTTTGATGTTGACGACGCCGTGAGCAAAGGGTGAGATTCGTTGCCTACGGCTGATCGAAAGGAGAAAAACCTATGTTGCGGTTCAATCAAATGTTTACTATGTTACTGCTGCTTGCGCTGATCCTCAGCGCCTGCCAGCCGATTCAGCCGGTTGTACCTGACACAGACACGGCGGTTGCATCATCTACCCAAGAACTGGCCCCGCAACCCCACCAACCGCGCTCCGACGCACCGACCTACGGTGTGCGTGGACCATATGCTGTGGGCATCCGTGATTTTGTAATTGAACCGACGAGCGAAATTACTCGCCCACTGTCCATCAGCGTTTGGTATCCGGCTTTGAATCCGCAAGGTGCAACGGAGTCAATCACCTATCTGGTGGATTTCCCAGGCAGCGTTATGCCACCCATGCCAGTTGCTGGCCGAGCGATGGCAGATGCTAACCTCGATCCCACCAACGCCCCGTATCCGCTGGTCGTCTTCGTGCATGGTCAATGGATGTTCCGCCAGCAAGCCATCTACTTGGTAGAACATCTGGCTTCGCATGGTTTTGTGGTTATGGCAGCCGACTATGCCGATAATTGGGGTAACATATTTACAAAACCTGTCCATGAGGATGAAATCACGCGTCAAATTGATGTCAAACGACAGCTTGATTTCGCTGAACAATTGACAACCGTTGGTAATCCGCTCCAAGGGTTAATAGACATGGAGCATGTAGCCGTCACTGGCCACTCTTTCGGCGGCGAGGTGGCGCTGCAAGTTGGTGGCGCACGGTTTAACCTGGTCGAGTGGAATGAGAAGTTCTGTGTGCGCCATCCCGGCGACCCCAACGACCCATTTGGTGACTGTCAAACCTATGCCGATCATTTCGTAGAGATGGCTCGCTTGGCTGGTCTGGAGAGTGTGCCTGAAGGTCTATGGCCAGACTGGCGCGATCCACGCGTCGACGCGATTGCTCCATTGGCGCCAGGTGGTGCTGCTTATTTCATCGGTGGGGGGCTAGACAATGTACAATTGCCAGTCCTATTATTGATCGCTTCCACCGACAGTCTGGTTGGCGCAGGAATTGAGTATGCCCAGCTCTACGAAGCATTGCCAAGTTCACACAAAAGTCGCGTGGTCTTTGAAAACGCGGATCATTTCATCTTCATCAACGAATGTAGCGCCAATCCCGGGATGGCGACAGTCGGTCTTGACTGGGCCTGTCGTGATTCCGTGTGGGATATGACCCGCATTCACGATCTGACCAACCATTTCGTCGCTGCCTTCCTGCTGGCCGAGCTGAAGGGCGACGCCGACGCAGCCAAAGCGCTAACGCCAGAGAACGTCACGTTCCCTGGCATCGAGTATGAGACAACGGCTTATACCACCACAACAAGTGCCGAGCCAACCACCGGCTATGCTGAAGTCAATGGCACCCGCCTCTATTACGAGCTGGCGGGGACGGGCGACGCCGTCGTGTTGATCCACGGTTTTGGCGCCGACAGCCGCTACTGGCAAGCCCAGTTTGACGCCCTGGCCGAAAAGTATCAGGTGGTGCGCTATGATTTGCGCGGTTTTGGCAAGTCCGCCTTGCCGGGGACAGAACCGTACACCCATGCCGACGATCTCAAGGCGTTATTGGACTATCTCGGCATTACGCAAGCCCATCTCATCGGTCATTCCTTTGGCGGGGAAAATGCCATCAACTTTGCCCTGGCCTATCCCGCAGCTACGCGCTCCCTGATCTTGGTTGATAACGACGTACAAGGCGCCGAAGGGTTGCCGCCTTCCACGCCCGAAGAGGACGCCGCCTGGGCGGTTATCTTTGCGGCGCTAGAAAAAGGGGATCGGCGAGCTGCTGCCGAAGCAGTGTTGGATCTTCATCCCCTCTTTGTGGTGGCGCGGACGATGCCCACCGCCCGCGACTTGCAAGTCGCTATGTTTGCCGATTACAGTTGGTGGCATCTGACCGGCGGTGAAGATCCGGTGCTGCCCCCGAAGACGCCGGCCGCTGTGCGCCTCGGTGAAATTAAGGCGCCTACGCTGGTCATCATCGGTGAATTGGACAACGCCTATCAACACAAAATGGTGGAGATCACGGTCGCGGGCATTTCGGGCGCCCAGAAGGTGGTGATGCCTGGTCTGGATCACTCCCCCTTTGTCGAAGAGCCGGCGGGTTTCAATCAGCTTCTGTTTGCATTTCTGGCGGGTAAGTGAATGAACTGGTGGTGCATGAAAGTTTTATTTCATGCACCACCAGCAGCGGTTATCGATGACCGCAAGGAGAGGAAACAATGGTGCGGCTCAATCGTCTGTTGATTCACTTGTCTGTCGTCACGTTGATGGCTAGCGCCTGCTTGCCGCTTTCCCCACTGCCCTTGTCGCTTGCCAACGTTGACCGGGTTGTGACAACAGCGCCGCAAGGGTGGCGCCTGCTACAGCCGCAACCCGATCTGGAAGACGGCTCCCATCTGGCCCTAATCGGACGACTGGGGGGACCGGCGCTAGCGGTGGCGGCGCATGGCAACTATGTCTACCTGGGTCATAGTTTTGAATTATCAGTGCTGGATCTGCGCGATCCGGCCCGTCCGCACCGGGTCGCCTATCTGCCGTTGTCGGCCAATGAAATTGTGCTGACCCCCAATGGGCGCTATGCCTACGTCGGTGGCAGGGACGGCATAACCGTTGTCGATCTGGCGCAGCCAACCCAACCGCGCACAGTCGGCTTTGCCCCGACTACGGTTGCCCTTACCGGCCTCGCTCTGGACGGGCAGTGGCTCTATGCCGTCGATGCGCTCGGCGGCTTGTGGGTCTTGGATGGCGCTGACCCGATGAACCCGCAGATCTTGCACCAGACGCGTCTTGCGCAACGCGCCGAAAATATCATTGTGCAAAATCATCTGGCCTATGTTACGGCATATGAAGGGTTGCTTATCCTTGATCGCACCGACCCGACTCACCCGACTCCCATTGGCGCCGCCACAGAACTGGGGTGGTCGCTCTCCGCCGTCGTGGTGGGCGACTATGCCTATGTTACGACTATGGACGGGGTGGCGACCGTGGATGTGTCCATGCCGAGCCGCCCCCGTCAGGTTGCGCTGCTACCGTTGCCCGGCTATAGCGACGGCATTCTGCGCCAGGGCCAACAAGTACTGGTGGCCAATAGCACCGAGGGCTTGGTAGTTCTTGATAACAGCGACCCCAAAGCGCCCACGGTGGCGGGCAAATTGCCGCTGCCGGCTTATCTGGTCGATATTGCCGCCGACGACCACCTGGCCTATTTGACGGATCTGGCAACCGGGTCGCTGCATATTGTGGCGGTCGAAAAGCCGGCGCAACCTGTGGCCGTGGGCCACTATCAGGCGCCGGGCAGCGTCAATGCCCTGACGGTTAGCCAGGGTTATGCCTATCTGATTGCCGGCATGAACCGCACCCTCCATCTGGTTGATGTAACCAATCCAACCGATCTGCGTGACGTTGGTCGCCAGACAACCGCGGTCGGCGGCCTCAGTCTAGCCTCCTCTGCGCAGCTTCTTTGCCTGGCAATGGCGCAGGCGGAATTTCAGATCTTCGATCTCACCGATCCGACAGCGGCGCGGCTGGCCGGAACGATCACGTTGCCCGCTCCCATCCGTTTTCTGCGGGTTGATGGGCAACGGGCCTATCTGGTTGATGAACGGGGAACTGTGCATATTTGGGCTCTTGCCAACCGGACCAAGCCGGGTCAACTGGGCCGCTATCAACTCTACAACGATGTGCAAGATGCCGCCTTGCTGGGGGAGTGCCTCTTGTTGGCCAATGGGCGGGCAGGCTTGCAGATCATCAACGTTGCCAACCCGCTGACGCCGCGCCGCGTCGGTTATGTCGAATTTCCGGCGCTGGCTTGTCATGTGGCGACACAGCATGATACCGCTTACCTGATCACCGCTGACGGCGTCTTCTACGTGTTAGATGTGACGAATAGCCTGGATGTCCAGACGATAGGCCGGCTTGCCATCGGCTCGCCGGTCGATGAAATGATCGTCCAAGGTGAGTACGCCTACGTTGCCGTGGGTGAGCAGGGCGTGCAGGTCGTCGACGTGCAGAACCCGGCCCAACCGATGCTGGTCGCCACCTACCGCACACCGGGCCGCGCCCGTGACATTGTGGTTGCTGGAGAAATGATCTATGTTGCCGCCGACTATGGCGGGCTGTTAGTTTTCCACTTCCAGCGACCAACGCGGTAAATCAACCATGCACATAGGACTTACGCAACACCATTTCGTGGCGACAGGCCAGACCTCCGGGAAGTGGGCAAGAACGGTTACGTATGACCAGGCGGTTGTTGCCCACTTCCCGGAAGTCTGGTCGGCTCTTGCTCCTATCACAGTGGGAACTCCCCAAGCGACCAGGGTGCGACTTATCCAAATAGCTGGTGTACGTTCGGCCATGCTGTGGTACACTATGCTGAATGCATGTATGCAATACGCTTGCGGAATCGATTCAACGGGGGGAAGAACCATGAAAGGTGTTGCCAAATTGGCGCCGGGCGATGGTCATGTGGGCCTGTTGGAGGTGTCCATGCCGGTCATCCGGCCGAACCATGTACTGATTGAAGTCAAAGCAACCGGCGTCTGCGGGACCGATATTCATATCTATCACGGTGAATACGCTTCCAACCCGCCGGTCATCATGGGCCATGAAGTGGCCGGGCTGGTGGCAGAAGTGGGCGAAGGCGTGACCAATTGTCAGGCTGGGGATCGCGTCACCTGCGAGACCTATTTTTCTGTCTGCCAGCAATGCGACTTCTGTCGCGCCGGCTTGCCCAACCTGTGTCCCCACCGCAAATCGATTGGCAGCGGGGTGCATGGCGGCTTTACCAACTATGTGCTGGTGCCGGCCCACAATATCCACCACCTGCCAGCCAATGTCGATCTGATCGCCGGCGCGTTGAGCGAACCGTTGACCTGCTGTGTCCATGCCCTGGAACGCACCCATGTGGAACCGGGCGAGACCGTGATTGTCTCCGGCCCCGGCGCCATTGGGTTGCTCATGGCCCAAGTGGTCAAGGCCGCCGGCGCCAAGGTCGTCGTCCTGGGGACGGGCGTTGACGCCGAGCGTCTTGTAATGGCTCAAACCTTAGGCGCTGATTTTGCGCTCAACGTGGAGGAAGGTACAACCCAACAAACCATTGCCGACCTGACCGACGGCGTGGGCGCCGATGTCGTCTTCGAGTGTGCCGGCGTCGGCGCTTCGGCCCAAAGCTGTCTCAAACTCGTGCGGCGACGGGGGCGCTATGGGCAAGTTGGTCTCTTCGGCAAGCCGATTACCTTGGATCTCGATCTGGTCTGCTACAAAGAACTGGAAGTACATGGCAGCTTTGCCCACCTACCCAGCGCCTGGCGCAAAGCGCTCAAACTCATGGCCGCCGGTCAGGTGCAGACCCGCCCCCTGGTCTCGGCGATCCTGCCCATCACCGAATGGCAAGCCGCCTTCGACGCCTTCGAGCGACGCGATGGCCTCAAGATTGTGCTGACGCCGGTGTAGTGTTTTCCCCGTCCCGTAGGGACGCCTGAGTTTAGTAGGGGAAAAATGATACACAGCCCTAAACTCAAGCGTCCCTACGGGACGGGTGGCTTCGACGCAACAACTTAAGAAAGGAGTGGTAGGGATGGCGAACAATCCGATGTTAATTCCAGAACCCAAGCTGACACGCTTTGTCATCGATGTGCTGACTGCGGTTGGCGTGCCGGCGGACGACGCAACCATTGTTGCCGATTGTCTACTCACGGCCAATCTCTCCGGTGTGGATTCGCATGGTGTCGTGCGGCTGGCCCACTATGTGCGCCGACTGGAAAACGGTACGATCAAGGCCCGTCCGCAACTCACCTTTACCCAAACGGCGCCTTCCATCGGTCTTCTCGACGGCGGCGATGGTTTGGGTCATGTCGTCGCCTATCACGCCACTACCCATGCCATGAAACTGGCGGCTGAAGCGGGAACGGGGCTGGTGGCGGTCGGCAACTCCAGCCACTTTGGTATGGCCGGCTTCTATGTCCTGCGCATGGTGGAGGCCGGTTTTGCCGGCATCAGCATGACCGCCACCGACCGTATGTTAGTGCCGCATGGTGCGCGCAAAGCCTTCTTTGGCACCAATCCCATCTGCTTTGGCTTCCCCGGCGATGGCATTCCGGTAGTGCTGGATATGGCAACCACCTCGATTGCCTATGGCAAGGTCGCCCTGGCCGCGGTCGAGGGTCGTCCCATCCCCGACACTTGGGCGTTGGACGCCGAGGGCAACCCCACGACCGATCCGCGGGCGGTGGCTGGCATCCACCCGGCGGCGGGGCCAAAAGGCAGCGGGTTGGCCATGGTGATCGATATTTTTTGCAGCCTGCTGGCCGGGATGGCGTGGGGGCCGCACATCAATCGCATGTACGCCGAGATGGACGCGCCCCGCCACCTGGGCCATTTTCTCATGGCGATTGATGTGAACCGCTTTCTCCCACTGGCCCATTTCAAAGCAAACCTGGGCGCTATGGTACAGGATCTGACCGCCTTGGAACCCGCCGCCGGCTTTGATCAAGTCTACTATCCCGGCCAGATCGAAGGCTTACAACGAGCGCACCGCCGGGCGACCGGTATTCCCATTGAAGCCGGGTTGGCCGATGAACTGGCGACGCTGGGACAACGGTATCATGTGTCGTTCCCCGACGGAATCGACCAAGCTTCCAATGCCAATCCAGGTACTCGCTGAAAGTCACGCAAATTACGCGTTAGAAGTGTCATTTTTTGTCATATACTCACGAGCAGCACAGAAAGTAACCTATTACTCCTGTATAAAGTGTTACTTTCTGGCGCTCGTTGGTATAGATGACCGCCGCAGACGAACTGCGCCTATACCAAACTTGAAATACACCTGGCAACAGCTTGCTTAGGGTTAATCCGGTCGCTGCTGCAAAAAGACCAGCCAGTAGACTGCCGCCACCAAGACCACGCCGCCACCGATGTTGCCAATGGTCACCGGCAGCAGGTTGTTGACCAGGAAGGCGCGCCAGGTCAGGTCGGTCAGATCCAGCCCGCTGGCCGTGACAAAGTCCGGGTCGAACCCTTTGATCAGCAGGCCCAGCGGGATGAAATACATGTTGGCAATGCTGTGTTCAAAACCCGCGGTGATAAACGCGGTGATGGGAAAGAGGATCGCCAAAATCTTGTCGGTGGTGCTACGCGCGCTAAAGGTGAGCCAGACCGCCAGACAGACCAGGGCGTTGCACAACGCGCCCAGCACAATGGCCTGAAGAAAATCAAAATGGACTTTGCTATTGGCAATGCTCAGGGCCGTCATTCCTACGCTCCCGCCGCCAAAGGTGTACTGTTTGCTGAGGAAGAGCAGGAGCGCCGTCCCCACTGCGCCGACAAAGTTGCCTGCATAGACAATCACCCAATTGCGCAACAATGCTCCTGTCGTCACCTTGCCGCTGGCCCACGCCATCACGATCAGCGTGTTGCCCGTGAAGAGTTCGGCCCCGCCGACAATAATCAAAATCAGCCCCAAACAGAAACTGAGACCAATCAACAGCCTGGTGATGCCATAGGGCAAAACGCCATTGGCGCCGGCGGCCACCGTGGTCGAGAAGATCGCGCCTAAGGCGACAAAGGCGCCGGCCAACAGTGCCAGGGCGAAGAGATTGGTTGTCGCCATACCGGCCTTCTTCATGCCGATCTGCTCCGCCCGTTGCGCCATTTCAACTGGGAGGAGGGCGTCAATGTGGAGTTCCTGGTTCATAAATTTTTCCCTACTCTCTCCTGAAAGTGGTTAAAGAAAACTTGCATTATCCGTAGCCTGCAACAACACCAAGGGAAAATAGACCGACTGCAGACTACGCGACTACACGACTGCGGACTACTGATTATAGTACGGTACGGCAACGAATAAACCTGGCCGGTTGTCTAGCTTACTTGCCCTGCTACTGACCAGAGCCAAGCCGGCCCTCTTCGGATAGGATGTAGCGATTAAGCACAAAACTGACCCCCTGCTATCCAAGGAGTAAGCGATTCATGGCCCACCGCAACCGACGTGACAAGACGCCGACCTATCGTCCTGTATTCGACGCCCCTCATGTCGCCCCTCAATTTACGATGTTAAGCGCGGAACAGTGCCGACGCCTCCACGACGCATCGTGTCAGATTTTGGAACGAACCGGTGTACGCGTCTATCACCAGGGCGCGTTGGCTTTGCTCAAAGCGGCTGGCGCCAAGGTGGAAGCTGACCTGGTGAAAATCCCGCCGGCGTTGGTAGACGAAGCAATTGCCAGCGCACCTCGCCACTTTACCCTCTACCGGCGAGGAACCCAAGAACCAGCCTGTGTGTTGGATGGCGAGCAGAGCTACTTCGGCCCCGGCTCCGATACCCTGCGCTACCTCGACCCGCGCACCGGTCAACGGCGCGACTTTATGTTGGCCGATGTCGCCGACTGTATCCGCGTCTGTGACGCCTTGCCTGAAATCGGCTTTGTCATGTCAGTGGGCATCCCACGTGATGTGCCACCACGCCGTTATTTCCGCCACCAATTCGCCGCCATGATCCGCCATACCACCAAGCCGACCGTCTTTGTCTGCAACGACCTGGCCGATATTGAGGTTATCACCGCGATGGCTGCTGCTGTCGCCGGTGGGATGGACGCCCTGGCGCAGGCGCCCACCCTTTTGCTCTATTCCGAGCCGACCACCCCCCTGGCGCACGGTACAGAGGCGGTGGACAAACTGCTCTTTTGCGCCCGTCACCATATTCCTGTTACCCACTCGCCCGCACCCATGATTGGTGGCACGGCGCCGGTAACATTGGCTGGCGCGGTCGCACTCGGTAATGCTGAAATGTTGAGCGGCTTGGTCATGCACCAGTTAACCAACCCCGGCGCCCCCTTTCTCTATGGTCACGGTGTCCACCACCTGGATATGAAGGAAATGATCAGCGTCTATGGTGCGCCCGAATTTCAACTCGCACGCGTCATGGCCGCCGAGATGGGGCGTTTCTATCGCTTGCCGGTCTGGGGCTACGCTGCGCATAGTGATAGCGCCATCCTCGACGAACAGGCGGCCATCGATGCCCAATTTTCGATTCAGACCGCACTGTTGACCCGCACGAATCTCAATCACGATGTGGGGTATTTGGAGGCAGGACTGGCGGCTTCGCCAGAAGCGATGGTGCTGGCCAATGAGTTGATCGCCATGAACCGCGCCTTTGCCCGCGGTGTGCGTTTTGATGACGAAGCATTGGCGTTAGATGTGATCCACGAAGTGGGGCCAGGCGGACAGTTTCTCAGCCATAATCACACCATGAACCACTGGCGTGAACTCTGGCTGCCCACCCTCTTTGACCGTCGCCGGCTGGAACCGTGGTTGGAAAAGGGGGGCAAAGACATGCGCACCCGCGTGCGCGAAGCAACCATCGCATTGCTGGATAGCCATCAGCCGGAAGCGCTGCCGACCAGGGTGGAGGCGGAGATCGAGTATATTCTGCATCGTCATCCGGCGTTCGCCTAAGCCCGCCTTGAAATCCATTGGCGTGATCTGGGCGCTTGACAATGATTGTCTAATTCAAGCTTCGCTCATGTACGCAAAGTGTGAAAAACGTCCCCGGCACGGCGCAGACAATCTGGGTTTGAACCTGTAGATTCTGCGCCGTGCCGGGGACGTTATGAGTTGCTCACGCTTTCTGTCGATGAGCGTTCAAGCTTTTACCATACGCGGCTCCACCACCGCAAACCGGAGCAATCCCCAACTCAACACCCCAATGACCGCCGACAGCACAAACATGGCCTGGTAACTCAGCGCGCCGGCCAGCCAGCCGCCGAACAGCGGGGCCAGTGCGCCGGCAACGCCGGGAATGGTATTGGCCAGACCGATATAGGTCGGGCGGTTTTCGGCATCGGTGAATTCATAGACAATCGAAATCCCGGAGACAAAGATGCCGGCATTCACCGCCCCACGCAGGAAAAAGATCGGGAAAAACCAGAGCGGACTCGGCGCCACAATGGCCAGCACCAGGGAAAGTACGCTCACTGCCATGCAAATTTCCAGGCTCAACTTGTGACCCTTGCGGTCGGCCAGAAAGCCGAAAAAGAGATTCGCCAGGGCCAGGCCAATCTGCAAGGCGACGGTAAAACCGCTGGCTTGTGCGTCCGGTAGGTTCCAGCGTTGGACGGCATAGACCACCAGGAAACCAGTCGCCATGCCGCTTAACGCAAAGACGATCTGGGTCAACAGATAGAACCGAAAGTTCCGGTCTCGCTCTAGCACTGCGGGCAAGGATCGCAAGTAGTCCAGTTGCGAGACCGGCGGTTTGCTGCTGTAGACTGCCGGTTCGCGCGTGAGCGCAATAAAGACCCAGGAAAGGAGCATGAGCGCCGATGCCACAGTAAAGGCAATCACATAGCCCAGTGGAAACGCATACCGGTCGAGGACAAAGGGCAACGCCAGCGCTCCCAGCACGCCAGCGCCATTGCCGATAAAGTTGGTAATGCCAAAGAAGCGTCCCCGGTGCTTGACCGGGATGATCTTGGCAATCATATCCTGCCAGCCGACCACGATCAGGCCGACGCCCAAAGCGTGCCAGGCGAATAACACAAAGAAGAGGATCAATGTCCAGAGCGGCTGGCTGATCGCCAGGAAATAGGTCATGGGCGCCAGCAAGAAGATGGGTAGGCGTTCGGAGAAGAAACCGATGGTCACCGGGAAGAATTTCTTCAAGGGCGCCCGTCCTACTGCATTGGCGACAAAGATCTGGGGGAGGTAGACCCCGGCAGTATTGAGAAACGGGATTAAGCCAATCAACAGCGGGTTGTCGGTAAAATGGCTCACAAACAGGGGCAGGATGACAGTGGATGAGATGAAACTCATCCCCAACCAGAAGGTGGCGCCATCCAGCGCATTCACCGTAAAATTCCAACGATAATTGCGTTCGGCCTCGTCTTGCCCAGGGGCGCGACCAACCAATACATCTGTCATTGATGGGTAGATCCTTTGTTTGCTTGTGGTTAATCGGCAGCGGCAGGAGCCGTAACGCTTGAATCAGCAACCGTGCGGGGTTGGGCGGCGGGCAAGGCCAAGGCGCTAATAGCGGCGCCAATGGGCACAAAGGCTAGGGCCGTCAACACTGGGGCCAACCCGACCCAATCTGCAAACCAACTGGCAACCCAGGCCATCGCCGCCCCGCTGGCAAAGGTGAAGCCCAGCGCGGCGCCGCCCATCATGCCCTGACGCTTGGGCAGAAATTCCTGGGCCATGACCACCAGAATGCTGTGCGGTACATTCAATAGCGCGCCGGCCAGAAAAGCCAGCGGCCAGAAGAGCCAGGCGGTGGTATGTAACAGGCCATAGACGAAGGGGACGCTCAACAGCGTCGCGACAAAGAGCAGGTTGCGCCGGGAATAGCGGTCACCCAGGTAGCCGCCTACAAAGGTGCCGAGGGCGCTGCCGAGACTGAAGACGCCAATCATTGAACCATACAGGGCCGGTTGATAGCCCAGGTCGGCAAAGTATTTGGGCAGCAGCGTCACCAAGCTTTGGCTGGTGGTGACGCGCAGGGTAATGACCAGGATAAAGGCCGTTGCCACCCAAGCCATACTGCGGGCAACACGGCTTTGTCCGGCGCCTGCTGTCTGCTGCGACGAGGCCGCTTTGCCCATGGCGGTGACCATCATCGGGCTGCGTAAATAGATCGCCATCAGCGTGATCGCCGGTAAGGCGCCGGCAGCCATCAACGGCAGCCCAACTTCAATGTTCATGCTCTGTAAGACAAACCCCGCCATAATCGGCCCCAATGCCAACCCCGATTGCCCGCACAGAAAAAAGATCGAGGTGGCCGTGGTCGGGTAGGGACCACCGGCAGCCGCAGCATTGATCATCCCGACGGGATGAAACAGCCCGCTGCCCAAGGCGCCGATGGTTAAGCACGTGACCAGCAACGGATAGTTGGGCATAAAGGCCGCCAGCCCATAGAAGAGCGCCGTCCAGGCGACACTGATCGCGCCGAGCCAGCGCCCGCGCATATAGTCGGCCAGGAGGCCAAAAAAGGGCTGGGTCAACGCGCCGGCAAAGGTGGAGATCATGGCCGCCAGCCCGATCTGGCTGATTGAGAGATCGAATTTTACAGACAGAACCGTGAGAATCAGGGCGACGGAGGAACTGAGAACATCAATCGAAAAATGACCAAAGGCAATCGCGGAGAGGCGTTTGATCTGCATAAGGGCTAGTCCTTACTTTCCTGGCACTGGTGGTTATGACTGTCAACCGTGGCTTGGCCCAGTCATCCTGTTGGCTTGCGCAAAGGGTTATATTATAGCATGAAGCGCCAGTGGTTGAATAATGGTGGCCCACTCAAGACTAACCGATTAGCAACTTGCGAAGTAACTGCTCTGCCTCAGGTGCGCGGCGTTGGTCAAACATTGGTAGCATTTACGAACGATACCTGACCAGTGCCACGCACCTGGGTAGTTACGTGAAAACTTAAAAAAGATAAGCAGCGGCAAGCCAATTCCTAATCACGGTTTCCCACTGCTCATCTATCGACCCTTACCTAATCCAACCGCACCTCGCGCCCCTCCGCCTGGCTGCGATAGATGCCATCGAGGATCGTCATCACCTGGAGTGACTGTTCGGCCGGCACGGGGGACGGGGCGCCGTCGACCACAGCTTTAGCGAATTCGACGCACTCCAGCGCATGAGGTTCCATCTTGTCCGCCGTGAGTTTGAGCGTGCGGTTATAGAACTGGCGAGTGGCAAAGTCAGAGGAATAGACTTCACATTTGGGCCAGTGACTGCCGCCTTTAGTGCCATAGAGCCACATCTGCATATCTTCGCCGGGGGTGTCGTGGTGCAGGAGCCAACTGACTTCGAGGATCAGTGTGGCGCCGGTCTCAAAGCGGACAAAGGCGGCGGCGAAATCTTCCACATCCATATCTTTGGGGACCGCTGTGCCACCCCAGGTGCTAAAGGCGTCGGTGCCGAGGGCCAACGGCGCCTTAGCGACACCGGAGACCGCCACCGGCTTCGGGTTGCCCATCAGCCAGAGCGTCAGGTCGAGAATGTGGACGCCAATGTCAATGGTCGGGCCGCCGCCGCTGTTCTTCTTGTAGATAAAGCCGGGGCGCACCGGAATCCAGCCGCGGCGCAACATCCAACTGCGCGCATGGTAGATCTCACCCAAGGCGCCCGTGCCGATCTCCCGCTTCATCGCCTGCGAAGCGCCCTGGAAGCGGAAGTGCTGTGCCGTCATCAACATCTTGCCCGACTTGTCACGGGCCGCGATCATCCGGCGGACATCGGCGGGCGTGGGGGCCAGCGGCTTTTCACAGATGACATGTTTGCCGGCTTCGAGCGCGGCAATCGCCAGGTCGGCATGATACATGTTGGGCGTACAAACATCAATAATGTCGAGGTCGGGGTCGTTGATAATATCGGACGCCTGGGTACTCAGCTTGGTGACGCCATGTTGTTTGCCCCAGCTTTCTAACACCGGCGCCATCACATCACTGCCGGCCACCACTTCGGCATGTTCCGACGCCGCCCAACCGGGCATATGGGTTTTGGCGATGCCACCGACGCCGATGACACCGACTTTGAGGGTTTTGCTCATTTGTATGGTCTTTCTAATGGTAATTTGGGTTTATCATTGGGTATTGGATATTGGGTATTCGATATTGGGTATTGAGCTAATATCCAATACCTAATATCCAATACCTAATATCCAATACCTAATATCCAATATCCAATATCTAATAACTGAATGGCAACGGCAACGACAGCGCCTTCCCTTCCTGCGCCGAGAGGATGCCGGCTTCGAGGATTTCCTGGGCGTCGCGACTGACTTCGGCGCTACAAAGGCCCTCGATGGGCAGGCCCTGGCTGAGGCAGGTGAGGAAATAGTCAGTGGCGTTGCGCATCCCGGCGGGTGCAGGCGGAACATCAACCGTGATGCCATCTTCGTGTGCCTTGTTGGCAAGCAACAGCCGACCATGCGCGCCCGGCTCGACGACTAGCGTACCTTCGCTGCCGTAGATCATGGCCGAATAGGAGGTGAGGTGGCCGATCTGTGTCCACGAGGCTTCGGTGACAGCCAACGCGCGCGGCCATTGCATGACGATCACAGCGTTGTCATCCAGGGTGATGTAATCCTTGAGACAGTGGCTCATCACCCCCGTAACGCGGCTGGGTTGGCCGAGCAGGTAACGGGCCAGGGCGGCGCCATAGCAGCAGTAATCCATAAGGGCGCCGGCGCCGTTCAACTCCGCGTCATAGAGCCAGTTGTAGAAGTAGGGGGTGCAACCCAGTTCCTTCGGGCCGGCATGGGCAGAGCGGTATTTGGTCTGGAAGAGTTGACCAATCTCGCCGGCCTGCACCATGGCAAAGGCTTTTTGCAACTGCGGCCACCAGGCAAAGGGCCAGTTGATCATCAGCGAGACATTGTTGCTGCGCGCTGCTGCCAACATACGGACCGCCCCATCCAATGTTGAAGCCATCGGCTTTTCAATTAACACATGCAGCCCCGCTTCCGCCGCCATAATCGAAAGTTCGGCGCCGGTCAAGTTATCGCCGAAGACGTAGACAGCATCTAGCGTTTCCTCTTCCAACATCTCTTCGTAGGAGTCATAAACCGTCGGGCAGTTGTACTGATTTTTGACTTGATCAAGCAATTCTTCATTCGGGTCGGCGGCAGCAACCAACTCGCCCAAGGCGGAGGCGTTCAAGTCTTTGAGATTGCCCCACACATGGTCGTGGGTCATCCCCAGTACGCCGATGCGTAATTTTTCTGTCATGGCCTTATCCTTTGGAATGTAAGGTAGTAAGTACTGAACCCGCTCCTAGCCGGTCACGGACCGGCTAGGAGCGGGAAGCTAGGTTATGCGAGTCAAGAGCACCAACGTCTTATCATCGTGAGTGCGCTGGTTGACCCGCTCGCTTTCTAAAAAGGTGGCTAGCGCCTGGGCGGCGGCGCCCTCGCTGGTGGCCTCGGCGGCAAAGGCGAAGAGCGGGGTGAAAAAGGGGGCAAAGGGCTGGTTATGTTCCAGGTTCAACGCCAAGGGCAATAAACCATCGGTCATTAAGGCCAGATGGCGGAAGGCGCCTTCGACTAGTTGCACCGCCAGTTGTTCGCCCAGATCATGATGGGTGGCAAAGAAGGTGACATTGGCATATTCGCCCCGTTGCGGCTCACAGAGCGCACGCAATGCGCCGTACTCTGGCGCGCCAATGGCAGCGCAATCACCTACTAATCCACAAACCACCAATTCCTGACTGGCAATCACGACCAACAAGGTGGCGGCATAGGCGCGGGGCGGTTGATTGGCCGCCGCGGCCCGCAATAGCAACCGTTGCTGCGCCACCTGAAACGCTTGGGTCACAACGCCACGCCAAGCGCGCCGACTGGCCGGGCGATAGCGCTCCCAGATCGCGCCGATGGTTGCCAGCGCATTCTCCACCATGGCGTGAGCGCCCTCTGCGGCCAAAGGCGCCGATCCGGCCCCGTCGGCCACAGCCACCACCACCTCCCCGGTCGGTAAGATGCGATACCCCCAATAGTCCTGACAGGGCTTGCCCTCTCGCCGATGACGAACCCCACTGACCGATGCGCCAATCACGCGCCAGTTTTCCGTGCTCATTCGATGACAGACCAGCCGGTTGGCGCTTGCAGTGGCACCTGCTCGCCGACTTGTGAATGGGAGACGGTCGTCAAGCTTTGCGAGAGCCAGACAAACATGTCGCTAAACTTGAGACCGTGTAACTGGAGCGGTTGGCGTGGGGTGATCTGGCTGAGGACCTTCAGGTCAGCCTTTTGCACGCCCACAGCAAAAAAGGCGACCGCCTTACCGGCTTCCTCCGCCTGCACCCGTTGGGCCGCCGAGCGCCACTCATCAGTCGGCGCGCCATCGGTGATCAGGAAGATCCAGGGGCGGTAATAGGGGGCGCCATATTGCTTATAGGTCTCCTTGCGTTTGCGCACCAGTTCCAACGCCTGGTTGATCGCCGCACCCATTGGGGTGTTGCCACCGGCACGCAAGGTCGGCGCCGTAAAGGAGTTGGCCGTCACAAACTCCTGCTCCACCTTGACGCCGTTGCCAAAACTCACAAGCGCCACCTCGACCCGCAGCGCCGCCAGATCGTCCCGTTGCAACTCCTGTTGGAAGGCCGCTAACCCCTTGTTCAATTCATCCATCGGCGCCCCGCTCATCGAGCCGGAAACGTCCACCAACAGAACACAGGGGCAGCGCGCTTCGGGGTTGCTGTTGTCAAATGTGACGAGATCTAAGTGCTGCGACATGGCTCACTCCTTTGGAAAATTTCAACTCACTGTGGCCGCGGCCCATACCCCAACAGCATGGGTTCTCCCCAGACAGCCCAGTTCCAACTGGGGTTGCCTAGGCCATCGGTCAGAAATTGAATCACGGCTTCTTGGCCGGCCAGGCTGGGCAGGTCGATCTGGTAACGTTCCCATTCGTTGCTCTGCTTCGTGGCGCTCCAAATGCGCATCCCGTTCACATAGATCCGAAACGCGCACAGATTGTCCCCTTCCATCAAGGCGCCATCACGGATGCCGACGCCGAAGCGCATTCGTACTGTATCGACTTCAGGCGGCACGACAATGGTATACTCACACACGGCGCTCCCCAACACCGGGGGATGCTGCCAAAGTGCGAGTTGTTGCACCATGCCGCAACTCGCCATATCGACTTTGATCTCCATCAATTTGGCCGTGCGGGTGGCCGCTTTGCGGGCGGCGGGGAAAGCTTCCAAAAAATCAAATTGCCAGAGCAACGCCTGGTTGGGGCCAGGCATAACCTCTGCATCGAGCAGACTGTTCCACAGCTCTTCCTGCCATTTGAGATAGCTGATGTATTGGGAGAGTTGGGTGAGCGATTGATCGTTAAGATCGGAGATGCGCCGGAGAATGGCGTTGATTGTTTCTTTGCGTGCGTCTAGATTTGGCATGTCGATTCAGGTTTGTTTGAGATTGAGAGATTGAGAGATAAAGAGATTGAGAGATTCAGTTTTAATCTCTCAATCTCTTTATCTCTCAATCTCCAACAATAACAGTGAGTGATGAAAGAGCAATCAGGCTGCCATTGCCGTCCAGCGCTCCTTGCCACCGCCCATTAATTGCTCCCACCGCTCCGCTGCGATGGGATTGCTTAGGAGGACGAGCGCCACATAGCTAGGTTCAAAGGGTTTGCGAATCAGTTGCATCATCGCTTCATCCGGCAGGAGCGAGCCTTTTTTCTGGTTACAGCGCTTGCAGGCGGTTACTAAATTTTGCCAACTATGGGCGCCGCCGCGGCTGCGCGGGATGACATGATCCACGGTCAATTCCTGGCGGCCTGGGGTTTCGCCGCAATATTGACAGATGTGTAGATCACGTAACATGACGGCGGCGCGTGTCGGCGGCACCCGCCGATGAGGCAGCTTGACATAATGCACTAGCCGAATCACCAAGGGGATCGGCAAGGCATCACCGGCGCTATGGAGCATCTGCTGGGTGGCTTCGATCAACTCCGCCTTTTCCCGCAACAGCAACACAATCGCGCGTCGAACTGACACCAAGCTCAAAGGCTCGTAACCCGCATTGAGAACCAAAACCTGCCTAGACATACGCTCCGCTCAAACTCCAACGGGCGCCTACACAAGTGCAGGGGTAGCAGTGGATATTGGGTATTAGATACTGGCTAACTAATAGCCAGTATCTAATACCCAATATCCACCCCCAATACTACATAACTATGCTATAAAGCCGGCCCTGCATATTGCGCAACATGTGAGGCGCGCAACACAATTCCCCACAAAAAGAAACAAACTGCCGCCATCGCCAATGCTTTCACCTTTTCATCTTCGAGTTGCCCAAAGTAACTTTGGGCTGCTGGCAAAGCTAGAATTGAAACAATCCCATACAAAATGTGCATAAAGGGGCGCGGTAAGGCTGCCCCTAGCCCCATGCCAAAATACAAATAGACGCCGAGCAACGTTTGCGCCACCAACAGCATTTCGCCGATGATGGCCGCCCCAACCCAATTCCCATCCAACGGACGCGAGCGCATCCGTAAAAAGAGCGCCCAAAAGCCCAAAACTGCGATAAAGATCGTGGCGCTATCCGCCAACCGCGTATGAATTTCCACTACGGACATGAATGCTTACTTCCACTATTTTTTGTCGAGGAGTAGTGTTTTGTCAAAGAAATTGGGTCGGTCGTAAAGACTTTAGTCTTTCCCCCAACCCGGAGAAAGACTTTAGTCTTTACGACGGTTAATCCTACTCCGCTTTGCTCATTTGTTCGTGAACCCTACGCCGGCGCATGAACACTCAAATACTGCTTCAATACGGCCGCCGCCGGCCCCAAAATATCATAAGATTGCCACCCGTCGCTGCCGGCCAGGGAGAAGATACAGCCGCCCAGCACATAACTATCCTGCCGCATGGCTTCGTCAAACCAGACCAGTTGCTCGATATAAGCGCCCGGTCCCCACAGGCCAAAGCCGTTATCCCGCCAGTAGCCTTGAAAATCCTGCCAGCCTTTGGCCTCCGGCGGGCCGGGGCGGTTTTGCACCAAGCCATCGACCCCCAATTCGGTAAAGACCAACGGGATCGCCAGATTGGCTGGTTTCAAGATCTGATTGTATACCTTCCGGTAGCGTAACGTCAACCAGCCGCTATCTTCGGGTGAAACTCCGGGATAACGCCCCTGGTTTTCACGCGTACTTTGGTGATAGATGGTCGGCGCCGAATACTCATGCAGCCCCAGCCAGCCGTTATGCTCCTTGGCGGCTTGTACGGCGGGCAGGAAGTGTTGCCACATTTCCAGATCGGGACGACCAGTGGCAAAGTTGCCGATGATGCTGCGAATGCCTTCGGCGGCTAAGAGACGGGTGCGTTCGGCTTCAAAATCGGCCAGCCGTTTCATCTCTTCAGCATTGCCGGCCTCCGGTTCATTATAGGATTGCCAGGCGTCGAAATAGGTCCGCCGCCGTTCATCGCCGGCAATGACCATCAATTCGTTGACAAAGGCCCTGGCCGCCGGCAGCGGATCGAGTGTGTTGAGTTGGATTTGCTCCAGATGGGGTAAGCGGCCAATTAACAAGGTGTTGGGCGCGGTTGCTTTCATCTGCCCCGCAAAGTTTACATCCAACTCTAAGGTGCAAATGGCGGAGACCGCTTGCGTTTCTAACTGGTGAAAGATCTCCGGGTGATTACGCCCGACGACAAAGCCCAACTTACTCGGCGGCCCACCAGGGAAGGGGGTAGCGCTTGGGGTTGGTGTCGGCGGTGGCGGTGGGGTGGCCGTTGGCTCACTGGGCGTCGGCGTGGCGGTTGGCTCCGGTGTGTTTGTCGGCGCCGCCGCTACGGCAACGGCTGGGTTGCCTTCGTTCGCAGCAAATGGGAAATGGGTCTTGTAGCGGCCCGTGGTTGGCGTGCGTAGTAAACTGGAACGCGCAACGGGGGTCGGCGTATTGGTTGGTCGTATCGTGGGGGTTGGTGTTGCCCGGTCACGGCCACAAGCGGCGGCGACTAAGGCAAGCAAACCACTGGCCATGCCACCCAGAAAGCGGCGGCGATCAAAGGGTTGGGCCACGGATTCATCAGCCTCCGTTGGCCGTTCATCCTGTGGTATCGGTTGTTCATTACTCATGGTCAATACTATAGCACTGTCTCCAAGGTTGCCCCAAATCAGAATAGCGTTTACAATAAACTTGCGTTGCGCCGCATTGCGATGCCAGTGGCATGGCAGTAGGTGCAAAGTCGTTTACTATACGCTAAATTGCGTAGAAATGTTCCATTTTTCATGATTACCCTGGCTAGTGGCCCACAGGATACCCAGCCAAGGCAGAAACCCAAAGAAAGTGCAGGTCTCTTATGGCAAAGCTTAAAGTGAGCATTGAATATTGCACCCAATGAAACCATACCCCACGCGCCGTCAGTTTGGCGGACGAATTGATGAACAACTACACCCCATCGATTGAGTCATTAACCTTGATTCCTTCCAGTGGTGGCCGCTTTGAGGTCGTTGCGAATGATCTGTTGGTCTTCAGCAAAAAGAGTCTTGGCCGCCACGCCGAACCGGGTGAAGTCGCCCGGCTGCTTGAAGAAAAGACTGGAATTACAGCCCAACCGTTTGCGAAGAAGTAGCTGCATGTTGCGTGAACCGTGATTGAATGATGCAACCACCGTAGGGGCGCACCCTTGTGGTCGCCCCCAACCTATTGATGTTCTGGGCGACCACA
>JAPKMW010000073.1 GCA_026645575.1 Caldilineaceae bacterium
AGATAGGTCGGGTAGTCCATATACGGGAGATTGCGTTCAAAGTAAGCGGCGGTGGTCAACAATTGTTTGTGCACAAGCGTGGCGGGGGAAGCGGCCTGGGCACGGTGTCGGAAGTCCTGGATTAAGTCGGCGGCCTGACCGGAAAGCAGGCGCAGCGTCTGTTGTTGCATCCAGGAGAGGCGCACCGGAGAGGCTTCCCCCCATAAAGCCGTGGCCACCTGCCACAGGTACTCGTTGGCATGAATGAAGTCAAGCACCAGGGTAAAGTCAGGAAAGGTGCGCCGCAAGTGGGTCTGGAGTGCTTCACAACCGTCACAGAGCGCAATTTGCGCTTGAATGTGTGTGCCTTGGCGGGCAACCGTTTGTTGGTGGAGGCGGTTGAACGCGACGGCTTTGCCTTCGAGCGTCGCCGCCAGATGTTTATGCTGTGGCTGCGGGCGCTGGGGGGCGGCGGTGAGGGGCGGATTCTGCTGGAACAGACTATCGACGACCACTTGCGGCGTGCGTGGGGTCGCCGCAATCGTGTAGACGGCGGTGACAATCGCCTCTTTCTTGCGGCTCTTCTTTTCCCCTTTTCCTAAGCGCACAGGGGTGCTTTCCTGGCTTTCCCGGACCATCGGCACACCTTTGCCATCGGCTTGAATGACCAGCAACTCGGCTTCTTCGGCAGCACAGGGGGCAGCCTTTTGGGCGTAATAGTCCAGCACGGCCTGGGCATCGTGCTTGAGTTGCTCATGCACGATGCGACTGGAGAGTGATAACCCAAAAATTTCGGCCATCAGTTCGCTTGCCCTGTGGTAGGCGCCTTCGACCCCCAAGCGTTCCAACCACTCGCACACTAGGTCGGAATAACTCGTTTCTTTCAAATTCAGTTCACCATCCAGCGGGCTGATCCCCCCGACACCTTGCTGGTAGAAATAGGGACGCCTCAACTCCAGCGCCCCGAAAATTGACACATAGCGGCGGCTCTTCTCTTGATAATACGGCACGGCTGTCCCATTCTTGAGCTGCGCACTTGTCCGCTCACACGCTTCGCTCCGTTGGGCGAAGAACAACGCCAGCAATTGCGCACCCAGTTGCAGCACCATCCGGAAGATCTCCCGTTCCATTTGATCGGCCGTCGCTTTCTTGTTCACCTGTCCGATCATTTTTTCAACGCTTTCGTGGATTTCGTTTATGATTCTTTCTGAGTTGAAAGACATTGGCTCCCTCCCTGCTTCAAGTGTTTGTTCGCACTCTCACTTTACCAGAGACAGCCCTTTTCTTTCAACTCATTTGAATCACACCCAATTAAATTGACCAGCGTCTCCATTGCCGATTACGACAAGGCGTTGCACTTTTATACGAACATTTTGGGCTTTGTCAAAAAGCAAGACATGCCTCTGGGCGATGGGGCGCGCTGGATTACGGTTGTCTCGCCCGATGAACCCAATGGCACTGAGTTGTTGCTGGAGCCAAACGCCGAATACCCGGCGATGAAAGCGCTCAAAGCCGCCCTGGTCGAAGACGGCATCCCCTTTACGGCCTTTCAGGTGGCGGATGTTTATGAAGAGTACGAACGTTTGAAAAAGCTGGGTGTCGTCTTTACGATGGAACCAACCAATCTAGGGCCAACCACCGTCGCCATCTTGGATGACACCTGTGGGAACCTCATCCAGATCTACCAAATCTAATCGCTACACGAATCCGATTTTCTTTGGGCTTTTGCTGGCTGACCAGGATGCCAGTTTCTAGTCAGCCAGCAAGCCGTTTATTACCGTACCACGACCGGCAGATAAAGCTTCTGCCCGCCGCCGCCACCTTGACTAGTGACAGTAAAGCTTTGGGTTACAGGCGTGGCCGGGTTGATCATGGCGTTACCCTCCTGCGTGGCCGTAATCGAACAAACGCCAACGGCGAGCAAGGTGACAAGGTTGTCGCTAACTGTGCAAACGGTTGGCGTGTTGCCAGTAAAAGCGACTGGCAGGCCAGAGGAAGCCGTGGCGCTTAGGGCAAAGGGCAGATCGCCCAGCCCCCTGTCCGCCGGTTTGCCAAAGGTGATGGTCTGGTCGCTCTTTTGACTGCTCTTCACGGCAAAGGAGTGGGCGACCGGTGGCGCCGGGTTGAAGTTGGCGTTGCCCGCCTGTCCCGCTTGGATGGTGCAAGTCCCGGTAGTGATCAAAGTCACTGTGTTGCCGCTGACGGTGCAGATAGGCAGCGTCAGCGACACAAAGCTTACCGGCAGACCAGAGGAGGCCGTGGCGCTGATGGTAAACGGCGGGTCATTCACCAGCTTGTCCGGCAGCGCATTGAACGTGAGCGTCTGGTTGGTGAGATTGGTCGGCGAGAACTCATAGGCGCCGATATCGGTGGTGACGCCTTTGGGGCGGGTGGCGCCATCGAGATCGATCAGCGGCGCCAAGCCATTGCCTTTGTCCACCGCCGCCGAAGCGGCCGTGAGACGATAATCACCCGCCGCCGCGTTGACATAACCGGCATTCCCCCGCAATGGCGTCCCGGTAATGACAAAGGTGCCACTGATCACGGTGCTGACATTGTTGTCGATCAGGGTGCTGTTCAGGAGTATGTCGGGCGCTTGTGGCGTATTACGTGCTTCAAACGCAACCGGGTTCCCACTGAAGAGCGTATTGGACAAGTTCAGAAAGATCTGTTCCCCTTCCAGATGGATCGTAGCTGCGGCGTCGCTGACCGTGCGGTAATTGTCGGCCAACGTGACATAATTCATGGAAAGCATGGCGCCGTCGTTACCAAATGATTGCACGGCAATGCCATCGCCACGCTCCCCCTGATTGCCTGCAATCAGCACATTGATCAACCCCAGTTCACCGTTGACGATGTAGATGCCCCCGCCCCGGCTTGGCCCGCCCAGAAACGTTTTGATGCGCGCAGCGCGGTTGCCAAGAATACGCGATTGGCGAAGAATGGCCCGGCCTCCATTCAGGTTGAGCGCAATCCCACCACCGGTAGAGCTAAAGTCGTTGCCGGCGAGGTTGTTTTGCACCGTGACATTGGTCATATCGACATTGAGCGGCGAATTGCCGGCAGCAAAAAGGCTCATGCCGCCACCCGTGGAACCAAGGTTGCCAGTGGAAGCCGTGTTGCTAAAGACAGTGACGTTGCTCAGCGTCAAGCGGGCCGGAATGCGTAAATTGTTGCCCATCTCGGCGTACAACCCACCGCCTTCGCCGCTCTCAAAGTTGCTGGCCACATTGTTTTCCAGCCGCAGGTTGAGCAGTGTCGCCTGATTCACCTCATTGACCCCGCCGATATAGAGGCCGCCGCCCAGCCGGTCGCCACCGCTGGTGTTGCCGTTGCGGATAATAAAGCCATCGACGCGCACCCGGTCGGCCTTGATCGTCAGGGGACGATAAGAATTTTGACCGTCAATGATCGTCTGGTTGGTGAGCCAAGCCGGTGTCACCCAGTTGGTCAAGGTAAAGCCACCGGTCAGCGAGACTGGTTTTGTTACCTGGATCAACTCTTTGTAGACGCCCGCCGCAACGCGGATTTCCGCACCATCGACAGCTTGCCCCAGAGCATAGTTAATCGTCTTACAGGGTTGCGCCGAGTCGGTGCAGGCGCCGGTATCGGTTCCCGTTGGTGCAACGAATGCACGTGGGATGAAGAGTTGTTTGGCCGTCATGACCACTGGTTTGCCGATATTCTGCCCGCGTAGGTCGGCAATGAGTTGACCCCAGTTGGTCGGCCCGCGCACGGCGTCGGCCACGGTAAAGTTGGCTTCACTTGCCAGGAAGTCGAGATATTCGGACGTTGCGGTCTGGTACATGAGCCGCACACTGATCGAATCGGCTTCGGGGTGGATCGGGTAGTAGGTCGTGTCCCAATATTGGCCGTCGGCATAGGTGGCGCCGACCGGCTGCATGTCGCGACTGGCATAGGCGGTATTGGTAAAGCCACGCGGCGGGATACGATTGTCCTGAAAGACTTTGTTGTTGAGGATAAAGTGGAAGCCCTCGCCGGCAATGTCTGGCCGCCCGATATTCTGGGCATGGGCGTTAGTCAAGCCGAGTTTGATTTCATAGCTTTTGAGATAGGGGTCTTGGATCAACGGCCCAACCACGCCGGCCATCAAGCCGGAGGTGAAGACCGGCGTCGATCCCTTCAGTTGGTAGATTTCGAGCCACATGCGCCGCCCTTCGGCATAGCCCGTGGGCAATTTGTGACCACTGTTGTTGGTGATCTTGACCTCCAACTGGCCGTTGACAATCGCCACATCGAGTTGAGCGGCGCGCTTCAACATATCCAGCCCCAGCGCTTTGTCGGCGAGGGTTTGGATCTTGTTAAAACCGGTATCGGCGGCCACTGTTTCCCACACCTTGACAATACCATCTTGCCAGGCTGCACTGCCCCCGGCCCACTGGTGTTTACCCAGGGTGCGGGTTGGGCCACCATTGGCATTGGCTGCGTTGATCATCGGCATGTGACAATCCTGGCAGACGGTAATGGGGCCATTCTCGGTGTTGCTCAAGCGCTTCAAGCCAGGGTAATCCAGACCGCTGACGCCACCGCCGGCAAAGGTGCTAAATTTCCATTCGCTATAGGTGCGCTCAATGGGAAAGAGCCGGTCAGCACCACTGGCGGCGGTATCGAGGGCATTGAGCTTGAACTCTTGCGCCGTAGCATCAAAGGTGAGCAGCGGGTTGTCAATATCGTGACAGGTGGCGCACAGTTCGGCGGATTGCAGATAACTCGATTGGGCCACAGCATGGGGCGCCGTGGCGATGTTGAAAGGGCCGCGGCGCACGTCATTGCGATCCACCAGGTAGGCCGAATTGCCGGTGAGGAAAGGGCCAGTCAGCGCGGCCCGTTCGGCAGCATCGCCGGCGGCTTCGCCAGTGATCGCGGTTGGCGACACGAGTCGATGACAGGTGCTACACGCCACCCCTTGCAAATCCTCGGCGTTGATCAGCCGCCCATCGGTGGAAGTTGGATCGCCGGCAACCGATGCGCGGTTGTTGAGCCAGGCACTGGGCGCATGGCAGCGGATACAGGTATCGCCGCCAAAACCGGCATCCTTGTTTGCCACCTGGAGCGCGGCGCGAAAGAGCGGGTCACGCGCTGCATTCCCCATCATCGAGCCGGCAAAGTGATCGACAATGTGGGTGACATGACAGCCCTTGCAAGCCGCCGGCGCAGCCAAGGGGGCCGTCAACCCACCCGGTTGAGTGCCGGGCAGGCTGAAGTCGCGCAAGGTCGTATTGATTGGCGCATGGGGCGCCTGCACTGTGGTAGTGAAAGCCGCGTGCGCTGGTTGATCGGCGTTGGGGGGCGCGGTTTGCGCCAATCCTGCCGCCAGCATTCGCCCTGGCGCAAGCAGAAAGAGCGTCGCCCCAAACAGAAAGGCGACGCGCCATAGGTCGATGCGTAAAATCGCAAGTTTTGTCATAAGGTTTCTCGTGATATAAACATCGGTAGGGGCAATGTGAAGGATTAGCGAGCGCCTATCAACATCGTCCCTACCCACTTTATCCTAAGCCTACGTTATTGCACTGTAACCGCCCGGATGGTGTGACCACGGCGTTGGCGGGCAACGGCAAAACGGGCCATCATCCCACTCAAGAGGGCGCCGATCACGATGCCGCCGCCCGTAAAGATCAAGCCGAGTTCACGCATTCCCAACTTCCCAACCTCGTTGGGGTCAGCCGGCATCATGTAGCTGCCCAGCCCCCACGCCAGCAGACCGAAGATCAAGCCGAGGGTTGCGCCAGCCAGCGCACCGGCCAGGAAGGGATTGCGACCAGGCTTGCCGTCGCTAAAGGCCACATAGTTCAAGCCAACCGGGACCGCTAATAGCCAGGCCATGGGCGTCAGACAAAGAATGCCTGGTTGCCCTTGATAACTCACAAATGCCACGGTGCCGCCCCAGGCAATCACCCACATTGCCACTGAACGGATAAAGGCGCTGGTATTCAAAAAAGGTTGATTGGTCATTGTTTGCTGATTCATTGTTGTTATTCCTTTGAATTTATGTAACTACTCCGCTCCTAGCCAGTCCGTGACTGGCGATGGGCCGCCAGTCACGGACTGGCTAGGAGCGGGCTGAACAGTTACGAATTTATGATAATTTTCTTATCGATTGTTACCGTAGACCGTTTTTAGCGCGCCCTGCGGCGCGTCCGCGTACGTTCTTGTGGTTAGATAGGCGGCCACAAAGCTAAGGCCATAGAGCAGATCCAACAGCGCCGCTCCCAAAAGCATATTCGGCAGTCGCCCCTGCGTATAGAGCCAGAAGGCCGGCAGCACAAAACCGGCCTTTTCCAACATCGCCACCGGCATCAACGGACGATAGCGAAGAGGATCGCCGCTGATCACTAGAAAGGCCACCTGCCACGCCAACGTCACCCCAGCAAAGCCATAATAATATTCAGGGTGATTGAGCGCCGGCGGCATGTCCACCGCCAGTTGCGCTTCATAGAAAAAGAGCGGGATAATCTGGAGGAGACCGATAGTCCCGGCAATGCGAAACGCCCATTTGGCGAATTTCATAGACTTTTTCCTTTCTTCTATTTCCCTACGAACATCTCATCAAATTAGGCCCCGCTAGCTAGGAGCGTAAACACCCCCGCCAGTAGGAGCGCACCATTCCACAAAAAATCGAGATTGAACCAGGCGCGCCGCAGCAGCCGCAAGCCCCATTTTTCATAGACCACCAGCGCAACCGCCGCCATCACCACAAACATCGCTGCTGTATGGAGCAGCACTGCCAGCAATTCAGTGTTGGGTAGCCCCATACTCGCTGTTAGTACATGGCCAGCATGAGCGCCATGAACATGCGCCGCGCCGCTGTTGACGCCTAACAAAACCGGCACCAACATCAACCCCGCACCATGCGCGGTGGACATGAGAAACGACCAGGCTGTCAGATCGCGAAAGCCGACCCGCATCCCCACCCAGCGTGGATGGGCCGCGCTGGTCGCGATTCGATAGAAGGCAAAGACCAGCAGCGCCGCCGCCCCCACCATCTGTAACACATCCGGCGGGATGATCCTTTGTAAAAGAGCAACGACGGCCACAACAACGGCAACCGACAGGGCATGGCCCAGTGCAATTGGTGCAAAGGCGCTAAGAACCGCCTGCCGCCGCTGCTCCTGTAACCCCAACCCCACGGCAAAGAGCCACCCCATTGCCGGATTCATCCCATGAAACGCCCCCAGCGCGATCAGTGTCAGCCAGGGCCAGTAGGTGTGCATTGTGCATTCCTCCCTCATTTTGACAAGGTGACAAGGTGAAGGGGTGGGAAGGTGACGTATTCGTTGAGTTCACCTTGTCACCTTGTCACCCCTTCATCTTGTCACCCTTCACTCATTCGGGTAACAATACGAATCCGATGACGCGTCCCCGCCCTGCAAGCGCACCTGATGGGGGCGTTCAGGGCCGAAGTCGATGAAGAAGTCGGGGTTGAGCTTCATCCCGCCATTGGGGTCGGCGTCGATCTGCGCCATCCAGCCGCGAATGCCTTCGGGGTAGAATTGGGCATCCAGGGCGGAATAGAGCGAATTGGTCGAGTAGAGCCGTCTGCCGTCGCGACTGATCTCCACCATTTGCGGCGCGCCATTGAGCGGCCCACTTTGCGGATGCGCCGTGTGACGCACCATGCCGCCCAGTTCAATGCAGCCAGTTAACCGGGGATGGAAAGGGTCACTCACGTTATACTGGCGCAATTCGCCCGTTCCCCAGCAGGAGACATAGAGCATCTTGTCGTCCAGCGAAAGATTGATGTCCGTCACCAACGGCGGCGCGGCGCCAAAACCTTGGAGGATCGGCGGCAGGTGCGCCGGGTCGGCAGGTTCTGCCGGGATCTCGATGACCTTGCGCACGGCATATTTACCATTCTCCTGGTGCCAGAGCCAAATCGACGACGAAAGATCCTTCAAGCTGATCACCACGCCGGCAAAGCCGTAAGTCTGATTGGGGTCGTGGGCCGGGCGCAGTTCCAGCACCATCTGCTGTTCCGCCCCCAGGTCAAGCGCCTGCACATGACGGCGTTTGCGCATATCCCAGATGTGAAGGTGATGTCCATACTTGCCGGCAAGCAATTCTTCCGGGATGAGGCCGTTTTCCACCATCCTGGGCGTCCCCCACTCGCTGGTGATCATCGTATCCTGGGTGATATGCCACCAGAAATCATAGGCCAATGTCTGCGGACCGCGCTCTTTTTCCCACGGCCCTTTGACGGCAAAGGTTTTGTGATCCAGCGTAAAGACGCCGCCGGGGCCATTGCCGTCGGGCGCGCCCAACGCGTTGACATAAATGTCGTCGGGGCCACAGTGGATCGTGTGGGGGCGGCTGTAGCCGCTCTTTTTGTGGATCTCCTCCGCTTCGATCACCTTGATAATGCGCGGCTGGCGCGGGTCGGGCTGAGTGTCGATGACATAGATGCGCGACGAACGCAATCCCGGCACAAGCAGATAGCGCCGCTCGACATGGGGATGGGGCGCCCACGGGCAGAGCGCCACACTACAGGCATTCCAACCAAAATGGTGGAGTTCATCGCCAGCATAGGGCATCTCTACCCGTTGTATGACTTTGCTATAGGTGGTGGACTGGGGATCGAGATCCAGCACCGCCAGCGCATCTGGGCGTCCATTGTCGATCGGGTTCAAGACGGTCACATAGCCCAGTTGTTCAGGGGGCGCGTCCATCGCCATCTGGGGCGAGGGATAGAAGGTTGGGTCGGGTTGCCAGGTTGACATAATTGTAGCCTTTCTTGGTATAGATGCATTTGTGATCGACGCGCTCTGGTTTACTGCCAGGATTGCAAATCGTCCAGGCGGAACTGTCGCTCAGTGAGCCATAACCGCCCTATTTTCAGCCACCAGCCATTGACCTGGGCCGTGGCTGGGCGGCTCAAGTCAACAAGATATTCACGCAGGCCGCCATTGGCATTGGCGACATAAGGTAAGCCGCCCCCTTGCACCAGGCTGGCCAGTCGCCCATTTTGCGGGTGCGACAAGACACGCAGCCAGCGCAGCCCATCTTGTTGGGCCTGTTGTTGCAAGGTCTGCCAGAGACGCCGCCCGATCCCTTGTCCCTGAAAACTATCTTCGACCAGAATGGCCGGTTCGGCAGTTGGTTCTTTTTCCCGCGCCTCACGCACATAATAAGCCAGCCCCACAATCCCAGCCTGGGCGCCGGCAACGGCCACAAAACCTAGCCCCTGTGCCGGCGCCAGGCGACAAACCGCCGCAATTTCCGTCGCCGTTGGTTTGCGATATTGGAGGTAGCGATAGTAGACACTTTCCGGCGAGAGCCGCTGGTGCATGGCGTCAATCAGATCGGCATCGCCAGCAACCAGGGGGCGCACATGAATGTTGTGAACTTGCGATTGTGTTATCCTTGCCGCCCGCGGTTGGTGGCGTTGGTTCATCATACGGCGTTCCTTCCCGGTTCATCCTGCGTACTCGATTTGCGCTAGTAGCAGGGTAATGGGCAAGCGTCACAAAAACGTCACAACTTTTCTGGTTCGGTGGCATCAGTAAATTGGCGGTAGTGCAGGCAGCACAGATGCGATTCGCAACGGAAAGCCAGGCGCACCGACGGCGTGCGGCGACGGGTGACTGTGCTTGAAGAGTAGATTCATGTTGATACGCTGCCCCCAGTCACGTTGTAGGGCCGGGGGGCGCATTTCTGCATCCAGCTTTTTGCCTAGTTGGGCCACCAGCGGCGGCAGCGCCTCAATGTCAGCCAAGGTGGTACGGAAATTGACGATACAGGCGCGCAAGAGATAGTTGCCATCCACCAGTGCATTAGAAACAAAGGCCACGCCGCTCGTTTGCAGTTGATTGAGCAAGGCGGCATTCAGTTCATTCAGATATGGCTCGACGCCGGTCTGATCAGCAGGTAGATCGGGCGGCACAAACCGAAAGGTGGTAATGCTCAAGTTCTGGGTCACGGCCTGCAATGCCGGGTGATCGTCTACATCTCGGTACAAAGCGCGGGCCAGGGCAATGTCATCGCCGATCATCTCGACATAGCCCGCCCGCCCCACCTGGCGCAAAGCCAGCCAAACCTTCAGCGCCCGGAAGCCGCGCGAATTTTGCATCCCGAAAGCATAGTAGTTGATCGGCGGGTCTTCCTGGATGCCATCAAAGTTATAATAGGTCGGATGGTGGCTAAAGGTCTCGACCAGATTGTGGGGATTGCGCACCAACGCACAGCCGGCCTCCAACGGGCTATAGAGCCACTTATGCGGATCGAGTGCAATCGAGTCGGCATCACGCAGCCCTAGCAGATCAGGGGAAGCATCCGGTAAGGCAGCGGCAGGGGCGCCATAGGCGCCATCAACATGGAACCAGAGATCATACTTACGGCAGATAGCCGCAATTTCAGGCAGCGGATCAACGGCGCCCGTGCTTGTCGTCCCTGCCGTGCCGACGACGAGGAAGGGCAGCAACCCGGCGGCGCGGTCGGCGAGGATCTGTTCTTCCAAAGCAAACACGTCCATCTGCTGCTGGGCATCGACACTGATCCAGCGCACGGCGTTGGCGCCCAGGCCAAAGAGGTCGGCGGCTTTGTCGATCCAGGTGTGCGTCTCTTTGGAAACATAGGCGACGAGACGGCTGTTGCCGGCAGCGATGCCTTCGGTTTGCAGATCCCAGGGCGCTTTCGCTTTGCGTGCCGCCAGAAAACAGACAAAATTCGCCATATTGCCGCCGCTGACCAAGAGGCCCCCAGCGGTGCGTGGGTAGCCGATCAGGTCGGCAATCCAGCGAATGGTCTGCGCTTCGATCTCGGTTGCCATTGGCGAGAGCGTGAAGGCGCCGACATTCGGGTTCACCGCCGCCGCCAGGAAATCGGCCAGCACACCAATGGGTGCGGGTGCAGCCGTGATATAACCCCAGAATTTGGGGTGTCCGTTAAAGAGTGAATGATCAAAGAGCAGATCGGTGGCTTCCGCCAAGAGATCCCCTGCCGACGCGCCCGTTTCCGGCAGTGGGGCTGTACCCAACAACTGGCGAATGGCTTGCGGCGACTCTCCAGAGGTCACAGGACGCTCAGGAAGTTCATCAAACAATTGGGCGATGCGTTCGACCAGTTCATGGCCCAGCTTGCGAAATTCGGCGCCGTGCAGCGCAAGCGGCGCTTGGCGATAACGTAACTTGAGGGTTGGATCGAGAAATTTCATAAATGCTCCTTTGTGGTTCGTTGCGGTTTTGCTCTGCCGTTAGCATAGCAGGCGACCGCGTCGAAAAGGCCCCCAAAGCGCGTCGAGATTGTGTCGAAATTGGGGATTGTCGGGTCGCTATGTTTTGGGTTATACTAGGCCTAGCCATGTTTTCTACTATTGACAGCTTTAAAATATGCAACTCATGCTATAATGCTTGCTATGGCCGAAACGTTAGAACTCGCGCTCCTGGGCAATCCTGAACTGCGTCTGGCGGGACAACCACTGGGTCGTTTTCGCTCGGCCAAAGTCTATGCGTTGCTCTACTATCTGGCTGTCACCCGGCGCCCCCAACCACGCACAGTCTTGGCCGGCCTCTTTTGGGGCGACATCGACGAGTATTATGCCCGGCGCAACTTGAACCGCACCCTCTCCGACTTGACCCACTTTGTCGCTGATCATCTAGTGGTGGAACGTCAGCACCTGGCCTTTGCCCAGAGCCAACCCTATTGGTCGGATGTGGAAACCTTGGAAGAAGCTGTGGCAACCGCGCCCACGGCGCAAACGGTGGCGACCTTAGCCGCTGCGGCTGACCTCTACCGGGGTGACTTTTTGGATGGTTTCTATGTCCAAGACGCGCCGGAATTTGAGCAATGGGTGCTGAATGAACGCAGTCGTTTACGCAACGGGGTAATCCAACTGCTCCACACCCTCGCCCAATACCATGCCGACCAGGACGCCCTGCCGCCGGCCATGGACTATACCCGGCGCATTTTGCAACTGGAACCCTGGCGCGAGGAAGCCCATCGCCAGTTAATGTTGCTGCTGGCCCAGAGCGGGCAACGCAGCGCCGCCCTGGCCCAATTCGAGCGATGTCGGCAAGCCCTACACAGTGAACTAGCTGTCGAACCGGATGCCGCCACGATGGAACTTGTTGCCCAGATTCGCGCCGACAGTATTGCCAAGATGGCAAGAAGACAAGAAGATAGGATGACAAGATGGCAAGGTGACACGGTGACTTCGACAAGCTCAGTCACCGTGTCACCCCCTCATCCTGTCATCGTATCATCGGGCCATCCTGTCACCCCATCACCTACCCACAACCTCCCCGCCCAACGCACCCCCTTTGTCGGGCGTGCGGCAGAATTGGGCGACATCCTGCGGCTGTTGGTGGAAGAGGCAGATTGTCGTCTGTTAACGCTGATTGGACCAGGCGGGATGGGCAAGACACGACTGGCGCTGAAGGTGGCCGAGCAGATTGTGGACACGGCAGCAGGAGAAACGTGCTTTGGCGATGGCGTCTTCTTTGTGTCGTTGGAAAATGTCAACGATGCCGATGGCCTGGTTTCGGCGGTGATTGCGGCCATTTCCACAGCACATAGCTTTCCGGTGCGTCGGGAAGCACCCTTAGTCGATCAACTCTTCCATTTCTTACGCACCAAAACCATGCTCTTGGTATTGGACAATTTTGAACATCTGGTCAAGCACGCCGACCTCTGCTCGACGCTGCTTATGGCCGCGTCTGGCGTCAAACTATTGGTCACTTCACGCGAAACCCTTGGCTTACAGGAAGCCTGGTTTTATCCGCTCTTAGGGCTGACCATCCCCACAGGGCGGGCAGAAAATAAAGCGCCGCCCAATGACTATGACGCAATCCGACTCTTTGGCCAATGTGCGCGCCGGACGCGCCCAAACTTTGACCTGGCGGCTGAACGGGTGGCGGTGTTGCGCATCTGCATGCTGGTCGAAGGAATGCCCCTAGCCATCGAGTTAGCCGCCGCCTGGCTCAAAGGCATGACTTGTACCCAGATTGCCGAAGAAGTGGCGCGCGGGCTAGACATTCTGACGGCCCGCTACCAAAACATCCCCGCCCGTCATCGCAGCATGCGTGTCGTCATGGATCACACGTGGGCCTTGCTCGCTGCCGATGAAGCCGCCGCCATTGCCCGGTTAGCGATCTTTCGGGGGCGCTTTCGCCAGGAGGCCGCCAATATCATCACGGCGACTTCGCTCTTTACGCTGGCAACCTTGGTGGAAAAAGCGCTGTTGCGCGTGACGCCCGACGGCTATTATCAGATCCACGAATTGACCCGCCAATATGCCGAAGAGAAGCTGACCGCCGCCGACAAGTCCGCCTTGCGCGATGCTCATACGCTCTACTACGCCGGCCTGCTTGATCAACAAAGAGTACACATCTTCAGCGCTGCCTATCAGCAAGCCTGGACGCTGGTGGGCGGTGAAGTGGACAATATTCGCCATGCTTGGGAATGGCTAGTAGCGACCATTGCAAGCGAACGGCCAGCGCTGCCGGTCACAACCTTGTTGCGCCAGATGGCGGAAGTCTTTGCCCACTATTATATTTTTCAATCACTGACGCTCTCTGGACAGGCGCTCTTTGTCAAGGCCAGTCAGGTCGCCGAGGCGGCGGGATGGGCAATCAAAGCCGCTGCCAGCGCGGGGCCGCAAAGTCCACAAGCCACCTTGGTGCATCTCCGGCTGATCACTGGTCTGTTTCACTACGAGCGTGGTCACTTCCGCGCTGGCTTGACCGTGGCGGAAGAAGCAATCGACGTTTGTCGCGCCTTAGCGCTGGAAGCGGATCTGCTTCTGGCCTTGCTGCTCTATGGGCGAATCCAAGTCCGCCGCGGCGCGGCCACCGAAGCGGCGACGGCGTTACAAGAGGCATTGGCCCTGGCGCAACGGCTTGGCTCCCCTCATAGTAGCGCCGAAGCGTTGTTTAGCCTGGCGATGGTTGCCAGCGGCCAAGGAGGGTATGCGGAAGCCCAAAGCTATCTACGGCAAGGATTGGCGCTCGCCCAAGCGATGGACTATCGGCCCTGGATTGCACGCGCCTTGAACAACCTAGGCACCTCCTATTCGCGCCAGCACGACTATCAACAGGCCAAACCCTACTATGAACAAGCGCTGCCCATTGCGCAGGAAGCGGGCGATCAAAGTCTGGTCATGATCATGATCAGCAATTTGGGCGGAGTTTACACCGGCTTTGGTCAGTATGCCCTAGCGCTCGATCACTATCAACGCAGCCTGACCATGGCGCGCAACTTTGGCGATGAGCGGTGGATTGCGGCCAATTTGAATGGCTTCGCCAATACCTATCTGGCGATGGACGATCTACCCGCCGCCGAGCGAGTTTTACGGGAAGCATTAACCGTGGGGCAGCAGAGCGATAGCATCCCGGACACCTTGGGTAGCATTGCGCGGCTGGGCCATCTCTTCGCCCGGCGTGGGCAACTGGAAGCGGCCCTCAAAGCGCTGACCTTTGTCGAGCAACATCCGGTCACGATGGCGCGCGATCACCTCTACAACCAACCGCTCCTCGCCGAGCTGCGTAGTGAATTGCCGGTGGCGTTGTTTGAAGCTACCGCTGCTTGGGCTGCGGATCAAGTCGTAGACGGAGTGGTGCGTTGGTTGTTACATGGCGAGGGTGTATTGTCTGTTGCTCTATAAACCGAAGTAACGCGCATTGATCGAAGAAATCTACCGATGGAATGTATTACAAGTGCCAAATTGCGATTAAGCCGCAGGAACGATTCGGCCAACAGCGCCGGCCCCCTGCATTGAAGCGGCGGGAACCGTTCGGTATGACCAGACCGGCAGTTGCCGCTTCCAGGCAGGAGGCCGTTGACCAGAATTGATACACCAGTGCTTGGCTTGAGTACAATCAGGTCAACGGGCGTTTTTCATCGCCTTGAGCTGTTTAAGGGTCGGCTCCTGTTGCAAGCGGGCATAGTCTGGCGACTCTCTGGCGTAGATTGCCACCCTGGCCGCCCCATCAAAGTGGATGCCCCACCCATACGTTTTGCCCAGCGGTGAGGAGCGCAGACAGGGTTGTCCTTTGGCAAAGAACGCGGCCCGTTTGGTTTCCCATTCGGCTGGTGCGATCCCATTTTTGGCGGCATAGATGGCAAAGATCACTTCATCGGAGGTGTATTGGTAAGGATGGGCGCTGATCATCTCGTATTGCAGTTGGGCCACGGTCTTTTCCGGTTTTGCCGGCGGGATCTTGCCCACTTCGGTTTTACAATCATCTGCCACGGCGATAAACGCATTGGTGTAATTGGTGGAATGCATTTTGTTCTTCCCGATCTGTGTTAACTTGTAATGGCTGGTGTTCTGTCAAGAAAGCCATGATCGGTAGTAAAGACTTTAGTCTTTCCCCCGGCTCGGACAAAGACTAAAGTCTTTACTACGACCTACCACGCTTATTTGACAAAACACTAGTCCCTTTTGCTCGGCTACGCCAGTCAACGCGCCACTGCCGGTAAGAAGAGACGATACCCACTGCCGGGTTGACCGCCGCTGCTTTCAATTTGCAGGGGGACTGACTGTGCGCGATAGCCCGCCAGTACAGTCACTTGCGCTTTGCCGCCGCGACTGCCCGCAGTGTAGACAGCATTGACACGCCCCTCGGCATCGGTCACGGCGCTGGCCGGGGTGATAGTGCCCAAGCCGCCATAGAAAACCACCAGTTGATCGGCCACTGGCTGACCGGCGCTGTCGCGCAGGGTGGCGGTGAGGGCACTCTGCTGGCCTGGTTGAAGCGTGGCATTGGTCAGCGTAACGGTCAAAGCGCTACTGGTGGCTTGCGCCGGTTGCGCTGCGACGCTTGCGGCGTGGACACGGCTGCTGAAGAGCCGCTCCTGCGTCAAGGTCAAGCCGACAAAGCTTCCCACCACCAGGGCGATCAGGAAGAGCAGATACCAATAAAAATGTTGCCATGTGAATGGTTGCATTGTGTTTTCTCCGGTTACGAAATATGTTTATACTGATGGTACAGACCTTTTCCTTGGAAGGCCATTTTCTTTCACTTCCAGTGGTGGCTGCGTAACATCAGTGACATCGATAATAGTGGGCAGTGTTACTTCTTCTGCATGACCTCGCTCAGCTCGCCGTCGAATTGGACTACATGCGGATCATTGGCGAGTTTGATGTCCATATCCAACTTCTCATATTTATTCGACCATGAAGCAGTATCGGTTTCTCTACCGTTGGCTATATTACGATCGATTTCTTCCGTCATCTGCACCCATGCCTCGGATATGAGCAGTTCGCGTTGGATATTCCACGCCAACTGCTTAATCACTTCGTTCCCGCTGCGGGCGTAAGCGGCATGCTCTTTGATGTTGAACAACGCGGCGGTTTCGTTCATCTTGAGGTTCGTGCCCGACACAAAGGTATATGAGGTCTCCTTTGGAAGCAAACCTCCACCAACTTTGCCATCGCGTCCGCCCATGTTCGCCCGCAGATGAACGGTCCACCCTGCCTTTTCAAATTTGGCAATCAAGCGCTGCCCTTCATGGGTCTTCTTGAACAGTCGCCACGCCTTCATAAAGCCCGGCGTTTGGCGCAGCGCCTTGGAGATGACAATCTTGCGGCCATCGGGGTCGATGTATTTGAGCGGATTGTTGGTGGCATAGCTATAGGTGTTGACCATTTGCGGATGGGTCAAATAGTCGGTAAAACCCTCATTCTGTTGCGGATTGCCCACATATTCCCACACCACCGGGTCTACGCTGATAAAGCGCCCGCTGAAGGCATCGTAATAACGCCCGCCATAGTAGTGCAGACCGCTGGCATCCAGCTCTTTGTCGGTAAAGCCGTAGTAGACTTGGCCGCTCTGCTGGCTGGTGCGTACTTCGCCATAGGGATAATAGGTTTGTTCATCCAGCACGGCCCCCGTGTGGTCGAGCAGGAGATTGGTTCCCCCCAAATGGTCGGCCAGATACCAGCGCAGATCGGCGGGTGCGGGGGCAACCCCGTCAACCGGCGTGGTGAAGCCCTGGATCAACTGGGCCGGGTTGAAGGCTTTGCTGATCTGCGCCACCCGATCTTCATCGTCAAAGAGGTAGAAGATGAGCCGATCCCCGCGCAACTCGACATTTTCGCCCACGTAGAGGGTGGTGGTCATCACGTCGCCCTGTTGTACGCGCTGGCGCACCCGCACCCCTTCGGCATTGTAGGCATAGGCGCTCTGTCGCTCACCAGTGGTAGCGGCGGTCAACTGCTCTTTGGCATTCCATTGATAGGTGGCCGCTCCTTTGCGGATCAGATGGCCCTTGGCGTCATAGCCATAGCTCAGTGCGCCCGCACTGGTGAGCGCATGGGGGCCAGCATTGCCTTCGCCATAGCGCAACTCGCCCAGGTTTTGATCAGCAGCGGTGCTGCTCGTTTTGCGCACCAGGTTGCCGATGGCGTCATAGCCATAGTCGATTTGACCGTAGCCGCCGCTGGCACTGGTGAGCCGGTAGAGCGCGTCATAGGTAAAGCTTTGTGTCTGGCTCGTGGGCAAGCCGCCCGTTGCCGCCCGCCGGTCCACAATGCCCAGCAGGTTGCTGACGCCGTCAAAGCTGTAGTCCAACAATTGCAGCGGATCGGCGCCGCGCATGGCCTCCAGCGTGGTCAGCCGCATCCGGTTGTCATAGCGGTAGTGGCCCACCACCCCGTTGGCATAGGTGACGGCGGTGCGCTGGTTAAAGGGGGTGTATTGAATCGCTTCAATCACGCCGGGAATCCGCCGTAGCAGACCACCCGCATCATATTCGTAGCCCACGGCCGTGCCGTCGGGGTAGATCAGCCTGGTCATGCGGTTCATGGCGTCAAACTCGCTGCGCGTCACAAAGGTCAACTCTTCGTCGGCAAAGTGGCGCAGACTGGCGGTCACATTGCCGCGACCATCATACGCATAGTGCAGCGACCCCACCTGGTCTTCCACAGCGGCCAACCGCCCCAATGTGTTGGTGGCGCCGGGATAGCGTGTATTCAGATCGCCATCGTAATGATAGCGCGCGTTGACCACTGTCGGGCGGCCATCGGTGTAGCGCAGCGTTTCCACCAACGGGCGGTTGGCCGCGTCATAGGTGGTTTCCACCACCTGGCCAAGCGCATCTTCGGTGCGGATCACGTTGCCGCTGTCGTCGTGGGTGTAGCGCGTGACGCCCTGGTTGGGATCATCCTGTTGCAGCAGGCGGCCCAGCCCATCGTAGCGCATGGTGCGCGTGTTGCCTTGCCCATCGACCAACTGGGTCAGGTTGCCCAGCAGGTCATAGCCATAGCGGGTGGTAATCGGCGTTGGTTGGCCGTTGACCAGATTGACCTCTTCGACGCTGATCAGCCGCTCCAAGCCGTCATAGCGCATGGCCGTCGGCGTGTTGGCGTGGGGCGAGTCAGCGCGGTTGTCCTCTTCATCCCCTTGCACCTGGGCCAGCGGACGATAGCGGGCTGATGAATAGCTGCCGTCGGGGTTTTCCGTGCGCACCACCCGGCCCATCGCGTCGTATGTGAGCGTGTTCTTCGGCTGCTCTGCCGGCGGCGGCTGATAGGCAAAACCGCTGGCGTAGTAGGGTTGGAACTGTTGATAGACGCTCTGGCGGGCGTTGTAAGTCACCGCCTCTTCGACCACGACTTTGTTGTCCGCCGCTTCCCGGCGCGTCTGCAATTTGCGTCCCAGGCCATCATAATAGGTGACACTGGTCACAACATCGCTGCCGCCGCTTTGCACCCGTTGCTCGGTGGTGATCGCGCTGCGCGGGCTGCCGATGGCGTAGCTGAATTGCTGCGTCGGCAATTCCACGCTATCCCCTGGCTCGACAATTTTGCTCAACCGGCTAAAGGTGTCATAGACAAAGAAGATGGGCTGCCCATTGTAGTCGGTGGCGGCCATGGCTTTGCCCAGCCCAGGGTGATAGATGGCGGCGTAAGAAAGCACGTTGCCGTTGCCCAGGTGCAGTTGTTCCAACACCGGGAAGGTGTGCAGTTGGGCATCATATTCGACGGTGGTGCGGTTGCCGTTGGCATCCATCATCGCAACGACGTTGCCATATTGATCATAGGCGTGGCGTTTGGTCGCGATGTAGCGATTCTCGCCCGCCGGTCCCAAACCGCCTTCCTGGCGCGTCAACTGTCCGCGCGTGATCTGTCCCAGCGGCAGACCGACATACGCCTCGCCATCATAGTAGAAGCGTTGGTCACTGACAAAGGCGCCGGCCTCGTCAGTCTGGTAGACGCGCTGGGGGCGGTTGAGCAGCCACGCTTCCAGGTTATAGGCATAGTCGGTGTATTTGAGCAGTTCATCATCGCCGCAACTTAGATCCTCGCCGCAAACCTGACCATAATTGAACTCCTTGGTGAGATTGCCGTAGTTGTCCTGCTCATAGCGCTGGCGCAATTGCACCGGCTGGGCCTCTTGTTCGTGTACATAGCGGTCACTCTGGCTGAGATAGGCGTAGGCGATGGCTTTGCTGTTGTGCGTCTGTTGCGGCTCGACCACCACCAACGTGGTGAGTTGGTTGACCGTGCGTTCAAAGCAGCCGGTAAAGCTCCCGCTACATGCGCCTCCTTCGGCCAACACCTCTTTGGTCAACAACATCCCTTTGCGACTTTCGTCGGTCATGCCCACATCATAGGTGTGGCGGGTAACGGTGGTCGGTGCAGTGGAATCGCCCCGCTTGATCTCTTCGCTGCGCACAAAGCCGCGGAACTCCTTTTGCACGCCGTCGTAGTAGCCGTCGCGGTAATGATAGTCAATCACATAGTCGTCGCCGCTGTTGGCGTCATGCACTTTGACTTGGCGTACCACCTGCACCGGGAAGGGCAGATTGACCCCCCAGGGCGTGCCCGCATCCCAATCGGCAATGTGGTCATCCACTGAGGATTTGTAGTTGATGTGGATGGCGCGCCCCAGCCCATTGTCCACACTTTGCAGCAGGAAGGGTTGCGCGCCGACCGAGAAATCGACATATTGCAGTGCCTCGTTGGCCGGGGCGGGATAGCGACTGTAAAGCAATTCGACGGCGCCATCACCATCCATATCAGCCAGACGCACTGCTGTGTCTTGGGCATTGAAGGCAGGCGTGTCGCGCAGGACAATCGGTTCAGTTAAGCTGCCGTCGCCCAGGCTGAGCCAATAGTAGACGGTGCGGTTGCCGGGCAGCACCAGATCGACCAGCCCATCGTTGTTGATGTCGCCGGCCTGGATCTGCGCCGACTGGGCGCCGACGCCGCTGGGCGGGTTGAGCAGCGTTTCCCCTTCGGCATAGCTGCCGTTGCCATTGTGCGCCCAGTAGACCACCAACCCGTCACGCACAAAGAGCAGATCCTCCATGCGGTCGCCGGTAATGTCGCCCACTTTGATGTTGGGATCGCTAAACTTGGCGGCGTCACCGGCGGCGGGGGCTGGGACATCAAAGTCGGCGTTCTGGCTCCACGCCTTTTCCCGCGCCAGCCAAACCTTGAGGCGACCGGCGGTACTCAAGACCACATCAATGCGATGGTCGTTGTTGACATCGATCAGTTGCACATTGGGGTCGTTGAGGTCAAAGCCAGGCGATGGGCCAAAATCGATGCGGCCATTCTTTTCCCATTCTCCATCGCGCTTGTTGGTGTAGTAGAAGAAGGGCGCGCCCGCGGTAGCACCGCTCTTGACCAGCAGATCGACGCGGCCATCACCATTCATGTCGGCCATGCGCACATTGGGGTTGGAGATCCGTTCCGGCGGCGACTGCGTCGGATAGACCGGTTCGACCTGCCAGCGCCCCAGCCCGCGGTTGAGGTAGAAGCGATGCCCCTCCGCCGCGGTGTAGGCCAGGTCAGGCAGGCCATCGGCGTTGATGTCCACCAGATCGGCGTCAGGATTGGTGAGACCCAGCGGCGGCGGGTTCTGCATTGTTACCACCTGCGACGCCGTCGGCTCAAACTGGGTATAGCTGAAGCTGTGCGGCGGTAGCGTACTCACACCGTCGTCGCCGACCTGGGTCACGCTGATGAGCAAGGAGTATTTGCCGGTAGATCGCTCTGGTTCATAGGCAAAATCGTAGGCGCGCACGAGCTTGCCCAGCGCCAGCATCTCGATACGGGTGCCACGCAGCGCCAGGGTGATCGGCGCACCGCTCCGTCGATCGGTAAAGGGATCGGGGCGCGGCGCATACTGGAAACGGACAGCGCTGTTTCCTCCCGTCGCGCCCTGGTTATAGTGGATCGCGCTGGGGTAGGCATAGCCGCCATCGTGTTGATAGCTGTAGACCAATTCATTGCCGTTGGGGTCGATCTGGCGCGTCAACTCCCAGCGGAAGATACCTTGTGGGGTGACAACGCGGCTATTTTCCCCCTCGCCAAAGAGGTAGCGCATCCCGTCCGGGGAATGGGCTTCCCAGCCGCCGCCTTCCAGCCGCCGGAAACGCATAAACTGCCCTTCATTTTCAAAGCGATAGGCGCCGTCGGTAAGGGGGACCAGCTTTTCACCGTCGTTGTAAATGAACTCATCTTTGGTGTCGTCGTAACTCGGCAGCCCATTTTCGGTGCGCCGCTGGATCGATGGGATGCTTAACTTCCAGCCCATACCCCACGGCCCATTGCCATTGCCGCCATTGTAGGCCAGATCCAGCGCCGGTTGCAGACCAGCCCGCCCCGGTGGCGCGACAAATTTGACCGGAAAACTACTGGTGCCGGTGCTTAAGTCCGGCTGGAAGGTTTCCCCCAGCCCTTCCAGCGAACCAGGGCCGGAGGGCAGCGAGATCACCTGCGGCTTGACGCCCGATTTGTCCTGGGCATAGGCCGCCATTGGATAGAGTAAGAGAAAAAGCAGCGGGGTGATGACAGCCAGGCAGCAGGCCACTTTTACACGTAGCCGCCTGGTGTCAGCTATGAGATTGGGTTGATTCATACCTGTTTCCTTTTATACAAGGGTGCGCCGCTGGCGCACTTGTGCCAGCGGCGTCCGCATCATCTAAACACTTGCCAACGGTCGGCAAGCGCACCTTTGTCAAGGCGTGGAAACAGGATAAGCGGTGAACGTCACAGAAACGTCACAGAGTTTGGTGGAAGATTGGAACTTAGGGGTCGGCGCCCCTTTCTGGAAGAGGCGGAAACCGTGCGATCAGAGAGGACAATCATTGCCTCTTCCAGAAAGGGGCGCGTAAGCGTTTACGTCACCACAAGTTGTGTGGCTTCTGTCACGAGTTGGGGTAGCGGGATGGTTTGCCCTTCGGCCCACAGCGCGGCAAAGGCGCTCTCCCCTAGTTCTTGGCGCAAGGTGGTTGTTTGCTGTTCATAGGCAACGGCATAGGTAGCGCTCATTGGGTTCCCAATCGCCTGGCGCAGCGCTTGGGCGGCCCCCAGAAAATGGGCCGCGGTTTGGGGGTGTTGCTTAAATTCAACGAGCAAGGTGGCAATGTGTTCAAGCGCATCGTAGATCGACCACTTATAGTTTAATGCAACCATCGTCTGGAGATTCTGGCAATAGTAGACGAATGCCTGTCGGTAATCGCCTTGCTTGCGCGCCACGTTGCCAAGCAGCAGCAGGGCATAGCCGGCGTTCCCTTTGTCGCCAATGGCACGCGTGATCTGTAACGACTCTTCGGCATAGCGGCGTGCCTGGGTAAATTCGTTTTGCTCCAACGCTCGGCGGCCCAGGCTGCGCAAGGCCGACCCCATGAGACCCTGATGCCCGATGGCACGCGCAAGGGCCAAACACTCTTGATGGTGGGCCTGGGCCGTGGCAAAATCGCCCAGCAGATTGAGCGTCGTGCCGAGATTCAGCAGCACATTGGCAATACGCACCTGGTCGCCCAACCGCCGATAACGGGCCAGGCTTTCCACAAAATAGTCGCGCGCATCGGCAAACCGGTCCTGATCGTAGGCCATATGCCCCTGATGTTGCTGGACGCGGGCAATGCCATAGTCATCTTGCAAGAGGCGGTATAACGCTAAACTTTGTTCCAGATGTTGTTGGGCCAGTGTAAAGTTGGCTTGCGGGATCTCCACCATCGCCATGTTTTGCAGAACTTCGGCAATCCCGCTGTCATCTTCAACCTGATGAAAAAGGGCCAAACTTTGCTGGAAAAACGCCATCGCCTCGGTCAAATCGCTCTGGCGAAAGCTCAGAAAGCCAGCCGCATTGAGTGCTTGCGCAACGATTGCCGTGTCGCGCGCTGTGTGCTGGGCCAGCGCCCTTTGCAACCAGGCGCGCCCTTCACTGACATAGCCGCGCGTCCACCAGAAGCGCACGGCCGCCACCGCCAGACGCATGGCCGCGTCAGACGCACCTGCGGCTAACAAATAATCCAAGGCTGCCCGTAGATTGGGATGCTCAATCTCAAAGCGGTCTAACCATTGTTGTTGTTGCGCGGCCAGCAAGTGGGGTGCGGCTTGCTCTGCCCAGTGGCGAAAGAAGTCGGCATGACGGCGTTGGATCGTATGGAATGCGGCGCCGGGTGGAAAGCGTTCTAACGCATATTCACGCAGCGTTTCCAACAGGCGATAGCGGTTGTCGCCATCGCGTGGTTCGACAATGACGAGTGATTTATCGACCAACTGGGTGAGAAGGTCTATTGGATAGTGGATATTGGCGATTGGGCTTTGGGCTTTGGGGTGAACTCCCTCCCCCTGGGCATCCAATCCCCAATATCCACTATCCACTATCTGTTCTAACGCAGCCAAGGTAAAGCCACCACGAAAGATCGCAACTGTATGAAAGAGCCGGCGTTCGGCTTCATCCAGCAGATCGTAGCTCCAATCAATGGCGGCGCGTAGGGTTTGCTGGCGGGGCTGGGCGGTACGGTTGCCTTGAGTCAATAGCGCAAAACGCGCGCCAAGGTGATCGGTCAAACGGGCGGCAATCTGTTCGACTGACAACACCTTAACCCGCGCCGCGGCCAGTTCAATCGCCAGCGGGATGCCATCTAGTTGGCTGCAAATGGCGATCACCGCCGGGGCATTGGCCAAGGTCAGTTGAAACGTGGGTTGGACGGTGCAAGCGCGTTCATAAAAGAGGCGGATACAGGCAAATTGCCCCAACAGATCGGTCAACGGGATGGCTTGCGGATCGGGCAATGTCAGCGTCGGCACCGGCCAGAGCATTTCACCGGACACATTGAGCGCTTCGCGGCTGGTCGTCATGATCTGCAACTGGGGACAGGAACTCAGCAATGCGCTGACAAGCTGGGCAGTCGCTTCGACGAGATGCTCGCAGTTGTCGATGAGCAGGAGCAACGGTTTGTCACCGAGAAAATCGATCAGACTGTGCAGGAGCGCTTCGTTGGCCCGTTCCGCGACGCCCAGGGCTTTGGCAACAGCCTGCGCCACCTGGTCGCCGGTGGTTAGCGCCGCCAACTCCACCCACCAGACGCCATGGACAAAGCGGTCGATCAGGTCGGTGGCGGCTTGGATGGCAAGGCGTGTTTTGCCACTACCGCCGGCCCCGGTCAAGGTGAGGAGGCGCGTTTTGCCAGTCGGCGGGGTGAGCAATTGCTTGACCGCCGCCGTCTCCTCGGTCCGGCCCACAAAGCTGGTCAAGGGAATCGGCAGGTTGGTGATTCTGGCCGCGGTGGCAGCTTCGGTTCCCGTTTGTTGTTTGATCCAATGGTAGAGGGCGGTGGTTTCCGGCATCGGCGGTGCATCAAGATCGGCTAAAAGCGCCCGTTCACACTGTTCATATTGGCGCAGGGCCGCCGGTCGGTCACCGGTGGCCACGTAACAAAACATGAGGTGCTGGTGCGCCGGTTCATTGGCCAGGTCAATCGCCAAAATTTGCTGCGCCACTGTAATCGCCGTACCATAGTCGCTCTGGGAACGCAACACTTGGGTCACTTGTAAAAAGAGGGTGAGCAAGCGCGTTCGATAATGTTCGCGTTCGCTGGTGAGCCACTCCTCGTAGAAACCGGCCAACAGTTCCCCTTGCCAGAGCGCCAAGCGCGCCGGCAACGCCGCCGGGTTGAGCGTTTCCAGTTCGTCTTCAATGGACAGCAATTCATCGAGATCGGTCCAAATGGTGTAGTCGGGGTTGAGTTGTACATGGTCGCGATCGACCAGGAGCAGATCGGCGGCCACTTCTTTGCGCAGGGCGGCCAACGCCGTGCGCAGGGAATGGCGCGCTTGAGCATCCGATGAATCGCCCCAGAAGAGGGTTGCCAGGTGGTCGCGTGTCTGGCGCTCCGGGTGGAGCAGCAGATAGGCCAGCAGCGCCTCGACTTTGCGTCGCGATAGGCGAATAACTTCCTGATCCCGTTCAACGCGCAGCGGGCCGAGCAAATAGATGCGCAGCCCAGTAGATTGGACAATCCCATTGGCCGATCGTGTGTCTTCCTTCCACATGCTGCCAATGTATCATAAACCCACGCTTTCCCAAAGTGTAGACGGTCAGTCAGATGAGAGTAAGGATTCGGTAACAATAGAACGCCTTACCCTGCTCTGTGCGAGTCACGGACTCGCACAGAGCAGGGTAAACGATTTGTTTATCGACCGTCACGCTGCCGCTGTAGCTTCCCGTTATCTTGGTTGTGTGTTCATGATTCTGTTACTCTCTTTCATTATTGCGCGGAGCACCCGCATCATCATCCTGCAGATCGACCCTCGTGCTATCATCCCCCGGCGCGTCTATACCGTGATTGGTTGTATTGTCAAACTCATCCTGCGCTCTGTCATGGTCGCGCTGCGCTTCGCGAACGATGCGCTTGGCCTCTCCTGACGTCTTGCCGATCAGCTTATCCGCTAGGCCATCCAAGTGTTCGCGAACGATATCCACATGGCCCTGTTCATGCTTGCCTATTGCCTTGGAAAATCGCTCATACTCGGCCCTGCTATTGGGGCCGACGGTGTCGGGAACGTTCCATTTGGGTAGGGTGACCGTAATATTTACCTTTACAGTTGCCTCTTTGATGCGGCCCTGGTTGTCGATCTTCCACTTCGTTTGTACGCGCCAGGTGGTCAGCCCAGCCCAAGCGCGTCGTTGCATCTGTTCAGAGAAATTGGCCAGGCTGCGCGCCCTCACCGTATAATGCTTAGTCTTTTCTTTAAAGGTCGTGGTCGCTCTAGCCTCAAGGCCGGTTGGGTCGTTGTAGACCAGCGGGTTGTTGAGGGCATAGGCATAGACGTTGAGCGACTGTGGATTAGCCAGATCACGATGCGGACTTTCGACATAGAGCGGGTCCGCGCTAATAAAGCGCCCGGTCAACGAGTCATAGTAACGCGCGCCATAATAGTGGAGACCACTGGCATCCAACTCCTTGCCAGTAAAGCCATAGACGATCTGTTGACCGTTCTTGGCGTAGCGGGTCAGACCATAGGGATAGTAGATCATTTCGGCGGCGATTTGCCCTTGTTCATCGAGCAGGAGGTTGGCGCTGCCCAGATGATCGGCGACATACCAACGTTTTGCGCCTGTCATGGCTGCGGCCGGTTTGGCGCCCAGACCTATCAACAGGCTGGCCGGCTCTAAAGGCATTGTCACTTCGGCAACCCGCTGATCTTCGGCAAAGACATAGAAAACCAATTGCGCCCCGCGCACTTCCACATAACGTCCAGCATAGAGTACGGTGGTGACGACATCGCCCTGGCGCACTGTTTGTTTGGCCCGCCCCATCTCGCTATCATAGACATAGTTGGATTGGGTGTCTGCCGTCTTGGCGGTGAGCAGGCGATCGCGCGCGTCCCAGGTATAGAGCGTGTCGCCCTTGCTGGTCAGGTTGCCATTGGCATCATAGGCGTACGCCTCGCCATGCCGTGTCGTGACTGCGTGTGGGCCAGCACTTCCTTCGCCATAGCGGATGTCGCCTGGGTTCAGGCGATTGTCGCTTGGTGCGCCTGCCGAACCAGTGCTTGTCTGGCGCACCAGATTGCCAATCGCGTCATAGCCATAGTCGATCTGACCATAGGAACCCGTGGCGCGCGTCAACCGGTAGAGGCTGTCATATTGCAGAACCTGGTTCTGATCATTGGCCGCGCTGCGCTCAGGGCGACCATCCACAATGCCAATCAGATTGTTGACGCCGTCAAAGCTATAGGTCAGGTCTTGCAGGATGCCTGCGGCTTTGGTTGTCTTCAGGTGGCTCAGACGCAGCCGAGTGTCATAGTCATAGGCAGTCACCGCGCCATTGGCATATCGAACGGTGGCGCGCTGGCCCGACGCGGTATAGTCCACGTTGTCGACAAAGCCAGAGATTCCTTGCAGCAGACCGCGGGCGTCATGGGCATACTGAACCGCCATGCCGTTGGGATAGGTCACTTGGGTCAGCCGGTCCATGGCATCGTATTCTGACTGGACGACCAGACGCAGCCCTTCCGCTTTGAAGTGGCGCACGCTCCCCGTGATGTTGCCGCGCGCGTCGTATGAATGGAAGAGCAGCCCCGCCTGATCCTCCACAAAGGCCAGTTGTCCTAAGGTGTTTTGCAACGCTATCCCCGATATACCCGATGGGAAGGCGCGATCGCTGTCATAGTGATAGACCGCGTTCACAACGGACGGGCGATTATCCGCATAACGCCATCGTTCGGTCAGGACGCGATTGGCGGCATCATAGGTATGTTCGATCGTCTGCCCTTTGGCATCGAGCGTGCGTAGCAGATTGCCATTATCATCATAGGTGTAGACCATCTCGCCCTTGTCTGGGTCTACCATGTGCAACTTGCGCGAGAGCGCGTCATAGATCATGCTTTTGACGTTACCCAGCGCATCCGTGATCTTGGTCAGATTGCCCAAGCGGTCGTATTCATAGCGGGTGAGATAGCGTTCACTCTTGCCATTGACAACGTTGATCTCCTCGATACCAGTCAGCCGTTGTAGACCGTCATAGTGCAGGACGCGCGGCGTATTGGCGTGGGGCGCAGCGCTCTGGTTGTCCTCTTCATCAAACTGCTCTTCCATCAGCGGCTTATGCACAACCGAGGTGAACGTGCCGTCCGGGTTGACGGTGCGGACAACGCGGCTCATTGCATCATAGTGCAGCGTCGTGTGGGGCAAGGCAAGATCGGGCGCTTTATAGGCAAAACCGCTATCGACATAGGGTTGAAACTGGTTGCGCACGCTCTGGCGCGCGTTGAAGAGCGTCGCCTCGGTCACGATCACCTGGCCGTCTTCGGCTTCGCTCCGCGTTTGCAGCTTGCGCCCCAGGCCGTCGAAGTAAACGACGCTGGTCACAACCCCATCTTCGCCGGAACGTTCACGCTGCTCGGAGTAGATGGCGCTGGCCGGGCTGCCGATCTCATAGCGGAATTGCTGCGTCGGCTTCGCCAACGTATCGCCAGGGCGGACAATCTTGGTAAGGCGGCCAAAAGTGTCGTAGGCAAAGAGATGCGGGTGGCCGTTGTAGTCGGTGGCCGCCATCATTTTGCCAAAGCCATGATGATAGGAGGCGGCATAAGTCAGCGTCTTGCCGTCCGCAAAATGGAGTTCTTCGCGCACTGGGAAGGTCTGTTGGACGGGATCATAGGTCACGCTTGTAAGATGACCATTACCATCCATCATGCCAATCACGTTGCCATACAGGTCGAACTCCTGGCGCGTGGTGGCGATTAGACGATTGTTGGCTTGCGGCCCCAGGTTGGTCTCCTCGCGCGTCAGGTCACCGCGCGTCAGTTGACCGAGGGGCAGGCCGACAAACGGTTCGCCGTCGTAATACATGTTGACTTCGGAGACAAAGTTGCCGGCCGCGTCGGTCTGGTAGATGCGCTGTGCGCGATTAAAGATGTAGCGGGCGTCGTCGTAGATATAGGCTGTATAGTTGAGTACCTCGTCATCGCCGCAGGTGACATCTTCACCACAGACTTGGCCGTAGTTAAAGTGTTGGGTCTGATTACCATAATTATCCTGGGCAAATTGCTGGCGTAGTTGAACCGGCGCGGCCTGCTGCTCATGGACAAAGCTGTCGGTCTGTTTGATAAAGGCATAGGCAATGGGTTTAGCGGTGGTGGTCTGTTCCGCAGCCACAATCACGCGCGTCTCCAATTGGTTGACCGTGCGCTGGAAGCAGCCAGCAAAGTCACTGTCACAGCGACCGCCCGTCGCAAGAATCTCACTCTCTAGCAACATGCCCTTGCGACTCTCATCTGCCATGCCCACGTCATAGAGCATGTTGGTGACGGTGGTGGCAGCGGTTTCGTCGCCGACTTTGGTCTCTTGCGACCGCACAAAGCCGCGGAACTCCTTCTGGACGCCGTCATAGTAGCCGTCGCGGTAATGATAATCGATGGTGTAGCTGTCGCCGCTGTTGGCGTCATGCACCGTCATTTTGTTGACCACCTGCACCGGGAAAGGCAGGTTCACTACCCACGGGTTGCCAGCGTCCCAATCGGTGATGTAATCTTCGACGGATGATTTGTAGGTGATGTGGATGGTGCGCCCCAGCCCGTTGTCCACACTGCGCAGGAGGAAGGGCTGCTCCTGGGTCGAGAAATCGACATAGGCCATGCCCTGGTTGCTGCTGAAAAGCAACTCGGTGGCGCCGTCGCCATCAAGGTCGGCCAGGCGCACGGCGGTCTCTTGGGCGTTAAAGGCCGGCGTGTTGGGGATGGTGATCGGGGCGGTCAGGCTGCCATCACCCAGACTGAGCCAGTAGGTGACGCTGCGATTGCCGGGCAGTACCAGATCCATCTGCCCGTCGTTGTTGAGGTCACCCATCTGGATCAACAGATCCTGACTGCCGACGCCGCTAGGCGGGTTGAGGATGGCGCGCGGCGCTTCATAATCGCCATTGCCATTGTGTTCCCAGAGGACAACTTGCCCATCGCGCACCATGACCACATCATCCATGCGGTCGCCGGTCATGTCGCCCACTTTGAATTTAGGATCGGCAAAGTTGGCCGTATCACCGGCGGCGGGGGCGGGAACATCAAAATCGGCGCTCTGGCTCCAGGCGCCTTCCCGCGCCAGCCAGATCTTCATGCGGCCACTGCCGGTTAAGACGACATCGATGCGGTGGTCGTTGTTGACATCCATCAGTTGTAGGTTGGGGTCATTGAGGTCAAAGGATGGCGCCGGGCCAAAGTCAACGCGGTCATCCTTTTCCCAGTCGGCCCCCGGTTGGTTGCGATAGTAGTACAAGGGCGCACCGGCGCCACTGGCCTTGACCAACAGATCGACGCGACCATCGCCATTCATATCGGCCATGCGCACATTCGGGTTGCTCAAGCGCTCGGCTGGTGAGTTGTCGGGAATGATCGGTTCGCTCGCCCAGCGCCCATGCCCCCGGTTGAGATAGAAACGGTGCTGACCATCGGCCGGCGTATAGACCAGATCGGGCAAGCCATCGGCGTTGATGTCCACCAGATCGGCGTCGCGATTGGTCAAGATCGCGGGCGGCGGATTTTGCATCGTCACTACGGCGTGGGCTGCGGGATCAAACTGGGTGTAGGTGAAGGTGTGGGGCGGCAATTTGCTCGTCCCATCATCGCCCACTTGTGTCACCTGGATCAGCAACGAGTACGTTCCTGTCGAACGTTCGGGTTCATAGCTGAATCCATAGGCGCGCACCAGTTTGCCCAGCGACCACATCTGGATGTCCGTGCCACGCAGGCCAACGCGAATCGGCGCGCCGCTGCGGCGGTCGGTGTAGGTGTCGGGGCGCGGGGCATAGTTGAAGATGACAGCGTTGTAGACTTCTGGCCCGGCGGGGTCTTGACCGAAGTTGTAGCGGATCTCGCGCGGGTAGGCATAGGCGCCATCGTGGAGATAGCTGTAGCGCTGTTCGTTGCCGTGCGGGTCGATGATGCGCGCCAGCTCCCAGCGGAAGATGCCCAGCGGGTTCGTCACCCGGCTGTTTTCGCTTTCACCAAAGAGGTAGCGCACCCCATCGGGCGTATGCGCCTCCCAACCGTCATCGGGCAGGCGGCGGAAACGCATAAAGGTGCTTTCATTCTCAAAGCGATAACTGCCATCTTTCAGCAGAACCAGCTTTTCGCCATTAGAAAAGACAAATTGATCTTTTGCGTCGTCGTAACTGGGCAGCCCCTCTTCCGTGCGCCGCTGGATCGACGGAATGCTCAGTTCCCAGCCCATGCCCCACGGCCCATTGGCATTGCCGCCGTTATAGTTGAGCGCTAGTTCCGGCTGGAAGCCAACGCGGCCGGGCGCGGCAGTAAACTTGACTGGATAACTTGACGTGCCGGTGCTGAGATTCGGTTCAAAGTTCTCGCCCAACCCTTCCAGCGAGCCGGGGCCGGAAGGTAGCGAGATCACCTGGGGCTTGACGCCCGATTTGTCCTGGGCAGAGAGCGCCGCAGGGTAGAACAATAAACAGAGAAGCGGAATAAGGACAACCAGGCGGATGGCGGCTTGCATTTGTGCGTACAGCCGCGGCCTAGTGTCAATCATGGGGTTGTTTGGATACATACCTATTTCCTTTTTTCACAATTGGAGTGACATGTTATGCATTGGTTTGATCTCCTGAAATGGCCTTTTCCCGACCTGCCAAATAAAGCGGAAACGAAATTGCTAGGCCAACGGCGAAGGCTAGAAGCACATATAGCCACGGCCATTTCACCAAGCGGCGTTTGGCGTCGCTGACTACCCAGATGGAATACACGAAGGCGGAAAGGTACACGTCAATCGTGACGGCAGTAGTAAGCGCATTGGCAAAGGCCGCCCCAAAAAACTCGTTTGGCCCAAGGCCCCCGCCATTCATGAAGTATTGCCCGTTGTAGTACCAAGTGGCGAGAAAACCAACAACAGCAAGCGCATAGTAGAGAGAAGCCAAAGTGGATTTATTGCTCATGTGATCTCCGCATTATTATAAACCACCATAACCAATCGCAGGTTTACCATTTATTGCTCTCCTGTCGTTACGTGAGCGATATAGCACAATCTCCCATCTGGAAAGTTGTGCTATATCGCTTGTTTAGCGATTGACCAACGGCAGGAAGAGACGATTGGCCGGAGCAGGCTTTGCCGGATCGCCAACCTGGATCTTCGCCGACGCCGTGGTATAGCTGGCCAGGGTGGTGATCATTGCCTGACCAGTGGCGTTGCCGGCGCGATAGACAAAGGTGACACGCCCATTGGCATCGGTCATGGCGCTGGCGGGCGTCACTTCGCCTAAACTGCCGAAGAAGGAAACCAACTCACCAGCCAGGGGCGCGCCACCGCCATCGCGCAGGGCGACCTGCACCGGCAGCGCCTGACCGGGATCGAGCCGACTGGCGTTGACGGTCAAGGTCAACGTGTTGGCAAGGGGATCGGTGGGCTTGACCACCTGGATGGCCGCTTCTTGCATCAGCCCGCCCGTTTCCGCCACCACCTGTGCTTGACCAGGGACGCCACCGGCGGTAAAGGTGACAACGGCGGCGCCATGGTCATCGGTGGTCACATTGGCCGGGGTTACAGTACCCAGCGTGCTGCGCAACTGGACAATGACACCCGGCGCCGGTTGGCTGGCGGTATTGCGCACGCGCACAGTGAGGGTGGTTGCGCCGCCGTTGATCGGCGTCACCAGTTGATCAGGGTTGAGCAAGAGCAAGGCGGGGGTCGCGCGGCTCTGCGCTAGTTGACCCCTGGTCAATACGACTGGTTGCGAACCAGCAACGGCGTTAGTCAGACGGGGGAGGGCGTGCTGCATCACCGGGTAACCGGCCACTAGCAAGCTGAACAGGCTGACTAGCACGATCGCCTTGCTGATTGGCCGGCGGTTCATTGACAACAGCGCGGGCTGGTCGGCCCATCTTCCGGGAAGGTTCGACAGGATCGTCCGGTCGACAAGCCCGACCTTCCCAGAAGATTGTCGGCGGCCCCCTTGTGTTGTGGTTGAGCCTCGCAGGGGAAGAGGAAACTTTTGTAGCATCATTCTATACTCCTTAGCGCAGCTTGTGCGCTATTGGTTGACCAACGGCAAGTAGATCTGTTGACCAGATTCGGCGTCTGCCACGACCGTTGGCGTAACGGCAATGGTTGGCACGACCAGTGAGATCGGCGTGGCCGTTTGGGTTACTGCTATCGTGGCGGTCAGCAGTACCGTTGGGGTCACAGTTGTCGTCACACTCATGACTGCCGTCGGACTCAGCGTTGTCGTTGGCGACAGGCTTACTGTCACGGCGACCGCCGGCAAATCCAGATTCGCCACCTCGGCGACCGTGGCCTGGTGACTTGCCACAGCATTCCTGCTCACCAGCGGTAGGTAGAGGCGGCTATTCTGCGGCGCCGGGTTGCCGGGGTCGGTAGGATCACCGGGATCCGTGGGATCGTTGGGATCCGTGGGATCGACCGGCGTATCTGGCGGACGGGTGCTGCCCCTGGGGCGCGTGAGATAGAATTGGCCGCTGACCACCAACGGCTGGGGAGTGAAGCCGCGAATGGTCTCGGTGTAGCGCCCCTTGAGCGTGTTATGGTTATCAACGACCACCCCTTGCAGCTGAAGCTGGCGCTCGACGGCGCGACCAGCCACGGTGCCGGTGAACCAGGTCGAGAGCAGGCTGAAGGTGGGCGTCACCCCCACGGTTACGGTCACTTGACCACTCAACGGCGCAGCGCTGTCGAAGCCTTGGGAGCGGGCTGGGTTGATCTTGCCGGTGAGCGCCCCATTGCTCTCGCGCAGATCGAGGGCAAGATCCAACACCCCCATCGGCGCCGGGTTTTGCACATCGACGGTTCCCCAATAGCTGCCGGTGGTTGGCGTAATGGGCTGGGTGGATGGTGGCGGCAAGGTGCGGGAGACCGGCGCCGTAGGAGCAGGGGGACCGCCAACCAGGGCGACCCCGGTGGTATCCATGTTGAGTTCCACATCTTCCAGTTGACTCAGATCCAGCTTGCTGTTGAACGGTGAGCGCAGATCAATGCGCAACGTCCAGCGCGAGGCGGCGACGCTGCGGTTGAAGAAGGCGCTGGTCGGCGCGCCGCGACCATTGCCGTTAACGCTGGAGAGGATCGTGGCGGTCGCCTCGTGGCTGGGAAAGCCGGGCGGGGTGACGTAGCCGGCCAACCGGGCATTTTCGGGCAGATAGTGGACAATGGCGCCGGTGGCGGTGCGATAGCTGGCCTTGCCGCTGTGCGTCACCTGCACTTCGGGGGTGCCGATCTCGCCAAACTGCCGGGTGAGCAGATTGAGCGCAAGCCCTTGTGTGCCAGGCACATCGGCGGGCAGCGCAACGCCGGCAATCCGATTGTTCCAGATATTGGGCGAGAAAATCCGATTATCGAGCAACGACGTGGTGAAGGGAATCTCGACGGCCACCACGTTGTCCCCCGCATCACGCACTAGATGGTCGTTGAGGAAGCTTTGGAAACGCTTCATCCGTTCCGCCGCTTTCTGGGCCGCACTCAGGGTATTGCCGGGGTCAATGGACTCATCGGTTAACCCCAACAAGTGACGCGCCAGTGAAATCTGGTAGGGATAGCGGTTGCGCTGACCTGGAGAACCCACGGCCACGCGGAAAGCCTCCAGGTCGTTGAGAAAGTTATCAACATCGTCGGCGGTCCGTGCTTTGAAGATGTCGGCCAGTTTGGGAAAGGGGGTCAGAAATTCATATTCCAATGCCTTGGCGCTGAGGTAGGCAAACTGGGCTGCGATATCAATGCTACGCCCGGCTTCCAAGGTGCTTTGGTCGCGATAGATGCGATAGGCCGGGTTGGTGAGGTAGCTGTCGATCAGATCATTTTGGGCCTGGGTGCGCAGATTGAGCCAGTTGTGATATTGCTGAACAAGGTGATTATGTTCATCGGCCAAACGATTCCATTCGGTAAAGGCAATCTGTTTTTCGACGACTAACTCTGCTTGCTGTAATAAGAGGGTGCGGATAGTTGCCTCGCTGTTGGCGCCGGTGATCTGCGCCTGGTTGATCGCTTGCTGGATCGCCCCTTCGCCCTCCAATTTCGCCAGCTCGATTTGCTCCGGATCATAGACATAATTAACGGAGCCGACAAAGGAATGGCTAAAGTTCATGTCCACATATTCTTCCAGCCGCCAGCTTGCTTCAATCGGCGGTATCCGAATGCCAAAAGCCTGCGTCCCTGTCCAGCGCAAGCCCCAGGTGACTTGGGTGGAAACCGAGGTTGCCAGCGCATAGCTTGTACGATGGACATTGACTAAGCCCTTAGCCAGGGCGTTGGCCGCGATCTGATCGCCATTTTCCAGGGTAAGTTGAATCACCGCGTTGGCGCGCTGCTGTTCGATCTCGACCTGTTTGACCAGGTTGTTCATACGCACATCGACCAAATAGATGCGATTGGCCGCATTTTCGAGATTGTTCTTGTTCTGCTGCATCAAGCCGCCATCACAACGGCGTGCATAGTCTGCGCTGGCGCCACAGATTTCCAGTAAACGGTTGTCGTAGGTGAGGCGCAAATTTTGCAGTTCGCTGTTGAGCGAGGTGCGATTTTGATCAAAGTCGCGCTGGGCGCTCTCGGCGCGATTTTCGTCTTCGGTGGCGTCGCGTAGGAACTCGCGTTGGGTCAGTTCCCGCATCTCGCCATAGGTTTGCAGCGGCACATAGCTGTCCACAAAGCCAAACGGATTCACGTCGCTCTGGATCACCAGGGCGCGCGCCCGCAATTTCTCCATCTGCTGGAGCATCTCCCAGCCACCATTGCGCATAAAGTCTTGCCCGCGGGCTTGGGCGCTTTGGGCCAACGCCATCGCTTGCACATATTGGTTGGCAAAGGCGCGGCTGTAGAGCGTCAACGCTACGCTCTCTTGATTGAGTTGGCGATAGCGCTCCGCCATCTCGCCAATGGCGCTCACCATGCGCTCGCTGAGAATACCAAAGAGTTTATATTCCCGTTCAGTAAAGAAGTCACCAATATAGGTGGGCGTAACGCCGCCCAGATCGCTGTTAAAGGCGTGGGTCAGGGCGTCAAAGGCCAGTTCAAATTGTTGATGGGCCAGCCGTAACTGACTCAACTCCTCGGCGATGATCTGGTCGGCGCGCGGATCGTTGCCGCCAAAGCGGTAGTCGATAGCGTCAACCATAAATTCGTTGCCAAAGATCAGGTGAATGTTGGCAAGTTCACGCGTCGCGGTCAAGACGCCACTCATGCCCAACTGACGAATTGGTGTCATCCGTCCGCCAACATCAATCATCGTATCGGTCGGTTCGGCCAACGCCAGAAAGCCATAGAGGGTGCGCGCCCGCGCCAGTTGACCGCGAATGTTGGTCATCGGTTGGGGCCAGGTGCTGGGGTTGTCGCCAGGGCAGAAGCCGCTCGGGCTAATCTGGTCATAGTTGCTGCAAAAGCCATTGTAGAGCAGCCCGCTATTAAAGTTCTGATAGTTGAGCTTGCACTCCTCCAACGTTTTGCACGAAGGGGGCAATTGCAAATTGTTGAGGCGGAACGCCGTCCCCGTATCCAAGAGCGTTTTGGCCTGGGTGTAGATGCGACGGTAGTCTTCGCGCGTCAACAGGGATTGGCTGCGCAACGCTGGTTTGATGGCCGTGCCATTGGCGGCAGTGACGTCAATGCCAATGGCATTGGGCGCGCCGACCAGGGTCGGCACTGCGCCTTGTGCAGCCGGACTTGCCCACAGCGGTGACGGGGGCGCAGCCGGCAGCAGGCTCAGGATGAGTAAGATTAGATGGATTAATCGTTTTTTCATAAGATTTATTCAATCGCCAGTGTTCAGTGTTCGGTGGTCAGCGGCCAGCACGATTTAATTCGGGTCATTCAAATCGGCTGGGCCGCCTTCCCAACTGACAATTTCGTTGCGGAAGCAGAGCAGATCAACGTCCGGGTTTTCACTGTCACCCGTGCTGTGGAAGCTGACGCGCAACCACCAGGTACTCAACTTAGCGTAACTCCAGACCATGTTGACGCCAGGTGTGGCAACGCCATTGATCTCATTGTCTCGCCAGGCCGCGGACCAGCCGGCGGCGACGCAGGAGTATTGGAGTTCGCTGATCCCTGTGTCAAAATCGGCGTCGTTGCCCACATTTTCAAAGCGGATAATCCGCACCGGCGCCACCTGGTTGACCGTTAATGCACCGCGCACATTGGTCGCGCCGTTCACGTCGAGGGTGGTTTGCGGCTCATAGAGGCCGATGCCAACGCGGCCAGACAAAGCCGGGTTGAGCAACACGTTGCCGCTGCCGCCGAAGACGCCGCTGCTGAGAACGGTATGGGCTTTACTATTCAGGTATAAATTACTATTGATGCCACTCACCGCGACATTTCCGCCATTCGCATCAAGGTCGAGGACGGCGTTGTTGTCTTGCAGCCGCACTTTGTTGCCGGCAACGTGAAGATTGGCCTGCGGGTTGTTGGTTCCCACGCCAACATTCTGTTTGGAATTGCTGTTGATGGCGAAAGGGCTGTTACTGTCCAGCCCATTGGCGCGCAACGCCAGGGTTTGGTTGCTATAGGTCATTGTCAACGCCTGGCGCGCGACCAGCCCGCCATTGGCGTCAAAAAAGAGCGCATCCCGCCCTTGTCCGCCCGGCGCCAGTAGGCGGTGGGCAAAATCAGCATGAGCGGCATAGGGCACCGTGGCAAAGCGCTGACGGGGCACCATCTCATCATAGGGATCGACCTGAACGCCGACAAAGGCATCGGCAGTGCTAAAGAGCGCCATCGGCAGCGCCACATTGTTGCCCAATAAGGCGTTAAAGTTGCCGTCGCGCACGGTCACGGCTTCATGGGTTTCCGTCCAGAGCGCGGCGGTGGCAGGGGCGGTGACATCGTTGTAGATGCGGAAGGTCATCTTAAAGGCGCCGCTCATCGGTTTGCCTTCAGGATCGCGCAGCACCCCCTGATAGTTCATCACCGGTGGCACCGGGTGCGGGTTGTTGACTTGCAAAAGCGGCGCAGCCAGCGCCGTGCCGGCCGTTTGCACGGCGCGGAACATGCCGAAGAGCAAGAGCAAACCGGCAATGGTGCAGAGAATTGCCTGCACAAAGCGTTTGAAGCGTTGGTAAACCATAAATTGTCTATCCTTTTGTCAAAGCGGTCACAGCCGCACACTGAGTTGTTTGTTTCCGCACATGCTATATGTGGTAGCAAGAGGGTAACGGGCGACCGTCACAAAAACGTCACAGCCTTTTTGGGGAACAAAAAGAAACCCGGAAGCTGAGAGATTCCAGGTTTCTGGCCGTGCTAAAAGTTCTTGCGAATTGTCGGTTGTTGACCATTGCCGGCGTTGGCGGCATGGGCAAGACACGTCTAGCGCTAACGCTGGCGCACCAGGTGCAGGGTAACTTTGCCGACGGTGCGTTCTTTGTCAACCTGGCGGCCATTGAACACCCGACATTGGTGGCGACAGCCCAGGCAAACACCCTCGGCCTGACCTTTGCCGGCCCGACGCCACCAGAGGTACAGGTGGTGAGTTACCTGCGCCACAAACAGATCTTCCTCGTCCTGGACAACTTTGAGCATCTTCTGGCCGGCGCAACGTTTGTGGGTGAACTGGTGGCGATGGCGCCTCGGCTCAAAGTGCTAGTTACTTCACGCGAGCCGCTGGGGTTGCAGGCCGAGTGGGTCTTTACCCTCAATGGTCTGGCCACGGCGCCGACCGCCCAGCCGAATGTCGAGGCGGATGCTGCCCCGGCATTGGTCAGCGCCGTTGAACTCTTTTTGCAACGGGCCAACCAGATTGTGGTCGGTTTCCGCTTAACGGCGGCCAATATCGAAGCGATCCAGCAGATCTGTCAGTTGGTGGAGGGGCTGCCGCTGGCTCTTGAATTGGCGGCGACTTGGGTACGCACACTCAGTTGCGCCGAGATTGCCAGACAAATTGCCCAAGACAGCCATTTTCTGGCGACGCATGGGCCGCTTGTGCGCGATCTACCCGCCCGTCACCGCTCGATCACAGCGGTTTTTGACCATTCATGGCGGTTGTTGAACGCCGATGAGCAGCAAACGCTCAAGCAACTGGCCGTTTTTCAAGACAGCTTTACGCCTGCGGCGGCACAGGCAGTGACGGGCGCTCCCCTGGCGACCCTAGCGGCGTTGGTGACCAAGTCACTGGTGCGCATGAACGACGGTCGTTATGATCTCCATCCATCGCTATCTGGAAAGCAGTATCCGCCTGCTGCGCACACTGGACGAGCCGGCATTGCTCATCGACCCGCTGATCTTTCATGGCGTTGTTCTCTTTTTGCTGGGCGACATCGTGGTTATCTGGCAATGTTTGTGGAGGCCACCCCGGCAATCTATGCCGATAGGCAGCGGGCGCTGGCGATTTGGCGCCGACTAGGTGGGCTGCGCACCATTGCGCTGGCGCTCAATTACCTCAGCCCGGTGGCGATCCAACTAGGGCGTTTTAGCAACGCCCAACGTTTCCTGGACGAGTGTCTGCCGCTGGCGCAAACCATGGGCGATCGCTGGTTGATCGGCACAGCGTACAGCCATCAAGCCATGTTGGCACACGCCCAAGGGGCGTTGACCAAGGCGGAAGGCGCCTATCAAGCAGCGATCCGCCTATTTGCCGAGCTACATCTGCTGCGCGATCTTGCCATCGCCCAGGTCTTTCTGGCCGAGGTGCAGATGGATCGGGGCGCAGCAGTCGTCGCCCACCAAACGTTGCTGGCCGGTCTGCGTCTGGCCGTCCAGATCGGAGCGCCGCCGACGGCGTTGGCGGCGCTCCTCGACAGCGCAACTCGCGCCGGACGCGATCATAGCCATCCAGAGCCGTGCGCAGAGCCTCACGTTGGAAGCGCTGATCGCCACGGTGCTGCCAGGGCGCCAATGACCCGGATGCCAATGACCTGGATTGTGGGTAATGCGCTACTCAAGCCAACGACTTTTGTGCCTGTCTCTCGGCATAAGCAGCGAGCAATGCCAACTCTTGGGCATAGATACGCTGCAAAAAGCGTCTGCTCACAAAGCGTTCAATGATGCCGGCCAGCCCGTCACGGCTTTGGCTTTGCGTCTGAATGGTCACACGCGCCTGGGTACCGCCAGCCAGCGGTTCCACCGTGAAGGTGGTGACCGATGGGGGCATGGTGGTGGAGCTGTTGCTTTCAACCAAAACTCGCCCAGTCTCCGGTTCGCTAACAACTGATTGAAAGTAATGCGTTTGTCCCATCACCTTCATGGCAAAGCGGAGATGGGTGCCGGCGCCGGTTCCTCCTTGCTCGACAGTCAATCCGTTGAATTGTTTAGGCAGGATCTGGGGATGGCCCTGGTGGTAATCAGCAAGAATGGCATAGACCTGGCGGGCTGGGGCTTTGACGGTTGCACTCATTGCCGCAGTGTAGGATGGCATGGTGAATTCTCCTTTTTCATCAATAAAAAACTTCCTGGTACTCGTTGGTCTGGCACTCATTGGTATAGTAAACCATCGTACATGAAATCGTTGGTCACGCAAACCGTGACAATCAACAGGACAATCAACAGGACAACAGTAGCATTTCGGTTCACCGCCGCTAAATGCGTTCGCACATACACTCGGTCAGGTGGATAGTCTGTTGTGGCCGGCGCGCTAACAAGCAGTTCATTGGCACCGTTTTCATTGGCACCGTTGATGACAACGCAAGCAATGAAAAAGCATTGCCAAGCGGCGTAGCCCATAGTACAATCGGTGGCAGCAAGCAGAGCATTGTTCCCAATCATACAACATAAGTAAAGGACAATAAAGGGCATGAGCCAGGAACGTACCATTCACGATCTCTTCAATTTGCAAGGCAAAGTTGCTGTTCTGACCGGCGCGTCCGGCTGGCTGGGGTCGGCCATGAGTCGCGCTCTGGCCGAAGCGGGGGCCACGCTGGTGGTGACCAGCCGCGAGGGGGAGAAAGCCGCCGAGTTTGCCGCCAGTCTCCCCGGCAGCGGCCACATTGGTCTAGGCTTTGACCAGGGGGATACAGAGACGATTCCCGGTTTTGTCGCCGATGTGTTGGCGAAGCTGGGCAAGATCGACATTCTGGTCAACAATGCCTATGGCGGAACAGCGCCCAGCATCGACAGCGCCACCGCCGCCGACTTTGATCGCGCCTACCACACCGGCGTCACGGCTTACTTTCTGCTGGCGCGGGAAGTTGCCAATCACCTGCGGGAACGCGGCGCGCCGGGGTCAATCATCAACATTTCCAGCATGTATGGCGTGGTTGCCAGCTATCCCGATGCCTATACGGGGTTGCCGGTCAACAGTCCGCCCAACTATCATGGTCTCAAGGGTGGATTGGTTCACTTGAGCCGTCACCTGGCGGTCTACTGGGCGAAAGACAACATTCGCGTCAACTGTATTGCGCCCGGCCCCTTCCCCACCGATAAAACCCAAGCGCGCCTGCCCGAATTTATTGACCGACTCGATCAAAAAGTGCCAATGGGGCGCATGGGTAAACCAGAGGAGCTAAAGGGGTTGGTCGTGCTGCTGGCGAGCGAGGCGGGCAGTTATATCACGGGCCAGAATATCCTGGTGGATGGCGGCTGGACGGCGTGGTGAGGGGACAGACGCGGATGTAGGGAACGCGGATATTACATTGATTTGGGAACAATCCGCGTTTCCTACATCCGCGTCTGTTAACCATGCCCCTCAAGCGCAGCGCGCATCTGCGCGAAATGATTGCGAATGTGGTCGCGCCAGGTCGCCAGATCCCGCGCCACGCGATTGAAGCTGCGCTTCTGGGCTACAAAGCTTGGCGGCAACGCAGCCAAGAGGGCTGTGGTCTCGGTCAGGCTGGCCTGGAAGGCTTGGGTTAATGCTGCCAGGGTTGGGTATGCGGTTAGGACTGCTGTGAGCTGGGCAGGAAGGCTGCCATCCCAGTTATCCGGCCCGCTTTCCAGATCGCCGAGCAACCAGCCAATCTGGCATTGCATGGTCCGTTCGCTGAGGAGCAGATGGGCCAGGGTTTCTTTGACGCTCCATTCGCCGGCTGTCGGCGGTTGCGTCGCTTGCTGCTCGGTGACGCCATTCAGCAAGACGTTCATTTCCTCGCGGATGGCGGCATAGGTTTGGCCGAGTTGATCGGCGATTTCCGCGGCGGTAGTCGGCATGGAAGGCATGGGCCGCAGCGAGAGCGCGACTTGCGATTCGTGCTGTTGCCCAGCGCGCTCATACGCAACCACTACGACATCGCCGGCCCGGTGCGCGCTGAGCGCGGCGATTAACGCCGACCAGTCGGGGGTGGCTTTGCCACCGATGCTCAGGATCTGGTCATCTTTTTGCAAGCCCGCTCTTTGTGCATCCATCCCTTCAACGACGCCGCCGAGACGGATGCCGGTATCGCCCGGTTGTGAGCCAGTTAAGGCAATCCCCAACAGCGGGCGGCGGGCTTCGCGCAGATCAATGCCGGTTTCCAGCCCGGTCTGTAACACTTCCAGCGCATCACGCCAGCCTTTTTCCACTTCCTCTTTGATCTGTAACCACTGGCTACCGTCACTAGCATCAATCAACGTAATGGTGGTTGCGTCTGCGTGGGGATCGAGGGTAATGGTCAGCGTAGAGCGATCCGTATCGTCCATTGCGCGCAGGCGCAGCCCAATCGTTTTATTGGCTTCGAGTACTGTGTACTTTCCCAACAGGGCATCCCCGTTATTCCAGGCGACATAAAAACAGCCGCTCACCCGTGGCTGGACAGTAGCGACGTCGCAAAACCATTCGCGTAATGCCTGGGCATTGGTAAAGGCCCGGTAGAGTTGTTCGACTGGGGCATTGATGGTGCGTGCGACAGTGATGGTTGCTCCACTCATAGCTCCTCCTCTCTGAGAGATAACAGGGTGACAAGATAGTTCGTCTGTCATTCTGAAAGAATCTCCCGGTCACAATAACCGGGAGATTCTTTCAGAATGACAACCTACCCTGCCGCTTTAGGACGCAAGAGCTGTTTTGCAAAAGCCACTGACTCACGAACCCTCTGCCTTACTGTACCAACGGCTGGGTACGGCCCGTGCGGGCGCTAAGAATGGCGGTATCGACAATCTGTTGACCGATGCGACAGATGGCGGGCGACAGGGGGCCATGCACCGGCGCGCCGGTTTGCAAGCTGTGGATAAAATTCTGGATCGGATTCTGGTAGGGCGGTTGTAACAGATCCACCGGCAACACCTGCCCTTCGGGGTGGTCATTGGTTTGCACCCGCACGGTGGACTCGTAATCATACGAACTGATCGTCCCCGCTGTGCCGACAATGACAAAGCCGCATTTGGGTTGGGGTTGCAACTTCCATGGGTCGGTGAAGGCGCCCCAGCGCGTCTCATATTTGGAGAGACCTTTGGCATAGCGGGCAATGGTGATGCTATGCTCGTCCACCTCTAGCCCCGGCGGCTCATCGACGACAGTGGTGACGGTAATGGGCTTGTCACCGCCGTGGAACCAGGTGCCCAGCGTCACGCCATAGCCCAGATAGTCGAGCAGCGAACCGCCGCCTTTGTCCCGTTGGTAGAACCAGCTTTCTCGTTTGCGACGCGCCGCTTCTGCCGGCGTCACTTCGACCTTGTCGGCCAGGTGACGGAGCGGTCCACGATTGCCGTCGTAGTAATGCACCTCAATGACATCGCCAATCACGCCTTCATCAATCAGCCGTTTGCTGGTGACATGGGGCGGATACCAGGCCAGCGGCCAGTTGATGATCATCTGTTTGCCCGTCGCCGCCACCGCCGCAATCATGGCATCGGCCTCGGCCAACGAAGCGGCAAAGGGCTTTTCCACCAGGAGGTGGACATGGTAGGGCGCTACGCGCTCCACCCACAGACCATGCGTCGCCGTGGCGGGGCAGAGAATGGCAATGTCCGGTTTGGTTACTTCCAGGCATTGACGATAGTCGGTAAAGATGCGTTCTGCCCCAATCCCAAAGCGCGCCGCCGTCGTTGCCATCCGTTCCGGTTGCTCATCACAGATGCCGACAATCTCGGCGTTAGGGTGTTCATGCACCTGCCGCAACAGATCGCCCATGTGCATGTGATCAAAGTTAATGCCAACAACTCGAAATTTTTGCATAGCGTTTCCTGATTTACTGTGCGTTGGGGTGCGGAGCGCCCAGTCTGCATCACCTTGTCACCCCTTCACCCTGTCACCTTGTCAGGCTGCCGCGGGCGACGGCACCGGCGGCACATACTGATAAGTCGGATCTACCGTCTGCTTTTGCACAATCGGGATGATCTCCTGCCAGGTGGCGATGATGCCGACCGGCGTCGGGGGCAGATCATGTTTGATGGCGCGGTGCAGTTTGCCCAGTTTGTAACAAGGGACGGCCGCGTACATGTGATGTTCGATGTGGTAATTCATGTGCCAGTAGAGAAACTGGACAAAAGGATTGACCCGAAAGGTGCGGGTGCAGAGACGGAAATCATTCACGTTGTCTTGCAGCCCCACATGTTGGGTATTGTTGCAAAGGAAGAGCAACCAGCCGCCGTAGAAGGGGGCGACGGTGATCAACACCGGTAGCAGCCAGAGATTGTAGCCGACCAACAGCCATAGCACCAGTGAAATAATCAGGAGCAGTGCATGGCCGATCAACAAAAAGCGCGACCAGCCAAAGAGCCGGCGGCGCTTATCGGTCTCGGTTGCCGGAAAGAGAATGTTTTCCCAATCGCCTTCCAGGCGACCTTGACTCAGACGAATCACCCCTTTGACCCGTTGGTAAAAACCCCACGGATTGGCAAAAGCGCTTTTCCAGAAGCCTTCGTAGGTGATCTTGAAAGGCAGCATCACCTCTAGATCATCGGGGGGATGCAAGGTGTATTTGTGATGCTCCTGATGGCTGGTCCAAAAGAGGACATGGTTAAAACTGCCCAAGAAACTGAAGACGTAGAGAAAGAAGGTATTTAATCCTTTGGTCTTAAAGACCGTGCTATGACACAACTCATGGAAGCCATTGAGTAAAAAGGCATAGAAGGTGCCGTGTACAAAGAGCACCAACAGCAAGACCCAGACCGGCAAATTGGCCGCCGCATAAAAGGCCGCCGCGCCAGTCAAGGTGAGCAGACCCAAATGGCCCAGCGTTTGCAGGAAGCCCCAAAAGTCACTGCGCTGATTTAATTCAGCCAACAAGTCACGGTCAATGGGTGTTCGATACCAGTTAATTTTTGGGTGTTTTAATTCGGGTAGCATTCTTGTTCTCTTTCATTTAAAACGGAACACTACAACGGATGCGGGAGGGAGCGGATTTACCTGATCTACTGTCGCAAACGCGTAAAAAATCCGTTCTCTCCTCAATCCGTTGTAGTGTTTTACTACGCACTCAGGCTTTTTTCGCCCAATACTCATCCAACATTTTTTGAATGGCGGCGTTCATCTCTGGCACCACAGTGAAAGCGTCGGCTTCACCGGCGACCATCTTGTCGCGAGCGGGGCCAAAGACCTCGTTGGTGATTAGGCGGTCATCCACCTCGCCGGCGACATGGAGAACACCGGTTTGGAAGGCATCGATAAAGGGTTGCAACTCCTCCAGACCCCACTTCTCTTTGGTGGCCGGCACCCATAACTTTTCGTTAAATTCGGGCGTCACCGGCTGGCGACCAGAGGCAGCCACATACTTTTGCGCGCCCTCACCGCCGGCAAATTTCAGAAACTCCCAGACCGCGTCAGGACTTTGCGTCTTGGAATTCATCAGCAGCACATGCCCAAAGACCATGTGCGCCCGCTTGCCACTGGGGGATAAGGGCAATTGCGCCACGCCAAAGGGAACACCGCCCGCTGCCTTCTGCTCGTCGGTACACGCCCATTCACCACAGGCCATCTTGGGGAAGAACCAGGGGCCTTCCATCTTCATCGCCACATTGCCCGATTCCAACTGATTGAGACCACCTTCCATCATCGCCGGCGTCGGGCTAACCTTGAATTCGTTAACTGCCTGATAGAGTTGGAAGTTGAGCATCTGCATAATGTACTCTTGATCCCACAGGGCCTGCTTGGGTTCAATTTCCTGATCCCACTCCTTGTCGCCGTTTAAGCGCATCCAACAGGCCAGGCGCTCGTAGGAAACATTGGCCTGGTAGCCAAAGTGTTCGGTGCCGTCAATGGTGCCGGTCAGCTTTTGGGTCAGTTCGACAAACTCATCATAAGTCCAGTCATCGGTAGGGTAGGGGATGCCGAGCTTGTCAAAGGGCGCTTTGCTATAGAAGATGACCATCGCGTTCATGTTCCACGGAATGCCGTAAAGTTTATCGCGGAATTGGGTCTGCGCTTTGTAGACATCGGCCCAAGCATCAGGGAAGGGGGTGTTGTAATCGTCGCGGGCGCGTAGCTCATCCAGCGTGGCATAGACCCCTTTGGCCGAGAAGCTTTGGTAGAGCCAAGTCTGGTTGTTGATAATATCCGCTGCTGTGCCGCCGGCCAGCGCCGTTTGCAACTTGTCATAGTAGCCGGTGGGGGACTGTTCGAGCCGGATGGTAATCTCCGGGTGTGCCTCCTGGAAATCAGCAATACAGCGGTCGGCAATGTCCTTGTCCAGCACATCGCCCCATTCGTACCAGGAGATTTCCGTGGTGGCCGCGCCTGGCGCGCCGGCGCTACTACTCGCTGGTCCACCCGTCGGCAAACAAGCGGACAACATGCCACTCAGTGCCGTGACGCCAACGCCAGCCGCGGTGAGCTTCAAGAAATTACGCCGTGAGACCGTTTGACTTTGTTCCATACCAGCCTGCTCCTTTGTCTCTATCAGTTTATGGGAACGATAAACGAAAAAACAACAAAATTTGTTGTTGTTCAAACACCCTAATAGATAAAACCCATAAAAGTCGTACAAATAGATTGGTGTTTCTCTGTATATGAAGGTGCGACTTTTATATGGTTTGTCAATAAGCTAACGACCGGCTAGACCAGTCAGATGAATGCCCCGAATAAAATGGCGTTGGGCGGCCAGAAAAACAAAGATAGTCGGCACAATAAAGACCGCCGTCGCCGCCATCAAAATCGGCCAGTTGGTGCCATAGCGCCCCTGAAACATGCGCAAGCCCAGCGCCATGGGAAATTTCTCCACTGTGTTGAGATATAAAAGCGGCCCCAAAAATTCGTTATAATGTTGCAAAAAGGAAAAGATCGTCACTGTGATCAAGGCCGGGCCGGAGAGCGGCATAATGATCTGCCAGAGGATGCGAAAACTGCCGGCGCCGTCAATGCGTGCGGCTTCCTCCAATTCCACGGGCAACGTGAGGAAAAACTGGCGCAGCAGGAAGACATAAAAGCCCTGCACGGCAAACCAGAAGGGCACAATCAACGGCTTCAGCGTATCCAACCAGCCGAGATCGCGAAAGAGCAAAAAGGTCGGAATGATGATCACCACCCCTGGCAGCATCATCGTCGCCAGGCTCATGCTAAAGAAAAAGTTGCGCTCCGGCCATTGAAGGCGCGAAAAACTATAGGCCACCAACACGCTGCTTAGAACCGTCCCCATTGTGGAAAAAATTGCCACGATCAAGGTGTTTTGAAAAAAGAACAAAATGGCCGGAATGCCCGAAAACTCCAACAGCGTCAACAACTGTTGGTAATTTTGCCAGATAAAGGGGTTGGGAATCCACTGGATCGGAAAGGTAAAAACCTTATTTTCCGCCTTAAACGATGTGGAAAGCACCCACAACAGCGGCACCATATAAAGCATCCCCAACAGCATCAACAGGGCGTGGAGCAGCAAATGCCGAACCGTGATTTGCCCTGTACGACTTTTGTGCGCCGGCGTCTTATCGCTCATCCGCGCACCTTGTGCATTGACAGCCATCCCCATCCTCCCCTACGTCGCATCAACCCTTAACAATTAACCGTTGTCCATTGCCCATTAATTATTTCTTCCCCCCTCTTCGTAGACCCACCGATTCGCCAACCGGAATTGCACCACTGTAAAAAAGACAATGATGGCAAATAACATCCAGGCGATGGCCGAGGCATAGCCCATCTTGAAATATTGAAAACCGTTGCGATAGAGGTAGAGAACGACAAAGAGCGTCGCATTTTGCGGACCGCCCTGCGTCATGATAAAAGCCGTGGTAAAGACTTGGAAACTGGCAATAATGCCCACGACAAGGTTGAAAAAGATCACCGATGAGATCATCGGCAAGGTGATGGAGAAAAATTGCTGACGCTGGTTGGCCCCATCAATTTCAGCGGCCTCATAGAGATTGGTCGGCACCCCTTGCAGCCCGGCCAGAAAGATCACCATCTGCGGCCCGACCACCCAGAGCGTCATCAAGATAAAGGCTGGTTTGGCCGCCGCCGGTTCAAAGAGCCAGTTGATCGGGTCAATACCCAGCTTGCCCAGGAAGTAATTAAGAATGCCAAATTCAGGGTGGAGAATTTGCATCCAGACCACCGCGCTGGCGACAATCGGCGTCATGGCCGGCAGGTAGAGCAGCGTGCGGTAGAAGGCGAGGCCCCGAATCTTGGTATTGAGCGCCAGGGCAAAGAGCAGGGCGAGGAGCAATTGCAGCGGCACGCCCACAAAGGTGAAATAGGCGGAGTTATAGAGCGAGAGGCTGACCTGTTCATCGGCCCATAGCTCCTGGAGATTGGCCAGCCCGACAAACTCCGGCGGCGACAGGAGATCCCACGAATGGAAAACTAGATAGATTGAGTAACCCAAGGGGTAGGCCCACCAGATGAGAAAGCCGAGGATAAAGGGGAGCGCAAAGAGCCGCCCTTCCCATGCTTCTGTGCGTTTCAAGCGTGAAACCCGCTTTGCCTGCTTTGGTACGCTGAGCTTTTCCTTCGAGATCGATAGCGCCATCGTGTCCCACCTTATTTTCGACATTTTCGACTGTAGCAAGGTTGAAATGTAGGGCAGTATTGCTCGTTCTATCAGGGCGGCTTTTCGTGCTTAACCGCCAGATCTATCCACCGGCAAAGCGCAAGTCGATTCGCGCAAGACCAGTGTTGTTGGTAACTCAAAAACGCGCTGGAGCGGCGGCTTGCCCTCCAACGTATCGATTAATAACGCCATCGCCAGTTTGGCAATCTCCTGAATCGGCTGACGCACGGTCGTCAATGGCGGCCAAACTTGGGCCGCCACCGGCACATCATCAAAGCCGACGACGGAAAGTTCCTGGGGGACACGAATTCCGTAGCGGTGGGCCACTTGTAACACACCAGCCGCCATCACATCATTGCTGGCAAAGATGGCTGTGGGGCAGGGTGTCAAGGCGAGTAACCGTTCGGCAGCGGCAACACCGGTGGCAAAGCGCCAATCACCGACGCAGATCAACTGTTCATCCGGTGCGATGCCCTGTGCTTGTAAAGCCGCCTGATACCCTGCCAGTCGATCATAGGCGGCGTGATGCGTTGTATGGCCCATGATAAAACCAATCCGCCGATGTCCTAGTTGCAGCAAATGTTGCGTCAGCAACCGCGCCCCTTGCTCATCGGTGGCCGCCACATAAGGGAGGGGCAAGGCGCGATCCTGAGGCGTGAGCCGGACAAAGGGCAGATTGCGCTGGTGCAATTGGGCCAGAACGGTCGGCATATTGTCACAAGGGGGCGTGAAGAGATAGCCATCGACCCGTTGTTGCACCACCATGCGCAACAACTCCTCTTGATCCTTCGGTTGATCGGGATCGACCAAGATTGTCACCACACCATAGCCGCGCGGACGCGCACTCTCGAGCGCACCCGTCAGGACATCATGGACGTACGCTGACCTGGCATTGTGACAGAGCAATCCGATTACATTGGCGCGCCCACGCGCTAGCCGCTGCGCCAGGATGTTGGGGACATAGCCCAACTCAGCCATCACGCTGGTCACACGGGCATAGGTCGCCTCGCCCACCATCGGCTCTTTGTTGAGGACGCGCGAAACCGTCTTGATCGAAACGCCCGCTTTGGTGGCAATATCACGAATGGTTGGCACAAAAATCTACACTGTTAGCACCACTACTGGGAATAAAATGACAACGGTGTCAGACACCGCTGTCATCGTAACACGCAAGATTTGGCTTGTCAAATGCCTTTTGGGGCCTCACGCAGGGGCAAATTTCTGTGATGAACACAAATTTTAATAATTTCGTGTTCCTTTTATCTGTGTTTAGTCTTTTCGGGTTGCCCAAAGACTAAACACAGATAAAAGGAACATAGAGGTGATTCATAATCGAGGACTTTGGGGGACGGGTCGCATTGGTCAACCGCGCGATGGTTCGGGCATCGTCTCCCGTGCCTTGCGTGACAGTTCGGCCAGATGACCATCATTCGCCATGACCTGTTCCAGGTGGCGTTGCCGTTGTGGACCGGCGGTGCGCACCATGGCCGGGCCATAGACCCGGTCGATCCAGAAGCGGGCTGCACCGCTAACGTAGTCGCGTAGTTCTTGGATGCGCTCGTCCGGGTAGCGTTGGCACAGGTTGATGGTGAACATGCGCCGCGCCTTGCTGCCGCCAAAGGCCGCATGTTTGGTGTTGTGGTTAAAGAGCAGGATGTCACCGGGCTGGGTTTCCAGGGCAATCGCAGGTAGGTCTTTGCCCTCCATGCCCCACAATTCCGGGCTTTGGCGAATCTGTTTTTGCAAGCCGTCGGCAAAGTGATCGCCCAGGCGATGGCTGCCGGGAATGACACGGAGCGCACCGGTGTCACGCGTCAGCGGATCAAGGTAGAAGGCGATTTTGATGTGCAACGTTTTGGGGTGCCAACCGTCCGAATGCCAACGCGTATCACCCACATAATAATTGCCGTCGCTGCCCATGTAATTGAAATCGTCGCCCAGCAGGCTAGTGGCAATGCCGTGGATGCGTGGATCGTCAATGAGCGAGGACAGAACCTCACTTTGGTCAATAAAGGGGACAATACAAGACCGCGCTGTGCCGTCATGGGGTTTGCCGTTGTGACCACCGCCCCGTTCGCCCCAAACGCCTTCAAACGCTGCCTCAATCTCTGCCGCCCGATCGGCCAGCAAGCCGGGAAACCCAAGATAACCAAAGGTGTTGAAAAAATTGTGTTGTTGTTCGGTTAGTACCATATCTGTACCTTGCATTGTTTGTCTCCTTTGACATGAACTATTGGCAATGAAATTTTATGCGTTTGAGATTGAGCGATACAGAGATGAGATTATCATACATGATCTCTCAATCTCTGTATCGCTCAGCATTCATAAACCATTTCGCCCGTTTTATGCGCGTTGATATACCCCCAATCCAGTGCCACTCCTAACCCTGGCCCCTCCGGCACAGCGACGCAGCCGTTCGCATCGACCGAGTCGAGTTCATCGAGCCAGCGCCGTTCAGGGTAGATGGGGGCTTTGGTGTGCGGAACATCCGGGTGGACAAGGCCCAACTCGTAATAGTTGGTGTTGCGCAATGACGCCATGATATGCCGATGGGCCAAACCGCCGCCATGCAACTCGACATCCAGTCCATGGGCTTCGGCCAGGGCGGCGATCTTCATGACGCCGGTGATGCCGCCATCGACATTGGCGTTGGCGCGCACATAGTCAGTGGCGCCGGCATAGATGGTGTCAGCTTTGGCTTCCAGCCCACGCACATGTTCCCCCATGAGCAGCGGCGTCTTGATAAAGTCGCGCAACTTGACATGAGCAAAGCGGGAGAAACCACCGCCACGGAAGGCGTCTTCATACCACATGTAGTTGGCTTCGTCGCACGCTTTGCCCACCTTGAGGACATCATCAAAAGTCACAAAGGCGCCCGCCGGGTCAAGCATCAGCGCCATCTTTTCGCCCACGGCGGCTCGAATCGCCAAGACGGCCTCTACTTCGCGGTCGATCGGGCCACCAATCCAGCCGTGGATCTTAAAGGCGGGGTAGCCCAATTCCTCTTTGCAACGTAAGGCAAATTCGCCATAATCGGCTGCGGTGGTGAGACCGCCATTTTCGTCGCCGTGGTAGGTGCTGGCATAGGCGGGCAACGTTTTGCGCCAGCCGCCCAGCAACTCATAGATCGGCGTTTCATAGAGCTTGCCGGCAATGTCCCAGAGCGCAATGTCCACGGCGCCGGGAGGCGTGCCATCGGCACTGCGTCGCGCCCGTTTGAGATCATGCCAAAGGATCTCCCGCTGCATGGGGTTACGCCCCAAGAGATAACGGGCGGCGCGCTCATCAATGCCGCCGGGGGTTTGGCCGCTAATGCCGGCGCTTGTTTCAATCGTCAGAATGCTGCCCTGTGTGGACAAACGACTGCCAGGCTGGTAGACAACATCAAAGCCCAGCTTTTCCTCCATCGCCATGTCGATAATCTCGTGACGATAGGTGGTGACGGTAATGCGCGTGATTTTTAGATCGCGAGTCATGACGCTGCTTCCTTGTCTAGGGTAGATGGAACGATTCGGCTTTGTTGGCGATAGGGTATAGTGTATACCAGCCGAAAGCTTCCGTCAATTGACCTGCGCGCAGCGCACCTGCACTCGATTGGATGTTAGACACTGACGAATTGATCGCTTGAGCAGTAGGCAAGAATTTTAGTTAACACGGATAGGGAGGAACACTGATTGGATAAAAATATCCGTCTTCTTCCTTATCCGTGTTAACTTCTTTGGTTCTGGCTTGTCCAGGTTAGGAGATTAAGGGGGCAATCTCTGAATCTCTCAATCTCCCAATCTCTTGAGATCTATTGCAACACAAGATAACCAAAGTAACCAGGACGATGAAAATCGGCGGGTTCGATCATGGTGGGCGACCAGCAACTAAATTCCGGTTCGGCGGTACGAGGACGGTCGATGCGGTAGAAGTTGGCGCGCCAGGTGGTAGGCAGTTCATCGGGCGCGCCGATGGAGGCCCAGGGCAGTGCATAAATGACGCGCCATTGATTTTGTGAATCATCGCGCTGTGCTGCCCACTGTAAACCGGCGCAGTCCCAGGTGAAATCGAGCTTCATCTGGGCGCGATCCCCCGTCGGGTTGTGGGCAAACACTTCCAGCAGGACGCCGTTGGGGCTGACTTCAAACTCGTAGTAATCGACCGGCGTGGCGTCGCCGGGCGCGATAAAGATTTCGACGACTTCCTCGTCGTAGATCGGATCGTCCCGTTGGGTGTAAGTGCCCCAAATGTCGCTATCGGTGCAATCAAAGCGGACAAAGAGCATGTGGCGGTTATAGCAGACGCGGGTCACAGTCTGTTGCTGGGCCGGGCCAGAACCATCGGCCAGCAGCAAGGGAGGCAATGTCACCGCCTGCGACCAGGCCCAACGAAACGGGTCGGCGTCGGCATTCCAGTCAGTTGTCACTTGGGGAATATGTACGGTGGGGAGCGCAATGGTCATCGAAGCCCTTCCTTTGGTTGTCTGTGGGTAAACAAAGAGCTTATCACCGCGAATCATAGGATGAGCGAATAACCGCACAGTGATTCGCTCATCCTATGATTCGCGGTGATATTGGCATTGCAAGTTGTGTTAATGATCAATCGCTGCGCCATCATCGGGATCATACAACCCTGGATAGCGCCGGGGTTCGCCCAGTTGCGCCGCGACGCCTTCTTCATCCAGTTCAATGCCCAGTCCCGGTTTGGTTGGCAGGTCGATATAGCCATCTTTCACCACAAACGGCTCTTTCAGATAGCCTTCGCCCAGGTGAACCTGTTCCTGCGCCAGAAAATTGGGCATGGCCGCATCGACCTGAATACCGGCAGCCAACGAAATCGGCCCTAGCGGACAATGGGGTGCAACGGCGGCGTAGTAGGCTTCGGCCATGCCGGCAATCAGCCGCGTTTCAAAGATGCCGCCGGCGTGGGAAAGATCGGGTTGGAGAATGGTGGCAGCGCCCTTTTCCAACACCTCGCGGAAAGCCCACTTGGTAAAAAGCCGCTCGCCGGTGGCAATCGGGATGTGGGTCTTGCGCGCCAGGTCGGCCATCACCTCGACATTCTGACATTGGACAATCTCTTCAAAAAAGAGGGGTTGATAGGGTTCCAACGCCTTGATGAGTAGACCAGCCGTTTGCGGACTGATGGCGCCATGAAAATCAACGCCAATGTCCACCTCTTTACCCACCGCGCTGCGTAACGCCGCCAGCCGTTCTGCCACCCGATCAACAAAGCCCGGCGTTTCAATCACCCGCGCTGGGCGCCCACCCCAGATGCCAGTTTTGAGTGCGCGAAAGCCTTGCGCCACTCTGGCCTGGGCATTGGTCACTAGTTCTTCCGTGGTCGCGCCGTGACAATGGGCGTAGACTTTGATCCGGTCGCGCAAGGGGCCGCCCAACAATTGGTAAACCGGCACGCCTGCCGCCTTACCGGCTAAATCCCAGAGCGCCTGTTCGACGCCGGAAAGGGCGCTGGTCAAAACGGGACCGCCCCGGTAGAAGGCATGTTTGTACATCGCCTGCCAGTGATGCACCACACGGGTCGGATCCTTGCCGATGAGGTATGGCTCCAATTCGGCCACGGCCTGGACAATGGTGCGCGCCCGGTTTTCCAGCGTCGGCTCGCCAAGGCCGACCAGCCCCTCATCGGTGTACATCTTTAAAAAGACCCAGCGCGGTTTGACGATCAGCGTTTCAAGTTTGGTGATGCGCATAAGTGTTTTTTGTTTATAGGTAGAGCAAGGGCGTGAGTCAATACAATCGTGGGAATGAATTAGCCTGTCCCGTAGGGACGCATGAATTTAGGAGACGAGAATCGTGTTCCCATCCTAAACTCATGCGTCCCTACGGGACGAAAGAACAGGAATTATATGTTAGCGATACAAGGCGCCCGTCGTCTGCACCATCGCCCCGTAGCTTTCCACCTTGAGCGAAGCGCCGCCGATGAGCGCGCCGTCGATGTCGGCTTGCTGCATGATCTCGCCAATGTTCTTCTCGTTGGTGCTACCGCCGTAGAGAATGCGCACGGTCTCGGCAACGGCGGGGCTGTAGAGTGTGGCGACGACCTGACGCACGAGACCACAGATCGTGCCGGCTTGTTCTGCTGTGGCGGCAAGGCCGGTGCCAATCGCCCAGATGGGTTCATAGGCGATGATCAGCGTCTGCACCTGTTCGGCGCTCAAGCCTTGCAGGGCAGCTTCCACCTGCATACTGACAATGGCTTGCGTCTCACCCCCCTGGTTTTGCGCCAGCGTCTCCCCTACACAAAGGATGGGGGTTAAGCCATGCGCCAGCGCTGCATGAAGTTTCTTGTTGACGCTCTCATCGGTTTCAGCAAAATATTGGCGGCGTTCACTGTGACCAATGATCACATAGGTCGCCAGCCCTTTGAGCATTGGCGCGCTCACTTCGCCGGTGTAGGCGCCGCTGTCGGCCCAGTGGATATTTTGGGCGCCCACGGCCACCGTCGTTCCCTGTAAAGCTACCCCCACCGCCGAGAGCGCCACAAAAGGGGGGCAAACCACACAATCAACATTTGCTACCCCGGCCACGGCATCGGCAATCGCGTGCGCCAAATGGACCGCTTCGCCGGGGGTTTTATTCATTTTCCAGTTGCCGGCCATCATCGGTCTGCGCATGGAGTTTTCTCCTCGTTTTATAAAAATGATTCAGGGCATAGGTCGCGCTTCGTAGGGGCAAGATATATCTTGCCCCTACGAAGCGCGACCTATGCCCTCTATTAATCTTCTTTCGGCGTTGCGGCTTCTGCCAGACGCGCCTGAAAGTCCGCTTCGGCCCGTTCATAGGCTTCCGCGTCCAGCCATTCCCCCCCCCAGACTTCCTGGCGCAGCAGTTGCTTGTTTTTGTCAAACCAGAGCAGCACCTCCACCTGATCGAAACAGCGGGTGCGCCCAGTGGTGTGGATGACTTTGCGCGTATAATAGGTGCTATCGTCCTCTTCGGTGAGGCTCAACTCATTAAGCAGATCGATCTGCCCGGTCAACGGTTCGCGACAGCGCCGGCTGAGGACGTGGATGGGGAAATAGCGGTTGTCACCCGCTGCCCCGCCCCCGCGGAAGAAGTTGACAATGCGTTGGAAGATGTTCATAGTGATGTAAGAGAAATTAAAGAGATTGAGAGATTAAGAGATTAGGAGACTGAGTGATTGAGAAGTGGAATCACAAACTAATCTCTCAATCTCTTTAATCTCTTTAATCTCTATCTGCTAAGACTGCGACACCGGGCAGCGTCTTGCCTTCTAAAAATTCCAGGCTGGCGCCGCCGCCTGTGCTGACATGGGACATTTTGCCTTCCAGCCCGGCTTGGGCGACTGCTGCGGCACTGTCGCCGCCGCCAATGATGGTGACGGCATTGCGCAGATCGGCCAGCATTTCGGCAATGGCAACGGTGCCTTGGGCAAAAGCCGGGAATTCAAAGACGCCCATTGGCCCGTTCCAGACCACGGTCTGTGCGCCGGAAAGGTAGTTTGCATAGTGCGCAATGGTGGCCGGGCCAATGTCAAGCGCCATCCATTCCGCCGGTACATCCTCGATACTGACGATCTGGTTCTCGGCATCGCCGGCAAAGGCGACGGCGACACGCAAATCAACCGGCAGTTGAATAATGCCGGCCCCCTTTTGCATTAGTTCCCGCGCTTTGTCAAGAACGTCAGCCTCGACCAGGCTCTTGCCCATGTTGTAGCCGCTGGCGGCCAGAAAGGTGTTAGCCATACCGCCGCCGATGAGCAGCGTGTCCACCTTTTGCAGCAGCGCTTCGATCACCTCGATCTTGTCACTGATCTTGGCGCCACCCATAATGGCGATAAAGGGATGCTGCGGATTTTCCAGCGCGCCGCCCAGGTATTCCAGTTCCTTTTCCATGAGGAAACCGGCCACAGCGGGCAGATGATCCGCCACACCGGCCGTGCTGGCATGGGCGCGATGGGCGCTGCCAAAGGCGTCGTTAACAAAGACATCACCCAGTTTGGCTAATTCTTGCGCCATGCCGGGGTCATTCTTCTCTTCCCGTTTGTCAAAGCGCGTATTTTCCAGCACCAGCACCTGTCCCGGCTGCAACTGCGCGGCAGCGGCTTCGGCGGCAGGGCCAGTGGTCGCCTCAACAAACTGCACCGGCGCGCTAATCAACGTCGCCAGATGATGGGCTGTGACCTTCATGCTGTACTTAGGGTCGGGGCCACCCTTGGGGCGCCCGAGGTGGCTCATCAAAATGACCGCCGCCCCCTGTTCCAATAGATAGTTGATCGTCGGCAGTGCGGCCTGAATGCGGGTGTCATCGGTCACATGGCCGTCACTCAGCGGCACATTAAAATCGACCCGCACCAACGCTCGCTTCCCCGACCAATTGGTCTCTTTAATGGTCTTTTTGTTCATCGTCATATCCGATATTCGGTATTGGGTATTAGCTATTATGGAGGATGGGTACACTTTCCTGATCCGCCAATACCCAATATCCAATATCTAATACCCCAACACGGCTAGATGCCCTTATCGGCAATAAACTTCGCCAGATCGGTCACGCGCACACTATAGCCCCACTCGTTGTCATACCAGGAGACGGCTTTGATCATGTTGCCGCCAATGACCAGGGTGTCGAGGGCACTGAAAATGGAGGAGTGGGGATTGCCCTTGAGGTCGGAGGAGACCAGCGGTTCTTCGGTGTAGGCCAGAATGCCCTTCATGGGGCCTTCGGCATATTCTTTCATGGCGCTGTTAATGTCCTGCACTGTCACATCGCGGCTCAACAATGCCGTGAAGTCAACCACGGAGACAGTGGGGGTCGGCACGCGGAAGGCCATGCCGGTAAATTTGCCCTGTAATTCTGGAATGACCAGGCCGACTGCGCGGGCGGCGCCGGTGGCGGAGGGCACAATGTTCAGGGCCGCGGCGCGGGCATCGCGCAGATCGGGCGTCGCCAGGTCCAGCAGCCGTTGCGAGTTGGTGTAGGCATGTACGGTGGTCAGAATGCCCTTTTCAATGCCGAAGCGTTCAAACAACACCTTGGCGACTGGGGCCAGACCGTTGGTGGTGCAACTGGCATTAGAGATGACCTGATGTTTGGCCGGGTCATATTTTTCGTTGTTCACGCCCATGCAGATGGTGATGTCTTCGCCTTTGGCCGGGGCGCTGATGATGACCTTCTTGGCGCCGGCGCTCAGGTGCAACGCGGCCTTTTCGCGAGCGGTGAAGAGACCGGTGCTTTCGATCACAATGTCAACGCCCATGTCGCCCCAAGGCAATTTGCTGGGGTCGCGTTCGCTGCACACCTTGACGCGGTCGCCATCGATGATGATGTCGCCACCCTCGACGCCCACCTCTCCCTTGTAGACGCCATAGTTGCTGTCATACTTAAAGAGATGAGCGTTGGTTTTCACATCACTCAAATCATTGACGGCAACCAGATCAAATTGACCGCGGTACTTCTCAAAAAGCGCCTTGGTCACTTGCCGGCCAATGCGGCCAAAGCCATTAATCGCAATTTTCGTAGCCATGAATTTTCTCCTTTGCAACCAAATTTTTATTTGGGGCTTTTGCTTTGTCCGAAAACCTTCTACGTCGATGTAAATGAATAAAAAACAGTAGTTTTCAAACAATAAGCGCTGTAAAAATCGGGCAAGCAGCTATCTTAGGTGCAAGTCCGCAACCCATTTTACCATAAAGCTGGATAAATAACATGTATGGAAGCTTCTGCGCGGCGAAATTAGCCGTAGTCCGTAGTCCAGAGTCTAGAGTCCGTAGTCCAGAGTCTGTAACAGTGAGACTATGGACTCTAGACTCTGGACTACGGACTTGACGCGCCGGTTAGCTCGCTATAAACAGTCATTAGGCGAGCGGCGAGTTTTTGGGGATTGTGGTGCCAGGGACGCTTGTCATCGACGAGGTCGCCAGTGAAGAGGCGGTAGGGGATGGCGGCGTTTGGGTGGGGCAATGTAACCCAATCGCCGATGGTGTAGGGTGGCTGGGTGGGGTTATAGTTGTCATTGGCTAAAACAGTAGTAAAGGCATCGCCAGCATGGCGACGCAACTGTGCCATGTGGTCAGAGACGGTGTAGTGATCCGTTTCCCCTGGTTGGGTGGCAACGTTGCAAAGATAGATGCGCGGTACAGTGGTGGCGCAGATGGCATCGCGAATGGCGGGAACAAGCAAATTGGGGATCACGCTAGTGAAAAAGCTACCTGGCCCGGCGACAATGAGATCGGCTTGTAAGATCCAGCGAATCACCTCTGGATAGGCGCGGGGGTGTTCGGGCTTGAGAAAGACCCGTTGAATCCGGCCCCCGGCTTCCGGGACATGGCTTTCGCCCTCAACAATCGTCCACGTTTCGCTGCCATTGGGATGCGTATGGGCAATTTCCGCACAGAGGATAATGTTTTCCAAGGTGCTGGGCAGGACGCGACCACGCACGGCCAGCACGCGGCTACATTCGGCCAGCCCTTTTTCAAAACTACCTGTCACCGCTGCCATTGTGGCAATAAAAAGATTGCCAAAGCTGTGACCAGCCAGTTCGTTGGCCGCGCCGCTGAGATCATGCTTGGCAAAGCGGTATTGAAAGAGGCGGGTCATCAAGTCCTCAGCATCGCTCAAGGCAGCAATGTTGTTGCGAAAATCGCCCGGCGGCAAAACGCCCATCTGCTGGCGCAGCCGCCCGCTGCTGCCGCCATCGTCCGCCACGGTCACAATGGCCGTGATGTTGTCGGTATAGGCGCGCAGGCCGCGTAACAGTTGCGGCATCCCCGTGCCACCGCCAATGGCGACAATATGCAGCCCGGCTGCCTTTTCACCCTGCTGACTCACTTCACTCCTTTTATGCTGAAATAGCCCCAAAGCACTCGAATGCTTTTACTTCGCTTCGACTCTACGTTACAATCAACCAAACAAACTTGCGCGTCGCCGATTCATGACCGGCGGTGCGCCAATCACAGTTGCGTGCTATCAAAACAATTGGTCGTTGAACAGTTCGCGCAACACCCATCACGATTTTTCACGAACTGTTCATGAACCAACAGCTTCATCCATTGTAAGTCGAGTTGTCAAGTGTCGCAAGTCATTATCGCACAGATTTTGTTGTATGTCAGCCAGTGGCCCCGCCGCCGACAGTGGCTGAGCTATCTTGTTCTCTGCTTGCCGATTTTCGCAACCGGTTGCGCTGCCTTACAACGGCGCGAGAGCGCCGCCCTCCCCTTAACCGAAGTGTTGCCGGCTGCCTGGTCCCCCCTACGCGATGTCGAGGAAGTCAACATCGACGGCGACGCCGCGCCTGAATATCTGCTCTTCTTCACCTACGACACGACGACCGCCACCGCGCCCCGGCCCACGTTTTTTTCCATAGGCGGCACAACGCCAACCGGCCCCATCGGCGCCGTCATCTATGATGGTCAGGTAGTCACCGGTACGACGCCAACGGTGCAAGTCAGCCCAGATCGCCCGACGACAGCCTTTGTCCCTTACGCCATCCTGCCCAGCTACCGCGCTGGCGCCGGCTTGGGTTATGTTGCCGAACCAACGCAAAGCGAAGCGATTGACGCTTATACCGTCAGCTATCGAGCCGCTGGTCAGACCACCGCCGCCACGGCTGCTGCGCCAGATACGGTGATTTTACTCGGCGGGGAAACCTATTTGACCTTTGCCTGGTGGCAGAATCGCGCTGTCGGCTATGGTGTAACGCAGATCTATGCGCCGGGTGGGTTTGAAGGAGCGCTCTATCGCGAATTCGACTGGGCCGACTGGACGCGCACGCCGCAACCCATTCGAGAAATCATCGCCGTCCATCCGCTCCATGATCGCAACCTGATCTGTCGGCGCTTTCGCTACAGCCTAGATGAAGCAGCCTTAAGCGGCGGGCGACCAGGGACGGGGGCGCCGCTCCGCTTCCAGAAGAGTGACCTCGGCTTGCACTTTTGCACCGGCACGCCGGTTCATCCCTTCTACCCCGAAGGCGTCGTGCTGGCCTATTTGCTGGAAGGCAGTGAAGCGTTGCTCGATAGCACTACGCCGACAACGACGGTAACGATACAACCCAATCAGTTGCCTTGGTTGGGCGAGTTGATTCAAAACGATGGCATTTTGCGCGTGGACGACCTTGCCAGTTACACAACATTAACCGCCAACCAGATACAGCAACCAACAGCGGCGCTGGATACGATCAAGGTTTGCGCTCTAGTGACTTTGCAGCCCACAGCAAGTGACGCCACGGCAATGCCGCCGCAACAAGGCTTGCTCTTTACTCTGCGTCATGAACCGGCCGGTTTTCAACCGCCAACGCCCGACCAGCTCTTTATTCAAACTGTAGAAATGATTGCTGCGCCTGCCGGCAGCGGTGTGGTAAACTGTGAAGAACAGTTAGGCGGTTAGTGCTATGTGCTGTAAGCCACAATCGGTAGTACAGACTTTAGTCATTTGTGACAGGTTAAGGGTTAGGGAAAATTGTCAAACTGAGAGACGAATAGTAATGTGAACG
>JAPKMW010000074.1 GCA_026645575.1 Caldilineaceae bacterium
TCCTCAAAAACAAGACACCTTTTGACTCTAATTATGGCCAGCCGCCACTGCCCGCAACGTAGTATCTGTCGGCAAAGGCCGTGACGTACCTCGGTCAGGCGGGGAACAGCGCGCAGCGGCTGGGCGCGCACACGGAAGCGATTCAATACTTACAAGCGGGGTTGGCCCTCCTTGCCACCTTACCAGACGCCGATCAACAGATCCATCAGGAGCTGGCCCTGTAACTGAGTCTGGCGAATACACTCAGTTCAGCCAAAGGCTCTGGTGTTGCGGTGGTGGGCAACGCCTATCGCCGCGCCCATCAACTCTGTCATCAAGTTGGGGAGACCGCCGCTTGGGTCGGGGCGCTCAATGGTTTGCGCAACTACCATTCGATTCGAGGCGAATGGGCAGAGATACGGGCCGTGTGCGAGGAGATGCTACAACTGGCCTACCAGCAGACCGATCCGATCCATCAGGTGGCTGCGCACCGGTCGCTGGGCAATACGCTGGTCTGGCTGGGCGCCTTTGCCGACGCCCGGCGCCATTTGGAACAGGGGCTTACGCTCTATGATCGCCGACAACATGCGGGCTATGTACAACTTTACGGCCAGGATTTAGGGGTTGCCTGTCAAACCAATCTATTTATGACGCTCTGGTTGCTTGGCTATCCTGACCAGGCGCTGGCACGCAGTAATGAGGTGCTGGCGCTGGCGGAAACCCTGGCGCACCCCAGGAGTTTGACCTATGCCTACGTTTGGAAAGCCCAACTGCATTGGTTGCGCCGCGAGCCGGAGCAGGCGCAACGGCTGGCCGAGATGACCCTGCAGCTAACGACGACCTATGAAGCGCCGTTGTGGTGGGCCGTCGCAGCTTGTGTGCGAGGCATGGCCCTGATTAGTCAAGGGCAGGTTGACGCGGGGATCGACCAGCTTCAGCAGGGTTTCCAAAGTTACCACAATTGTGGCGCAACAGCAGGTCAGGCCTTTCCGTCGATGGCGCTGGCCGTAGGCTACAGCCAGTTAGGACAAGCTACGCAAGGATTGACAATTCTGGACGAGGCGCTGGCAAGCCTGGGCGAGGAACAGTGCTGGCTGGCCGAAATCTACCGGTTACAGGGTGCGTTGCGCTTGCAACAGGCAGAGCAAGCGGGTTCACCTACGGCTGCTATCGAGGCCGAAGCGTTGTTTGTGCAGGCCATTGACCTGGCCCGTCGCCAAGCGGCCAAATCTTTTGAACTACGGGCCACGCTGAGTCTCTGCCGCTTGTGGCAGGCGCAGGGCAAGGGTGACGCGGCGCGCCAACCGTTGGCGGCCATCTATGGCTGGTTTGCGGAAGGGTTGGCAACACCTGATTTGGTTGAGGCCCGCACCCTGTTGAATACAGGCTGAGCAACGATCCTAACTTGATCACTGGTTACTGAATCGACCAATCGACAAGCCGAAGCTCTGGCACTTGTTGAAAATCACGCAAATTGCCGGTGACGACCGTCGCGTTTTGGCACAGCGCAATGGCCGCAATGCGCAGATCCTGTGAGCCGATGCGAACCTTGGCTTGCCGGCGTTGCTCAAACTTGAGGAGTACCTCAGGCTCATAGGGTAAAACTTGGAGAGTGTGCCGCAGTGAAGTCACCCGCGCTGCATCTATCGGTAAGCTTTTGGCCCTAGCAACCCCGCCCCAGATTTCGGCGAGAGCGCCGGTGGCCTTCCAGGCGCGAATGCTTGGCGAGAGAGCCGTGATCTGCAGACGATACGGTTGTTCCTCCCCAGCTTTGGCGGGTAGGAGGGGGCGGCTGAATCGTTAGTCGCGATAGAAAATCGCATCAGGAACTTGTGTTGCTGCACCGAATCGGGTAAGATGAGGCACGGGTTTGTGCCATGATCTTGCAACCCGATCCCAACGTATCGACAACTACATAGGAGAAGCTCATGAGCAATGGTGTACTGACAGCTACGGAGCAAGTGACGGCTTGGCTGTCCAGCTTTGGCAACGCCTTGGCCGACGGCGATAGTGCCGGCGCAACCGCCTTCTTTGACACAGAGTGCTATTGGCGTGACTTGATTTCGTTTACTTGGAACATTAAAACCCTGGAGAGTCAGGACGAAATCAGCGCCATGTTGCAAGCGCAACTGCCCTATGTGCAACCCAGCCACTGGCAAATCGAAGGCGAGGCCAGCACCGCCGGTGGGGTGACGGAAGGCTGGTTTACCTTTGAAACCGCAGTCGCACGGGGCAAAGGGCAGATCCGCCTTAAGGGTGACAAATGTTGGACCTTGTTAACCACGATGGTCGAACTGAAAGGCTTTGAGGAAAAGCGTGGCCCCACCCGCGACAAAGGCGTTGTCCACGGCGCCGATAAAGCGCGCCAGACCTGGCTCGAACGCAAGCAACAGGAAGAAGCCGAGCTGGGCTACACCAAACAGCCCTATGTGGTCATCATCGGCGGTGGTCAGGGCGGCATTGGCCTGGGCGCCCGCTTAAAACGGCTGAACGTGCCCACCATCATCATTGAAAAGAACGAACGCCCCGGTGATTCCTGGCGCAAACGCTACAAATCCCTCTGTCTGCATGACCCCGTCTGGTATGATCACATGCCCTATCTGCCCTTCCCTGATCATTGGCCGATCTTTTCGCCCAAAGACAAGATCGGTGACTGGTTGGAGATGTACACCAAGGTGATGGAACTGAACTACTGGGGTTCCACGGAGTGTAAAAGCGCCCACTACGATGAAGCCAACCAGGAATGGATCGTGACGGTGGAACGGGCCGGGCAGCCGGTGGTGTTGCGGCCCAAACAGTTGGTGCTGGCGACCGGCATGTCGGGCATTCCCAATGTGCCGCAAATTCCGGGCGCTGAAACTTTCCAAGGCGATATTCACCACTCCAGCCGCCATCCGGGCGCCGAACAGTACCGGGGCAAAAAGTGTGTTGTCCTTGGCTCCAACAACTCGGCCCACGACATCTGCGCTGCGCTCTGGGAAAATGACGCCGATGTGACCATGATTCAACGCTCCTCAACCCACATTGCCAAATCGGACACCTTGATGGAATTGGCGCTAGGCGGGCTTTACTCCGAGGAGGCGCTCAAAGCCGGTGTTGACCATCACAAAGGGGACCTGATCTTTGCCTCGATTCCTTACAAGATCATGCACACCTTCCAGATTCCGGTCTATGAAGAGATGGCGCGGCGGGATGCCGATCTCTATGACCGCTTGCGCAAGGTGGGCTTTATGCTCGACTTTGGTGACGACGGTTCCGGCTTATTTATGAAATATTTGCGTCGCGGCTCCGGCTATTACATCGATGTCGGCGCCTCTGACCTGATCGCCGACGGCCAGATCAAGCTGAAAAGTGGCGTGAATATCGAACAGATCAAAGAAAACTCGGTGGTGCTGACCGATGGCACGGAACTGCCGGCCGACTTGATTGTGCTGGCGACCGGTTACGGCTCGATGAATGGCTGGGCGGCCAAGATCATCTCGCAGGAGGTGGCGGACAAAGTGGGTAAATGTTGGGGACTCGGCTCGAATACGACCAAAGACCCCGGCCCCTGGGAAGGCGAATTGCGCAACATGTGGAAACCCACCCAGCAACCGGCGCTCTGGTTCCACGGTGGTAACCTCCATCAATCGCGCCACTATTCGCAGTTCTTGTCGCTGCAACTGAAGGCGCGCCTGGAAGGCATTCCTACGCCGGTCTACGGCCTGGCGCCGGTCTATCATTTGCAGTAATGCACTGGCGTTAGGTAAAAATAACCCTGGGAGCGCCGGCAGGGATGCCGGGATCCTAGGGTTATAGCTCAAGCAGAAGCGATGACTGACGCTGCGTTTCGGCAACGAGTTTGCCCCGTAGGATCACAAAGCGTTTATCGACCTGGAATTGCAAAGCGCGATGCCAGTCCGGTGCGTTGAGAACCAAGATGTTAGCATCAGCACCAACATGTAGCCCATAGTTCGGCACCTTGAGTACCTGCGCCGGTGTTGTCGTCACCATCGGCAGCACTTGATTGACCTCGCCATTCCAGGCAAATTGCCCATTGTGCGCCATAAAGTGCGCCACTTCGAGCAGATCGTTACGACCAAAGGGGTAGAACCAGTTGTCAATGTCATCCTGCCCACAGGCCACCGGCACCCCGGCGTCGAGCAATTCACGGACACGGGTAAGGCCGCGCGGCCAGGGTTGACGGGGCGGGAACTCCGTGGCAATCAGCGAAACGTGACTATTGGAAAAAATGGTGATGCTGGCGGCTTTGAGCAGGACAATTACTTTATTCGCATAGGCGTCGGGGTAGAAAGAAAGGGCCGCGCACTGGGTCGCCGACACGCGCCCATGATAGTTGTTGCTCAAGGTCTGGCGGGCGACATATTCCAACGTGCGCGATTCCGCATCGGCGACATCGTCGCAGACAAAATGGAGGTCTTTGTCAAAGGCTTTCGCCAAGGCAAAGCACATATCGGTATGGCGTTGTTGGGCCGTCTCGCCTCGTTCGATCCACGGAATGCCGCCCACCACATCCGCGCCCAGTTCCAATGCTTCCCGCATTAGGTCGGGCGTGCGTTCGCTGGTTACGCCATCTTGCGGAAAGGCGACGACTTCCACCTTCATTAAATGTTGGTAACGTTCACGAATTTGAAGCAAGCCTTGCACGGCTGTCACACCTGACGCTTCATCAACGTCGCCAAAGAGACGAATGGCGCCAGTGCCGTTTTGGATTGCCAGCCGCATCACCTCATCGACACGGGCAGCGACATCGTCAACGGTATACAATTGCTTGACATGATGGGCCGCTTGGAAACGGGGTAATGCCTGCACAGCAGCGGGTAAGGTAGTTAAGAGTCGCCGCCAGAAGGATTTGCAGGCGTGAAGCTGCCCATTGACAAATGCCGGCAAAGTTAAGCGCTGTTCAGCGGCCAGTTCGACAGGGGCAGAGGCGGCAAGCGCTGGTTCGATGGCGACAATGGTTCCATTGCTAATACCAATATCGACGATGTTGCCCTCTTGGAGACGAGCTTGACGAATGATTAAATTCATGTATTTCCTTTCGGGGGTTGAAACCCCCGTCTACCGTCAGCCGTCGCTCCGCGACTGGTTAGGGGTGAAATGCCAGTGGCGGTCGGTTTGGGTTTGCACGAGTAGACGACCATTCTTGAACGTTGCGAGCCGGGGCGGAATGGTGGTGACGGCTGCCAGACAAGCGGTCGTATCCACCACGACCAGATCGGCCCGTTTCCCTATGCCGATCCCATAATCAGCTAACCCTAAGGCTTGGGCGGGGTTCTGCGTGACCATCTGTAAGCTCTGCTGAATTTCTGCTTCCCCCGATAGATGGGCTACATGAGCGTTCAGGTTGGCGATCTGGAGCAGGTCGTAGCTGCCAAAGGGGTTGAACGGATCGCTCACATTGTCCGACGCAGCGCTGACGTTGACGCCACGGGCCAATAGCTCTTTAACTCGTGTTACCCCGCGTGGGATTGGTTGGTGATTGCGCCCCATCAACACCAAATTGCAGGAGGGCAGCGTGATAATGTTGAGCTGCGCCTGCGCTACCTTGTCCATGACCCGTGCTGCCGTGGCTCCATCCACAAAGGCGAGCGAACAGCAATGGCCCGCTGTCACCAGTCCCTGCATCCCGTGGGCCACCGTTTGCTCGGCCAGCATCTCCAGACTGAGCATTTGCGGATCTTCGGTTTCATCAACGTGGAGATCAATGGGCTTGCCAAAGGCTTCCGCTAGGGCAAACGCCGCCTTCACCTCGGCTTGCGGATCAGGGGTTAACGCCGGTACACCGCCGACAAAATCCAACCCCAGCGTTAGCGCGCTGCGTATCGCTTCTCTTTGTTCGGCTGAACCACTTGGATAGCCGAGCGCAACCAATTGCAGATCGATCATTCCCCGCCATTCTTCCCGCAGGGCTAGAATCGTCTCCACGGTTGCCAAATCGCTGGCCGCCTCGACATCGACATGGGAACGCATGGCCGTCACCCCGTTGGCAACGGCCGTTTGTAATGCGCGCCGTACTGTCGCCTGAATTTGTTCTCTGGTGCGGTTGCGTTTGTGGGCGCGCCAAACTTCAATGGCCTCAATCAGCGTGCCACTCTGGTTGTGCAGCGGGAAATAGGTTTTGTCCAGATGGGTATGGGCATCGACCAGCCCCGGCAAGACCACCCGCCCCTGTAGATCCCATTCATTGACCGCGGTCAACGGCAACGCCGCCCCAACTGCCGTAATGCGACCGGCGGCGATGGCAATATCGGTAAGTGGCGCCGAATCAGTCAAGCGCGCCTGTCGTAAAATCCAATCAGTCATAAGCACCCATCAAAATCATATCCGGTAGTAAAGACTTTAGTCTTTCTCTGGTCGCGCAAAGACTAAAGTCTTTACTACGATTTACGCAACAAAGGTTGGCGTCTCAAAGCGGCTGATTTCCGTAATCAGCGCCCCCAATCGCTCGGTGGCGGCATCTAGCATGGCCTGCCCCTTTTCGGCTGTCCCCAGCGTAGCATCGCCAAAGACGCCGGTGGGACTCCAATCGCGACTGAGCCAGGCGGTAGCGGCCTGTCCAAAGAAAAAGAGCGGCGTGCCGGTGTCGGGAAAGGGGGCGAAATGCCGCGTCGCCTTGTCCATCTGCACCAGTTCCGGCGCAATGGCTAACATGAGGGATGTTTCCAGTTCACCGGCATGAAAACCCAGGCGCTGCTCCTCTGCTGTAATCGGAAAGGGTGCGTTGACGAAAAGCCCTGGTTGCAGAGAGAAGCAGTAGAGATTGGTGCGCACCCGAATATCGCGCGCCGCCATTTCCAGCAGCGCCATGTTGCCGCCATGCCCATTGAGAAAAACCAGCCGGCGAAAACCCGCCGCTTTGACACTGTCGGCAATATCGTGCAAAACGGCCAGCAAGGTCGAAGCGGAGAGGCTGATCGTGCCGGGAAAGCCGGTATGTTCATTGCTCTTGCCATAGTTGAGCGGCGGCAGCGCCCAGGCTTTTACACTTTCCGGCAACCGGGCCAGGGTGACATCCAGCACATGGGTCACCTGGCAGGTGTCGGTGATGGTGGGCAGGTGGGGGCCATGTTGCTCAATGGCGCCGATGGGGAGGATGACCACGCCTTCGGTTTTGTCTAGTTCGGCGATCTCTTGCCAGGTGTAATGGGCCAGATTACGGCGAAGATCAGTCATGTGGTTATGCGCTTTCCAGTCGTTTGAGGTGCCCAGGGTTCAACAGACCTTGGGGGTCCCAGCGTGCTTTGGCGTCGAGCAAGGTCTGCCCATTCCAGCGTACATCCTCGTCGAGATAGTGCGTATGCGGGTTGGCGATCCAGATGCCGATCTTTTCACAATAGTCCATCAACTCCCACAGTTGATCACGATCCTGGTAGCGCACTAAACTCAACCCTTGTGGATAGAGCCGGCCACGGAACTTCATAAACTCGATATGCTCCAAAATCTGGTCGCCATAGCGTTCTTTGCGCAGGCGGAGTTGTTCGTAGACCCGATCCGGGTCAAATTGATCTTGCAGATAGGTGATGTTTTCATCCACCTTCATTGCCCAGAGTGTCGTGTGATTCCAGGCGAAATCCGAGAGCAACAGCCCCCGTTTCAGATAATCTTCCGGCGGACTCTGCCAGGTGACAACGCCGCCAAAGGGCGCTACCCGCGCCTGCAATTCGGTTTGGTCAATGGTCAACATGAGCAACATTTGTGCTTTGCCCTCCGGCGACGCGCCGGCGCGCACCAGTTGACGGAAGAAGGAGGGGATCGGCCATTCGAGAACCGTGATCAACCGTTTTGCCAGCGTCGGGTCATGGGCCAACCTCTCGCCGCAGCGCAGCCCGGCGTCAAAGGTGTCAAAGCTGACCACATATTGTGCCCACGGCTGGGCCGGCGCCAGGGCAAAGGTCAAGTCGGCAATCACACAACTCAGGCCGCAATTGTGGATCACTCCTTGGAGTTCCTCTGGGTCGGTGATGGTGAGAATGCGGGGTGTCTCTTCAATGGTGACAATGGTTGCGCCCCGGACATTATCATCATCCCAGAGCGTGCCCCAGGTGACAGAGCCAACACCGCCAGAGCCGCCGGCCAGAAAGCCGCCCGCCGTGGCGGTGAGTAGGGTGCTGGGGTAGAAACGCAACTCAGCGCCAACCTTGCGCGCAGCATGTTCAATCGTATTGAGAACCACCCCGGTCTCGACCCGCACTTCATCCTGTGTGAGGTTGAGAATCTTGTCGAGCCGTCGGGTGTTGAGAACCAGACCGCCGCGCAGGGGCACGCTTTGTCCATAGTTGCCGGTCGCCGCGCCGCGCAGGGTAATGGGGAGTTGGGCGCGCACCGCCACGGCAATCGTCGCCACCAGTTCATCGATCGTGCCGGGGCGCACAATGACCTCGCCCACCTTGCCGTCTAGTTGCGGCTTGAGAACGGGCGAGTACCAGTAACAATCGCGTGAGTTATTTTCGAGTTGGGCGGCGTCGGTGATCACATGGTCAGCGCCGACAACCGCAGCCAGGGCTTGCAACGTTTGTGTGGAAATCATGGGTGCAACCTACCCCTTGTACTGAACTTTGGTACGCATATAGAGAAAATCGCCGACGCGATGGAGGCTGAAAGGCTGTGAATAGGGTGCTTTACCGGGCATCCACGCCACGCCTTCAGTGTAGCTGGGGCGGAATTTGTCGTTGCTGCGCCCGATAAAGTTGGGGCAGATGGTGACAAATTCTTCATCGATCTGCTTCGCCGCCAACATCGAGCCAAAGAGACGCGCCCCACCTTCACAGAGCAAATTGCGCACGCCATAATCGCTATAGAGCATCTGATTCAACCGAGCGAGATCGACACTTGTTTCACCGAGAGCATGAACATCAACCCTGGCCTCACACTCGACGCCGTGGAGCTGCGCCGCCCCGCGATTGGTGGTCGCCAGCACAACACGGGCGTCCGGTTGGCGAAAACAGAGTGCATCCAAGTTGACTTTACCTTCCAGCGAAACAATGACCAACATCGGTGTTGGCGCATAGCCTTCGGCAGCGCGCAACGCGGTAAAAGCAGCACTTTCATACGGACACATAAACTCCGCCGTCCAGAGATGTTCGGTTTCTAGATTCACAGTGGCGTCGCCCGACATGACGGCATCGGCTCGCACCCGCAACAACCCCATTAACCAACGATCGTGGGCGTTAAAGTCGGTTACGTCCCCGCCAGAAGATGCCCCCGGCTCGTTATAGGAGATGCGCCCATCGCGCGATTGGGCAAAATTGGTATAGACATAGGGCCGTCCCGTCATTGTGGGAAGGTGCCAGTCGCCGGGGTAAATCTGTCGAAATGCTTCCGGCAAGGAAGGCGTCGTTGGCTGTTCGCCGGTAAAGAGCAATTGAAAGGGGCTGCCAGGGCCTTTTAGATCGACCATCGGTGTCTCCTTGTGCTATGCTACGTGTTGCGTGTTGCGTGAACTGTGACTTTGTGTAAACGTGTTGCTGGATTTGCTATTTTATTGCACAAACTTGTAGCCTAAAACGGTTCACGCAACGTTCGGCTGCGGCTCACGTCGAAGCCACGCAACACGAATTCCGTAATCACGTTACCGGCCACTCAGCGCCATCATAGTAGCGCGTGCCCCGGTGGCCTTGTTTCGGAATGGGGGTTGCCAGCCGTTCGCCGGGTGCGGCCACCATGACCAACGTGCGCGGTTTGCCCGAATCGGGGTTGGTGGCGCCGCCAATCAGTTCCTTGATTTGGAGGCGCCCAATCAACTGGTCATTGAAAATGGTATAGACATAGTCGCCCACTTTGAGTTTGGAAGGCGTACCGGCCATGTGAAATTCGTACTCGTTGAGTGAACCATCATAGAGCGCGTTGATGGCTGCCACACCATCAGTGGCGGGGATGGTTTTGGTGATGCCAAAGCTCACAGTCAAGTCTCCCGATCTTCAGCGTCGCGGTGGTTGGGTTGAATGTGCTGTGATCATAGTAGTTTTGGCGATGTGTGTCAACTTTTGGAGATGGAGGGGGGCGAAAATGGTATAACAATAGCGAATTGCACAACGCAGGTGCAACCCCGTTGTGCAATTCGCTATCTTTTCTTGTTTAGAACTTCTGCTCCCTCCCAAAAAAGCCCGATTTTGGGCAAGAGTCGGGCATCTCCGGAGAGCTATCCAGCTTGTATAATTAATGATCAATGAGTGGGCTGCTCGTAGTCTATATAGATAGGAAGTTGCGCTTTATAACAACCGGAGTTCACGCCCACGCAGGGCAGCTTGGGTGCGATCACGAGCGCCGATCTTGCTCAAGAGCGAGGTGACATAATTTTTGACCGTGCCTTCGGCCAAGTAGAGCCGTTCAGCAATTTCGCGGTTGCTCAAGCCGTTGGCGACCAGCTTCAGCACGTCCAACTCCCGCTCGGAAAGCGGTTCCGCCAGACCGGCATCCACTGCTCGCGCTGGCGGGGCTAGACGGGCAAAGGCATCGACCACCTTGCGCGTCACTGCCGGGTCGATCAGCGCCTGACCAGCCGCTACGCGACGAATGGCATCGGCCAATTCGTCCCCGGAGACGGCCTTGAGTAGATAACCCAGCGCGCCGGCGCGCAGCCCCTCAAAAATATATTCGTCTTCGTCAAAGGTGGTGAGGATGATCACTTTGACGTTCGGCCACTGGGCATGAAGGCGGCGGGTGGCCTCGACGCCATCCATGCCGGGCATTCGCACATCCATCAACACAATCGTCGGTTGTAATTCGGCATAACGCGCAAGCGCTTCGTCCCCATTGCCGGCTTCCCCGACAACCGCCAGGTCATCTTCCAATTCGAGCAGGGTGCGTAGACCATCGCGCATGAGGCGCTGATCATCGACGAGCAGAATGGTGATTTTATTCATTATGCTGGACTCCATTGCCGACAACGGTCTTTGAGGGTTCGGAGGATAACGGCAGGGGCAAACTTATGACAATGCGCGTGCCGCCCTCACTGCGCGGTTGGATGAAAAACTCACCCCCTAGTTGCGTCGCCCGCTCTTCTAACCCGCGCAAACCATAACCATGTGTCGAAGCTGGCCCGTTCAGCCCAATGCCGTCGTCGGCGACGCTGATCAGGATTTCGGTATCAACCAGGCCATCAGCAACCGTTTTGTCACCCAGGAGCGCCACTTCGACGCGCGCCTGTTTGGCCTGGGCATGACGCTGAATATTGGTCAGCGCCTCTTGTGCAGCCCGGTAGAGGGTGTGGCGATGGTCAGGCGGTAACTCGGGGATGGTGGTCGGCAAGGATAACTCAGTTTGGATGCCGGTCGCCTCCATAAAGTTGGTCGCCAGCCGGGTAAGGGCGGTGCGCAATGGCAAATCTTCTTCGAGCGGGGTGCGTAGGGCGGCCACCGTGCGCCGTAATTCGGTCAACCCTTCCAACACCTGTTGGCGCACGGTGCCGATCATCTGGACGGCTTTGTCCGGATCCCGTTTCACCAACTTTTGCGCGCCTTCCAGTTGCACCGCGGCCACCGTCAAGCGATGACCAAGTGTATCGTGCATTTCGCGCGCCAGGCGATTGCGCTCCTCGGCGACGGCTAGCTCTTCGGCGTGGGCCGCATGCGCTTGCAATTGCTGATGGGCAATTTGTAACTTCTGGTACAGCCGTTTGCTCTCGGCACTGGCCACCTCGGCCCGCCGTTGCGCATTGGCCGCCGAACCGACAAAGAAATAACCACAAGTTGCGCCCAAGCCATTGAGCAGACCTAAGCCCCAATTCGGCGCCAGGAGATAGGCCAGCAGGACGGTGGTCAACCCGCCTAAGACCAAGACCCAGGTGTAGCCGATACGGTCGGGAAAGAGCGTTAGCGCCCGACCACTCAACACAAAATAGAGAATGATGATGGCGGTGAAACTGCCATCCAGCGCCACCATGCCTAAGCTCAGGAGGGTCAGATAGAGCAGCCGCCCATGTTCGCGCCCGTTAAAGACGCTCGGTGGGGTGATCTGATCCGCTGGCCAGAGCAGCCCGCCAGTAAAGAGGATGAACAAGCCAAGTGTACCCCACCGCCGCGCATCTTCTGCCGGATAGAAGGTAAAGGCAAAGAAAGCAACCACCGCAATGGTGATTAGGGCCAACCAGTCCACCCAGCTTTGTGGCAGTGCCAGCTTTTGTTTCATTCGTGCGTTTTTCTCAATCAGCTTCCAGGAAGCAATTCGCATTGGGCAGAACTCCCGTTGATCACGACTTTCCTTCTTCGTCATCAACAGGATACTTGCTAGTGGGTCATGTTGACCAGTGTCAGGAGTCATAGGCCGGGTCACGTGACAGGATGAGGGGGTGACAGGGTGACAAGGTGACTGTATTCCTTCACCCTGTCACCTGCTAGTCCTTATACGGGTCAAACTCATGCTCGCCGGCCATCGCCACGCCGATGGGCGTGAGGGTGTGGAGGATGCGGATGGAGTCTTTGTGATATTGCAGAACTTCGTCCAGCCGTTTGTAGCAATGGGGCGATTCATCGACGCCGCCGCCACGCAGTTCAACGCCGGCCCGGCGCACCCAGTTCATCATCATCTTGTCGCTGATTTCGCCTTGGGAGATGGTCTCCAACTTGCCGTTTTTCCAGCGCTTTTTGCCGGCGGCCCGTGTGCGCGACATAACGCGGCCGGCACCATGCACCGTCGAGTAGAGTGCCTTCTTGCCTTCTTCGCTATCGACCCCTTCCAGAATCACCGCCGGTTCAGCCATGGTGCCGCCCACAAAGCTGCGTTGGTTGGGGAAGGCGGGCGTCGCCCCTTTGCGCACGACCCAGAGATCGTGGTTGCCATGGCGTTCGATCCAGGCATAATTATGGTGGTTGTGGACTTCGTCAACAATCTTGGCGCCAATGATCTGGGCGACCTTCGCACAAACCCAGTTGCGCCCGGCATAGGCGTAGCGCCCGGCCAGTTGCATGGCGGCAATGTATTCCTTGCCCAGCGGCGATGCCACCGGCAGCAACACCGGCTCAACATTCATGCCGTCGCGTCCGCCGCCAGCCTTGATATAGTAACTGGCAAGGTGATGGCCCAGACCACGCGAGCCAAAGTGAACGCCGATCCAGACCCGTTCCTGTTCATCAACAAAGATGTCCACATAGTGGTTGCCGGAGCCGACGGTCCCCAGTTGCTCGCGCGCTAGCTTCTTGTGTTTGCGCACTTCGGGAATATCCCAGGCTGGATCATCCTCGAAAAGTTCATGTTCCACCTCTTCGGCATTCTTCCGTCCCACACCAAAGGAAATATGTTTCCAGACATCATCCATGATCTCTTTGATAAAGGGGCGAACCTCATTAGCCCCTGCATCTAGTAGCACGGCTTTATTACCACACGATATGTCGAAACCAACGCCGGATGGACTAATATGCTCGCCATAGGCCGCCACCCCGCCAATCGGCATGGCATAGCCAACATGGTGATCGGCCATGAGCGCCACCGCCTCGGCGCGCTTGCCCACGGTGACGGCCTGATTCACCGCATCCTGCAACGGCTCGCCCCAGACGGGGATATTGTCAACAATCTGATACATAGAAGTACCTCACTTGGGGAAAAATGAACTTGGGGGAAATGAACCGCCCCTTGTACAATTAGAACGTGCTACGTGCTGCGTGTTGCGTGAACTGCTCACAAATCACGAATTACGAATCACGTTTCACGAATCAGGCCGTACATTATACATCAAACTGAGTACAATACCATTTCTATCATGACCATGATCCGCACAACCCAAATCCAGGTTCCCGAAGGTGTGATTGATTTTGGCGTGGGCCAACCCGATAACGCCATTCTGCCGCTTGTTTTATTACACGAGGCCGCCACCCACCGCTTTACGCAAGGCGATATGGCGTTGCTCCAATATGGGCCGGAGGAGGGGGACGGTTACTTTAATCGCGCATTGGCTGATTTTTTGAGTGTAGAATATGAAGAACCGGTGCTGCCGGAGGGATTGTTTATCACCAACGGGATTTCGCAAGCGCTTGATCTCGTCTGCACCCTGTTGACCAAACCGGGCGACCTGATCCTGGTCGAAGAGCCGACCTATTTTCTGGTCTTTCGCATTTTCCTGAATCATGGTCTGCGTATCGCTTCGGTGCCGGTGGATCAGGATGGGATCAGGCTCGACCTGCTGGAAGAAAAGCTGAAGCAGGAGCGACCGGCCTTTCTCTACACCATTCCCGCCTATCAAAACCCGACCGGCTTCACCCTATCTCAGGCGCGGCGGGAGGCGTTGGTGGCCTTGAGCCGTCAGTACAACTTCTGGATTGTGGCCGATGAAGTCTACCAGATGCTCCATTACACCGAACGCCCGCCCCGCTCTTTTGGTCATTATGTCGAGCAGGGGCCGGTGCTGTCGCTGGGCACCTTTTCCAAGATCCTGGCCCCCGGTCTGCGCCTCGGCTGGATTCAAACGACGCCGGCAATGGTGGATCGCTTTGTTGATAGTGGCATTGTGCGCAGCGGCGGCGGTCTCAACCCGCTGGCATCGGGATTGGTGCGCAGTGCGTTGGAACTGGGCATTCAAGCCCGTTATCTTGCCTGGCTGCGCGAACTTTTTCGCGAACGCATCGCCCTTTTCGATCAAGCTCTGCGCACCTATCTGCCGCCCTGGGTTGAATTTGCCACGCCGCACGGCGGTTACTTCTACTGGCTCAAACTCCCCGCTGACATGGACGCGCAAACGCTCCTCGCCAAAGCGGAAGCGCACCAAGTCGGCTTCCGCCCTGGCAACAAATTCACCACCAGTGGTGGCCTGCCCAACTTTTTGCGCTTGAGCTTTTCGTACTATGATAGCGCACAGTTGGTTGAGGGGGCAGAACGGTTGGGCAAGGTGATTAAGAGATAAAGAGATTCTGTTCGCCCGTGATCAATCTCTCAATCACCCAATCTCTCCCGGCTGCAACCCAATCGGCAACATGGCCGGCCGTTCGCAACTGCTGGTCAGGTCGATATGCTTGCCGGTGGCCGAGGCGTCATGGAAGGCTTGCATGATGTCGAGAACATGATGGGCTAGATCGCCACTGGCGCGATGGGGGCGGTTGTGGCGGATCGCATCGGCCATGTCAGCAACGCCAAGGCCGCGACTGTTTTCGGTGTAGATGTGGGTCAACGGCACGTCCTGCCAGTCACTGTCACCCACGCCACGGACACGCACGGGGCCGCCAAAGGTGTTGGGGTCGGGCAGACTGAGCGAGGCTTCGGAACCGTAAATTTCCAGGCGGGGCAACTGCGCGGCCTTGACATCAAAGGTCGTGATAATTGTGCCGATGGCGCCGCTGGCAAACTCCAACAGACCGGCCACATGGGTCGGTACTTCCACTTTGATGATTTGCCCATAGTTGGGCTGGCTGGTAACGCGCCGTTCCGGGAAGCTGGCGCGGGTCAAGCCTGTCACCCGGCGTACCGGCCCCAGAATGGACACCAACGCTGTCAGGTAATATGGCCCCATATCAAACATCGGCCCGCCGCCGGGTTGGTAGTAGAAGGCCGGGTTGGGGTGCCAATGCTCATGGCCGCGCGACATCATAAAGGCCGTCGCCGCCACTGGCTCGCCGATCACGCCGTCATCAACAAGTTTGCGACAGGTCTGCAAGCCGCCGCCCAGGAAGGTGTCGGGCGCACAGCCAACGCGCACCCCTTTGGCCGCTGCGGCTTTGAGCAAGGCTTCGCCGTCGGTGCGGTTGAGGGCAAAGGGCTTTTCACTATAGGCTGCTTTCCCCGCCTGCACCGCCGCCGTACTCACCTCGGCATGAGCCGCCGGAATGGTCAAGTTAACCACAATCTCGATCTCCGGGTCGGCGAGCAGTTGGTCAACGGTGTAGGCTTTGATGTTGTGTTCCGCCGCCTTGGCCCGTGCGCGATCCATATCCAGGTCGGCGCAGGCGACCAACTCCAGGTTGTTAAAGGTCTTGTCTGCTTTGAGGTAGATGCCGCTAATGTTGCCGCAGCCGATAATGCCAAATTTTGTACGTTGGGTATGAGTGGTCATATCACTTACTTTCATAGTCGTATAATCTAAAATCAAGCCTGAAATATTCTTGGGCTTACTGAATGAACTCTAGTATAGTCTACACCACCCATGTGATTCAAATAGCCACTAAGAATAGATTGCTATCAGCGTGGAATTACTATCTTTGCACTTTTTGATGTCTACCACTGGTAACAATGGGGCCACTTCTAGATAGCTTCCAGAGGTAGCGTTCAAAAGTGCAAAGATAGTGGTGGAATGAAAACCCCTTCACTATTGTAGCGAATTGAATGGTTGGGTCGGAGTGTTCCAGAATGGCTGCTTGTAGCTCGTTTGCTGGTTGCACATACTGTTTTGACAACTCCTTATGCTGATAACGACGAGCGTTGGTTGATGACTAATCAAAAAGCGGCTACCCCATGCGTAGGGAAACTGCCGCTTTTCGTCTCATCAGTATAATTTCTGCTTGTTTTGCTGAACCGCAAGCATGTAACCTAAGTTTTAGCCGAAGTGCAAAACCTGATCTATCTTCTCTGCATTCAAAACTGGCGACCCTTCGTAGAGAAAACAGGAAGCCGCTCGCTGTGCATCACGCTGATAGAGTGTGGGGACTGTTGCAGACATTTCGCCATCGCCGACGGGCAGCGGTCAGCAAATTTGCAGGCGGTGGTGCTACGGGGTTGATTGGAGAGTGCTGGCGGCGCTTCTGCCGTCCAGGCGTGATCCGGGTATCGATTTGGTGGCAACTGTTCCTGGTGTTGGGAAAGTTTATGAAAGAAGCGACACAATCCCCCAAGCAATGGCGGCGCCGGCGCCACCGATGAGGACAATGACGCCAACAAGAAGTCCCAACACGGTGGCAATAACCCCTTTGTCGGCGCGATCGAGCGGTGGTGTATGGCCTGGCTGTTCCATTGCTTGTCGTAACAGTCGCACATTGCGTGCATTGGCCTTGAACGTGGCGTCAAAGAGATCGCCAAAAATGGGGATCAGCCCGATTAGCGCTTCCATAACCATGTTCAGGATCATGCGCAGGAGAACCGTTCTGGGCGTCCGCAGTCGCAGCGCTTGCACTACAATAAAGCTCGACAGGATCAACCCCGCCACATCCCCCAAACCAGGGATCAGCCCGATCACCGCATCCAACCCGATCCGGTAGTTGATGAGGGGAATGTAAATAGAATTGTCCAATAGCCAAGCCAGGTCATCGACCTGCTTTAGAATGCCCTGCTCCTGTTGCTGCCGCCCTGGTGTTGTTGTGCTCGCCGTTGCGCCACTTTCATTAGGTTGGGTAAGTTTCGTTGTCATAGTCACGCCCTTTCAGCGGCCAGCGTACCAGTTTTCACTATACAACGCATCGATCTGGATATAGGATAGTGATAGAACAAAAGCAACAGAAGCATTCCGTAGTAAAGACTTTAGTCTTCCACCGTTCCCCAAAGCTAAAGTCTTTACTACCGAAAAACGTTACATATCCAGCCCAGCCGCGTGGCGACCGGTGGCCGGGTCGCCCGCCGCATAATAAACGCCGTTTTCCCGATCGGCATAGAGCATCACCGGGACAGCAATCGGCGCCGCTTTGGCAACCACCTGATGGCCGCGCTGCGCCAGTTCCGCACGAACATCGGCGGCAACCTGCTCGCTAATCGTCAACGAGCCGATCTGCTTCAAAGTCTGCACACGGACTGGATTAGGATCGAATGAATCTTGGTGGTGATCCGTGGCAAAACGCGGGGTGGTGACCGCCGGCGCCGGCAGCAAACCAAATTCGATGAAGTTGAGCAGGAGGGTCAACGTCGCCTGGTCTTGCAGATCGCCGCCGGCCACACTGATCGCCAGCGCCGGTCGGCCATCCTTTAGTACCAACGTCGGCGTCAAGGTGATGCGGGGGCGCTTGCCCGGCTGGATGCAATTGGGGTGGCCTGGTGTGGTGTTAAGGCTCCGCAGGCGATTGCCATAACTGACGCCGGCGCGACTACAGCCCCCTTCATGATAAACATTAGCGCTGGGGGTCGCGGCCACCACGTTGCCCCAGCGGTCGGCGACAACGCAGGTGGTGGTCCCGCCAATGCCGGGTTGAAACACCCCCTCGTGCTTGATGGGCTGCATTGTATACGGATCGCCTGGGCGCGCTGTCAAGGACGCTTGCTGCATATCGATCAGTGGTCGGCGCAACGTGGTATACTCATCCGAAAGCAGCGCCGCCAGCGGGACATCGACAAAGTTGGGATCCCCATAGTACTCATCCCGGTCGGCCATTGCCAGTTTGATGGCTTCCGTCACCACATGGACATAATCAGCGGAAAGATGCCCCATGCCCTGGATGTCAAACCCTTCTAACAGCCGCAACGCCTGGCATAAGAACGGCCCCTGCGTCCACGTCCCACATTTGTAAACCGTGTAGCCGCGATAGTTGACTGCAACAGGGTCTTCGATCAAGGTCTTGTGCGCAGCCAGATCGGCGCGACGCAGGAAACCGCCATTCTCGATATAGAACGCTTCTAATTCCTGGGCAATGTCATTGCGCTGGGCGTTGCGGCCATAGAAGCGGTCGCACGCAGCTTGCAGACGTGCTTCCCGGCTGCCGCTGGTTAATGCCTCTTCTTCCACCATCCGCCGCAGCGTATGCGCCAGATTCGGATGCCAGCCTTCCTTGCCCTGATCCAAAATCGCTAACGTCGGCGCCACAATCTCGGCAAAGGATTTGGTGCCATAGTGCTGAAGCATGGTGATACAAAGATCCACCACCGACGGCACCGGCGCCATCTTCATATCGTGGTTGGGGATGCCGTTTTTCATATACCAGTCAATGGCTTGTGGTGACAATGGCGCGCCGCCCTGCCCGGAGAGTGATTTTACCTGCTTGTCCTGCGCTGTATAGATCAAGACTGGCACTTCGCCACCAATCGAGCAAGCGCCGTGATCAGTGACATTGAGCGCCAGAATGGTGGCGACCGCAGCATCGGCGGCGTTGCCCTCCTGTTCCAAAATGGTGATCCCGGCGGCGACCGCGTCAGCCGCACCAGCGGCGACCACGCCGGTTTTGCTCGTCGCTTGCCAACCAATGGTGTCGGCACTTTTGTTTTGCATTTGTAGCACTCCTTGTTTAGGTGGATGTTTGGGCTGAATGGGAACACAGGGGCTTGCCAACCATCTTCCGGGAAGGTTAAACGGGACGATCCTGTCGACCGAACCGATCTTCCCGGAAGATTTGCTGGTCAACGCCTCGTGCGCGGGAAGACCCTACTTTTTGAGCAAACTCTCATAGACAGCCTGCCCTGCCTTGAAAAGATCCAATACTTCCCGTTGTTGCGCCGCCGTGTGGAAGCGCCCCTGGTGCTGCACCCAGCCCATTGCTTCATCCAGCGCCCGGTCAAAGTGCGCGGCGGCAACGGGGCGTTCCACTGGCGGGCGACCGGTCGTGACATAGATCGGGCTGGTGTGGGCAAAGAGCGGCTGGTAGAAGCTATCGCGCACCTGGCTGGCGATACGTGCCGCCAGCCAGCCGTCGGTCGGGGTGTCAACCGCAATCGTCATCTGTCCAGCCGTGACGCCAGCAGGGAAAGTCTGCACATTGATCACCCGACCATTCCAGATCAACTCCACCCGCTGGACGGCATAGTGGGATTCCCAACGCAGGGTGACCGTCACCGAACCGTCCGGTTGACTCAGAATCGTGGCGCCGGGTAACTGCTCATTGACTGTCAACGTCAGCGCCGGCCCGTTGGTGATAAAGGTGTTACCCTGTTGCAAAGCCGTCACCCAGTCGGCATAGTCGAAGGCGCGCCCGGTGTAGGCATAGACGCGGTTGGCCGAACAGAGAAACCAATCGGAGCCGGTGGAAGCGGGCAGGCGAAAACCGCAGTTGAGCAACGCATACCAGAGATCATACTCCGGGTCCATCCAGTAGGGGTCAAAAAAGTTCATGGCATCCAGCTTGCCCAAAGCGGTGGCGACCGGCGCTTCCATGCCGTTGCCGTTATGACACCAGATGACAATCCCGCCTTGTCGATGAGCTTCATCACAGGCATAACAGAGGGGCGGGTAATCGGGATCAGTGTCATCAACCAGGATGCCGCGGCTGATCGGCTCAACAATCTCTTTGATGCGCAGCAACATGATATGACCGTAACCCATCTCCCACGGCAGGCTGTTGTGGCGGCTCTCTTCGCCACATTCCACATGGTGGTGCGCGCTGGAAAAGTCGGTGAGCAGGCCGGGCGGATATTTGTTGCTGGCATAGGGTAGATCGCGCCGGGTGAGGATACTGATGGCGGTGACGCGCAGATCCTCGACGCGCGGGTCTAAATAGAGCCGTTCATCGGGGCGTTTCTCGTTGTGGTCGTAATGAATGTGGGTGTTGCCGGGGTGCCAGCCCTGGTCGCCAAGGGTGGTCCAGCGCTCTAGCGCAATATCAATCGCCGTGACACCGCGCTGGGCAAGATCCAGAGTGATCTGCGCCGGTCGATATTCGGTGCCTCGCTCGACCAGAAGCTGCGTCAGACCGCGCGGCGCATCAACCGTAAAGTGACCGTCGCAATAAAAAAAGGGAAGCCCCGTGCCAACTTTGAGAATGGCGTCGGCGGGGTGTAAAAAGGTGCCGCCGGAGGAGAGAACTTGCACACGCGCCGCAATGGCCGCGCCGGTCTGTTTGTCGATGATACGACCTGTGAGTTTCGCCATCGGATCTGCTTCCTTGGTTGCGTGGTGGCCTGTGATGCCTGGCTGGTTCGCGTTGCCGGTCATTGTACCACATTCCCGCAGCAAGCAATAGTTGTTTTTTGTGCAGGCGTGTAGGACGCAGCGTATGACAGCGGGACCATTCGGTTGAACTTACGCGACCCCTCTGGTTCAAGAAAGACAGAATGTGCTAACAGGTGAGACGGAATTGTTTTGGTCATCGACGGTCGCCCCGCTATAAATGGCACGCACGGGATTCCCGGCTCCCCAACAACGCAGGCTGAAGCCCACTTGGGGAGCGTTGTTGGGGAGCCCTGTGGCTTTCGGGTGTCCGCTAGGTGGGGGCGGGTTGCTTACCCGCTGGTGATGCTGGTGGGGTCTAGTTCATAGGCTGTCCCAGTGGTGCCGGCGGTGCCGGCATCCAAGGCGCGCGTTGAGGGCGTAGCCAGATCTTCCATCTGCCCTTCGGTGGCGCCCATGCGGGCGGATGGGTTGCGCCATAGCGGCTCGTTGTCCGGCCTTCCGCTGTGCTGTGTTGGATAGCCCTGGCCGAATTGCGGCTGCTGTGCTGAGGATTGGCGCCCTTTGCGCGCCAGATAAGCCAGCAGCGCCCCACCAACCAGCGCGCCCCCCAAAAACCACTCCGGTTGGCGCTGGAAGAAATTCTTTACACCAGACCACCCACCGGATGAGCGTTGCGGACCGAACGACCAGGCCCGCTCTGTTGTTCTATCGCCACGATATTGATTCACAAGCATACTCCTTTTCCCATAACTGTCCAGCTTCACAGAGCGGCACAGCGATCACACAGTGTGACACAGAGAAAATCCTCTTATCGCGCTCTGTGAATCTCTGCGAAATCTCTGTCTATCTCTGTGAATGTCTATCTCTGTGAACCTGAATGATAGACAGCGCCAGTATAGCATGGCTACCGGACAAGCCAGGAGGAGAGGTTACATTCTTGGCAAAGTACGGGCCAGATGAACCGATGGATCGCTAGCAAATTGCAATGTTCGCCTAGTTGATAGCGCGTCTGATCAGTGGTATAGTAGGTGCTATGTATCACATTGATCCATTGACCACAACCGCGCCTGCCAGCCAAACGCCTTTATGGCAGGCGCGGTCTACCGTGAAGGGTCGTTCTTCATGAAGCTTTTGACCTTGATCCGGCGCGCCTTTAGCGCCCGCTTGTTCTTGGCGATCCTGGTGAGCATCATCAGTGGCGTCAGTATGGCAACGTTGGTGACCATGCTCAGTCGCCAAATCACTACGCCCAGCCCATTTAATCTTCAACTGCTGAACCTCTTTGGCTTGGTGACGCTGTTGGCGATTCTGGCCGACTTAACGAGCAAATGGTTGATGACCGGCGCGCTGGGTGATGCCGGCTATCAGTTGCGTATTGCTCTAGCCCATCAATTATTGGCAAAACCTTATCCGCAATTGGAAGCGTTGGGCGTGGCGCGTTTACAGGCACTCTTTACCGAAGATACGCAACAAATTGGCTTGGCTTTGCAACAACTGCCCCAGATTGTACTCTCGTTGAGTACCCTCGTCGGCACCCTGCTCTATCTGGGATGGCTGGCTCCGGCCATGCTGGGTTATTTAGTGCTGCTGGCGATCCCCACCATCGGCGGCTATGCGTTGCTCCAGCGCCGGGCTACCACCGCCGCCAAAGCGGCGCAGAAAGAGCAAAATGGGGCGCTCCGCCACTATCGCGCCCTGGTCGAAGGGATCAAGGAGTTAAAACTCCACACCAACCGGCGCTATGCCTTTCTGACCGAGTTGCTGCAACCGGCCACCGCCGCCAGTCAACGGCAGAATACGCGCGCCTATAACTGGCGCTCCCTGGCCGGCACCTGGAGCCAGTCGATCTACTTTGTCTTTATTCTAGGCGTTCTGGCGCTGGCGGCGTGGCGACCGGCCGATAATACGGTCATTGCCACCTACGCCCTGATCATTCTCTACATGAAAAGCGCGCTCACTTTGCTCCTGACCAACACCACCCAGTGGCACACAGCGGATGTGGCTTGCCGGCAGATCGAGGCGTTGGGCTTTACCGTGACCACCAAGGGTGAGTCGCTCAAACGGCTGACCGCGCCCCCGCTGACGCCCACCTTCACCAATCCGCTCCAAATTGAACTCCGTGACGTGAGTTACCGCTACCAAAGCCGCGCCGGGGATCGCAACTTTATCCTCGGTCCCATCGACTTGGCTATGCAATCAGGGGAGATCATCTTCTTGACCGGCGGCAATGGCAGCGGCAAAACAACGCTCATTAAGTTACTCACCGGTCTCTATCCGCCGCAAGGCGGCAACATTTTCTGGGATGGTCAACCGGTGACGCCGCAGACCCTTGAGCAATATCAACAACTCTTCGCCGTAGTTTTTGCCGATTTTTACCTGTTTGATCAGTTATTGGGGCTGGACGCATTAGATCAACATGCCCAATATTATCTGAACAAATTCGATCTACAACACAAGCTGTTTATTCGCGATGGCATCTTTTCCACTACTGACCTGTCACACGGTCAACGCAAACGACTGGCGCTGCTGACCGCTTACTTTGAGAATCGGCCGATCTATATTTTTGATGAGTGGGCTGCCGGTCAAGACCCGGAATTTCGCGAGATTTTCTACCGGCAGATCTTGCCGGAGCTAAAGGCGCGGGGCAAACTGGTGATTGTCAGCAGCCATGATCATGCCTACTATGAAGCGGCGGATCGGGTGATTCGGCTCGATTATGGGCAGGTGGTGGCGGATCGATAGTAAAGACTTTAGTCTTCCTCCTTGCTTAGAAGACTAAAGTCTTTACTACCGATCATTACTGCATAGCGGGCTATGTTTTTCTGCGTGATCTGGGATAGCGGTGTTGGCAACGCGTGGGGGTGGAACCAACCGATGGCAGAACATTTTGCCGGCTCTTGAATCATCGGTTCGCCTGCCAGCAGGGTGCAAAGGAAGGTTGGCGAGACCCAGTGTTGGCCCTCTTCGGGCAGGAGATGATCAACCACATCGAGCAACTCACCCACGACAATCCAGATGCCAAATTCCTCATGGATCTCCCGGCGCAGGGCCTCCGCCAGCGTTTCACCAAATTCAACCGAACCGCCAGGAAATTCCCAAAGGCCCCGTTCATTTTGGGCTTGTGGCCCACGCTGTGTCAGAAAAAGCCGTCCTTGTTCATCGACAATCAATGCACCGACGCCCACACCGATATAATCAACCCCGCGCTTCATTAATTCCCCCGCTTTACTGGTCAAGTTGCTCCTGCAATTGTTGATGCGCCGCCACCAACCACGGATGCACCACCCGCAACGTCGCCCGCTTCTGCCAGAGGTAATCGAGATAGCAAAAGGCGGCGTGATCCAACGAACGCTCCAGCGCCTGTTGTAAGTCCGCCAGGTACGGTGGCTCAACGGCCTGATCCCATTTGATCTTATCAGCCACGAAAACCACCTTGTCGAGCAGGGAAGCATCCGCTTTGAGCGTGGTGTGACAGCCGATGGCGCTCAAGGGTTCGGGTTGGCTCACGCCGAAAATGTCACGCGCCAGCACCACCGACAGCTTTTGATGGATGATCATGGGGAAAGCGGCCTCCTCTGGTAGCACTTCAATGCCAAAGGCGTGGGCAGCCGCTATGCGTTCTTCGTTGGGAATGACAGCACTGATGTCATGGAGCAGGCCGGCAATCTCCGCCGCTTCGAGCGACGCGCCAAAGCGTTCGGCCAGCCGCTTCGCCTCAGCGGCGACTTGAGCAACATGACCGGCGGTGTCGGCACAACCATGTAGCACCAGAAAGGTAGCGACATCGCGGCGAAGGTTGCCGGTTGGCGTGAAATTTTGAATAAACGTGTTCATCTGCTGATTATACTCAGATCAGAATCAAAAGCGGAATTTTAGACTGCTCTAGCCGAGTCCATGACTCGGCGGTTCACGGAACCGCCTGGAGCAAGAAAACTCCGTTTTCCATTCTGAACGCAGTATAGGAGTCGCATCTTGATTTTTGTTCCGTAGGGACGGCTGAGTTTAGAGAGGGAAAAAATGATAACCCTTCCCTAAACTCAAGCGTCCCTACAGGACGAGAGAACCGGACTTTACTCGTTCACACTCACGGCCGTAAAGGACATGGGTGGCAGTTGCAGGGCGATCTTGCCATCGCGCAGCGCTACATTTGCCAGCTTCTGCGCGGTAATCGCGTTAGGATTTTCCCAGGTGTTGGCGGCCTTGAGATCGGTGCCGGCCAGTTGCCACGCTTCGCTCACGCCACGGGGCGTTTCGCTTTGCCAGTTGATCTCGGTGTTGATTGTTTCTGTCTGGCTGCGGTTGACGATGAAGATCGCCTGCTTGCCGGTGGCCGGGTCGTGGCTGGCGGAGACATCCAGCGCCGAGACGCCGCCATAGCGGGGTGTTTCGACAATCGGCGCTTTGGTCAGAACATCCAGGGCATTGCCGCGGGCCAGGTTGCTCACCAGTTTGAATGGGTAGAACGAAGTCTGCACCAGCAGACCATCCCGCTTGGTCTGAAGCCAGGAGATGATGTTGACAATCTGGGCGACACAAGCCACCTTGAGCACATCTGACTTGCGCAGGAAGACGTTAAGCCACTGAGCGACGACCAGCGCATCTTCCAGATTGTAAATCTCTTCGCTCAGGTGAGGCGCTTCCGTCCACTTGCCACGCCCGCTGCGATCTTTATACCAGACCTGCCACTCATCCCACGAGAGGTAGACATCGTGCTTGCTGCGGCGCTTGGCCTTGGCATAGCTGAGGGTGGACGCCATCGTATCGACAAAATCTTCCAGCTCGACGGCCAGGGCCAGATAGCTGGTGCTGTCATTGTCCCAGTTGCCGGCGTAGTAGTGGATCGAGTGGTAATCGATCTGTTCCCAGCAGGTTTCCAGCGTGACGCGATCCCATTCCGGGTAGGTGGGCATCTTATTATTCGAAGAGCCACAGGAGACGAGCTTGATCGATGGGTCGTGCCACTTCATCATCTTGGCCGCTTCACGCGCCTTACGGGCGTATTCGTCCATCTCCAGGTGGCCGATCTGCCAGGGGCCATCCATTTCATTGCCGACGCACCAATACTTGACATTGTAGGGGTCACGGTGGCCGTGGCTGGCGCGCAGATCGGCATAGTAGGTGCCGGTGGGTGCGTTGCAATACTCGACCAGATCGGCGGCAGACTGGATGGTGCCGGTGCCCATGTTAACGGCAAGCATCGGTTCACAATTGATCGCCTGGCAGAATTGCATAAACTCGTTGGTGCCGAATTGATTGGTCTCAATCGACTGCCAGGCCAGATCACGGCGCCGGGGACGCTGATCCTTGGGGCCAACGCCATTGAGCCAATCGTAGCCGCTCAGGAAGTTGCCGCCGGGATAGCGCATGATGGTGTATTGCTGTTCGCGCAGCGCCGCCAGCACATCGGTGCGCAAGCCGTTTTCGTCGGCCAAAGGGGATGCCGGATCATAGATGCCTTCGTAGACGCAGCGCCCCATCTGTTCGGCAAAGCCGCCAAAGAGCAGCGGGGAGATCTCCGCAATGGTGCGGTTGGTGTCTAAATAGATTTGTGCTGTGTTGCTCATTCGTACTTTTTAACCATTCTTGAATTGAAAGAGATAAGATATGTATGATTAACTAAACTACCAAAGCCGCTTTACAAGATAACGATCAAAGACTGAATCCACACTTACAATCGGCAATCATTCAACCATGCTTTGTGCAATCAACAGCCGATCAAATGGATCATTGTGATGGAATGGCAACTGTGCTACAACTGTCAGGTGAGGAATTTGAATCGGCAATACATCAATTTCATTATTCTCGCTTTCCAACAAGGTTGCAGCATTTGAACTCAGGCGCGGGTCATCATTCACAAACCAGAGAAAGGTATGTGTATCTAACAGAAGTTTCATGACATGTATTCTTTAAAATCCTCGAGTGGCGCATCAAAATCATCAGCCATGATGACCAGCCCTTTCGCACTGCCACGCTTGCGTCGCACGTTTGTCGCCTTGACACGTGAGCGCTTTAAAAGTGGCTCATGATCTTGTAGAATAAGAACATCCTCACCCTGTAAAGCGGTTGCTATCACCGTTGCCAGTTGTGCGTCAATTTCCGTGATGTCAACTTGGTACATAATCCCCCAGGTAAAATCTATCTCACCGTCTACCATAATTATACCATTGGTGGTAGCTACATTCTACCTGGACGCAAAATAGGATTAGCTCGGCCAGTTGCCGCCATCCACATTAAAGCACTGCTGGGTAATATAATCGGCGTCAGTAGAAGCCAGGAAGAGCGCCATGGCCGCCACATCTTCCGGCTGCTCGATGCGACCAAGGGGAATCGACGCCACAGCGCGCCGCTTGGGTTCGCCAACGGGCAGATCCATGAGCTTGGCAAATTGTTTGTCCACTTCCACCCAGAAGGGCGTATCGACAATGCCGGGCGCAATGGCATTGACATTGATCTTGTGCGGCGCCAGGGCCAGCGCCATCGACTGGTTCATGCTGATGACGCACGCTTTGCTGGCGCAATAGGCCAACACAAACGCTTCCCCACGCCGCCCGGCTTGTGATGCCAGGTTAATGATCTTGCCACCTCGCCCTTGGACAATCATCTGCTGTGCTACGGCTTGGCTGCACCAGAGCAGCCCTTTGCAGTTGATGTCAAACATGAAATCCCAGTCGGCTTCCGTTGTTTCGAGGAAGGGAATAATCCTGCCCACGCCGGCATTGTTGACCAGAATATCAACGCCGCCAAACTTTGCCACCGCAGCATCGACCATCGCCTGCACCTGCGCCTGGTTGCGCACATCGACGGCCACGGCCAGCGCCTGTCCACCCAACGCACTAATTTCATCGACAACCTTCTGCGCGCCGTCCAGTTTGAGATCGGCAACAACAACGTGCGCGCCCTCTTGGGCATAGCGCAAACAGATAGCACGGCCCATCCCTTGTGCGCCACCGGTGACAATGGCGACTTTGTTTTGTAGTTTCATCTTGACCTCTTTTAGCTAGAGAGATAAAGAGATTGAGAGATTGAGGCGTATCTGTACTCAATCTCTCAATCTCTCAATCTCTTTATCTCCTAAACTTGATATTTGGCAATCGTCGCCTGATTCAGCGTCACGCCCAACCCCGGTCGATCCGGCAGCGTCATTTGGCCGTTGCGGTCGATCTCCAGCGGTTCGTTAAATAATTCGCTGCGCAGAGGGTTGACATTCTGGTCACACTCCAGCAGACCGGCGTTAGAGAGCGACGCAATCAAGTGCATATTGGCAATCGTTGCCAAGCCGGAGGAGAAGACATGGGGAATGACCGGCAAACTGTACGCTTGGGCCAGCGCCGCCACTTTGCGACATTCGGTGATGCCGCCTGTCCAGATCACATCGGGCTGGACAATATCGACCGCACGCCGGGTGATCAATTCGCGGAAGCCGGGCAGGCCGGTTTCGGTTTCATAACCGGCGACGGGGGTGTCCAACTGTTGCGCCAACGCCGCGCTACCATCCAAGTCTTCGGTGGCGACCGGCTCTTCCAGCCAGTGAATATCAAAGCGTTCGACGGCGCGCATAAATTTAAGCGCCACGGAGGGCGTCCAGGCATTGTTGGCGTCAATTGCCATCTTCACTTTCGGGCCGATGGCAGCACGGACAGCCGCCACCCGTTCCACATCTTCTTCCAAGGTGGCAGTGGCGTAATCAGCGGCAGGCATTTCGTGGAGCGGGGTGTTCATCAACTCCGGGTTACGCCCCACTTTGATCTTGACATAACGGAAGCCCCGTTCGACATAACCGGCCACTTCTTCGGCCAGCGCTTTGGCATCTTTGTTGGCGGCATAAAAACCGGCAGAGGCATAGGCGTCCAACTTCTCCCGGTAGGCGCCCAGCAAGCGATAGAGTGGCGTGCGCACGGCCTGGCCGATAATGTCCCACAGTGCCGTGTCGATGCCGCTGATCGCCATCATCAACATGCCGCGGCGCCCCCGTTGATGGGCGCGCAGCGCCATCATCTGCCAGAGTTTTTCGACTTTAAACGGGTCTTGCCCACGGATGGTATGGCGCAGATCGTTGAGGATCAACGCCTCCATGCTCTCAAGCGAACCACTGTAGGCGGCGGATTCGCCCATGCCGACAATGCCTTCGTCCGTATGCACCTGCACCAGCAGCAGCGGTCGCGCCGGCATGTAATGGATGGCATCCGCCATCGGGATGGGCATCTCATAACGCAATTTAATCGTGGTAACGTCGGTGATGATCATAGTTGGCTTTCGTAGTAAAGACTTTAGTCTTTGTTCTCGCTAGACAGCATTTGGCGGACGATAGAGGGTGCGTTCGTAGGGCTGGACGTCACCATTGTATCGAGCTAGGAGCGGGCTGACCAGGGCTTTGGCCGCCGCCGGCCAGCTTTCGGGCAACATCTGCGCCTTTTTTGCCATTTGCGCCTGCATTCGTTCGGGCAAAGAGCGCAGATCGGGTTGAAACCAGAGGGTGATCACCGTGCGCCGTTCATCGGTCTGGTTGGCATGGGTGGCGTGTAGAAGACGAGCGTCGCCAATCAACAGATCCCCGGCGCGGATCGGTACATCGACCTCATCGGGGCGAGTGGCAAACTCAATCGCCTGCGCCAGGTCGTGGGCTTCGCTCAATTCTTTGGAATGCGGGGCGCGCAACCGATCATGAATCGGGTTGTGGTGAATGTGGGAACCGGGAATCGCCCGTAGACAACCATTTTGCGGCGTCGTGTCGCTCAAGTAGTACATCAGAAATACCTGCGGCGGTGGCAGCTCATATGAGCGGGGGTCTTCCCAGGCAAACCAATCATAGTGCCAGAAAAGGCGTGGGCTGTGGCTCGGTTTGCTGATGATCCAGCCATCGGAAAAGGTAGGATTGGTGAAACCGAGATCCGCCAATGCTTGCAAAGCCGCCGGCAACGCAATCAACTCGGCGCAGAGCGGGTCGCTTGTCACCGGAAACATGCTGCCTTGGGAGCGAAAACGGGCTAGTTGTTCCGGGTTTTGTCCAGCGACCAACCGTTCCACCATGTCACGCAATGCCAGCAACAGTGCGGGGGGCAGCACATTGGGGAAGATACAAAACCCCTCTCCCAGCAATTGCTGCAACGCCTGCCGATTCACCGTTGAACCCATGGTATTTACCGCCCTGCCAACCCAGCCGTCGTGATACCCTGAATGATCTGACGTTGGAACACCGCATAGAAGAGCAAGGGCGGTGCAGCGGCAATAAAGGCGCCGGCAAAAGCCAGACCGCGCTGAATATAACTACCTTGACTCAACACCAGTAACCCGACCGGCAGGGTCAAGGTAGAGCGTTCGCTCAAGACAATCAGCGGCCAAAAGAGATCATTCCAAAAGCCCAAAAAGGTGAAAATGCCCTGGGCAATCATGGCCGAGCGCACCAACGGCAGGCAGATCTGCCAATAGACGCGAAACCGACCGGCGCCGTCGATCACCGCAGCCTCTTCCAACTCACGTGGAATAGCAAAAAAGTGTTGGCGTAAGAGAAAAATACCGCCCACCGAGGCTGCCGCCGGCCACCAGATGGCGTTATAGGTGTCCAGCATATTAAGATCGCGCAACAACAAGAACGACGGGATCAACGTGACGGCGCCGGGAATCATCAAGCTGACTATGAGGATGGAAAAAATAAAGCTGCGCCCGGGAAATTCTAGACGGGCAAAGGCAAAGCCGCTCAGTGAAGAGATAAAAAGCACCACCAGCGTGCCAACCACTGCCACCAAAACGCTATTGGTAAACCAACGTGCCACCGGCAAAGTTTGATCCAAATAAATATGGATAAAATTATCAATGGTTGGTCGTTCGGGAATCCAGCGAATCGGCCAGACATATTGATCCTGCTCCGGGGTAAAGGCCATTGCGATCAAATACCAAAGCGGTGCGATCACCAGCACTACCAACGGCAAGAGCGCCACCCAAAGCAGGATGCTTTCGCCAATTTTTTGGCGACGCCCCAAGGAAAGCCCCAATACAGCCACAGCGAACTCCTTTTTTGGTAAAACAGCAGGTCAATACTCGGTACGATTGCTCAGGACGCGGAACTGAATGATGGTCACCACGATCATAATCAAGGCCAGGGCCACCGCCAGGGTTGAGGCATAGCCAAAGCGAAAAAATTTCCAAGCAGTTTCATACAGATACATGACCACCGAACGCGATTCGTTGCCAGGGCCGCCACCGGTCAAAATATAGGGCTGGGCAAAGACCTGCATGTGGGCGATAAATTGGGTCACCACCACAAAGAGCGTCGTTGGCATGATCAGGGGCAGGGTAATCCGACGGAAAGTCTGCCGCGGCCCGGCACCATCAATTTTGGCGGCTTCGTAGAGCGGCTCCGGGATGTTTTGCAGACCTGCGAGAAAGACCAACATGGGAAAGCCAAAGCCCCACCAGACGGTGGTGATCGATAGCGTTGGGATGACTAATTCCGCCGTCCCCAGCCAATTGACGCGCGGCAAACCCAACCAGTCGACTAAGAAATAGTTGAGAACGCCCCGCTGTTGATCCCACATACGCCCAGCCAGAATGCCAATCACCGAAACTGACATGATCCCAGGGCCATAAAATAGGACACGCATCCAATCGCGGCCATAAAAGCTCCGTTTGAGCGCCACCGCCACCAACAGGGACAAGAGGACGTTGATGATGACGGTCAGGAAGGTAAAGTAGAGCGTGTTGCTCAATACTTTCCAAAATTTGGGATCAGCCAGCAACGCTTCATAGTTGGCCAGCCCCAACCAGCGCTGGTTCACTGCCATGATCTTCCAATCATACAAACTGATCTCCAACCCGCGCACAATCGGCCAGACCAGAAAGATGGCAAAGAGCAAAAAGTGGGGAAGGACAAAGAGGTAATTGGGCAACTGCTTTCGTAGCCGTTTCCACCGTTGGTCAGTTTTGGGTTGGCTAGTAGGCAGCCTTTGGGCTTGGGCAAGGCTCATAGGTAAGTTCCCGATCTCCAGAAGATACAATGTGATGGGGGAGATTAAGAGATTAAAAGACGGTCACGCTAAACTCAATCTCTCAATCTCTCAATCTTATCGTCTCTTCAATTACGGCCGGTTCAGAATTTCCTGAATCGCGGCATTGCCTTCTTCCAACGCCTGGGCAATCGGCGTGGTGTTAGTGAGAACGGCGCTGACTGCCGTTTCCCACGCGGTCTGAATTTCAATAAACGACTTGTGCGGCACTTCCGTGCGGCCAATCGAGTTGAATTGATCCGCCGCCGCCTTCACCGACCAGATGGCCTGGACATCGGCATCCTGCTGCACCGAAAGGCGCGCCGGGATCTGACCGGAGGTGGCCCAGGTCTTGCCGTTGTCGGACAACCACTTGATCAGATTCCTGGCCCGTTCGATGCCATCGTCCGCCACACCGGTTGGGATACACATAATGTGCGAATCCATCTTGGCCGCACCCGTGCCATCCGGTGAGAGGGAGACCAGTGGAGTCGCAATGGTATGTTCGGCTACATCCGGGTTGTCCTTGAAGTAGTTCAGCGACCAGGTACCTTCCCACCAGATGGCAATGGAATCAGTCTTGTAGAGTTCACCACCCCACGGCTTGCCCGGCACTTCCGCGCGACAGACGCCATGCGTATACATCAGGTCGTGCCAATATTGAATGGCCGCCGTCGAGGCTTCGCTGTTCAAGGTAGCGGTTTTTAGATCTTCACCGATATAGCCACCACCAAATTGCCACAACGTGGAAGGAATGGTAAAGCGCGGCCAGGTGTAGTCAATCGCCCAGATCTTAACCATATCCGGGTTAAAGCCATCTTCACCGGGATGTTTGCCGGCGTCATCGGTCGTCACCTTGAGCGCGAAGTCGATAAACTCAGCGCCATTCTTGGGCAGGTTGTTGGGGTCAAGGCCGGCGTCCTGAATCACCTTGGTGTTGACAAATTGCACCCAGCCATGATTGTCGAACGGCACGGCCATGGTATTGCCTTCATAGGTGATGGCATCCATAATGGCCTTGGCAAAGTCTTCCTTGGGGAGATCGCCGGTGTTGAAGAAGATGTCATCAACCGGCATCATCAAGCCTTCAGTCGCCATCTGTTGCACTTCGGCGGCATGGAAAATCGCCCAATCCGGCGGTGTGCCAGCGGCAACGGCGGTGGGGAACTTCTGAAAGAAGACATCCCAGTTATACAGTTCCGAGCTGACGCCTACGCCCGGATTTTCCTCCGCATATTGTTGCAACATGGTAGCGAAGGTTGCGCCATCAGCGCCGCCCAACCCATGCCAGACCACCACAGGGGTGTCCGATTCACCATACTTGTTAATGGCAACAGTCGGTTCGGCGGCTGGCGCTTCAGCCGGGGCGGCCTCGGCTGGCGCTTCGGCAGCGGGGCCGGCCGCGCCAGGGGCGCAAGCGGCCAGGGCCAGGAAAGCCGTGGCCGCGGCGCTGTTGATCAGAAATTGGCGGCGTGACAAGCCTGATTTCATCTGGTCGTTCATTTTTCTCTCCTAATGGTTCAACAGAATGGGTTAGAACAACAACTTGTGAAACACAATGACGACTGCAACTATAGTAAAAGGAGCTTGATTGGCAGGTAAACAGGTAGGCAGGTAGACAAATACACAAGTAATCTCTACCTGTCTACCTGTCTACCTGTCTCCCTGTTTACCTATCTACGTTGACTCCCGCACAATCCACGTGCAGGGAATTTCGTAGACCTGATGTTGCTCCATTCCTATCCCTTCAATGCGAGCAAAGACGGCTTCGGCCAACTGGCGACCGATGGCGGCGGCGGGTTGGGTGACGGTGGTTAAGCGGGGGCGAATCCAAGAAGCGGCGGGAATATCATCAAACCCGGCGATGGCGACATCCTCCGGCACCCGCACCTTCATGGCTTGGGCGGCCAGGATCGCGCCAATCGCCATCTGATCATTGCAGGCCAATACGGCGGTCGGCGGTTGCGGCAACTGTAAAAGCCGGGTCATCGCCTGTTGACCGCTCTCAATTGACCAATCACCTTCTTGAAAATAGTCAGGATTGACCAACACGCCGGCATCGCGCATGGCCTGAACATATGCACCATGTCGCCGGACGCCGACGGCAAAACGGCTGGTGACGCCAATGTAGCCGATGCGGGTGTGGTGACGTTCATTAATCAACCAGCTTGTCAATTGGTGTGTCGCTTTGACATCATCGACCCCGACTACATCGACGGCAGGGTGGGTAATGTGCTGACCCAAAACGGCCATCGCCGCACCGGTTTGGCTCCAAAGTGCTTCAATGTCGTCATCAGTCAAGTTATAAGGCACCATGATAATGCCATCAACGGGGCGACGAATGATCGATTCACAAAAGAGCAGTTCATTTTCCCGCAGGTGATCAGAATTGGCAACCAGTACATCGTAGCGGTGTAGATGAGCGACATCCTGAACGGCGCGCACCATGGGATGGTAGAATGGGTTGGCAATATCTGCGATCATCATCGCCAGCATGTGGGTGCGTTGACCGCGCAAACTGCCGGCGTGCAAGTTGGGATGGTAGCCTAGCTCTTCCACTGCCGTTAACACGCGTTGACGTGTCTCTTCGCCAATGGGAATTCCTTGCGGCGTCGGACTGAGGACGCGCGAAACTGTACTTTGTGAAACCTGCGCCAGCTTGGCGACATCGCGCATGGTGATACGCCGGGCTGGCTGTGTGCGTTTGTAATTGGTCATGAAAGGCGCAAAAGGCTCGTTGAACAATCGTGAGCGCCGGGGGAGACTGAATGCGGGAGCAAACTCACAGATTGGGCGGCAAGAGCGCACAAAATTTATGCAATCGTATGCGGTGATTCGTATCCTAGCATACGATTGCATGAGCTGTCAAAATAGAAATGTTGTGAATTGGGTATTGGATATTAGGTATTGGATATTAGGTATTGGAAGTTTCAGTACACTTGGTAATCAATACCCAATATCTAATACCCAATATCTAATACCTGCTATACAGTCGAAAAGCCAAAAACTGTCGTTTCGTGGTACTGCTCCCCGGGTCGCAGCACCGTGGTGGGGAAGTGGGGCTGATTGGGGGAATCTGGGAAGTGTTGCGTTTCCAGACAGAAGCCGCTGCGTTTGGTGTAGACTTGCCCACCCTTGCCTGGCAGCGCATCGGGCATCATATTGCCGGTGTAGAACTGGACGCCGGGTTGGCTGGTGGCGACATCCAGGCGGCGACCGCTAGTCGCCTCTGTCACCGTGATCACTTGGCGCAAGCCCTGTTCCGGGCGATTCAGCACCCAATTATGATCATAGCCGCCGCCATAGCGCAATTGTTCATGATCTTGGGCAATGCGGGCGCCGATGGGGGTGGGGGTGCGGAAGTCAAAGGGGGTGCCGGCAACACTGGGCAGATCGCCGGTTGGAATCAGGGCGGCGGTCACAGGGGTGAAACGGTCGGCGTCGATCATCATCAAGTGATCCAGAATTTTGCCCTGGCCGGCCAAATTAAAATAGGTGTGGTTGGTCAGGTTAAGGATCGTCGGCTTGTCGGTGGTGGCACGGTAGTCGATGCGTAATTCGTTGCGATTGGTCAGGGTGTAGCTAATCGCCACTGCCAGATTACCAGGATAGTGTTCCTCGCCGTCACCACTCACATAGCGCAAGTGTAAAGCAACCTCGTCATTGGCTTGGGCTGTCTCTGCCTGCCAGACAACTTTGTCAAAGCCGCGCAAACCGCCATGAAGATGGTTGGGGCCATTATTGGTCGCCAGCGTATAGGTGACGCCATCGAGTTGAAACTGACCCTTGGCAATGCGATTGGCATAGCGCCCGGCAATACAACCAAAGAAAGGGCTGCGCGTCTGGTAGTCAGCCAGCGTATCAAAACCCAGCACAATATCACCCGGCGCGCCGGCGCGGTCGGGGGTGTGGAGCGTCACAATCGTGCCGCCATAGTTGGTAATTTGGGTAGCAATGCCGTGATCATTGGTCAGGGTGTAGAGATCAACCGCTTGCCCATCCTTGGTTTGCCCAAAGGGCTGTTTGTGAAGCTTCATTCGTTTTCCCCTTCTTTTCCCTTCGATTAAAGCCATTATGCAATAGACCGCAATGTTATCGAGCCTGACGCTGCACTCTGGACTTAGGACTCTGGACTTAGGACTCTGGACTTAGGACTCTGGACTCTGGACTTAGGACTGCGGACTACTAACTATACAACTTACGCGTAATCGTAGTCGTAAGATTTCGATTTGTCAAAGCCTTTGATGACAAACTCTCAGCAGAATCACGGAAGAACTTACCGTATTCTTACTTTTACTTGCACGTCAATAGATACGATTGGCGAATTTCATCGGCAAAGTCCGCTCTTTTTGGAAGAAAACGGGACAGTGACGCAAGTGTTAGATAAAGGTTACGGTCAATTTGCTGGCAAAATAATGAAATTTTCGTTTGTTTTTTCTCACTACCAGAGAAGAGCTAACGTAATCTACTTTACTTGTAGGTTTGTCATGGTTTTGTAACGGATTTTCCGTGCCTTTCAGCGTCATGACTTGCAAGAAACCAACGAAACACTAAGATAACAAATATTTCTGTAAGTAATAAAAATATTTTCAGAAATTGCGTTTGTCTTAACATTCATATCCTGCAAGTATTTTGTAATCTTTCGTTGTATTTGCTCACCATCGTCGGCACACCTTAGCAGTAACATAGCAGCCCTACAGGAACGAAAAGAAACTGACCCGTCAAGTTTGTGTTCAAATGAAAGGACTTTCTGTCATGACTCAGTCATACAGCCCTGTAGCAAATTTGCTGTCGGCCACCACTGCCAAAATGCACGCCGGCCAGACCGCCCCCTATGCAACCAATGTTGCCCAACCTGATCAGCAGACGCCGAAGGTAAGCGTTGTCATTCCGGCTATGAATGAAGCGGGGAATCTCCCCCTTGTGTTGCCCCGCATTCCCCAATGGGTGCATGAAGTGATTCTGGTCGATGGTTATTCCACCGACGATACCATTGCCGTTGCCGAGGCGACCTGGCCGGGCATCCGGGTGATCATGCAAGAGGGGCGTGGCAAAGGCGCCGCCCTGCGCACCGGTTTTGCCGCTGCCACCGGCGATATTATCGTCATGCTCGATGCCGACGGTTCGACCAACCCGGCGGAGATTCCGGCCTTTATTGGCGCCCTGCTGGCCGGTGCTGATTTTGTCAAAGGCTCCCGCTTTCTGCAAGGCGGCGGCACCTCGGATATGACCATTCTCCGCCGCCTGGGCAATTGGGGCTTTACCTTTGGTGTGCGCATCCTCTTTGGCGGCAGCTTTAGCGACCTCTGTTATGGCTACAACGCCTTCTGGAGCAAAGTCTTACACTACCTGGAACTGGACGCTGACGGCTTTGAAGTCGAGACGATGATGAATGTGCGGGCGCTCTCCAAAGGCTTGCGCGTGGCGGAAGTGCCAAGCTTTGAAGCGGATCGGGTGCATGGGGTGAGCAACCTGCGCACCTTCCCCGATGGCTGGCGGGTCTTGAAGACCATCGTTAACGAATGGTTAAAGCTACGCACGATGCGGATGAGTGTCAGCGCAACCACGGGGTGAATGATCAGGCAAGCGAGACCTGTCAGATAGCCAAAAACTGACAGGTCTACCGGTACAGCTACTGCTGACGAAAGGGCAACACCATGAACAAGCTACTACACAAAACCAAACAAACAACAACTGGCATTTCTAGTGCTATTTCCACTGATATTTCCATAGTCATCTGCGCCTATACGGAAAAACGCTGGGATGATCTGGTTATGGCTGTCGCTTCCTTGCACCAACAGACCCATCAGCCCAGAGAAATTATTGTCGTCATTGATCATAATCCGCAACTCTTCCAAAGGGCGTGCGCCGAATTGCAAGCGGTCATTCTGGTAGAGAATAGCGAAGCGCGCGGTCTTTCCGGCGCCCGCAATTGTGGCATCGCCCTGGCCCAAGGCGCCATCATTGCCTTTCTAGATGATGATGCCGTGGCCGCACCGGATTGGCTGCGTCACCTGGCGGCGGCCTACACCCAACCGGAAGTTGTCGGCGTCGGCGGTGCTATCGACCCACACTGGGCAACTGGTCGCCCCGTCTGGTTTCCCAGCGAATTTGATTGGGTTGTCGGCTGCACCTACCGGGGGATGCCGTGGCAACCGGCGCCCGTGCGCAATCTGATTGGGGCCAACATGTCCTTCCGCCGCGAAGTTTTTGACCGTGTCGGCGGCTTTCGCACCGGCGTCGGCCAGGTGGGCGCCAGCATGTTACGCTGTGATGACACCGAATTTTGCATTCGCGTCGGTCAACAGTGGCCCGACGCTCACTTTCTCTACCTGCCGCAGGCGGCGGTCTTTCATCATGTGCCGGCGGAGCGGGCCAACTGGGGTTATTTCCGCACCCGTTGTTACACCGAAGGGCTGGCCAAAGCGCAGATTGCCCGACTGGTTGGCAAGCAGGATGGGCTTTCCGCCGAACGGGAGTACACCTTGCGCACCTTGCCCGCCGGTGTATTGGCCGGTCTCTATGACTTTGTCGCGCACCTGGATCGAAGCGGGCTGGCGCGGGCCAGCGCCATCACCCTTGGCTTTGCGCTCACAGCCAGCGGCTATCTGGTCGGCCAACTGAGCGAGCAATTAACAAGCTGGCGTCAAGGGATGCAACGCAGTCTCACGCCATTGACGCGGCAGGAGGAAGCGGCCCTATGATCGCCCAATCGACCAACTCGTTTACGCTACCGCTCACTCCGTTGTCGAAGCAAGCGCCCTGGACGGCGGTACAAACCAAAGCATTGCGCATTTTGATGGTGACGCCCCGTTATCTGCCCATTATGGGCGGGGTGGAAAATCATGTCTATCAGGTTGCTCGCCGGCTGGCGCACGCTGGAGTCGATGTGACGGTATTGACGGCCGACCCAAGTAAAAAATTACCGGCGCACGAAATGATGGAGGGTGTACAGATCCAGCGGGTTCACGCCTGGCCGGCGGATCGGGATTATTATTTTGCCCCCAGCATCTATAAGGTGATTCGCGAGGGCAACTGGGATCTGATGCATTTGCAATCCTACCATACATTGGTCGCGCCCATCGCCATGTTGGCGGCGCAACGGGCCAAATTGCCCTATGTTGTCACCTTTCATGGTGGGGGTCACACCTCCACGGTGCGGAATCAGTTGCGAGGCGTGCAACAGACACTTTTGCGGCCCCTCCTGGCTCGTGCGCAAAAGCTGGTCGCCGTTGCCAATTTTGAAATCAACCATTATGGCAAGCATCTGGGGCTGGCAGGGGATCGCTTTGCCGTGATTCCCAATGGGTGTGACCTGGCGACACCAGAGAGCGCCCTTGTGACCGAGGCAACTGCCAGCGCCCAGAATCAACCAATCGAGATTTTATCGGTGGGCCGGCTGGAACGGTATAAGGGCCATCATCGCATTCTGGCCGCCATGCCCGCCATCCTGGCCCACTACCCGGACGCGCACCTGCGCATCATCGGCGAAGGTTCTTATGAAGCCGAATTACACCAGCAGGCGGCGGCGTTGGGAGTGAGCGCACACGTCACTATTGGCGCAATTCCAATGACCAAACGGTCGGCAATGGCGACGGCCTTGGCCAAGGCGACGGTGGTTACGCTCCTCAGCGATTATGAGACCCATCCGATTGCTGCGCTAGAAGCGCTCTCGCTGCGCCGTCCGGTGTTGGTGACAAACACCTCCGGTCTGCAAGAATTGGCCGATCAAGGGTTTGCCCGGTCGATTGGGCTACAGAGTACGCCGCAGGCGGTTGCCCAAGCGGTGATCGAGCAGATCCGCAACCCATTGCGCCCGGCGCAATTGGATTTGCCCACTTGGGATGACTGTGCGCGCGAATTGCTACTGCTCTATCGCGCGTGCATTGGGAGATTTTAAGCACAGCGACGCCATACACCCATTGTCTCAGTTAACTTAGGACAGATGTTGGTCGTAGGCAATGTGCGCCAAAGGTGAAATCGTAGCGTACCTAAAGGAGCAAAAAAATGTCAGTTGCAGAACGTCTGGTAGACACATTGCGTGTCCAGGAACTACCGAGAATGGGTGATCGATCAGTGCGCGATGCTAAAGCGCAGACATGGGCGCCGCCGTTTGCCCTGCTGACCGCCGTTGCCTTGTTATTGATTGCCATTGCCTATACCGGTTCACGGATGGCGACAGCGTGGGCGGCCCCGCTTTTCTGGCTTAGCTATGGGATGATTCTGATCCCAGTTTGTGTGCGGTTAACGCTGGCACAAGTCGCCAGGAGCGAACGCATCGGGTTAGTGGTTGTGCTGGGGCTGGGGCTGTATCTGTTAAAGGTTTTTTACAGCCCACTCATGTTTACCATGGGGGATGAGCTACAGCATTGGCGCACCACCTATGACATTTTACAGACCGACCGGCTTTTTCAACCCAATGCGATTCTGCCCGTCAGCCCCTTCTTTCCGGGACTGGAAAATGTGACAACGGCCCTGATAACGATGAGCGGGCTATCCATCTTTGCCGCCGGCACACTGGTGATCGGCATCACCCGCCTGTTGTTTGGGTTGAGTCTCTATCTTTTCTATGAAGAGGTGAGTGGTTCATCCCGCATCGCCGGGTTAAGCGTGCTGCTCTATATGGCGAACCCCCATTTTCTCTTCTTCAACTCGCAGTTTGGCTACGAAGCGTTGGCATTGGCATTGGCCGCCTTTACGCTCTATGTCATCAAACGCCGCGATGCGAGTCCAGTCACCCGGCGGATCCTGGTGAGCATGGCGGCGCTCTTTGGCCTGGGCGCCATGATTATTACGCACCACATCACTTCATTTGCAGTGACGGGGATTTTGCTGACCTGGGAAGGGTTGGCCGCTTACTGGCGGGCTGCCAAGCGCGATTCAGTCAACGCGCCGACAACCGCTAGCCCAGGTGGGATCGCCTTGCTGAGCCTCATCGGCACCCTGAGTTGGGTCGCCTTTGTCGCCTATAACGTGATTGGCTATCTCTCGCCTTGGTTGAATGGCATGGTGAACGAATTGGTATCACTGCTCCTGTTGGAAAGCGCACCACGCAACTTCTTTCAAGGCAGCGCCGGGCAAGATACCGCGCTGGGTCTGCAACTAGCGACGGTTGCCCATGTTGTTCTGGTGTTGGTTGCATTGCCCTTTGGCGTCTGGCAGGTTTGGCGGCGCTATCGTTTCAACCCCATGATGCTGACCTTTATTCTCGTTGCCATCCTCTATCCAGGGTTACAGGTGGCGCGCTTGACGCCGGTCGGGCTTGCCATCACCACAAGAGCGACAGCCATTGTGTTTATCGGGGTGGCCTTTGTGCTGGCGGTGGGTGCTGTGCACTTGTTGGAAAAGCGGCAGGAGCGCTGGTCCTTGACCTTGGGCGTGGCGACCTGGAGTCTCATCATCTTTGTTGGCGCCATGGCCTCGGTGGTTTCCGCCTGGCGTTTGCCCGGCCCCGCCATTGCCGGCAATTATTCCCGCTCGTTGGACATGGAGCGGGTTTCGGCAGCGGAGTGGAGCCGTGAACGGTTGGGAACGGAGAACCGCTTTGCGGCGCCGATGGAACATCCGAGCATCTATGTGCTTGGCTCCTATGGCGAGCAACGGGTGGTGACCAATGTGGCTGACAAGGTTTGGCTGCAAGCCGTTTATAGTGAACCGCACTTTAATGATACAAGCAAGAATCTGTTGCGCCGTGGACAAGTGACCTATCTGTGGGAGGACACCCAAGCCAGTACGTTGCGCCAGGAAGACGTAGTGCAACCAAGCACAGGGATCCCAGAGGCGCAAAGTACGAAGTATGACACAGCCCGTCGGGTAGATCGGATCTTCGATAGCGGCGCCATCATTATCTATAACGTGGACATTTACAATGCGGAGCTGACTGACGCACAGAACACAGAACTGTCTGACTTAGGAGTCAATACCAAATGAACCGCAAAGCATTCGAACTACTTTCCATTCTCGTTTTCACCATTATCGCCATCGGTGTAATTGCCCTGGATGGCGCCTTTGCACCGCTGCGTCTGCTTTTTGTCTTGCCCTTGCTCTTTGTGCTGCCGGGCTATGCACTGGTCAGTTTGATAACAACTGACCAGTTAGGCACAGCAGAACATCTGACTTTGAGCTTGGGGCTGAGTACGGGGCTGACCGTTTTGGGTGGTCTCCTCCTGCATGTCATCGGGCTAGGCTTGCAAACTGACGCCTGGGTTAGCTTTCTGGGTAGCATTACCTTGGTCGCTGCCGCCGGCGCGCTACACCGGACATACCGGAATCAGGACATGGCACCGCCGCCGGTTGCCCAGCCGTCGCTTCCCATGCGTTCCGTGGGGATGGTGGCCCTGGCCCTGCTGTTGGTTGTCGGCGCCTATCAGGTGGCGCGCTGGGGGGCAAACAATTTCGGCCAGAGTCGCTTTACCCAACTCTGGATGACGCCCATGACGGCGACAGCGGAAGCGCAGACGATCCAGTTTGGTGTGCATAGTGAGGAAGCCACCCCACTCCGCTACCGGCTGGAACTCAAGGTTAACGACACGTTGGCCCAGGAATGGAATGACCTTGTCCTGGCGCCCGGCCAAACTTGGGAAACGACGGTGGCTCTACCACTGGCACAGATGGCGGAAGGTGAGTTGGCCGCCTATCTCTACCGCGAAGATCTGCCCGCCACTGCCTATCGCTATGTGGTTTGGAAAACGAAGTAATGGGAATGCGGTAGCTTTACCTGCCGAATCATGCCAGAGGAGTTTATCAGATGAGTCTGCGAATTTTGTTAGTCAGTGATCACTATCCACCCTTTATCGGTGGCGCGCATCGCCAGACACACCTGTTGGGCCAGGAGCTAACCCAACGGGGCCATACGGTCAAGGTTGTGACTAGTTGGCAGCCGGGGTTGCCTAGCGTCCAGCGCGATGGCGAGGTGGAAGTCCACCGGATCAAGGAGTTGCGCACGCTATTGCCTCTGTTGGTCAAAAGCGGTGAACAGCGTCACCACCCACCCTATGCGGACCCGGTCACGGTGTGGGAATTGCGCCGCCTGATCAACCGCTGCCAGCCTGATGTTGTCCATGCCCACGGCTGGTTTAGCTACTCCAGCGCCTTGGCGCTCACCGGTAAACGCACGCCGTTGCTCATCTCGACGCGGGATTATGGCTACGGCTGCGCCACCCGGACTTTGTTGCACAACAACAGGGCGTGCAGCGGCCCTGCTCTGGGCAAATGTCTGCAATGCGCCAGCCACTTCTACGGCCCGACCAGAGGGGTACTCTCTACCCTAGGAGTGTTGACAAGCCGCCTGCTGTTGCGACGTAAGGTGCGAGGCGTACATAGCGTCAGCCGCTATGTCCAAAACATGGTCGAACGGGATCTGCTCGGCTTTAGCGGCGCCCAGTTTGAAGAGCGCGGGGGTCGGATTGTGGCCAGTGTCATCTCCAGCTTTTTGATTCAAGAGCAGAAGGCGCCCGACGCCGCCTTCCTGCAAGCGTTGCCGACGCAGCCCTTTATCCTCTTTGTCGGTGGGTTGCAACCGCGCAAAGGGTTGAATACGTTGTTGGATGCCTACCAACAGTTGCGCAAAGCGCCGCCCCTGGTGCTGATCGGCTATGAAACGCCGGATACGCCCAAGAGTTTTCCGGCAGGCGTTATGGTGTTGCGCAATGCGCCCCATGCCAACGTCATGGCGGCTTGGGAACGGGCCGCCTTTGGCGTCATGCCATCGCTCTGGCCGGACCCCTCGCCGGGTGTGGTGCGCGAGGCGATGAGCAAAGGCAAAGCGGTGGTCGGCACAGCGATTGGCGGCGCCAGCGAGATGATCCAGGATGGCAAAACGGGCTTCCTCGTGCCGCCGGGTGATGCCGGGTTGATGGCCTCGGCCATGCAACAGTTGATCGACGACCCAGCGCTCTGCCGAGCCTTTGGCAAAGCGGCACAGGTGAGCGCGGAACAGTTTATGGCAAGCGTCTCGGTGCCGCGCTTCGAGCAGCTTTACCAGCGCTTGATTCATGGCGCCGCCCAGACTAACCTTGTCAGCCAGCCGATCACGGTAGGATAACTTATGTTGCAAGCAATGCGCACACAACAACGATGGGCTGAGGTGATGACCCACCTGCGCAGCCCGCTCTATCGCAACGGCTATCTGTTGCTCCTAAGTGGTGCAGCCTCGGCGGGGCTGGGGATTGTCTACTGGCTGCTGGCGGCGCGTAGCTATCCACCGGAGTTGGTCGGGCTGAACTCTACCCTGATTGCGACCATGCTCTTTCTCGCCGGCATTGCCCAACTGGGGTTGAACAGCGTGTTGGTCTATTTTCTGCCACGGGTCGGTCAGGGTGCGACCAGCCTTGTCAGGCGTTCCTATCTGGTTAGCCTGCTGAGTGCCAGCGTGGTGGGGTTGATCTTTGCCGGGGGCGCGTCCTTCTGGGCGCCGGCCTTGGCGCCGCTGCTGACCGGACCGTGGTTGCTGGTCGCCTTTGTGATCTCGGTGGCGCTCTGGTGCATTTTCACCTTGCAAGATAGTGTGTTGACCGGTCTGCGCCAGACGACTTGGGTGCCAGTGGAAAATCTGCTGGTGGCTGTTCTCAAGATCGTGCTGCTGCTGGTGTTGGCGCAAGTGGCGCCGGCGTATGGGCTGTGGGCTTCGTGGATGATTCCGGTCGCCCTGTCGCTGGGGCCGATCAACTGGCTCATTTTTGCCCGCTTTTTGCCGCAACGGGGGCTGGTGAGTGGCGGGCAAGCAATTACGCCGCGTGAACTTGTACAACACACCTTCCACAACTATGTGGGGATGCTCTGCTTTCTAGCCTCCACCACCTTGCTGCCGATGATCGTGACGCAAACATTAGGAACGCGTGCGACGGCTTACTTTTACATTCCGTGGATGCTCTACACCGGCCTGCAATTGATTCCGCAAAATATGGCACTCTCGTTCATGGTGGAGGCCAGCGCCAACCGCTCACGGATTGCTGACTATTACCAGAGCGCCTGGCGGCAGAGTTTACGCCTGTTGCTGCCGTTGGTTGCGCTGCTGCTGGTGGGGGCGCCGTGGCTCATGACCCTCTTTGGCGCTGACTATGCCGCTGAAGGCAGCACGCTTCTGCGGATCTTGGCGGTAGCCATTCTGCCCAATTTGTATACGGCGCTCTACCTGAGCCTGGCGCGGGTGGAGAACCGGAGCCATCACTTGATTGTCGTGCAGGGGGCGATCTGTTTGTTAACGCTGGGCTTGACAGCGCTTTTTCTTGACACCTTTGGCATCACCGGTGTGGGCGTGGCTTGGCTGGCCGCCCAAAGCCTGGTGGCGGTGGTGATCTGGGGGCGACAGACGCGGATGTAGATGTCGCAAATTTTATGTCGTGTTTGGGAGTGCAGGCGCTGATTTAGGTGTCGCGGATTTTGGCTCTAGCAGCGATCCGCAGATAGAGGATAGGCGGGTTTTGGTAGTACGGTTCGCTTGTAAAGAAAGAAAAGATCCGCGCCACCTAAATCCGCGTCTGTATCAACTAGAAAGGCAAAATCCGATGAATATGCGTAAACTTCTCTATTTTGGCGCCCATCAGTTGATGCTTGGGAGTAAGATGGGTTCGGTCTATGAACGTTATTGGGCGGCGGATGCACAAGGCGTCCCCTTTGCTACCACGAAAGAGGCGCTGGTCAATTTGCTGCGCCACTGTGAACAACATGTTCCCTACTATGCCGAATTGATGGTGCGCACAGGACGGGGCTATGAACGTGATCCAATGGGTTACCTCCAGGCGTTGCCGCTCCTGACCAAGACAGAGATTCGCCAGCATAGCGAACGGCTCAAGTCGGACGATCTGGCCCGGCGGCGTTGGATATATAACACATCGGGCGGCTCCACCGGCGAACCGGTGCGCTTTATTCAGGATCGCCAATATTGTGACCATCAGATGGCGATTCAGATGCTCAGTTTTGACTGGGCCGGGCGCGCCTTTGGGCAATCGGCGGTGCGTATCTGGGGGTCGGAACGCGACATTTTGCAAGGGGGTATGGGTTGGAAGATGAAGACGCTGAACGCGTTGACCAATGACCGGTACTTCAACGCCTTTCGCATGTCGCCGGAACGGATGCGCAACTTTCTGGCAGAACTGAATGCCCAGCCGCCACAACTGATTGTGGCCTATACGCAGGCGATCTATGAATTGGCTCGCTTTGCCGAAAAGGAGGGCATCCCGGTGACGCCGCAGAAGTCGATTCTTACGTCGGCGGGTACGCTCTATCCCTTTATCCGGGAGCAGATTGAGCGGGTCTTTGGCTGCAAAGTCTTCAACCGCTATGGGTCGCGCGAAGTAGGGGACATCGCCTGCGAATGTGAAGCCCATGCCGGCTTGCATGTCTTCCCGTGGGGAACCTATGTCGAAATCGTCGATGAAGAGGGTCAGCCGGTGCCGGCGGGGGTGGAGGGCAACATTGTTGTCACCAGTTTGATCAACTACGCCATGCCGCTGGTGCGCTACGCCATCGGCGACCGGGGCATCCTTGCGCCGGAACGGGTCTGCGCCTGTGGTCGCCAGGGGCAGATTTTGGCCAAGGTCTCTGGACGTAATGTCGATGCCTTTAAGACCAAAGAGGGAGTGTTGATCGACGGTGAATATTTCACTCATCTGCTCTACTTCCGTAGTTGGGTGCAGCGCTTTCAGGTGGTGCAACAGGATCTTTCGACCATTGTCTTTAAAGTGGTTAAGACAGCGGCGGATGCCACCGAACAGGAACTGACCGAAATTGTACAGAATACGCGAGCGGTCATGGGCGCTGATTGCCGGGTCGATTTTCAGTTTTTGGCCGATATTCCGCCGGCGGCGTCGGGCAAATATCGTTATACCATCTCGGAAGTGGCGGCATAGGGGGGATCAGGGGATGTCGATTGCAAGCGTCGTCCAACAAGGTCAATTTGCGCTGAACACCCATCTGCTACGGTTGCGCTATCGTTATCTGGCCGGCTTGCAGATGGGGTGGGGGGTTAGCTTCAAAGGTAGGCCGGTGATTGAGATCAGCAACGGGGGGCAGATCATCATTGAAGAGGGGGTGACGCTCAATTCCAGCAATCGCGGCTATCACCTCAACATGCACTCACCGGTGAAGCTCTTTGCCGACCGACCAGGCGCCCGCATCACCATTGGCGCTCACACCCGTTTGCATGGCACCTGTCTTCATGCTTATAGCGCCATTACCATCGGCAAGCGCTGCTTGATTGCGGCCAATTGTCAGATCATTGATGGCAGCGGCCATGATTTGAGTTTTGGTGCAGTGGAGCAACGCATTTTTACCAGCGGTGACAGTCGCCCGATTGTGCTGGAAGATGATGTGTGGGTAGGCGCCAACACCCTGATTCTGCCCGGCGTCACGATTGGCAAGGGCAGCGTGATTGGCGCCGGCAGCGTCGTGACCAAAGCGATTCCGCCGATGGTGGTGGCGGCCGGCAACCCGGCGCGGATCATCAAAGCGGCGGCGTGAGTACCGTTTTTTGCATCATGTTTTTGTCAGTAGTAGTTTTCAACTGTGGAGGAGCTTTCTCATGTTCAACAAACTTTCTTTTCAACCGACCAATCTCTTTGTGCTGCTGGCCTTTGTGCTGCTGGCGCTCTTTGGCTCTGTCCTGGCCGCCCAAGCCAGCCCGACCTATGCCGGAGCTGAGCGGCAGAAAGATTGTGCGGTCTCGGTGCAGGCCGGTTGGCGTCCCTACCGAGTTGGGGCGGGGGATACCTTGAGCGCTCTGGCGGCAGAGGCGAATATTGCGCTAGAAACGTTAATGGCAACGAATTGTCTAAAAAGCGACCAGATCAGCGCCGGCGATCTGGTCTTGGTGCCAACGCAGGTGGTAGGTACAGCAAATTCGGTAACAAGTGCGCCTGCGGCGAACGTGGCCCAGCCCCTGCTTCAGGTCATTTCTACGACCACCACCCTGGCAACAGTCAACGTGGCGGCGTTGGAGGCGAGTGTCACGCCGGAAATTGTGCCGATGACGGCAAGTCCCTTTAGTGCCGCTAATCTCATTGTGTTGGCGATTTTGGGGCTGGGCGCAATGGCGATGGTCTTCTTTGCTCTACGCCCAAGTACGAATGACTCACCGGTGGTTCATGGCGTCTTTGGCATGATGGGCAATGCCATCTTTCTCTTTGCCGGCATCTTGATCGGGGTGATTCTCTTCCCGATGGTGCAAGCGCCTTCCCTCATGGTGCTGCCGACGGCGGTGAGTGCGACCATTGCCGTCGCCCTGATCGCACTGCTCGTCGCCAAGGAGTTGTTCTTCAGTGGTCAGCAGTGGCGGACAATGAATCGCCTGCTCAACCTGGGCATTGCGCCGCTCTTGATGCTCTTCTTCTTAACTGTAGCGTCCCGGCTGGCGGAGATGATCAATTGAGGAAGTGCAGCAGACTTGTCAGGTTTGGCTGAAGGTTATCGACTTGTTTTGACAAGCGGAACTAGGGCGGCACGAGGCGTGCCTGACTCCTCGTTTACCGAAATCAATACGAGACTTTCAGCGAAACCTGGCAGGTCGCACCAGCACAATGGATCTTTCCAAATCGATTGTCAGTAGACCGCAACATCACCGTAATGATAATAGAGCGACTTTGGATTACGCGACTACACGACTATGGACTACCAATGGTGTATCATTCCCAAGAGTATAAGCATATTATGAAGAAAAATGCACTTCCCGCATTGACCAGCCTGCGCTTTTTTGCGGCAATGGCGATCATTGCATTTCACTTTTCCATCAACAATGCGGCCATGATCCCTGATTTTCTCTATGCGATTATCAAACATGGGAACATGGCTGTTAACTTCTTTTTTGTACTGTCGGGCTTTGTCCTGGCCTATACCTACCTCGATAAGTCGGTGGAACCGCGCCGCTTTTGGTTGGCCCGTTTTGCCCGCGTCTACCCAGTCTATCTCCTGGCCTTGTTGCTGAGCCTACCGGCCTACCTTGCCACCATCGACCTGGGAAATGGCTCCGGCTTTGTCGCTGCCATCACCACGCTTTTTACTGAATTGACCCTGGTGCAAGCTTGGTTGCCGCTGTACGGCTGTGGCATCAACTGCCCCGGCTGGTCGATTTCAGCGGAAGCGTTCTTCTATCTGCTCTTTCCTGTGGTGGGGGTCTATCTCGCCAAGTTGCGTACATGGCCCTTGTTGCTCATCACCTTGTTGGGGTGGCTGGTTGCCACCGCAGTCAACACACCGCTGTGGCTCACCTATGCCGCCATGGACGACGGTGCGACGAAACGGCTGGTTGGCGACTTTATCGCCTTTAATCCGCTCTTAAATCTATCGGCGTTTATTGTCGGGGTTGCCACCGGCATTGCCTTTTTGCGCCAAAGCCACACAAACAACAACACTCTTTCGCATCGGATAACGGCGTGGGAGATCGGCACTTTGCTGTTGGCGGTGGTGGTAATCGCTTATTCCGGCATCCCTCATGCCTTGCTGCGCACCGGGATCGCCAGCCCCTTGTTTGCCGCCATTATCTATGTGTTGGCGCTGGGCAAGGGGGGGATTGCCAAGTTACTCGCCCATCCGCTCCTGTTGATTCTAGGCGAAGCCAGCTATGCCATCTATATTTTGCAGGTTCCCCTCAGCTACTGGACCCGGCAGTTGATCGCGGTGACGCCGTTGCAAGCGTTTGGCGCCATCGCCTACCCAGCGCTCTATCTACCCATCATTATCGGCTTTTCCATTGGCTCGTTCTTCTGGTTGGAAAAACCACTGCGCAGCAAGATCCTCGCCTTTTTCCAGCAAGAGGCCAAACGCAGCACGCCCCTGGATCAGCAAGGAGGTACTAACCAGGCTGCCGGTTATGCCAACCTGGCACGGTAAGGGCATCTGTTCCCAGCCTAGCCCATCAATGCCTTGAGTGCCTTGGCGTATTGGCGCGACATAGGGATTTCGGTGCGGTCGGCGTCGTTCATGCGCAGGAGGAAAGTGCCAGAGAACATGGGCGCGACTTCCAACACATGGTCAAGGTTGACGAGATAGGCTTTGTGGACGCGGAGAATGGGGTGGCCGGTTAGCCGCTCTTCGAGTTCTTTGAGGGTGTAGGTGAGGGTAAGGCGTTCGCCGGTAACGGGCTGGACATAGACCTTTTTCTCTTCCGCTTCGATCCAGAGAATATTCTTATAGTCGAGGAGAACGCCTGTCCCATTGGCCCGCTCGGCCCAGAGTTTGGCGAGGGTGGGGGCGCCGGCGGCGCCTTGCAGGTAGGTGCGCAGGGCGCGCTGTTTTTGCGCCAGTTGCTCCTGTTCCGCCAACGTCTTGCGGACGCGTTGCATCGTCTGGGCCAGCCGCTGTTCGGCAAAGGGCTTGACGATGTAGTCGAGGGCGGCCAGTTCAAAGGCGCGCACGGCATGGGCGTCATAGGCAGTGGCGAAGACGATGAGTGGCGGGGTGGGGCTGTCAAGCAGCGCCGTCGCCACGCTCAAGCCGTTGATCCCCGGCATGTTAATGTCCAGAAACAGCACATCGACCGGCTGCTGGGCGACCAGGGTCAACACCTCTTGCCCGTTGCGCGCTTCACTGTAGGTGGCGTCGGCTTCCAACTGTTGGAGCATATAGCGCAGTTCGGCGCGGGCAGGTTTTTCGTCGTCGGCAAGTAGGATGTGCATAGGGCGTGATTTGTGATTCGTGATGCGTGTTGCGTGTTGCTTGAACTGATCAGGTTGATGATTTTGTTTTTGGCTAGGCCAATAAGCGATCTGGTGATTGGGTGAGTAGGTGTTCAGAGAGATCGGCGTTGAGGGGGATGCGGATGAGGACGCGGGTGCCGCGGCCCCGTTCCGATTCGACCAAGAGCCGGTGTTCTTCACCGTAGAGCCGGCGCAGCCGTTCATCAACGTTGTGTAAACCGATGCTGGGGCGGCGTTCGGTGGTCAGGGCCGTTTCAGCCGGTTCAGTGCGTACAGCGCGCGTGACATCAAAGCCGACGCCGTCATCATCGACCTGGATCAGGAGTTCCGGGCCGACTTTGTTGATGACGATGTGGATCGTCCCCCCTTCGGTTTTCGGTGCCAGGCCATGAATGACGGCATTTTCGACCAGTGGTTGCAAGACCAGGGTCGGGATCAGGTGGTCGAGTTGCTCTTTGGCGAGGACCGTCCAGATGATGTGCAGGCGTTCATCGAGGCGCGCCTTTTCCAGCGCCAGATAGGCTTCGACATGCTCGATCTCTTCGCGCAAGGTGATAAACTGGCCGGCGCTGAGGGTGCGTTGAAAGATGTTGGAGAGGCTGGTCAGTAGATCACGCGCCATGTTGGGTTCGGTGCGAATAAAATAACGAATGGTGTTGAGTGCGTTAAAGAAAAAGTGCGGGTTGATTTGGGCGTGTAAGGCGCGCACTTCGGCCTGCGCCAGCGCCAGCTTGGTCTGGGTCAGGGCCAGGGTGGTCAGGGCCAATTGGATTTGGGCCTGCTCAGCATGATGACGGGCCGCTTCCGCCTGTACATTGCGCGCCATGAGGGTGACGGCGGCCACGGCCAACGCCGACATGAGTACGTTGGTCAAGAGACGATCCAGGTAATAATTAACTTCTTGATAGCAAAAGTAGATGGCAACGACGATGATGATCTCAAAGGCCACATAGAGGAGGGCCACAGCCCAGGGTGTCAGGCGCAAGCGTGGCGGCAGGCGGTCGCGCAGCAGCCCGGCACAGCAACCCACCCAGAGAACCGCCATGCTCTCCATGCGCAGCAGCGTGGCATACTGGACATAGGTAAAGAGATTAAAGGCATCCGTGTCCCAAAACGAATATTCGATCAAACCACTCGCCGCCATGCCCACCAGCCCACAGCCTAGCCCCGTCTGCCAGCCACCTAGCAGGCCGGCGACAAAGACGATAAAGTAGCCGAATGTGGCCCGGTCTTCCTGCACCGTGATCAGCCCATACTGCCCAATATAAAACAGCACCGTGATCCCAAGCAGCAATAAGCCCAGGCGCTGGTGATCGAGCAGGGGCGCCCTCTCTTCGACCACGCGTTGATAGAGCGCCGTCCGGCTCAGTAAAAAGAGCAGAAAGATGGGCAACACCAATTCTTGCGCAGCCAAGCCCAGGGTATAAGCGTTAATGCCAAATTCTGATAGATCGGTGAGCGAACCGGTCACTTCGTTGGCGGCGCGAATGTAAAAGACCCAAAAGAGCAACACGAGTAGCGCCGGCAACAGCGTCACACTCGTGCGGAGCCAGGGGTTGGAGAATGAATTGGGTAGAGCTTTGGTCGCCATTGGGTTGTTCCTGGCAGTTTTTGAGAGATTGAGGAGATTAAGAGATTTTTTTCTTGTACAAAATCTCTTAATCTCCTCAATCTCTCTAATTACGGACCTGCTTCAATGATCCGCTCTTGATGAATATTCACATGAACCCGGTAGAGCGGACCGGCGATGGTGCTGAAGGCGACGGTATATTGGCCGCCGCCATGATCTTCGACATAGGTACGCCAATTATCTACGCCGGTCAACGCTTCGTCAATTCCTTCAGCGCTGTAGGCAAGATTGATGGCCCGGTTGCGCCGCTCTTCGACCGCTTCTTCTTCACTCAATACTGCCGGATCGATAATAGAGTCGAGATAGACATCGTTGTCATCATCAATGTAGAGGGTGATCACGATCTCTTCCAGGCCACGGGAATAGTAGGCTTTCCACGACTCCTCCCAGCGGTCATAGGAAACGTCATGATACCAGAGTGCCGGGTTGCCCAACCGCGCCTGCACTTCGGCGTCGTAGGGTAGATAGGCGTCGATGGTGGCAATGCCGGCCTGCAACTCGGCAGGCGACAGATCGCGGGGCATCTTGATGTCAAAGAGTTCGTCGCTGTTGAGGTTGACATGACCGTAGCCCAGATGCTCGCCATCGGCTTCGGCATAGAAATCGACATGCCAGATCCGCTCCGCTTCATCATCAGGATAGGCATCGGCCACCCAGTGGGGATGATTGGCCAACACCGGCGCAATTTCCGTAGCCGCCGCAACTTTGACAATGGCAAGCGCTTTATCATTTTCTGGTTGAGCGGTCGGCGCTGTGCGGGCGCCTTGCGCCGCTACCGGCAGGTAGACCGTGCCTTGGGCCGCGGCGCCACCCCAGACACCCAGAGTTAACAGCAGGAGAAATGTTGTTTTGAGCAGCCGATAGAACAGTTTGTTGATACACATGACAAGTCGCCTTTCTTTGGGTAGACACGGGATACTACAACGGATGTAGGCGGCAACGGATTAGTGTAGGGCAGAGAGAACTTGTAATAACAATGTGTCTCTCTGTCGCGTAAAAATCCGTTCCCGCCCACATCCGTTGTAGTGTTACCCGCGCGCATGGACAACATCAACCGAACCCGGTGTGTAGCCGGGGAAGACTTGATCGAGCGCGGGGTTGCGCAATCGACGGCTGACCACTTCGGCCAGCACATCGCGATAGTCGGTGGTAATGGCGAGGTCGCCGTCGTCAAGGTCTGCGGGGGCTAGGCCAGGCCAGCGGGTGTGAACCTGCCCCCCGTTGACGCCGCCCCCCATCAGGAACATAACATTGCCGTGACCGTGGTCGGTGCCTTGGCTGCCATTTTCGTGGGCGCGACGGCCAAATTCGCTCATGGTGACAACGGTGACGCCGTCCATGTAGTCGCGCAGGTCGTGATAGAAGGCGGCCAACCCCTGACTCAAGGTGGTGAGCAAGTTGTTGAATTCGCCGTCAAGCGTACCCTGGTTTTCGTGGGTGTCCCAGCCGCCCAAGTCCACACAGGCGACCTCTAGACCCACATCGGCCTTGATCAGTTGCGCCACCTGTTTGAGACCCAGACCAAATTCGTCGTCAGGGTATTGGGCGCCATTGGCGGGTTGGTAGACGGTTGCCTGCAATTGATCCAACGTGGCGATGGTTTTGAAGACCAGGCCGGCTTGCCGTTCCAACTGGTTGGTCGGCGCCTGGATGGTGTAGAGCGCTGAGATCGCCTGTTGTAATCGTTGCAACTCGTCGTCACGCCCGCGGAAGTGAAAATCGGCAATGGAGCGGATCGACAGGGGGGTGATCGGGCCGCGCAGGGCCGCGGGGATCATGGCGCCCATGCCGACGGCGCGGAAGGGGGAATCATTCTGCCAGGCCGCAGCTTGCAGGTGGCGACCAATCCAGCCGGTGTTGAGCGTTTTGTTGCCGGGGACGCCCGCTTCCATAAAGGTCATGGCGTCGAAGTGGGAGCGGCTGGGGTCGATGGAGCCGGTGGCGTGGACAATCGCCAGGTGTTGCTGGTCATAAATTTCTTTGAGCGGGGCCAGCGTTGGGTGCAGGCCAAAGCGACCATCAAGATCGATGGCGCCGTTGGGTCGGCCCGGTTCCGCGATGGCGACGGTAGGGCGCACATCATAGTAGTTGGCGCCTTCTGCAAAGGGGGCGACGACGCTTAAGCCGTCCATGCCGCCGCGCAGAAAAATATTAACCAGCACATCGCCCGGCCCCGCGGCCATACGCTCTGGGCTGCGAAAGGCCAGTTGGGGCATCCAGCGGGGGAAGAGCGACTGGCTAGCGCCGATCACGCCGACCATGCCACTCATCTGTAAAAACTCACGTCGATTGAGATCCATATTCATGGTTATTTCCTTTTCACCGTAATCATCACCTTGTGATCACCTAGAAACAACTACCCGCCCGCTCCCGGCGAGTCCGTGACTTGCTCTGCGACTCCGCTCCGCTCCCGGCGAGTCACGGACTCGCCAAGAGCGGGTTGCGGTTTGGGCTAAGCCGGGGCGAGTCACGGACTCGCCAAGAGTAGAGCAGAAGTGTCACCTTTAGCGCCATTGATAGTAGGGCGAGGCGAGCATAAGGCCGTAGAGGCTGCCCAGCTTTTGACCAAGAAGGCGAAGGGACATGGGCGCTTGGGCGTTGCCATCCTCAGTGGCGTAGTTGACGAAGAATTGGCGCGGTTCACCAGTGAGGGGGGCGCCAAAGACCTGGGTCGCGACGGCGTCCACCAGTTCACCAACAGTCTGCGGTTCGCCGATCCGTTGGCGCAGATCGGTGGTGAGACCCCAGCCGCTATCGCCGGCATCGCTCACGGCGCTATGGGTCAGGCGCATGGCGACATTCCAACGGGCCAGCAACCCGCCGGTTCCCATCCACGCGCCGGCAACATCGGGGTAGCCATTGGGGGGCGCCCAGCCGTAGGGCAGTTGGCCGAGATCGTTGAGCATCTCTTCCAGCCGCCACCAATGGCGAGTGGTAGTGCCGGTGGCGCGCAGCGCGCCGATGAAAAAGTCGAGCGGGCGCCGGAATTTCTGACCGGTGGCGCTCTGAAACTCCGGCGAGAGAAAGAGGGTGCGCAAGACGCTTTTGATGTCGCCTCGGCTCTCTTGCCAGACAGTCGCCAGCTTATCCACCAACGTGGCCGGCGGCTGGTCACTCACGAAGCGACGAGCCAGTTTGTAGGCGAGAAAACGGGCCGTTGCCGGGTGATTGGCGGCAAGGCTCAAAACCTGCAAGCCATCTTCAATGCCCCGTTCCGCCGGCAGCGTATGACCCAACAGGGTTTTGACGCCGGTGTCATGGTTGCCGGCGTTGAAATAGAAACCGGTCGGTGTTTTGTTATGGACGCTCCAGCCGGTGAAGGCGCGAGCCGCGGCCTTGACATCGTCCTCGGTGTAACCGCCATCGACGCCCAGGGTGTAGAGTTCCAACAATTCGCGGGCGTAGTTCTCGTTTGGCGCTTCGGCAATGTTGTTGGCGTTGTCGAGATAGTAGAGCATGGCGGGGTGTTGAGCGGTGGCGATGAGCAGATCGCGAAAGTTGCCCAGCGCGTGACGCCGGATGACATCCCGTTGAAAGCCGACCAGATCCTGGCTATAGCCTTCGGTGGGAATATTGAAGTGATCGGCCCAGAATTCGACCATACGCTCTAATAATTGGCGGCGACTGTAGACCGCCCGTACAATCATCCCCTCCGCCAGCGCCTTGAAGGTGCGGTATTCGGGGCTAGGCAGGGCGTGAACGGTCGCCCGATCCATAAAGAGGATCGGCAAACGGGCCAACTCGGCGTCCGCGGCCTGGTCATCCAGCGCTTCCGGGTTGAGTTGCTCTTCCAGGGTGGCTGCATAGCCAATAGCTTCGGCATGAGCCACCTCGTCCGGACGCGGACCCCAGGTGATGCGGTTGAGCAGGTGAACAAGCGGCGTAACCGTCAGCGGCGGCGCAGTAGCGGATTGGACGGTCGGCGCAAGCTGTAGCTGGAGCAAGTTGCGACGAGATAAGGTCATACGGACTCCTTTCGGTTGGGATGGCGGTGATCCCAAGGGATCGTGAACCGTGGTGCGTGCGACGTGGTGCGTGCGACGTGGTGCGTGAACTGGATTGATGACGGTTCGGTTCTTGTGAACTTTCCGGGTTGGTTGCCCGCTGGTGAGTGTACCAGAATTGTAACGGCTTGTCAGCGGATTGGCGACAAGTGGTTGCAATGGGCGATGAGTGGTCGGGTTGGGGGATTGTGTGGTTGGGCTGATTTTGGTGGAATGGCCAAGATGGATAATAATTAACGGAGAATGGACAACAGTTAATGGTTAAGTAGCTGGCCGGAAAGTTGGAGGGAGCGGGATGACAAGGACGGTTGTGAAAATTTGTGGGTTGACCAATCTCGACGATGCGCGGGTGGCAACGGCGGCAGGGGCGGATCTACTCGGTTTTATTTTCTATGCCAAATCACCGCGCTATGTTGCACCGGAGACGGTGGCGGAGATTGTGCATACCTTGAATCATGACAAGGTGAATGATCCTGTCACCTTGTCACCTTGTCACCCTGTCACCTTGTCACCTAGATATGTCGGCGTCTTTGTCAACGCCAGCGTGGCGGAAATTCAGGCGATTGTCGCGCAAGTCGGGTTGGATTTTGCCCAGTTGCATGGCAACGAGACGGCGGAGTGGTTTGCCCCCCTGGCGGGTCGCGCCTATAAAGCCGTGCGACCGGCAGATGTGGAAGCAGCGCAAACGCAGGCGGCCCACTTTGCTCCGCTGGGTTGTGCTAACGGTCCGGCGCTGATGATCGACGCCTATGATCCCAAAGCCTATGGCGGCACCGGCAAACAGACCGATTGGCATGTGGCCGCAGAGTTGGCGCGCCGGCACCCTGGTCTCTTATTGGCCGGCGGATTGACGCCGGAGAATGTCGCCGCCGCCATCGAACTTGTGCGCCCGTGGGGGGTTGATGTCGCCAGCGGCGTTGAGGCGGAGCCGGGGCGGAAGGATCACGCGAAGGTGCGCCGATTTGTGGCGGAAGTCCGGGCGGCGAATTGAAGGTTGCAGAGCTAACAAAGTCCCTTGAATTGCAAGCAGGCTGCTCCCCATCGAACAGTGGTATGCTGTCAACACCCACATGCTTTGGCTCTACTCTACGCGCGGCTTTCCCTGTTCCAACACCAACCTGATTATCGAATGGCGCGCCGCGCTGTTACGGCAACTCTGTGCGCAACCATTACAACGGGCTGGGTGAACTGGTGCAAGCGCAACGGCGGGGTGGTCACCTTCTATCCGAATCAATTCTATGAGGTGAGCGGTGCAACCGCCACCAAATCTTATTCCTTCAACAGTCAACGCCTTACCATGTGGCAAGGGGAGACGCTCTACTACTTACGTGGCGACACCTCGGCAGCACGGCGCTTGTCACCGCCGGCAGCGGCGCCGATTACAATTATCAGGGCTATTACGGGCCTATGGTCGCTACCGCCGCGGCGGCGCCCTGCCTACCGACCACAAGTTCACTGGCCAGAAACTCGACGGCAGCGGCTTGATGTACTTCAACGCCCGCTACTACAACCCCGATAGCGGCCAGTTCCTCTCGCCGGATACCCTCGTGCCGGATCCGGGGAATCTGTTCGATTACAATCGGTACATGTACGTCCGGGGTAATCCCATGAGTGCCATTGATCCATCGGGCCATATCTGTGTTCCAGTGGTCAATATCGGAAACACGTGTCAGGGGAGTACCGATTGGGATGCGGTCCAGAGTTCACTCGATGTCGCCGGGGTAGCGGATCCAA
>JAPKMW010000075.1 GCA_026645575.1 Caldilineaceae bacterium
TAATTAGAAATAGAATTCTGTGTTCACATGAGTAAAAATGCAATTTTATGTCTAAAGACTTTCTGGGCTTTACTTAGTATACTGGTGTCAGCAAAATCCTCATTGTGAGCTATACCCAGTTCCGACCCATGACGAAAGGCAACCCATGTTTGAACTCGTCTCACCCGCTACAGTCGGTCTCAGCGCCGAGCGGCTCAACCGGATTGCGCCCCATCTCAATCGCTATGTTGATGAAGGCAGGCTACCGGGCTATCTGGTGTTGGTCGCCCGCCGGGGGCAACCGGCTTATCTGCACCGCTATGGCTTGTGCGATGTAGAAAATCAGAAGCCGGTCGCCGACGACACGATCTTCCGCATCTACTCGATGACCAAGCCGATCACGAGTGTCGCAATTTTACAATTATACGAACGTGGACTATTTCAGCTCAATACACCCGTCGCATCCGTTATTCCTGCCTTCAAGGGCTTGCAGGTCTACACCAGCGGCGCGGGTGAGCAAATGACAACCAGCGCCGCCCAACGAGAAGTAACCTTTCGCGATCTGCTGACCCACACCGCAGGGTTTGTCTATGGCACCAGCGGTACGCACCCGCTGGACAACGTATACCGTGAACGCAAAATTTTGACCGGCAGCCTGGAAGAGATGATCACCAAATTGAGCGATCTTCCGCTGCTCTTTTCACCGGGGACCCGCTGGAACTACAGCCTGGCCACTGATATTCTGGGCTATCTGGTCGAGCAGCTTTCCGGTCAATCACTTGACCAATACTTTGCCGACCACATTTTAGAGCCGCTGGGCATGGTAGACACCGCCTTTTTTGTACCAACCGCCAAAGAGAGCCGCTTTGCCGCCAACTACAGCTTTCACGAAGGGGGCTTTCGCCTGATCGATACCCCGGCGGCTAGTGCTTACCGGCAGCCGCCCACCTTCCGCTCCGGCGGCGGCGGACTCGTTTCTACTTGTGCTGACTATTTCCGTTTTGCCCAGATGTTGCTCAACAAGGGTGAATTGGACGGCGTGCGCCTTCTAGGACGCAAAACAGTCGAGTTGATGACCGCCAACCATATGCCCAACAACGGCGATCTGAGCAGCATGGGGATGCCGGTCTTTAGTGAGACGCCCTATGATGGTATTGGCTTTGGCCTGGGCGTCTCGGTGATGCTCGACCCGGCCAAGGCGCAGATTCTCGGTTCGCCGGGGGAATTTGCCTGGGGTGGCGCCGCCAGCACTGCCTTCTGGGTCGATCCCGTGGAGGAGCAGATTGTCATTTTCATGACCCAATTGATGCCCTCGTCGAGCTATCCAGTGCGCCGGGAATTGCGCGTGTTGACTTACCAGGCCATTATTGACTAACTTTTCTGACTAACTTATAATTATACTAATGAGCGCCAAGAAGGTACACTTTTTACACGAGCAATGGGTTACTTCTTGTGCTGCTCGTCAATATAATAGTATCAGTAGACCACAACGTTATCGAGTCTGACTTAGGACTGCGGACTTAGGACTGCGGACTACTGAGTATAGAGTAAGACGGTTTGTAAACACGAAAGGCTTGTCAATGACACAGGTAACCATTCACGAGGCCAAAACTCACTTGTCAAAATTGATTCAATTGGCGCTTGCCGGTGAAGAAGTAGTGATTACGAAGGGCAAGCAGCCAATGGTCAAGCTAGTGGTTGTACCGGAAATGCGCAAAATGCGACGGATTGGCGGCGCCAAAGATGTGATCCTCAAGATAGCCGATGATTTCAACGAACCACTCGACGATTTTGCGGAATATATGGCATGAAATATTTGCTAGACACCCACACGTTCTTGTGGCTGATTGGGGGTGAAAAGTTGAGTGAAACCGTTCGCAAAATTTTTCTCGACCCTAATAATCAAATCTATCTGAGCGCTGCCAGTTATTGGGAAATTTGCATTAAAGTTAGTCTTAGCAAACTTGCAGTAACACCTGACTGGATGGATCGCTTTGATCAGGAACTTACCATCAATGATATTCGCTGGCTACCAGTTGAAAAAACGCATGCGCAGCAAGTCGTTTATTTGCCGTTATTGCACCGTGATCCATTTGATCGTATCCTCATTGCCCAAGCCATCGTCGAAAAAATGACGATCTTGACTATTGATGAGAAAATTCAACAGTACGCTGTGCCAACGCAATGGTGATCGGAAGGAAGTATTGTGCGTGTCAAAGAAGTAAAAGCCATCGCGTATCAATGGGTAACGGCAGAAGCAGAGAAATTCCCCGGCTTTGCCGGCGCCTTCTACCACGGCTCGGCCAACTGGCTGCCCGATGACGCCGTTTTACCGGCAACCTCGGATCTGGACATTATGGTTGTCTTTGCCGATCCGCCGGCAGTCAAGCTGGGCAAGTTTTTGTACCAGGATGTGCTGCTCGAAGTCTCCTACTTGTCCAGCGACCAACTGCGTTCAGCCGAAACCGTGCTGGGTCAATATCACCTTGCGGGCAGTTTTCATAAGGCCAGCGTGATCGCTGATCCGACCGGGATATTGACCCAATTACAAGTAGCAGTGGCCGAAGGGTATGCCAAACGCCAGTGGGTTTATCGGCGTTGTGACGATGCGCGCAACCGAATTCTAGGCAATTTGGCATCAATCAAGGCCGATATGCCCTTTCACGATCAGGTCACGTCCTGGCTCTTTGGTACGGGCGTGACCACCCATGTGCTCCTCGTGGCCGGCTTGCGCAACCCTACCGTCCGTCGGCGCTATGTAGCCGTGCGTGAACTGCTGGCAGACTATGGCTACCGCGATTTTCATGAAAAGCTGTTGGATTTGCTGGGGTGTGCAAAGATGGACAGCGCGCAAGTGGAAGCGCATTTGGCCGCGCTGACAGCGATCTTTGATGTTGCTAAAACGGTGATTAAAACGCCCTTCTTTTTCGCCTCCGACTTGAATGACCTCTCACGTCCCATTGCAATTGACGGCAGCCGGGAAATGATCGAACGGGGCGATCACCGTGAAGCGGTTTTCTGGATCGTCGCCACCTATGCTCGCTGCCTGAAGGTGCTGTATCACGATGCACCGGAACGCTATGCGCAATTTATTCTCGGTTTTCAACATCTGCTCGCCGACCTGGGGGTACAATCGTTCGCCGATCTGCAACAACGCAGTGAGCAACTCCAGGCGTTTCTACCACAGTTATGGGACGTGACAGAAGCAATCCTCGCCGCCAACCCACAAATTCACGATTAGTAAGTCACCAACATTCATCCTGGAATTTTGCTATGGTCTGCGTTTATAGGAACGTGGACCAATAATCAGTAGACCGCAACGCTATCGAGCCTGACTTTGGACTCAGGACTTAGGACTGCGGACTACTGATAATGGATGGGAGGGATGATGGCTGAAAATTGTCTATCCTTTGACAAAGTTGAAGCGTTTCAAACAGCGGTTGCCACCGTTACGCAGACAGTGCGCACGCTGGATGAACTCGCCAGTTGGCTCCATGCCCAGCCATACATAACTGCTGTCAAACTGGAGGATTATCTCATTAAGACGTATCCACCCCGCCGAGAATTCACCATTGACTTACGCATGGAAGGAGGCACTGTATGTAAAACCATCTTGGCTATTACCATAGTGGGGGCTGAACAGTTTAAATTTCAGGAAATGCGTGAAGCACGCTAAGGCTGTATACCCCGAAGGCTGTACGATACCTACTGTTCTCGAAAGGAAACGCACGATGCAACGTGAGCAATTGTTGGAGTCCATTCCATTGGAAGAACTTGTGCAGGAATTACGTGTGCGTGGCAATCCGACACGCGCCGCAGGGCCGCCCACACAAGCAGATACGGCTGACCCGCTCGCCGATGTTGATACCGCCCAGATTTTGGAAACAGTGATTGCGCGCCAAAAGGTTATTTATGGGGTTGACAATCGGCAGGATCTTTTTACCGTAGCCGATCAGGCCATTTTGGACAGTGCTGATTCGGTCGTCAGCCTGTGGCAAGCCGCCGATATTACGGATAACGGCAATGGCACATCGACTTTACAAACCCAGAATTTTGGGGCGCGGGAAAATCTTTGCGCCACTGAGCGCTTTCGCAATCAGCCGGTCGGCGCCTTTTGCTCCGGCTTTCTGGTGGCGCCCGATATTGTGGCGACGGCTGGTCATTGCGTCAACGCGGGGAATGTCACCAATACGCGCTTTGTCTTTGGCTACCGCATGACCAATGCGGCCAACGCCCAAACCAAGATCAACAACAGCGAGATCTACCGCGGGGCCAGCGTCATTGATCACCGGCTAACCGCTGCTGGCAATGCCGATTGGACACTGATCAGGCTGGATCGCGCCGTGACGAATCACCGCATTACGCCCATCCGCCGCACCGGCGCCATCGGCGCCAACCAGGCGGTCTACGTCATCGGTCATCCGGTTGGGTTGCCAATCAAATATGCGCCCGGCGCCAATGTGCGCGATAACACGCCGGTCGAATTTTTTGTGGCGAATTTAGACACCTACGGCGGCAATTCGGGTTCCCCGGTCTTTAACGCCACTACCCATACCGTGGAAGGGATTCTTGTCCGCGGCGAGACGGACTTTGTGGCGAATGGCTCCTGCATGGTTTCCCTTGTCTGCTCGACAAACGGCTGCCGTGGCGAGGATTGCACCAAAACTACGCGCTTTGACCATCTGGTGCCCACTTTGTTGCAAGGGCGCTTCACCTTCCAACAAGTGGTCAATAACCGCTTCCTGGATGCCCATGAAACTTCTGCCAATGACTTTGCCGCCGTCACCCGCACCGCGCAGAATAACGACTCGCAGCAGTGGCGGCTCACTCCTGTTGGCGCCGTCTATACCATTCGTCAGGTTGTCAACAACCGCTTCCTGGATGCCCATGAAAGTGCCGACAATGACTTTGCTGTCGTGACGCGCACGGCGCAGAACAACGATTCACAGCGCTGGGTGTTGCTCTATCAGAACAATAACCAGTTCACCATCCAGCAGATGAACACAGCGCGCTTTATGGACGCCCATGAAAATGAAGCCAACGATTTTGCCGTGGTCACGCGCACCGCGCAGAATAACAATACGCAACGCTGGCGGCTGAATCCATTAGGCGACAATCGGTATACGATTCAGCAGGTGAGCAACAATCGCTTCCTGGATGCCCATGAAGATGCGGCCAATGACTTTGCCGCCGTCACCCGCACCGCACAGAATAACGACTCGCAACGCTGGCAACTCACCTTTGTGGCTGGCGTCTACACCATTCAGCAAGCAAACAACGGTCGCTTCCTGGACGCCCATGAAAATACGACCAACGACTTTGCCGCCGTCACCCGCACCGCGCAGAATAATGATACCCAACGGTGGATTCTGCGCCCCCTGGGGAACAATCGGTACACGGTGCAGCAAATGAGCAATAGCCGCTTCCTGGACGCCCATGAAGATGCGGCCAACGACTTTGCCGTTGTTACCCGCCCTGCGCAAAACAACTCGTCGCAGCAGTGGAGACTCACGGCCCTGTAGGCTACCGTGCAAAACCGATGAACCGTAGGGGCGTCTGCTCGCCGGCGCCCTTACGTACACATGCCAGCAGAAGAGGCAATGGCACGATTCTACGCTTGCCACCGATTTATAAGCAAGGAGGAATTTATGCAAATTCGTCCTGTCGAAGCCGCCGACGCTGCCGAATGGCTGCGGCTGCGGCTAGCGCTCTGGCCCGATGACCCGGAGAAAGAAGCAGCAGAAATTGCCGCCTTTCTAGCTGCGGCGCCGCGCCCCGTCTTGCCGGAATGTCATGCCGTCTTCGTCTGCCCGCGACCGGAGGGCGGCTTGTGTGGGCTGGTCGAAGTGTCGATTCACGAGACAGCGCCCGGCTGCGAGACCCATCGCGTCGGCTATTTGGAAGCCTGGTATGTCGATCCCGATTGGCGTGGACGCGGGCTCGGCCGCGCCTTGGCCGAAAGGGCCGAAGCCTGGGCACGGGCCGAAGGTTGTCGCGAAATGGCTTCCGATACAACGCCCGACTATCCCCTAAGCCCGGCTGCGCATGGAGGCTTAGGGTACGAAGAGACTGTGCGCTACTTCCGTAAAATGCTTTGACATCATGAAACCGTAGGAACATCATGAAACCGTAGGAATAGAGAATCAATGAACATCGCCCTGGCCTGCACTTGGCATCCACGGGGGGAGATGACGCGCTTTCAGCAACTGCGCCCCCAATTGGCCCAACTCTACACACAGATCATCCTGGTGACGCCGGCTACTGTCGGCGAAGAAACTGTCGCCACTGTGTGTGCGCTGGCTGATGAGCCGCGCCTGATCGTCGCCACCTCACCGGCGCCACCGGCAAGTCGCTACCTGGCGTTGCAAACCGCATGGGAACGCACAACAGCGCCCCATATCCACTACGCTGACATGGATCGCCTGCTCCGCTGGGTGGAGACGCGACCGAACGAATGGCGGCAGACCGTGGCGACGTTGACGCAGCACGATTGCTTGATTATCGGGCGCACGGCCCAGGCCTTCGCCACCCACCCGCAAGCGTTGCAACAGACGGAGATGATTATCAACACGGTCTTTTCCCATCACTTTGGACAGGTGGTGGATCTAGGTGGCGGGTCGCGTGGCTATAGTCGGCGCTGTGTGGAACATCTGCTGGCCCACAGCCACCCCGGCCCGTGGGACGACGCCCAATGGCCCATGTTGCTACACCGAGCTGGCTTCCCGGTGAACTATTTGGCGGTGGATGGGTTGGACTGGGAATCGGCGGATCGCTACCGCACCCAAGCGGCGGATGGGGCGTTGCAACGAACAATCGCTGATGCTTATGATGCTGATCCGGCCCACTGGGCGCGCCGGGTGCAGATTGCCCTGGAGATTATTGAAGCGGGGCTAAACAGTCGCCCGCACCCCGTCTAGAAGAAGGAGTTTCAGGTAACCTGAAGAAATCACCTGTCATTCTGAAGAATCTCTCGGCAACAATACACGAGAGATTCTTCAGAATGACAAGCGAGTCTTACCGGCTTACGATTATTTCGCTTTTACCGGCGCATCATCAATCGCAACCACACGGAAGCCCAAATCACGATAGCGTTGGGTCGGCAGATCCCAAGAACGGGCGGCGCAGCGCACAAACTCCATATCGCGAAAGCCGCCGCCGCGCAAGACCCGACGCAGATTGTTCTCGGCCTGGCTTGCCATTTGGGTGACATAGTTTTCATAGCTGTCCAGCCAGATCGAGGCGGTCCACTCCCAAACATTCCCCGCCATATCCAGTACACCATAAGGGCTGGCGCCGGCAGGATAGCTCCCCACAACGCTGGTTGAGCCAACTTCCATATCGAAATTGCAACGCTTATGGGTAGGGAGCGCATCACCCCAAGGATAGATCCGCCGATCCGGCCCGCGCGCGGCTTTTTCCCACTCCGCCTCTGTGGGCAAGCGCACGCCGGCCCATTCACAGAAGGCGGTGGCATCGCGCCAACTGACATTGACCACCGGGTGCTTTTCTTTCCCCAGGGGAATTTCCCCGTTGGTCCAGTGGTTGGGTGAGCGATGACCGGTGGCGTCGATAAAGAGCTTGTATTGTGTATTGGTCACCGGCAGGCGCGCCATGCGAAACTCCGGCAAGGTGAAACGAAACTGGGGCAGTTCGTCCTCAAAGCAGTGAATATCGACGCGTGGGTCGCTGCCCATGTAAAAGTCGCCGGCTGGGATCGTTACCCAATCAAAACCGATGATCGAGTAGTGACGATGGGCATAACTTTGTAATACGTCGGTAATGTCTAGGGGTTGGTTTTCGCGCCGGCGGGATAATTGTCGCTGTATCTCGGCTTTTTCTTCCATAGCCGACAACAGCGCGCTGTCTTTTGGCGTCTTCACCGCCCCATTTTCTTGTTGTTCAGACAAGGCCACCAGATGACGCCCTTGTTGTTCCACCGCCGAAAGCAAGGTATCCAGATCATCTTGCGAGGCCACTGGCGCCGGTTCGGCCACTTTGGCGGTCGGCGGATCAACCGGCGATTGGGCAGAAACCTCTGGGGTCGGCGGCGTATAGATCTGATGAGTCGCCACGGCATGGTTAGAACTGGACAAGGCGAAGAGTTGCCCATCGGGTGAGCGCATATATAACACGGGCGTAGCCCAGGCCAATGAACGCGCATTATGAAAGTTGATGGCATTGCGCGCTTCCGCCACCGCTGCATCAACCGGCAAGTTATCGGCCAATGACTCATAAAAGGTATTGGCAAACTCGATGGCGACGGTATCGGCAATCGCATATTGCATGGCTAAGACTGCCGGCACACCGCTGTTGATCAAGGTGGCTGCTGTGCTGGAAAGGAGATCCTGCGCGCCAGTGCGCGCCCCCTCACAGGCATTGAGTAAGACCAACCGGAGTGATGTGCGTTGGCGCGCCACTAAACGCGCGAGTTGAGTCGCATAAAGTCGATGGGCGTTCTGGGCATCATCGGCCAGCACAATAAAGCCTTCATTGCGCTGTTCATCAAAGCCGCCATGTCCGACAAAATGAAAGATATGCCAGGGAGTCTCACCGGTGCGCATGGCGCGCTGGAGATCGCGCCAGGTCTGCCCTTCGAGCCAGGTGATCTGCACCAATCCCCGTTCAACCAGGGCATGAACCGCCTGGTTCACTCGGCGCCGCTCTGTTTCAACATCCAGCCGGGCGTGCATATCCAGCGGATCGGCAATGACACCGAGAATTTGCAAGGGTGGTTCCACCGCCAACGGTTGGGGCGTTTGGGGCAACTCGGTATAGCGCACAAGTGGCGTATGGGGATCGAGGCAGACAAAATCGCGTTTGCGGGCATCATAGAGAAATTCCCACGGCAGGGTGGCCAACATCGGCGCGTGCAAGCTCACTTTTAAGCGCACACCGCGATCCTGATGGGCAGCCTCCCGTAAAGCTTCATAGTAGAGAGTGCGCGTCGTCTCGCCAGCGAGAAGAAATTCAAAAAGCATACGGCCAAAGGTCTGCACCGTTTGTTCATGAACACCTGGCGTAGCATACAAACCATCGTTTGAACGCAAAATGGCGTTTTCCAACTTGATTAACTCATGCTCCAATTCCGCTGCCGTCAGCGGGAAATGCGCCACCTGGCGAGCTGTCCTATCAGTGGAACGGGCAACAATCGCGTAGCTTTGCTCACCCACGGGGCTGACTTCAATGACAAAATCTATGTAGGCCGATAAATTATTCATGCTCGCACAACCCTCACTGTCTATCGCCCTTTGGCGCACACAACATTTGTGGTAGCAATAACCACATCTGTAGTAAACAACGGAGGGGTCTGGCGGGTTGTTTCCCTGTTGCATGACGAAATTCTTACAAGGGTGGTCAGATGGCAAGGGGCGGGTGGTAGGTGGCAGGTCATTGCGGTGAAAAGCGCTCTTGTCGGCTAAATTTGTCCCATAGGAGTAACGTAGAACCAGCGCAGAGCCGGTCTATGCTCGGCTCTGCGCTGGTTCTACGCTCTTTTGCACCTAAACGCAAACGTCCCTATGGGACAAAATTAACGGGTAGCCACGCGCACTTGGTAGGGGCCGCCAGCGGTGTGGACGGTGAGGAGCGTGTCAGGAGGCGCTTGTTCCGGCATAGTGACGATGGCGCCGTCGGGACGTTGGACAATGCTGTAGCCGCGGCGCAAGACGTTGGCAGGGTTAAGGGCTGTCAGGCGCGCTTGTGCAAGGGCGGTGCGATCTTGCCAACGTTCAAGCTTACGATGTATCATTTTGGTCAAACGCCAGAGCCGGTCGTCAAGCTGCTGGCGACGGAGGTCTAGCTGGCGCACAGGGGTGGTGCGTTGTAGGCGCAATTGTTGGTGCGCCAACCGCTGTTGCTCCTGTTGCAATTGCTGACCAATGCGGCGATCTAACCACAGACGCTGTTCGGCCAGGCGGTCAAGCGCCTCGGCGCGATCAGGCGTGGCCATGGCTGCCGCCGCCGAAGGTGTGGGGGCGCGCACATCGGCCACAAAATCGGCAATCGTGAAATCGGTTTCGTGGCCCACCCCCGAAATGATCGGACAGGCGCTTTCGTGGATAGCATGGGCGACCCGTTCATCATTAAAGGCCCAGAGGTCTTCAATGCTGCCGCCGCCCCGTGCCAGAATCAGGAGATCCAACGGCGCCATTGTTGCGCTATAATGATTGGCCATGCGCAAGGAAGCAGCAATTTGGGCGGGCGCCTCGCTGCCCTGCACGAGCGTGGGAAAGAGGATCACTTGCACCAACGGCCAGCGCATGACGAGAACGCGCAAGATATCGCGCAAAGCGGCGGCGTCAGCGCTAGTGATAATGCCGATGGTATGGGGTTGGAGGGGGAGCGGACGCTTACGGCCAGGATCAAACAAGCCGGCGCTGGCCAGCCGTGCTTTCAATGCTTCAAATTCGGCATAAAGCTGACCACGACCGGCAGGTTGCAGCCGATTGACGTAAAGTTGATACTGACCCCGTTCAGGGTAGACGCCAACGTAACCATGCGCTATAATCTGATCACCATCATGGGGTAACCATGTGTGAGCAAGGGTGTGGTTTTTCCACATGACAGCACTGAGCGTCGCGCCGCTGTCTTTGAGACTAAAATAGACGTGGCCGCTGGCCGCGCGTTTCCAGTTGCTCACTTCGCCGATAACCCAGAGATCACGAAGCAACTCATCACGTTCAAAGAGTTGGGTTACGTATAAATTTAAAGCAGAAATCGTAACGGGCTGAGTCATTGCCTTTCCCCTATCGTTACGTTGATTGTTAGTAGTCCGCAGTCGTGAAGCCACGGAGTCCAGCGTCAGGTGATTGCACAGTCGGCTACATTGCAGGCTACTGATTGTTGATTGAACCGTCAGTGTACCATATGGTGAACAGGCAGTTGAAATAGCAATAGCACCGAGTTGAACAAAAGTTCCATTAGCTTCGGTTCTATACCAACAAGCGCCAGAAAGTAACACTTTTTACACGAGTAATGGGTTACGTTCCGTGCTGCTCGTGGCTATAACTGCGAACCAACCGGCTCATGGTCATACCATGTTTGACTAGGCGCCAGTTGGTCGTTATCAATCAAAGTTCGTGATCTGCTTTGGGGTAGGAGGCGCAGCGTAACGGTCGCTCCCGAAATACCGTTTACAAGGAGAATCTACAATGCAGCCATCACTGATACGTGCGTTTCTCATTCCAAGTATTGCGTTTACTAGCCTGGTCATTTTCTGGTTAGTATTTACGAGTACCTTCATCCCAATTGCGCTGGCGCGCGCCGCCCTACCGACAACGGCGCTGCACGCCCAGACGCCGGAAATGGTACAGCATGGTAATACCCAACAAATTGTTCCAACGCAGGGAGAGCCGGCATCGACAATTACCTATACGCTACAGCCGCTCCCCCACCAAAGCCGAGAGCGCCTTCTCCGGGGACGCCGGCTGACGATAAATCCCCAAGGCGCATCGATCACTTTCCTAAAAATCGTCGGCTTGACGCCTGATGACTGTTTACAGGGCCAGGGACATACACTGGTTGTGACGCCGACGACAGAGGTGACCTACTGTTTTATTGCGGTCAACACCGGTTCGGTTACCCTGACCACCCATACAGTTGTTGATCAACAGCTTGGCACGCTGATCACCGATCGACCTTATGCGCTAACGCCAGCCGGAACGGCGAATGACGCCGCCTTCTTTCCCGTCGCCCATCTCATGACCCAATCCGTCACCAGTAGCGCCACCTGGACCGCAAAGAACGAGACAATGCAAGTCAGCGCCAGCGACCAAACCCAGGTGATTGTGCCGACGATTGAGATGAATAGCACCATCGCCGCTAATTCGCGCCAGTGCGGCAAAGAGAAAAGTTTACGGGTAGCGCTCAATACCTCGCTGCTCTACTGTTACCGACTGCGCAATACCAGCCCGATTACCCTGCCCGTCCAAACCCTGGTCGATAGCACGTTGGGGCGCTTGCTGGATAAGCAGATGCTGCCCTTGCCGGCAGGCGCCACGCTGATGGTTTCGCGCACAGTTACGGCCAGCCACAGCAGCACCAGTATGGTCACCTGGACAAGCAGCACCGAAAACAATGTACAGATAATCGCCTCTGATGTGGTCACGGTACAAGTGCCAGCCTCCATCCGCTTAACCGCCAGCGCCAGCTTGACCTCAGACGCTTGTAACACAACGACTTCACTCTTGGTAAAGAGAGGCAGCACCGTCGCCTTCTGCTACTTGATCCATAACAATGGCGACACCACTTTTCAACGCCATCGTTTCAGCGATAACCTCTATGCAGACCATGAGCCATTTCCCTACACGCTGGTATCCAATCGCTTGTTGGCTGTTACCCTGACCGCCGTGCTGACGCGGAGCATGGTCAATACAGTGACATGGACAGCCTACAATGATAATGGTACAATGGCAACGGACAGTGCCGTTGTGACTATAAATGTAATCCCGTCGGCGACGCAGAGCATTGCCGTCTACTATGATGTCAACCGGAATCAACGTTTTGACCGCTACGAAGAGGGCCTGGCGAATATCGGCGTCACCATTACTTCCCCCAGCAAGCAGCCCTTTACAGCGCGCAGTAATAGCGCCGGATTGGCGGTCTTTACGAGCTTACCAGAGGTGGGTCAGTTTCGCGTTGAGATCGATCCGGCTTCGTTGCCGGCGAATTACACGCCCAGTGACATCAAGGAGTCGGTAATAATTAGTGAGACGCGGCCGATCAGCCCACTCTACATCGGCTATCGTGGCCCCGACACAGCCGATCAAGATAGCGATGGTATACCCGATTTCATCGAAGGGCCGGCCGACCCCGACGGCGATGGCATCCCCAACTATCGGGACTTAGATTCAGATAATGATGGCATCCCGGATGCCGAAGAAGGCTATCCGCGCTCGATTACCCCCGACGAAATAAAACTGTATTTACCGGCCATTGCCCGTTAATGTAACAGAACCGGCGCGGATTACAAGCAGAGATCAAGAGTAATGTCCATGTTTGCCGTCACACAATCAGGGTGAGGCGGCAAGCGCACAGCAGCAAACCGCCAAACAGCAATCAAAGGAGGAAGGGCAATGGGTGACCCAAAGATTACCCGCATTGAGATCCACGAGTATCAGTGGCAACTGCCCGACATGGGCAAGGATTACAACGGCTTCAATCTGATCTACGAGCCGGGCAACACGATCACGATGACGGGGCGTGTGATGAAGCTCTTTACCGATGTCGGCATTGTCGGTGAATATGCCGGCGGCAGTGCAGCCGAGTATTCGACGTTGCCCGGTTTCTGGCATTTTCTCAAGGGCCACAGCGCCCTGGCGCGCGAGAGCATCTACACCGAAGTGCGCCGCTCGTTGCGCCAGGTGGCGCGCATCGGCATCGCGCCGATTGACATTGCGCTCTGGGACATTGCCGGCAAGCTCTACAACCAGCCAATCTACAAATTGCTGGGCGGCTACAAGACCGCGCTGCCCTGCTATGCCAGCACCTACCACGGCGACCATCAACCCGGCGGCCTCTCGACGCCCGAAGCCTTTGCCGATTTTGCCGAGCAATGTTTGGAACTGGGCTATCCCGCCTTTAAGATCCATGGCTGGGGCCGGGCGCCCATCAGCCAGGAGATTGCCAATGTCCATGCTGTAGGCAAACGGGTGGGCGGCAAGATGGACTTGATGCTCGACCCGGCTTGTGAATATCACACCTTTGGCGACACAGTAAAAGTCGGCTGGGCCTGTGATGAGCAGCAATTCTTCTGGTATGAAGATCCCTTCCGCGACGGCGGCACCTCGCAATTTGCCCACCGCAAGCTGCGCCAGATCATCAAGACCCCCTTGTTACAGACCGAACATGTACGCTCATTGGAACCACACATCGACTTTGTGTTGGCCGACGCCACCGACTATGTGCGCGGCGATGTGGGCTATGATGGCATCACGGGTGTGATCAAGTTGGCCTATGCTTGTGAAGCGCTGGGCATGGATCTGGAATTCCACGGCCCCGGCCCAGCCCAACGCCAATGTATGGCCGCCATCCGCAACACCAACTACTACGAGATGGGTCTCCTCCACCCCAAAGCCCCCGCCAGCCATGACCCCAACCTCTTTATCGACTACGCCGACGAACTCGACGCCGTCGATAGCAAGGGGTGCGTCCCCGTTCCTCAAGGTCCCGGTCTGGGTGTGGCGATCAACTGGGAGTGGGTGGAGCGCAATCGGACGAATGTGGTCGTGTTTGAGTAACTGATATTGGATATTGGGTATTCGGTATTGGTTTGCTCAAGTTCACCAATACCGAATACCCAATATCCAACACCTAATCAGGAGAAGCACCTATGCGAATTGCCGTGGTCGGCGCGGGGCCGGCAGGGTTGACTGCTGCCTATCGGTTGCAAAAGGCGGGGCATCAAGTTGACGTTTTGGAAGCCAGGGGGGTGGTCGGTGGGCGCACCCATGCGGAACATTTTGGCCCCGGTCATCTTTGTGACACCGGCGCCGGTTGGTTGGCGACCTTTTATACCCATACTTTGAAGTTATTTGAAGAGGTGGGGTACAGTGATCTCTATCTGTTGCCGCGCACGGTGCGGGGCGCGGCGGATCTGTTAATCGACGGACAACTCCATCCCTGGCCCTTTCGCGGTCCTTCGGTGGCGACTTCGGCGCTGCTGACGCCGGAAGATAAGCTGCGCTATGATGCCTTTATTGACCATCTGATGCAGATTCAGTCCAGTCAACTACATGCCGATCTGGCCTACGACATTCGCAGCGCTGCCGAAGAATTTGCCCCACTGGGCGACCGGGTGATGGATATTATTCTACGCAGCATGTTTGAAGGCCCCTGGTTTACCCGCTTTGAGACGCTTTCGGCCAGCCATGCCCGTCTCTGGTTGCGTGCCGTGCAGGATGGCTTTTTCTATCAGGTCAAAGAAGGGATGGACGCGCCCTGGCTTCAGTTGGCGCAACGGCTGTCGATCCACACAGATAAACCGGTGGGGCGGCTGCAAGTCGGCGCGCAGAGCGTCACCCTCACCACCAGCAGCGGCAACAAAACGTATGATGGCGTGGTGCTGGCCGTCCCAGCGCCCGCCGCAATGCAGATTTTGGCGGCAACCCCGAAAGTCGCGCCGGCTTGGTTGGGCGAGGTGCAGTATGCGCCCCAGGTCAGAGTTTATGTAGCGCGCCAGTGTGCCGATGACGCCCACTTTGGCGTCCATCTCCTACCGCCGGGCGATCTTTTCTCGGTGGAGTATTACTCTGGTCGGCATGGGGCGTGGGGCGCCTGTCCCAAAGATTGGCAGTGGGTGTTGCTCTGCACCTATGGGCCAACCTGCGCCAAGTTTCTGCATCAAGATCAAGAGGCGGTGATCCGCGAACTCTGGTCGCAAGCGGCCGCGATCACGCCGGGGCTGTTCCCGCTGGAAGCAGCGGATGTGGTGCATTATCACCATTGGGAATGGGCGGTGCCGGTCATGGCGCCGGGGCGCTATCGCCAATTGGCGGCCTTTCAGCAAAAGCCGCCAGTCGCCTTTGCGGGGGATTGGATGAACGAGGCGTGTGTCGAAGGCGCGGTGCGGTCGGGGGAGGCCGCGGCAGCGGTGTTTGGGTGAACACTACAGCGGATTTAATGGTATGCTCGTCCCCACGCTCTGCGTGGGGATGCAGGGTGGACGCTCTGCGTCCGACTTACAAAAAACTAGCTCGGTTCGCCAGTGACGTACTGCAATATTTGTTTTCGATAGGAACAACAGATGCAAGCCGTCGAGTCAGCCAAGTTCCAGAAGATGGTTCGCAACGTGTTCGTATGCCTTTGGTGTGAGTTGTCAGATGATCAGAAGCGTGCGTGGCACTGACCAAAACCGCTTGCTTTGCGCTAAGATCAACTGGTCAGTGCCGCGCACGCGGCTTTACCCAAACGGCACCTCCGCGTGCGCGACACTGACCAGTAACCGGTTGGCATGACAGAATGGTCTTGGTCAGTGCCACGCACGCTGCTGGTGCAAAAAAGATGGGTTAGAGGGTCAGCGAGATCAGCGGCTTATTCAGAGAACAGAGCCGCCAGAGACCAGAGAACTCAACCGCCGGGGACGAACACCACTAACCGAAAACCGATGTTGACGTTACGGACGAGCGGGGCGTCCCAGTTACGGTTGGCAGAGCGCACGTCGCTGGAATCGCCGAGCCACGAGCCCCCGCGCAACGCCCGCGCTGCGCCCCCTTCCTTATCATTATCTACCACATTGGCATAATTCTCATAATTGGCAACCCACTTGGTGGCGGTCCAGTCCCACACATTGCCGGCCATATCGAGCGCGCCATAGGGACTAGCACCGGCGGCGTAATTACCCACGGGTCTTGTTTTACCTTCGTTGCTACTAAAATTACAACGATTTTTGTCAGGCGCATCATTGCCCCACGGATACTTACGACTATCTGTTCCACGCGCCCCCTTTTCCCATTCAGCCTCGGTTGGCAGACGAATGGGCTGCCCTGTGGCTTGCGCCAGCCAAGCGACATAGGCCGTGGCTTCATACCAACTGACGCCAACCACTGGCTGTTGCGGGGTATTCCACTTACTGTCTGTCCAGTAAAGCGGTTTGGTAATTTTCTCACCTGTGCGCCATTGCCAACCAGACTTCGTCCAAAACGCCTGGTTGGTATAACCACCACCGTCGACAAAGGCGCGGAATTGGGCGTTCGTTATCGGTGTCTTGCCCAGCCAGAAAGCATCAACCGGCATGGTGTGGATTGGCTTTGCACGGTCGTGATCATTCGACCCCATCTGAAAGGGACCAGCCGGTACGTAGACAAAGGGGAAGTCAACGTCAGCGGCGCGAATTGTTTGCTCTTCACCGGCGGCGGGCGTCCGCTTGGTTACGGTGGCCGGGCGGGAATCTCCCGGTTGGGTCGGCGACGCGTCCATCTTCCGGGAAGGGGCAACAGACGGTTCCTGCTTTTGTAAATCGCCCCGCCCCTTCCCGGAAGATTCACCGCAGCCGCAACCGGTGCGTTTTCCGGCGTTTGCCCGCAGTGGTTGAGCCTGTCGAAACCACCGAGGCCACCGGCGCCAATTTGAACAGGTGTCCATCGCTCGCCCGCGAATACAAGACCGGCGTTCCCCATTCGACCTCATGGCCGGCGACAAAGATCGCTTTGCGCGCTTCGGCTAGCGCGGCTTCTACCGGATAGCCGTCGGCCAGGGCGCCGTAGAATTCATGGGCCAGGATAATGGCGGCGGCATCGCTAATTTCAAATTGCATGGCGATAATGGCGGGGATGCCTTGTAAGACCAGATGTTGGGCGACGCCAGCAAAGGGATCATTCGTCCCGACACGGGCGCCCTCACAGGCATTGAGCAGCGCCAGCCGTAGGGAACGGTGGTCACTAAGCAGCGGTCCCAAATAGTCGCCGCTGACCAAGCGGGCGCGGCCCCGTTCATCTTCTAGGTAGAGAACGCGCTCCCCCGTGGTTGGGCTAACCCCGCCATGACCGACAAAGTGGAAGATGTGGTAGCGACCCTGACGCAATTGCCGTTGGAGCGCAGTCAGGGTGGCGTTGGACAGGCGGGTTAATTGGACTTGCCCCTGGGCAATCAGCGGCGCCAGGGCGTCGTTGATCTTGCGCCACTCCTCGTCAACATTGAGGGTGCTGACATCGCTGGGGTTGGCGATCATCACCAGCACTTGCAACGGTAAGGTGACAGCCAACGGCGTCACCGGACGCGGCTGTTCCGGGTAGCGCACCAGCGGGGTGGACACGGAATGGCAGAAGAAGCGGCGCAGGCTGGGGTCGTATAGATATTCCCACGGCAGGTCAAGCAGATCAGGCGCGTCGCCCAGGCGCAGGCGTAAACGCAGGCCCTCCTCATCCGCTTGCAGCAGGCTGCTCCGTAACGCATCGCGCACCTCGCCTTGGAAGACCGCGTTGTAGAGCCGGGCGCCCAACTCGCGCGCCGCTTTGCCTTCCTCCGTCAAGCTGCGCACGTTACGCCGCGGTCGCCCCATTTTGAGGATGTAGTTTTCTAGCTCGTGGGCATTGAAGGGCAAGGTAAAATCCACCGTGGCCTGGCCGGCCGGTGAATAGAGAACGCGGGCGCGATAGGTAGCCGGCGCGCCGGTTGTGCTTGGCAAAGGCAATTTTTCAATCGTCAGGTCAAAATCGAGGTAATTCATGCGCCGTTATTGTCCAGGATTCGGGTTGATCAATGATTGGTAGTTTACCACAAACCACAAGGGAATTAAAGTATCAAAAAAGACCAATCTGTGTTATAGTAGCGTCGTGGAGTGATCGTGACAAATTTTATCCGCAGGAGGTTGACAGATGCCATCCCCATTTCCTGGCATGGATCCCTATATTGAAGATCCGGAGATTTGGAGTGATTTTCATTTAGATTTAGCGGCTGAAATGCGGACGCGGCTAAATCAGGTGATCCAACCAAATTACGTGGCGCGCTTAATCCCGCGTGTAACCTACGAACTGGTTGAAATTGGCAAAACGCACAGGGTCCACCCGGATATTAGCGTGTGGCAAACACAACGTACACCAAAACCACATACAGAAACGGCTGTCCTCATCCCACCCGCGCCCAATGTTAGCACAGTCAAACTGGAAGTTCCTTTCCGGTTAGCAAGTGTGGAAGTGCGCAAGACAGGGACGCTAGAGCTAGTCACTGCCATTGAAATTCTTTCGCCGGTTAATAAACAGCCAAGCCACGATACCTATGGTGAATATCAACGGAAGCGCCGCGAGTTGCTTCGTTCAGCGACGCATCTCATGGAAATTGATCTACTACGTGGTGGACAACGGCCACCACTCGAAGAACCAGTGCCGCCAGCGCCCTACTATGTCACCCTCAGTCGCGGTGATCGGCGCCCCGTTGTGGAAGTATGGCCCATTACACTGCAAGAGCGGTTGCCCATATTGCCCGTACCCTTATTAGACCCTGATCCAGACGTCCCACTGAATTTGGCGGCTATCGTTGCCGATGTCTATGAACGCGGCGGCTACGCCACCCTGATCGATTACCACCGCCCACCACCGCCGCCCAAGCTGTCGGAGGCTGATCTAATTTGGGTGGATGATCTATTGCGCGAACAAGAAATCCGCTGACAGATAAGGATTCGGGCGGTGCGGAACAGGACAAATGAGTATCTGCACTACCTACATCCGCGTCTGTTCCCGTAACGCCGCGATAATCTTCTGATCCGTCACCGGAAAGGGAAAGGCTGCCAACTCATCCAGCGTCACCCAGCGCCAGTCGGCAACATCGAGGGCTTGGGGTTCGCCGCCGGTGTGACGGGCGTGAAAGGCGTGAAGGGTGATGCGAAAGTGGGTGTAGGCATGGCGGACCGTGGTCAATTGTTCACCAACGTCAATCTGGATCGCCAGTTCTTCTTCGATCTCGCGGCGCAGACAGGCGCGTAGATCCGCATCGTCCGCTTCGAGTTTACCACCGGGAAATTCCCATAAACCGCCCAGCATTCCTTCCGGCGGGCGTTGGGCAATGAGTACCCGTGATTGATAGGGTTCGCCTTGCCAGATAATCCCGGCGGCGACATCATAGTGGGGTGTCTGTTTTTTGGGTGGGATCACGGGGCGTTCCTGTTGCGTACCATTAGCGGCGGCTTGACACAGTTCATGCACCGGACAGAGCAGACAGCGCGGGTTGACCGGCGTACAGATCAGCGCGCCCAGCTCCATAATCGCTTCATTGCACGCTCCCGCCTCCCCCACCGGCGCCGCTTCGACCAAGTCGCGCGCCAGTCGCCAAAGCAATTTTAGCGTTGCAGTTTCGGTGATGGGTTGGGCAATATCGGCCAGGCGACTGAGGACGCGCTTGACATTACCATCGAGAATGGGTTCCGGCTGGTTGAAGGCAATGCTCAAAATGGCGCCAACGGTGTAGTCCCCCACGCCAGGGAGGGCTAACAAGGCGCGCCGGTCATTGGGGACAACCCCACCGTATTCAGCCACAATCTGTTGCGCGGCTTTGTGGAGGTTGCGGGCACGGGCATAGTAGCCAAGCCCTTCCCACACCTTTAAGACCGCTTGTTGATCAGCGGCGGCCAATGCTTCGATGGTAGGAAAGTGCGTCATCCAACGCTGAAAGTAGGCCACTACCGTTTCCACGCGTGTCTGTTGCAGCATAATCTCGCTGATCCAGACGGCGTAGGGATCGCGCGCGCCCGCCGGCGCCAGTCGCCAGGGCAGATCACGTTGATAGGCGGCATGCCAGGCGACCAAACGCTGGGCAATTTGCGATGTATCCATGAAGCTTTCTAATAATTAATGGAGAATAGAAAATGATTAACAATTAATGATTCTCCATTAATGATTATCCCGCCGGCGCGCCCACCATCATACACTGACCCAGGGTGGTGACGACAAAAAAGAGGGCAAAGGCGACCCAAACCCAAATCGGCAGGCCGCCAAACGTTGTGCGCTTCTGCTTCTTGGGTTGGGGGCGGGGTAACTCATGTTGGCAACGCCAACAGATGGTTTTATCCTCAGGATTCCATGTGTTACAATTGGGGCAATTCATCTCTTTCTCTCCTTGCATGTTGCGATAGCAGAATGGTAGCACAGATAAGAAGGAGAGGCAACTATTGCATAATTCATGTTCAATTGATAACAAATAATGGTTAATATGACGACCACTTTACAATCACCAGAATTCACCAAATTACTCGACCAGTGTGTCCATTGCGGGCTTTGTCTGCCGGCTTGTCCCACCTATGCGATTTTTCATACGGAAATGGATAGCCCCCGCGGACGCATTCAACTGATGCACGCGGCCGCCGATGGACGCATTGACACCAGCGGCGCCTTTCAGGAACATATCGACCTCTGCTTGGGCTGTCGCGCTTGTGAAACAGCTTGCCCTTCCGGCGTACAATATGGTCTGCTCTTTGAAACGGCGCGGGCGGCGATTGCGGAGAACCAACCGCAGAGCCGGCAGGAGCGTTGGTTGCGCTGGTTGGCGCTACGCCAGATGCTGCCTCATCGCAGCCGCTTGCAGGTGATGGCGCAGTTGCTTCGCCTTTACCAAGCGCTCGGCCTCTCGACGCTGGTGCGCAAATTCAAGTTACTACCCAAAAACATGGCGGATATGGAAGCGCTCTTGCCACCGCTTAACGGGCAAACAATGAGCTATGCGAAATCAGCGCCGGCCATTGGTGAAAAACGGGGCGACGTGGCCTTTCTCTATGGCTGCGTGCAGGACGCCTTTCTAAGTGGCGTCAATGCGGCGACGGTGCGGGTCTTGCAACAGAATGGCTATGAAGTTCACTTTCCCCACACACAGACCTGTTGTGGCGCGGCGCCGCTTCATGTCGGCGAAGGGGCGTTGGCCCGTGATCTTGCTCGCCAGAATGTTGAGGCATTTGGCGACCGCGACTATGTGGCGATCATCAACAATGCCGGCGGCTGTGGCGCGACACTCAAAGAGTACGGCCATCTCCTCGCCAATGATCCAACTTATGCGGCGAAGGCGAGCGCGTTTGTCGCCAAACTCCAGGACATCAACGAATTTCTGGCCGGCCATCTCCACAAGCCGCCGACCGGCAAAGTTGCCAAGCGCGTCACCTATGTCGATTCCTGTCACCTGCGCCACGGCCAGAAGGTGGTCAAGCAGCCGCGCCAATTGCTCAAGGCCATCCCCGGCCTGACGCTGGTTGAACTTCAGCAACCGGATCGCTGTTGCGGCAGCGCCGGCGTCTACAACATCACCCAAGCGGAGACGGCCAACCAGGTGTTGGATGCCAAGATGGCCGATATTGCTGGCACCCAAGCCGAGATTGTGGTAACGACCAACACGGGTTGTCACATGCAGATGATCTATGGCGTGCGCAAGGCCGGCTTACAGGCGGAGGTGGTGCATCTGGTGGAGTTGCTGGATCGGTCGTATCAAGCGGGAGGGTAAAATGCACGCAGTGAAAGCGCTCAAAAATCAATATTATGGTATTAACGCTCACTTGAACAGCTACTGGCAAAACGATGAGGAATGGAGCGAATTTCATACCAGTTATATTGTCCACATCAGTGCAGCATTAAAGGCGCAACTACTCCCTTTGGGTTATACAACTGGGAAAGAACGCTCTTTACAGATACGCCGTTTGGATAAGCCTGACAGTACGCCGCGTTCCGATGTGTCGATCTATGATCTTGATCGAACACGCTCCCAGTCTCGTATTGCACCAGGGCAAAGCGGCGCTTTCGATCTGGTCTTAACCTTACCCGAAGTATTAGCCGCCGAAGAAAACCCGGTTGATTATTGGGCAATCGCCATCTACGCTGCCGACCAAACCGGCAAAGAAAAAGGGGAACCGGTGGCATGGGTTGAAGTGCTATCACCTTCCAACAAACCCGGTGGACAACATGCGCAAGAATACCGCACAAAACGGCGCAAATTATTAGACAGCGGCATTGTTTTCGTGGAGATCGATTATTTGCATGAATCAGCCCCGACGTTTAATCAACTACCCGCCTACCGTGCGCGTGATCGCGATGGCAACCCTTTGCCCGACGCTCATCCCTATCGCATCTTAGTCATCGACCCGCGGCCGATGATCCCCTATGGGAAGCTGTATGTTTATCACTTTGATGTTGATCAACCCATTCCAACGGTAACGATTCCCCTTAGTCGTGCGGACCAGATTGACTTTGATTTTGGCACACCCTACGAACGCATGCTCGAAATGGAGCTCTTTACGCTGGAAGCAGTTGACTATACGCAGTTACCTATCAAGTTCAATCGTTACACGCCAGTCGATCAACAACGCATTGCCAACCGGATGCTCGCCGTCCTCGAAGCCGCCCAACAGGGCATTGACCTGGAAACCGGTCCCTTTCCAACTCAGTCTATTCCTTTGGAAGAAGCACTTGCACGGATTGACGCCTTCCAGGCAACTATCTAGCCACCCCCTCCTAACCTCCCCAGCTTGGGGGAGGAACTGTCGAGCGCACTACGGTTCCCTCCCTTATCATGGGAGGGTTAGGGAGGGGTAAATAGTTACCAGTCTCCCTTCAACAAGCTTAGGAACCATTTATGTTGACCCAAACCCAATTGCAACCGCTCACCAAACTTTTTCACAAACGCCAACTCGCCACCGACAAAGTGGAATTGATCACCTACGAAGTCGACGCCGGTTTTGACCGGGGTAAACCCGACGGCGTCTTCTACCCGGAGTCCACCGCCGATGTCAGCCGGATTATGCGCTGGGCCACTGAACAGCGCGTCCCCTTAATCGCCCGCGGGGCCGGCACTGGCCTTTCCGGCGGCGCCGTGGCCGAACATGGCGGCATCATTGTCGAATTTGCCCGCATGAACCGCATTTTAGAACTGGATGTCACCGGGCGCAGCGCTGTGGTGGAGCCGGGGTTGGTCAATCTGGTCTTCGATGGCGAGGCAAAGCGTCGCGGTCTGTATTTTCCGCCCGACCCGTCCAGCCAGCGCTCGTCAGTGTTGGGGGGCAATATTGGCGAAAATTCGGGGGGGCCGCACTGCTTCAAATATGGCGTGACGACCAACTATGTCACCGGTCTGGAAGTTGTCCTGGCGGATGGCACTATTGTGCAACTGGGCGGACCGGCGCTTGACTACCCGGAGTATGATCTCTGCGGCGTCATGGTGGGCAGCGAGGGGACGCTGGGCATTGTCACCAAAGCCTTTGTGCGTATGATCCGAAATCCGCCCGGCGTAAAAACGCTGATGGTCGCCTTTGATTCGCTGGAACAGGCCGGACGCGCCGTCTCCACAGTGATTGCCGCGGGGCTGGTGCCGGCGACATTGGAGATGATGGATAAGAAGATCATGGGCATGATCGAAGCGTACTCTGGGGCTGGGCTGCCGGTGGCGGCGGAGGCGGGGCTGATTGTCGAGGTTGATGGTTATCCGGCCAGCCTGGATGGGCAGATCGAAGAGGTGGCCGATATTCTCACGACGCATGGCGGCCACACCTTGCGTATTGCCCAAAGCGAAGAAGAACGGCAGAAGATTTGGTATGGCCGCAAAAGTGCGGCGGGGGCGATGTCACGCCTGTCCCCCAGTTTCTATCTGGTTGATGTGACCGTACCACGCAGCCGTTTGGCCGATATGCTGACCGCGGTCAACGACGTGTGCGACCGGCACGATCTCACTACCGGCCATGTCTTTCATGCTGGCGACGGCAATCTCCACCCCATTATTCTCTGTGATGCGCGTGACAAAGCGCTGATGGAACGGGTCTTTACGGCATGTGATGAGATCATCGAACTCTGTGTAGCGCGCCAGGGCAGCATTACTGGTGAACATGGGGTAGGTATTGAAAAGCGCCGCTACATGCCCGCCATGTACAGCGGCGCCGAACTGGCGGCCATGCTTGATCTCAAAGCGATCTTTGATCCCAATACGCTGCTCAATCCCGGCAAGGTCTTCCCCGACCGTGTACCACCGGTGACGTATGCTGAACCGGCTGCCCTCAACACCAACTTATTCACGCCTGGCACAGCCGCAGAAGCGGCGGCGGTCCTGGCTGCACTTTCGGCGCAAGGCCAACGGGTGCAGATCAGTAGCCAACGCCAGCCGACTGAGCCGGGTAGCTGCCACCTGAGTACGGTAGGGTTGCGCGGCGTCCATGCCTTTGCCCCTGATGATCTCTATGTCACCGTGGGCGCCGGCACGCCATTGGCCGAGCTTCATGCCTTCCTGGCCGCACAGCAATTCCAAACCGCACTGGTCAGCCCGTGGCCGGATGCAACGGTCGGTGGGTTGATTGCCGCCAATGTCAATGGGCCGCAACGAATGCGCTATGGTGGCGTGCGCGACAATTTGTTGAGCACCACCGTTGCGCTGGCCGATGGGCGAGTGATCCAGGCTGGTCGTGTTGTGGTCAAAAATGTGGCCGGCTATGATGTCACCAAACTCTTTGTCGGTTCGTATGGCACATTGGGCATGATGGCCGACGCCACACTGAAACTCATTCCCAAGCCGCGGGCGCAACGCACGCTGGTCATTCCGGTTGATTCCATTGCACAAGGGCTAACCTGGAGCGAAGCGCTCTTGCCGTCACTACTGGTAGCGTCGGGCTTGGTGCTTTGTCCCAGTCGGCTGCTTGCGACCAATGGCCGTTCGCCCTATACGTTGGTGGTAACAGCAGAGGGAATGGCGGAGGATGTGGAAAGTGAATTCGAGGAGATTGTTGCTCGGCTACGCACCGTCAACGCGCCGACGCCACTTACCGGCACCGCCACCAGCAGTGAGCTGTGGGCCGCCTTTATCGGCAATGTTCAGCCGAAGCAACTGCTTGTGCGCAGCGGTGTACCAACCAAAACGCTTGCCGATTACTTGAAACAGGTGAGTGCTGTTGCCAATACGGAATGGTTTGTTGACCTGGCCCACGGTCTGGCTTATGCCACCTATGCTGCCGTCGATAGCCAACAGGCCCAACAGTGGTTGACCGCGCTCCGTCAACCGGCCTTGACCAACGAGGGTTATACCGTTCTCATGCAAACAACCCCGGCTTTCGCGGCCCAACTCGACGCCATCGGCTACCCGTCAACTAGCCGCACACTGATGCAACAGTTGAAGCAACGCTGGGATCCGCAAGGGATTCTGCCGGCTCTGTAACTTTTGAGAGATAACGCTTTCCGCGCGTCCGTCACTCGCAACCGGTGAGAGCGAGTGACGGACGCGCGGAGAGCCGCAACTTATATTTTTACGACCCTTACCGTGCTCGAACGACCAGGTCGGTCAGCCCTTCTTTAAGCGCATAGAGCGCCGCTTGGGTGCGATTGGCAAGATGCAACTTGCCCAAAATATTGCTGACATGGGTGCGGACGGTGCGCTCACTAATAAAGAGCAGATCACCGATCACCTGGTTTGAATAGCCTTGAGCGATCATGACAATCACCTCGACTTCGCGTTCTGTTAACGCTTCCTCTGTAGCAGGGGCAGGCGTGGGCCGATTAAATTCGCGCAAGAGGCGGCGGGCAATGGAAGGGTGTAGCGAAGCTTCCCCTTGGTAGACATCCTGGATTGCTTGCAATAAATCTTGGGGTGACGTTTCCTTGAGCAGATACCCCAGAGCGCCGGCTTTGATGGCCGAAAAAACATGCTCGTCTTCGGCATAGCTGGTTAATACCAGGATACGGGCGTTCGGTTCGTGTTGTTTGATCTCGGTGATCGCCTCGATCCCGTTTTTTCGTGGCATCATGAGATCCATGAGGATGACATCGGGCTGGAGGGCGCGTGCTTTGAGTACCGCTTCCATACCATCCACGGCTTCATCAATGACAGTAATGTTATCAGTGTGTGCGAGCAAGGCGCGCAGACCACCACGGACAATTTGGTGATCTTCGGCCAGGAGAACACGAATCGGCTCAGTCATATAGCGCTCCTACAATTGAAATCATCCTTGCCGGTGGTCAGCAATAGCGTAACCTGCCGGAACAAGCAGCGTGATGGAAACTCGAATCGCTCTTCGTAGGGTATGACTGATCGGCGAAGTCTGCGGTATTGCAACACCTGTCAGTTTGTGGAAACCTGACAGGTGTTTAGTCGTGAGCCTATCTGCATCAGATGCTGAAAGCGATCCGGTCTATCGTAGCATTAATAAAGCGCTCTTGCCTCTAGCAAATGACTGATTTATCTACGCAAATTCAGGGAGAAATCGGTAGTCCCGGTTGCCTTCTAGGCGCGTTTGGTCGCGTAGTCCAAAGTCAATTCATTTCATTTTGGCTGCGTTACGGGCTACAGAGAAATAACTCAAATGACCTCCAGGTAATCCTTATCGGGCAGGGCCGGGAAGGGGGCGGTGGGTAGGGTTTGATACCAGAAGGCGACAGAGGCGATGTCATCTTGCAGGGGCAAATAGCGATGGCCGCTGCGCCAGCCCAGCGCTTGGATCGTCACCCGTAAATCCTGTTGGAAGCGGATCGGGTCGGTGATGTGCCAGCGGTACATGCCGAAGCGCTGCTGTGAACGATAGACGCCATCGGGGCGCAGCACTTGATTAAGACCGGCATAGGGGGTGGTAAATTCCTGGTATTGCTTGGTCTCTTTGTTTTCAAAATTGTAGGAGCCGCAGAAGTAATCTTCGGTGCCGGTGCCGCAGATGGTGGGCCAGTCACCGTCGCCGTCGATGTAGAATTTAATTTCACCTTCGCCCCACCAACCCGAATTGTTGACGCCCCAGGCCATGTAGACACCCACATAGTGGCCGCGGCCTTGGACGCCATCGAGAATGGTGTAAACATCCTTATAAGGCAAGGGGTTTGTGCGGCGGAACTGGGCGTGGAAATAGGCGCAATCCTCCGGCACTTCGGTGACGGTGTAGTTGATCTGGTAGTACAAGCGCATGGCCTCTTCCCCGATGTTGGTCATGGTGATGCGGGCGCGCCGGCGGAAGGGCATCTCCCAGTAGCAGTTAAAGGCGCTGCCGGGGTTGACACAGACAGCCAGCGAGGAAAGGGGTGCAAACTTGCCCCAGCCCATGCAGAAAAAGTCGCCAACGGGGCACTCGACCGCCGGTTGTTCCTGGTCGTCCCAGTAGATGCGCAGGATGCTGTAGCGCCAGTTGCCGGTTGGCGTCATCCAAATTTGTTGGATCGCGCCCTGGCCCTCAATGTCGGCCAGGGTAAAGGTTTCGCCGGGATGGATGGCGACCGAGGGGGAAAGTTTCCAACCCTGGCCCAGATCGCGCGCACAGTCGGCGCCGGTGCCAGTGGTCGCCATGCCGCCTTTGCCCTTTTCGCCAGTGAAGTTCTCCGGGCTGATCGACCGGCTTTGCGCATTAGAGAGACGCGCCAGGTTGCCCAGGTTCATCCCCAGGCCATTGAAATTACTCATGAATGATCTCCTCTAGCTTCTGAATAAGAAAGAAATAGGCATAAATAAAATGCGTAGAAAGCACTTACTAGCCACGGTGCTTGGGGATGCAATGGCTAAATTGGGAATCAATCGGTAATCTCACCCCACAAGGGTGACACAGGTGCATTGTAGCATAGGCGACGGTTAGGGTCAACAGATATGAACGAGACAGAGGCCCCCAACCCCGTGATCGTGCTACTGCCCACCCATGCCGTAAATCGGCTGTAGCCAGCCCAGCGCTTGTACGGATGAGGTGTGTGTTGGATTATGACATGGGCAAGAGCGGTATAAGCACTGTAAAGGTACTGCCCTGATTCAGACCTGGGGATTCGGCCTGTACCGTACCCTGCAGCACCTGTACTAATTTTTGCACCACACTCAGGCCAAGGCCAATACCACGCCGTGTATCCACATTGCTGGCCCGGTAAAAGAGATCAAAAATTAAATCAAGCTCGTCCGGCGGGATACCGATGCCCTGATCGGCAATGGTAATCAACAAGTGATGAGCGGTATAAGCAAAGGTGATTACAACGGGTGTAGCCCCATCGGAGAATTTAATGGCGTTCACGGTCAGGTTGAAGAGAATGCGTTTTACCAGCGCAAAATCTGTAGAAAGTGGTTGTGTACTGGTCGGAAAGGTAATGTGGAGCAAGTGTGCCGGTTGAATGGCTTCGACCAAGGCCGCCTGCTGTTGCTGACAGAAATCCACAAACCGGTAGTGGGTATAATAGGGAACGACATCCGTGGCGCTGTTGACCGTAAAAATATCCTGCAACATGTCAGTCAAGTAGAGAATTTGTTCCTTGACACGATTCCAATGGTAGCGCCGCCGCTCAGGGGTTAGGCGTTCATAATGCCACTCAAGAATCTCCGCCGCCAAGCCGATAATGGCTAAAGGCGTACGAAATTCATGGGATGCAGTATGGATAATGTTGGATTTTAGTTGTTGCAATTCTACTTCACGAGCCAAAGCTTTTTCTAATTGCTGCGTCAACTCCCGCTCCCGTAGGAACGCCACTTTCAACTCAGCCGTACGAGAGTGTACCTGTTGCTCTAGTTCACAGGCCAACTGCTTAGAGCGTTCCACTTCACGACGCGCCGTCTCAACGGCATGTTCAACTTCCAATACGCCCAAACGCGCTTTATTTTGTAAATTTAGAAGTTCATCACGCAGATGGTGAAATGTACGAAAATGAGCCAACGCAGTTGTTGTGTCATTCCGTTGTAGATAGAGTTCAGATAGCGCGTAGTGTGCTTCGTATTGATAATGTTTTTGATCTTGTTCTGTTGCTTCCTGTAGCGTAAGCTGTAGATAAGCAATGGCCAGTGTTGGCTCATCTTGTATTTGAGCAAGTCGCCCCAGTTCACGGTGGACGAGTAATTTAGCAAAGGCATAATTAATCGTTTCACCGAAAGTCAATGCTTTTTCCAGATGATGTTTACCTTCGTCAAATGCCTTTAGTCCAATATAAGCACGGCCAATATTAGTATAGGCCAGGGTCATCACATCGTCGATCTGGTTCTGTTCACTGACATCAAGCGCTTCCAGGCTATATTGTAAGGCTTGTTGATATTGTTCGCTTTCATTATAGGTAAAGCCCAAGTTGTTGCAAGCCAAGGAAACGCCCCGCATATTGGCAATTTCACGGAAAAGGGCAAGGGCACGTTTCATCAACGTTGTTGCTTTGGGCAGATCCTGGATAAACACATAAACACCGGCCCGTCCTAAATAGCCCCCTGCTTCCATATCACGATAGCCATACTGAAGCGCTAGCTCTTCCTGGCGCAAATATGCACGAAAACTATCGACATACTGCCCCAAGCGCATATGCGCATAGCCCACGCGTCCATAAGTTGCCGCTAACACATGGGGTAGCCAGAGATGTTCACAATTGGCAATGGCGCGTTGTCCATACATCAGCGCCTGCTGATAGTCGGCATACTGGGTATAACAACGACAGAGAGCCGCATCACTTTCGACCATACCACGTTGATAGGGTGTATCGGCAAAGGAACTGCTCTGTGCTAACGCAGAGGCCCGCCGGGCCAATTGTTCCGCTTCCTGCGGTGAGGCCAAGACAATCGCTTCGGCTTGCGCGTTCAGTTGATCAATTTCGTTCACCAATGACTCAGCAGAAGGAATTTGAGAGTTCATCGTAAATTAGGTCGCCCTTTACAGAAGGTTATCTTTGTTGGTAAGCCACATGGGATGCCCCTTTATTATAGAGGAAAACAGCACAATTGCCATAGACAGCAGCTAATTGTATGCGAATACCACTTCATGACAAGTGCATCGCCTACAATCCATTGATTGCCAAGTTCATGAGTTTATAGCAATGAGGCACAAGCAATTGTGCGGCGAAAAGAGAACCAGGCTATGCCGTAGGCAAGAGCGGCACGGTCACTGTAAAGGTACTGCCCTGATTCAGACCTGGGGATTCGGCCCGTACCGTACCCTGCAGCACCTGTACTAATTTTTGCACCACACTTAACCCAAGGCCGATGCCACGCCGGGTATCCACATTGCTACCCCGATAGAAGAGGTCAAAAATCCGCCCAATCTCTTCTGTAGGAATGCCAATCCCTTGATCGATGACCTGGAGATGCAAGTCGTGGGCGCTGTGGGTGCAGGTAATTTCAACCGGCGCCGCTGCATCGGAAAACTTGATGGCATTCACCACCAGATTGAAGAGAATGCGCTTGATCAGGTCAAAATCGGTAGTCACCGGTTGTGTGCTCGCCGCAAACGTAAAATGCACAAGTTGCGTCTGGGTAATGGCATCGACCAAGGCGTTGTGGAGGCGTTGCGCAAAGTCAGCAAAAGGCGCAGTCGTGTAATGAGTGGTGACATCCGTGGCGCTGTTGACCGTAAAGATGTCCTGCAACATGTCCTTCAAATACAGAATCTGCTCCTGCACCCGCTGCCAGTACTTCAGGCGCTTGTCCGGCGCCAGTTGCTCATACTGCTTGAAGAGCAGTCCAGCCGACAGCTCAATAATCGCCAAGGGGGTACGAAATTCATGCGAGGCGGTGTGGATGATTTGGGATTTTAATTGTTGCAATTCCGATTCACGCGATAGTGCCATTTCTAATTGTCGCGATAATTCCTGTTCCCGCATCAACGCGGCTTGCAGATCGGCGGTGCGCGTATGCACTTGTTGTTCGAGTTCCACCGCCACCTGGTTGGCGCGTTCAACGTCACGCTGCGCACTGGCAACTGCATATTCCACGTCCAACACGCCCAGGCGTGCTTGGTTCTGTAAATTCAATAGGTCATCACGAACGGCGTGAAATGCCCGAAAGTGCGCCAATGCCGTCTTAGGCTCATTGCGTTGGTCATAGACTTCAGCCAGTACATAGTGCGCTTCGTACTGGTATCGCTTTTCTTCTTGTACGGTCGCTTCCTGGAGGGCCATAGTAAGGTAGGCCAGCGCCTGTATAGAGTCCCTCTGGGCTTGGGCCAAGCGCCCCAGTTCCAAATGGGTTAATAGTTTGATATAGGCCATTCCTGTGGCTTCGGCTACGCGCAAAGATTTTTCTAAATAGAACAGGGCCTTGGGAAAGTCCCCCATCTCCCGATAGGCACGCCCGATGTTCGTGCAGGCAACCGAGGCAAGGTCTTGGAAATTCGGCTCATCATCCGACGGCAGCGCGTCGAGGCCATATTGCAACGCCTGGGCATACTCGCCACATTCACCATAGGAGAAGCCTAGATTGTTGCAAGCCACCAGTACGCCACGACGATCACCAATTTCCCGAAAGATGGCAAGTGCCGCTTTTTCCAGCTTTATCGCTTTGGGCCGATCCCCGATGTATGAGTAAACGACGGCACGGCCTAAATAAGCGGCAGCTTCTAAATTGCGAAAGCCATGTTGGATCGCCAGTTGTTCTTGCTGCAACTGATAGCGTAACCCCTCAACATATTGCCCAAGCCGTGTATAGGCATGGCCGAGATAATCACTGGTTTCTGCTATCAGGTAGGGCAGTGAACACGCTTCAGAAAGGGCAAGCGCCCGTTCGCCATACGTAATAGCTTGTAAACAATCAGAATAGAGAATGTAGCAAAAACAGCGAATAGAATCGCTTTCGGCCATGCCGCGTTGATAGGACGTTTCAGCAAACGGGCCACTTTGCGCTAACGCATAGGCATGTGTCGCTAGTTGTTCAGCTTCTTTGGGTGCAGTAGAGACAAGTGTTTTTGCCTGGCGATTCAGTTGATCAATCTCCTGAGCCAGCAGATCAGCAGAAACCGGAAGATCAGCAGAAAATGGGTGAAAATTCATTTGTACCTAGGGTAATCTTATTGAAAGCATATAACAATTTATGTATTCTACCTGGCAACAACAGCAATTGCAATAGATATTTATCATAGAATAAAGTAAAATAATTGTAGTAGCCACTAGAGATGTCGGCGTTCCCAGGCGAATTATGGCAGCCGGCAGCGATCCGGAGCGTTGCCAGGAGAGACTGTGTAACATCAGTGAATGAGTTTGTAGCAATCGGATGGAACCGGTACAATGGAAAAACTTATCAGACTGGGCGGTATGGTACAAATTGTGTAAATTCTACTTTCTCCAGTGAGTATTTGTCGCTTTACACACAATTTGGCACACCACTTCAGATTGCTGTGAAAAGCACCAACGGAAAAGAGAAGATTCATGGACGAAATTGTACGGGTTGAACGGGACGCCGACATTGCTACCCTGATCCTTAATCGACCAGATAAGCTCAATGCACTCAGTAAAGCGCTCTGGCAAGGGGTGGGTGATACCATGCGACAACTTGCCATTGATGAAAGTTTGCGCTGTATTGTGCTGCGCGGGGCCGGCGATCGCGCCTTTTCCCCCGGCGCGGACATCAAAGAATTTGAAAGCGAACGGGCCAACTTTGCCCAGGCCAAAGCCTATGGCACGGTCATGCACCAGACCATGGCCGCCATTCGTGATTGCCCGATTCCTACCGTCGCACTGATCAAAGGCATCTGTGTCGGCGGCGGGCTGGAACTGGCGATCATGTGCGATCTGCGCATCTGTGGCGCGTCGAGCCGCTTTGGCGTGCCGATCAACCGCATCGGCGTCATCATGGCCTACCCAGAAATCGAAGCATTGATCGACCTCGTCGGACGGGCGACAGCGTTGGAAATCTTGCTCGAAGGGCGGGTCTTCGACGCACAGGAAGCCAAGGAGAAGGGTCTGGTGACGCGTGTTGTCGCGGACGATCAGGTGGAAGCCGAAGCCTACGCCACCGCCCGTCGTATTGCTGATGGGGCGCCCCATTCTAATCGACTGCATAAACAGTTTGCCCGTCGCCTGCTCAATCCACAGTCGTTGACACCCACTGAATTTGACGAAGGCTTTGCCAGCGCCAACTTTGCCGACTACCAGGAAGGCTATCGCGCCTTTGTGGAAAAGCGCCAACCGCGCTTTACAGGACAGTAGCCGCATGGATCAGCGAAACGATGGACGCTTACAGCAACAAATTGCCTTTATCATGGAGTTGGATAAGTTGAAAAGTATCCTGCGCCGCTCCTACGTCACCCATGCAGAGCGCCGGGAAAATTCGGCAGAACACAGTTGGCACATTGCCCTGGCTGCCCTGACCCTGGCCGAACACGCCAACGAACCAGTGGACGTTAGTCATGTGATCAAGCTGCTATTAATTCATGACATTGTCGAGATCGACGCCGGTGACACCTTTGTCTATGATACGACCGGTAAAGTTGATCAATTTGACCGGGAAACGCTGGCCGCTGAACGCATCTTTGGCTTGCTCCCACCGGAGCAGGGCGCAACGTATCGCAAGCTATGGCAGGAATTTGAGGAGCGGGTCACACCAGAGGCAAAATTTGCACGGGCGGTGGATCGACTGCTGCCGGTGCTACACAATTGTTATACAGAAGGTCGCGGCTGGCGCGAGCATAACATTCACCAAAACCAGGTGCTGACGGCCAACCGTGTCATGGAAGAAGGCTCGGCCGAGTTATGGCGCTTTATTCAAGACAAGATTCAGGATGCCGTTGACCAGGGGCATCTGGCAGAGGCATAGGAACACAACAACGGATTTGGGAAGCAGCGGATGGTCTGCTTGCTTATCAGAAACGGATACAGTCAAAAGCATTTTATACTTAATCGTAAACATGTTATTTTTCGGAATAAAACCATGACAACCCATCAACCACACCGCGGTCCGCTCACTGGACTCAAAGTTGTCGAAATTACTCATATTATGGCCGGACCGACTTGTGGCCTGATGTTGGCCGACATGGGCGCCGATGTCATCAAAGTGGAGCGCCTACCACGCGGCGATGACACCCGGCGCACCATCCCGCCGACCATTGATGGTGAATCGGCCGCTTTTATGATGATGAATCGCAACAAACGGGGCATCGCCATTGATTTCAAACAGCCTGCCGGCATTGCCGCCCTGCGCCGCTTGATTCTGCAAGCCGACATTCTGGTGGAAAATTTGCGCACCGGCGCGCTGGCCCATTATGGCTTGGGCTACGATGCGCTCAAGGCCGAACACCCTGGTCTCATCTACTGTTCCATTACCGGCTTTGGTCTCACTGGCCCCTATGCTGAACGAGGCGGTTTTGACCTGATCGCCCAGGGCATGAGCGGCCTCATGAGCATCACCGGCGACATGCCGACGGAAGAGAATCGCAACCCAGCCCCCGTCAAAGTGGGCGCACCGATGACCGACATCACTGCCGGGATTCTGTCGGCAATGGGGATTTTGGCGGCACTCTACCATCGTCAGCAGACGGGGCTGGGGCAACAAGTGGATACATCACTCTTTGAAGCCGGCATCACGCACACCTACTGGCAGTCGGCCATTTGTCTGGCGACAGGGGTGTCGCCGGGGCCGCTGGGATCGGCCCACCCACTGATGGCGCCCTATCAAGCCTTTGAAACCGCTGATGGTTGGATCAACATTGGCGCCGCCAACCAGGCCAATTGGGAGAAATTGATCAAAGCGCTGGACGCCGAGCATCTGGGCGCCGATCCGCGCTTTGTCAACAACGCCGGTCGGCTCACCAATTTGCCGGAACTGGTCAAACTGTTGACCCCCTACTTTCATCACCACACCACTGCCGAATGGATGACCATTTTTGAGGAGATCGGCCTACCTGCCGGGCCGGTGCTTTCGATTGCCGAGATGCACGCCGATCCGCAGACCATTGCCCGTGAGATGTTGGTAGAGGTGGAACATAGTCGAGTCGGAAAAGTGAAAACAATGGGCTTGCCGGTGAAATTTTCGGAAACGCCGGGCGGCGTCCGCCACGGGGCGCCGGTACTGGGGGAACACACACACGAAATCCTGTTAGAAGCAGGGTACAGTACGGCTGAAATTAGAAACCTAGTGGAAGTTGGGGCGGTTGCGACGTTGTAGCATCGGTTCCGGTCAAGGCGCGCTGTAAGAGATCAACAACGCCTAATCCAGCAGCGCCTTGCCGCAGATAGCGCAGATCCAGCCGTTCGCCCTGAATCTGGATCACGCCCAGAATATCGCGCCACTGCCGGTCGGATACCTCGCCGCCGAGACGATACCATTCCAGTTTGGCGAGAATGGTGTCTTCGGGACTCGCGACATAGGCGGTGCGTTCCGGGTTCGTGGCAACGACATATTGGCGCCGCTGACGCATTTGATCCCGGTCAAACTGGCGCGCTTTGGGCAGGAAAATATCAACCTTGAACATGGTCTCCAGATGAATCAGGTTGAAGCTGCTGCGGTGGCGGATGGCGTCATAAATCGAAGTATCGGCGATGTAGTAGCGGTCGCCCAGTTGTTGCACCAAGAGCGGGACATGCTCAGGGCGGATGTCAGCCACAAGGTCGCTGTCCAGGGTTGTGCGCGAAAAACCATGCAGTGCGCTTGCCATTGAACCACCAACCAAATAGGGAATTTGGAGTTGTTCCAAAACGGCAACAACGTCGAGCGTTACCGTGAGTGCATTATCCTGCATTCTGAGTCTCTCCACTACACTGTGCATGTTTTGCTTCGTTTACCATTTTCGGCAGTGGCCCATATGCTTGTAACGCCAGTTCCGGCCCTAATAGTAAATCGGCCATACGGCGGCGTAGCTCCATTTCATCGGCTTGTGGATACCGTTCACGTAAACCACTGAGCATCAAGGTACGTGTACTTTGATTAAGCTGTACAACCATTTCCAGTTTCCGCCACGGCGGCGCCTGACGGGTCAACTGAACCAGGACGGCCTCAGCTTCTGGCCGTGTATCGGTAAAATAGCCGCTCATGTACTGTTGTTCCTCGCAGCGCTAAACAAGCTTACTCGTCCATCCTTGCCTTTTCATTATACCATAAGTATACTGTTACCAGTGCTTGGTGGAAAATGGAGAAAATAACATGGCCTACTATCTCGTGCGCGCCACCCCAAAGCGGATCGGCTACCCGAACTGGCGGAAAAATTGCGCCAGAACGCGTTTGCCAACCTGCGCCCCTTTGGCCTGGCAGTGAGTCCTGGTCTCAACAATGCCCGCTGGGAAAATGACACGATTGCCATTTGGGAAGAAGAAGATTACTGTTCGCCACCCCTGGCCATGGAACGGGCTGCGATGCTAGATCACTATTTTGATGACATCCAAGTCGAGCGAGTGCAAAAGGAGGAAGGCTGGGGACGCATTATCGCCTTGCTGAAGGTGTTTCCCATAGGCTAAATCGCGTAGTATACTATGTTTTATCTAACCATCAACCATTATAAACTAGAAGTAAGGTACACCTATGGCACACACCACCAATGGTTCCGGCCTGCGCAGCGACGCCTGGTTTGGCCGGCCCGACCAACTGGGCTTTATTCATCGCAGTTGGATCAAAAACCAGGGCCACCCTGATCAGATGTTTGACGGGCGACCGGTCATCGGCATCTGTAACACGTGGTCGGACTTGACGCCCTGTAATGGGCATTTCCGCATTCTGGCCGAACAGGTCAAGCGGGGTGTCTATGAGGCGGGCGGCTATCCGCTCGAATTTCCGGTGATGTCGCTGGGCGAAGCGCTCATGCGCCCAACGACCATGCTCTATCGCAACCTGGCGAGTATGGATGTGGAAGAGAGCATCCGCGCCAACCCGCTTGACGGCGTGATCATCCTGGCCGGCTGTGACAAGACCACGCCCTCTACCATTATGGGCGCGGCCAGCGTCGATCTGCCGACGATCGTGGTCTCCGGTGGGCCAATGCTCAACGGCGAATTTCGCGGCAGAGCCATTGGCTCCGGCACCGATGTCTGGAAATTTAGTGATGATGTGCGCGCCGGTCGCATGAGCATCGAAGAATACCAGGAAGCCGAAGCCTGTATGTCACGCAGTGATGGCCACTGCAACACGATGGGTACAGCCTCGACCATGGCCTGTATGGTCGAATCGCTGGGTTTGGGCTTGCCGAGCAACGCCGCTATTCCCGCTTCCGATGCACGGCGCAAGCGCTTGTCACACCTGGCCGGCAACCGCATTGTCGAGATGGTGCGGGAAGATTTGCGCCTTTCCAAGATTTTAACGCGCCAAGCCTTTGAGAATGCGATCATGGTGAATGCCGGGATTGGCGGCTCGACCAACTTTGTCGTCCACCTGTTGGCGATTGCCGGTCGCGTCGGCGTTGACTTACGCTTGGAGGATTTTGATCGGTTGGGGAGCCATTTGCCGCTGCTCGTCAACCTCATGCCATCGGGCAAGTATTTGATGGAAGATTTCTATTACGCTGGTGGGCTGCCGGTGTTGATGCAGAGCATGAGCCATCTGCTGCACCTGGATGCGCTGACCGTAAGCGGCAAAACCGTTGGTGAAAACATTGCCACCGCCCAATGCTATAATCGCGACGTGATCGCCACGGCCGATACGCCTCTTATCCCCGAAGCCGGCATTGCGGTACTCAAGGGCAATCTTTGTGAAAATGGCGCCATCATTAAGCCCTCGGCGGCCTCGCCAGCTTTGATGAAACACCGCGGGCGCGCCGTTGTCTTCCAACACGTTGAGGATTATCACAACCGCATTGATGACCCCACCCTGGATGTCGATGCCGATTGTGTGCTGGTGATGCAGAATGTCGGCCCGCGCGGCTATCCGGGGATGCCGGAGGTAGGCAATATGGGCATTCCAGCCAAGTTGCTGCGTGAGGGTGTCACCGACATGGTGCGCATCTCCGATGGGCGCATGAGCGGCACGGCCTTTGGCACGGTGATCCTCCACGTTGCGCCCGAAGCGGCGATTGGCGGCACGCTGGCATTGGTGCAAAATGGCGATATGATCGAACTAGATGTCGCTAACCGGCGGTTACATCTGGATGTGCCGGAGGAAGAGTTGGCCCGTCGCCGCGCCGCGTGGCAACCGCCGGCAGTACCGCACACCGAGCGCGGCTATGCCAAGTTGTATACCCAACATGTCTTGCAGGCAGATCGCGGCGTTGACTTTGATTTCCTGGTCGGCAAGTCGGGGGCGTTTATTCCGCGCGATTCACATTAACCCGCTTCCCCACAACCGTGAAGGTGCGACGGTCATCTTCCGGGAAGGTTGGCAAGGTCAAGCCAATTGACGGGATCAAATCTTCCTGGAAGATAAGGTGAATTGCTCCGTAGGGACGCTTGAATTTAGGGACAATGATGTTTGGATCCTTTTCTAAACTCAACTGTCCCTACGGGACAATTTATAATTAAGCGTGGTTAATTCTTTTTTTAACCCTGCTTTGTGAAGAATTTCACCGCTACCGCAGCAACTTCGCACCCATTTTGGGAGAAAATTAACTTGACGGTTGACGCTGGCGCGTTTACCATTGAGTTTACCGGAAAACCGTTACGCTGAAACCATTGGTAAAGGTTTTATGAATAAATCTATGCAAGCCGCTCCTGATCGTGCTGCAACCGGCGATGGGGCGACGACGAATAAAATGACCGAACTGTGGGACAATATTGCCAGTCCGGCCGGTTATATCTTGGCCGTCTCTTATCCGGTCTTGGCCTTATCCACCGGGGTGCGGGCGCTCTATCAACTTTTCTTCAAAGCAGGCGTCACCGATTATCTGCCGCCGGTGATGAGTGGTGTAGCGGCGCTTTGTTACCTGACCGCCACGATTGGCTTTGTCTATCGTCGCAAGTGGTCGTGGTGGCTGTCGGTGGGGGTGCTGGGGTTTGAAACGCTCTTGACGCTCATCATCGGCACGTGGAGCTACATCGACCCGCCGCTCATCGGCAGCACCGTCTGGCGGCACTTTGGCGCCGATTACGGCTACTTCCCGCTCTTTCAACCGTTACTGGGGCTGTTGTGGCTCTTCTGGCCGGTGACGATGCGGGTCTATGGAATACTTAATGAAAAATAATTAATCATTAATTGTTCTCCATTAAGTATTGAGTAATTACATGCAAAGTCAAACCATTCTCACCACCCCATCAATTCGACTGGCCAGGGCTTCTACGCTGTGGCGGCGCAACGGCATATTGACTCTCAGTAGTCTTATGGTGGCGGGCTTGATGCTGCTGCCGTTGGGCTATTTACTCTGGCGGGCGCTGGGCGTTGGCGCCGAGGAAGCATTCGATTTGCTGCTGCGCCCGCGCACGTTGACCATTATCGGGAACAGCATTTTGTTGGCGGTGACAGTGACGGTTGCCGCGCTACTGATTGCCTTGCCATTAGCCTGGCTGACGGTAGCGACGGATCTGCCGGGGCGCAAGGTGTGGAGCGTGTTGACGACTTTGCCGCTCGTTTTTCCTACCTACATTGGCGCTTTTGCCTTAATCGCCCTGATCGGGCCGCGCGGCATCGTGCAGGGATGGCTGGAGCCGCTGGGGGTTGACCGCTTGCCGCCGATCTATGGCTTTGGCGGCGCCGTGTGGACGCTGACACTCTTTACCTATCCCTATCTTTTGTTGAGCATTCGGGCCGGCTTGCGCAATTTGGATCCGACACTGATTGAAGCGGCGCGGGGACTGGGCTACACCCCCTGGCAGAGCTTCTGGCGCGTCACCTTGCCGGGATTGCGCCAGTCGATTGTAGCGGGTGCGCTGCTAGTGGCGCTCTATGTGATCAGTGATTTCGGCGCCGTCGCCACCATGCGTTTTACCACCTTTACCAGAGCGATCTACGTCCAGTATCTCAACAGTTTTGACCGCAGTTTGGCCGCGCTACTGGCGCTAGTATTAGTGGTTGTGACCTTGTTGCTCCTCTTTGCCGCCCAGCGCATCCAGGGACGACGGACCACCTATCGCAGCAGCGTTGGCGCCGTGCGCAAACAGCCATTGGTGACGCTTGGCGGCTGGCGCTGGCCGGCGCTGCTTTTTTGTGGCCTGATTGTAGGCATGGCGCTCATTATGCCGACTGGGGTGATCGTCTACTGGCTGCTACGCGGTCTGGCCGCCGGCGAATCCTTGCAACCGGTCTGGCAGGCGACGCTCAACAGTGTCAAGGCGTCGGGGTTGGCGGCATTGGTGACGGTGATCGGGGCGCTACCGGTTGCCTACCTAGCGGTGCGTTTTCCTAGCCGTCTTGCGCTCTGGTTGAGCCGACTGGTCTACATGGGCTATGGGCTACCGGGGATTGTGATTGCGTTGAGTCTGGTCTTTTTGGGCGCCAACTATCTGACGCCGCTCTACCAGACGTTGACGATGTTGGTCTTTGGCTATGCCGTGCGCTTTCTGCCCCAGGCAATGGGGACGTTGCGGGCCAATCTGTTGCAGATCAGCCCACGCTTGGAAGAAGCGGCACGCAGTTTGGGCTTGACCCAGCGTCAGACCTTGTGGCAAGTCACCGCGCCACTGTTGCGTCCTGGGCTGTGGGCTGGTGTGGCGCTGGTCTTTCTCAGCACGATCAAAGAGCTGCCGGCGACCTTACTGCTGGGGCCAACCGGCTTTACTACGCTGGCGATTCAAATCTGGTCAGCAACTGAGGAAGCCTTCTTTGCCCGCGCCGCCGCACCGGCCTTGCTCTTGCTGGCGGTTTCGGCCTGTAGTATTGTGATTATCTTACGACAAGAGGAACGAGGCGTTTCGTGAGTTGGAAAGCATCCCGTCTACACTTAAACACGCTCTTTCAAAGCAGCGCAAGTTTACTCAATACAGCAGCACGCAAAGAGGTGGTGAGTCAACCAGCCCTTTTTCATAATACCCCAGTCGCTCCGCCGCAACCCAATATCGAATTGATGGAGGCGGAAGAGATTGTTGCTGAAGAGGTGGGGATTCGTCTGCACCAGGTACGAAAACGCTATGGCGAGGTGGGCGCGGCCAATGGCATCTCCTTTCATCTCCAACGCGGCCAGTTGATGGCGCTGCTTGGCCCTAGCGGCTGTGGCAAGACGACCACGTTACGGTTGATCGCCGGCTTTGAACAGGTGGACTCTGGCGAGGTCAAGATTAACGGTCAGTGCGTCGCCTGTCATCCGCATGTCCATCTGCCGCCGGAAAAACGGCGCGTGGGCATGGTTTTTCAGGAGTATGCCCTCTTTCCCCACCTGACAGTGGCGCAGAATGTCGCCTTTGGGCTGCACCATTACGGTGGCGACAAGACGAAGCGCGTAGCGGCGGTGCTGGATCTGGTGGGGTTGGCCGGACTAGAAAAACGGATGCCCAACGAGTTGAGCGGTGGTCAACAACAGCGGGTGGCGTTGGCGCGTGCCCTGGCGCCGGAACCGGATGTTGTGCTGTTGGATGAACCCTTTAGCAATTTAGATGCCGGGTTGCGGGTGCGGGTGCGCGCCGAGGTGCGGGCCATTTTGCGTGAAGCAAACGCCACCGCCATCTTTGTCACCCATGACCAGGAAGAGGCGCTCAGTCTGGTCGATCAGGTGGCGGTGTTGATCAATGGCGTCGTCCAGCAGCAGGCTGCACCGCAACAGCTTTACATTCAGCCGGCCAATCGCCAGGTGGCCGAGTTTTTGGGTGATGTCAACTTTCTGCCGGGTCAGGCAACGGGCAAGGTGGCTGAATGTACACTCGGTCGGCTGGCAACGCTCAACGAAAACCAAGGCGCCGTCGATGTCCTGTTGCGTCCCGAAAATATCCACGCCGAACCTTCCACTACGCCCACCAATTGTCAGGTGCAACAGGTTCTCTTCTTTGGTCACGACCAACTGGTCACTGTCCAGTTTGACACTGGCCTCCGCCTTCGTGTACGCGCCGACGCCTTCCAACAATTCCAAACCGGTCAGGCCGTACAACTGCGGGTGAAAGGGCCGGTCATGGCGTATCCACGTGCTGAGTGAACCGTGGCTTCGACGTGAACTCAGCCGAACGTTGCGTGTTGCGTGTTGCGTGAACTATAATAGTTCCATCATTTTTCGTTGGCAACCTGTTGGTGAAAACCAAGCTTAGGGTCCGTAAAAATATAACTTACACTGCTCTAGGCGAGTCCGTGACTCGCAAAGGCGTAGGGCGAGTCACGGACTCGCCTAGAGCAACAACGACTTCTTTTACGGCTCCTTCGGAACACATATCACGTTGTCACGGTTCACGCAACACGAATCACGAATCACGAATCACGCAGCAAGGATTCCCATGAAACGAATGACTGAGCCGGTCCTGATTGTCGTCTTTGGCGCGTCGGGCGATCTGGCGAAACGGAAGTTGATTCCTGCCGTCTATCATCTAGCGGCGCAAAAGTTGTTTCCCGCCGGCTTTACCCTGTTGGGCTATGCGCGCACCGCCTACAGCGATGAGCAATTTCGCGATCTGGCGTCAACAGGGTTGCGCGACCACATGACCAGTGAACATGACACCGGCGGGGTGGATGAAGTCTTGTGGATGGATTTTGCGCAAAATCTTTTCTATCAAAGCGGCCAATATGATGACGCCGCTTCCTTTACCGCCCTGGCTGAACGCATCCGCACGCTGCAACGGGAACGCAACACGCCCAACATCCTCTTCTATCTGGCGACGCCGCCCGATGTCTTTGAACCGATTACCGCGCTGTTACAGGAGATCGGCTTGGCCGGTCGCCAGAACAACGGCCAGTCAACCGGCTGGACACGGCTGATCATCGAAAAGCCCTTTGGTCGCGACTTACAAAGCGCGCAAGCGCTCAACGAACATCTTTTACGCCGCTTCCACGAAGATCAGATCTACCGTATCGACCACTACCTGGGTAAAGAGACGGTGCAGAATATTCTGGTCTTCCGCTTTGGCAACGGCATCTTTGAGCCGATCTGGAATCGCAACTATATTGACCATGTTCAGATCACGGTGTCGGAAAGTTTGGGCGTCGGCGACCGGGGCGGCTATTACGATGAATCGGGCGCGATTCGCGATATGGTGCAGAACCATGTGATGCAATTGGTGGCGTTAACGGCGATGGAGCCGCCGGTGGCCTTTGATGCCAAAGCGGTACGCGACCAGAAGGTCAATGTCATGCACTCGATCCGCCGGCTTGATCCCAGTAGCGTACGTGAAGATGTGGTGCGCGCCCAGTACGAAGCGGGGTTGGTCAACGGCGCAGCCATGCGTGGCTATCTGGAAACCAAAGGGATCGCGCCCAATTCCACCACCGATACCTACGTCGCCTGGAAGTTGGAGATCGACAACTGGCGCTGGAAGGGGGTGCCTTTCTACTTGCGCACCGGCAAGGCCATGCCGGCCAAGTTGAGCGAGATCAACATTGTCTTCCGCAAGCCGCCGCTGCTGCTCTTTGAGAAGATCTACGACCAGTTTCACCTGCCCAGCAATGTCCTCACCATGCGCATCCAACCCGATGAGAGCATTGTCCTCAGCTTTGACGCCAAGCGCCCCGGTCCGTTGGTCGAGGTCGATCCGGTGCAGATGAGCTTCACCTACAGCGCCAGCTTCGGCCAAAAGCCCGCCGATGCCTACGAACGGCTCCTGCTCGACGCTCTGCTGGGCGACAGCACCCTCTTTATCCGCCGCGATGAGATCGAGGTGGCGTGGGATCGGGTCACCAACATTCTGGCTGGCTGGGAAGCGGAAGAGAACGCCGCGCGCCAGGCCGGTCGGCGCTTACGCTTGCCCCAATACCCCGCCGGCACCTGGGGGCCGGCGGAAGCGGATCGCCTGCTGGCGCGCGATGGACGTTATTGGCGGAATGTGAAGCCGTAGGCTTATTACAGTAGATAGACTTGGTGTGTTATGGATGAGTTGGTAAACAAATTATCACAGTGGGTATCCGTAAGCAGCGACGCAATTGATGCTTGTTTAGAACTTACTGCACCATTTTTACTCGAAAAACCAACAATTGATCCAAAATTACAATGGATTCTTCGATACTTAGCTTTAAGTTGTAATACAACAAGCATTAGTTCGTTATTGTTGATAAACCAGGCTCAATTATGGGACGCGGAAATTCTTCTACGTTCGGTTACTGAGGGAACTATTAAATATGTCTTTCTTTGCCTTGGCAATGACCTGGAATTGAGCGAAAAAGCAACTGAGTACCTTGAGTCATTACCTGAGCTTGATGAACTTACAAGCCATAAACGAATCGAATCGTTTTTGGCTAACGTAGGAAACCCAGACGCACCAGAATGGGATATACTGAAAAATGAACTTCTCAGCCCAGCAGAATTTACCAATCTTCAGAGCAAATACCCAAGAAGGACTGCGGATGCTCTTAGGCAAAAATGGTCATTTAATGAAATAGGAAGAGTGTTATCTGAGTCAAACTCCCAAATTCCCGATTTTGAGGGATTGCGTCGCCTATTCGCTTACTCTTATGGCTTATCAAGCCATTTCATACATCAGGACGGAACAGCAATCAAAATTAGGTGGCACCAGGGGAAACCTAAAGAGGAAGGTTTTGCCGAAACTGGTCTTGCGCTTGCTGCACGCCAATTAAATGATTTGTTGATAATGGCTAATTTTCGATGTGCCATGACGTTCAAAGTGCATAAGGCACAAGCAAAGCCTGTATTTGAGCTTTTTGAATCTTGGCAAGACTTTTTTAAGGAGCTAGCAACTGTGCGGCAAGAGTGGTGGGATTCTCGGCAGACATAAGTATAATCAGAGTTATATATGACTTGGTATAGACAATTGTCAGATGGATAAATTAAATCACTACCGTACCTTGGTCAAACAGATCATCTCTCATCATGCTGAACGTCCACCCAGTGTAGGGCAAATTGAGACGCTCCCGGTCTTTGATGATCAAAATAACCAATACTTTCTGGTTGATTTTGGCTGGAATCGCATGGGGCGCGTACATTCGGTGATTCTTCATCTGCAAATCAAGAATAACAAAGTGTGGATTGAGCGTGATGGCTTTGAAGAAGGGATTGCCAACGAATTAGTGGAGACCGGCATTCCCAAAGAAGACATTGTATTAGCCTTTTACCGTCCTGAACGGCGTGCAATTACAGAATTTGCGGTCACATAAATATAGGCCCGGCTACGCCATTGGTTGAAGCGCAACCAGGATACAGGGGGTCAAATGCCACCGATAGAGAAATATATCAACATGGACGGATACTCGCTCTACAGCAGAAGCAGCGGGTTAGGAAAACCGGCGGTGGTGTTCGAGAGTGGGCTTGGTGATAGTAGTGCGATATGGCATATGGTTGAACCAATAGTGGCTAAACGCACCACCACCATCGTTTATGATCGGGCCGGGTTAGGTCGAAGTAGCAAAGCGCCATCGCCGCGCACACTCGTAAATATGGTGGCAGATCTAAACACAGTGTTGACGCAACTTTCGATTGAGCCACCCTATATTTTAGTTGGTCATTCCCTTGGTGGATTACTGGTTCGGTTATACGCGGCCAGCTATCCAACGGCGGTGGCGGGGTTAGTGCTTGTTGATGCACCTCACGAACATCAGACGGAAGCCGCCCGAAAAATACTGTCTCCGCAAGCGTGGAGTTTTATTTCTAGCTTTTGGTCGCAGAATCCCGAAGACATTGATCTAGTCACAGAAATGAATCAACTCGATATGATTGCGACACGACCAGAAATGCCACTACGTATGCTTGCAGCTACAGTCGTTCAATCACCACCCTTCGATCTACCCAAAGCGATTGCACAAGAAATCGAAAGCGTTGCAAGCCTTGTATTTCCGGCTTTTCAAACAAAGCTCCTAGAAACTTCTAAGCGAAGTCAATTGATCAGCGTGGAAGGTGCTAACCACTATATTCATCGACAGCGTCCAGATATAGTTATTGAAGCGATCGATACCCTACTCGCGCTCGTGCAAAGCCATGAGGAATAAACGAGGACGACATGACAACAACCCACGTTGACGTTCTAATTGTTGGCGCAGGTCTTTCCGGGATCGCCGCCGCCTATTATTTGCAGAAACAGTGTCCGCGCAAAAGCTACACAATCTTGGAAGGCCGCGCCGCCATCGGTGGCACCTGGGATCTCTTCCGCTACCCGGGGGTGCGCTCGGATTCGGATATGTTCACGCTGGGTTATAGTTTTCGCCCGTGGCCGGAAGCCAAGGCGATTGCCGACGGGCCGTCGATCCTGAAGTATATTCGGGAAACAGCGGCGGCATATGGCATTGACCGGCAGATCCGCTACGAACATCGCGTGCGGCAGGCGGCGTGGTCTTCGGCGGATGCCCAGTGGACGGTAGAGGTCGAACGGGGGCCGGCGAAGGAGCTTGTTCAGGTTACCTGTAACTTCCTCTTTATGTGCAGCGGTTACTATGACTACGCGCAAGGATACACGCCTATCTGGCCGGGAGTCGACCGCTTTCAGGGTCAGATCATCCACCCGCAGCAGTGGCCGAGCGATCTGGACTATAGCGGCAAGCGGGTGGTGGTTATCGGCAGCGGGGCGACGGCGGTGACGCTCGTGCCGGCAATGGCCGAACAGGCCGCGCATGTGACCATGCTCCAGCGTTCGCCGACCTACATGGTTTCCGGCCCCGCGCAGGATGTCTTTGCCGACCGGTTGCGTAAACAACTGCCGGCCCGGTTGGCCCATAGCCTGGCGCGCTGGAAGAGTATCCTCATGAGCATGTACTTGTATACTGCCGCCCGGCGCAAACCGGCAGAGGCCAAGGCGATGATCCTGCAAGGCATCCGCCACGAGCTTGGTCCCGACTATGATGTCGATACCCATTTCTCGCCGCGCTACAACGTGTGGGATCAGCGGGTCTGCCTGGTGCCTGATGCCGATTTCTTCAAGGCGATGAAGGCGGGCAAAGTAGCGGTGGTCACGGATAAGATTGCCACCTTCACGGAAACCGGCATCCAATTGCAATCTGGTCAACATCTAGAGGCCGACATTATTGTGACAGCAACCGGGCTGGTGATGAAGCTCTTTAGCGGCGTGCAACTGAGTATCGACGGTCAGCCGGTGGATTTGGGCAAAACGATGAGTTACAAGGGGTTGATGTTTAGCGACATTCCCAACCTGGCCTTTGTCGTCGGCTATACCAACGCCTCGTGGACGCTGAAGTGTGAGCTGGTCTGTCAGTATGTCTGTCGGCTGCTCAACTACATGACGCGGCATGGCTATACGCATTGTATGCCCCGTCGCGACCCTGTCGTGACCGAGGAACCAATGCTCGATTTCACCTCCGGCTATGTCAAACGGGCGCTCGACCAGCTTCCGCACCAGGGATCGCGGCGGCCCTGGAAGCTCTATCAAAATTATCTGCTTGATCTGGTAACGCTGCGCTTTGGTAAGGTAGATGATGGGACGATGGCGTTTGTGCGGTAATAAGCTTTTCTTTGTTTTCTCGATTACCCAACTGACCAGTGGATGAACTCCCCAAGTGACGAGGGCAGCAGATGCTTTTTTGTGTTTAACTAGAAAGAAAAGTTTCTTTTACTCCTTACCTCAATTTACGACTTTCTTTACTAGCTAAACCCAAAAGGAGATCATATGTTTCCCTTTATCATCTCCATTGCCGCCCACCATCCTCTACGCAAGTTATTTGTTGTTACCGCAGTAGCGCTGGGCCTACTACTCTGTTTACTCGGTATCAATCAAGCAGTTGCCCACTCGAACGACCCCATGTTCCCTGACGGCCTCGGTAGCATTGCCGGTGTGGTCCGCAATGAACAAGGAGACCCGCTGGCTGGCATCCGACTGATCTTACAACTGCAAGGACAGTTTCCAAGTGTAACACGCGTCGTCACAACCACGGCAACCGGTGTATACACCATGCCGGTCTTACCACTTGGCATTTATAAGCTGCAAGCCTTTGATCCCAGCGGCGTCTATGGCACCCTCTATTATGGACAGGAGCCAACCGTAGCCGGAGCCAAAGAAATTCCAGTGGCAGGTAACCAGGTAACGAATATCAACTTTACGTTGGCGTCGGCCGTACAAGTGACGGGACATGTCACCATTTTGAACGAAGTTACGGCCACCAACGGCAATGTCACGGTCTATGCACAGGTGGATGAAGCGTGGGCGTTTGTGGACACAAGTCCTATTACCCGCACCGGCGCCTACACCATCGAACACCTGCCGCCCGGCACATTTCGTTTCTGCGCTTCAATCACACTGGGCACCTATCCGTTTGATGGTTGCTATGGCGGTGCTACGCCCGCAACAGCCACGGATGTTACGGTCGCGCCCGGCGAAACCCTGGCCAATCTGGTGATTGTCATCGGTGAAAATCAGTATAATGGCAGCATTACCGGCACTGTTACAGCTAATGGCACGCCGTTGACTGGGATAAAGGTTATGTTATACCGCTCACACTATCCTTACAGCGGGGTGTCACTGCTTACCTATGCGCTCACCGATGCCAGTGGTCATTACACACTCGGCGGCCTGCCTGATGGAACCTATTATCTCCATTTTAGTGATTCTAATGGCGTCTATGCCGGCATCTACTACGCCGGTCAACTGATTGTAGACCGAGCACAACCGCTGCGCCTGGAGAACAGCACTACCCTCGTGAATGTCAATCAAGCCCTGCAACAAGCCGGTTCCATTCAAGGCACAGTCCTGACGGGCAGTGGGCAACCGCTAGCCCATGCCAAAGTCCTGCCCTTTTACAATGATTATGGTTGGGTGGCACTCTTCACAAATTTTTATCCTACGAGCTATCCTGATCTCAGCACCACCACAGATGATGCGGGCCACTATCGACTCCGCCAACTCTGGCCCGGCACTTACCGAATCTGTGTACAGGGACCGAGTCCCTATCATGAATGTTATGGTGCAGAGGAGTCTCTTCCCGGGCAATCTGATGTCGATAAGGCGCAGGATATTGTCGTGCAGCCAGGGGCAGCCATTACGGGAATTGATCTGAGAGTAGGCCCAGATCATGTTATTTATTTGCCGCTCGCATTGCAATCTAGCCGCAAAGCAGTAGTAACCAGATCTTAATAAAAATCCGGTTGCTACCCATTAAGTTCTTTGCAAAGTTTCGTCAAGTGGAAGGGGACCGACAACGGGCTACAGGTGAAGAACACCAGCGCCAGCGGGATGCGTCTGTTGGAGCAATACATCTTCCTGAACCCCAAACGCTTTCTTTCGTTGGCGCTTTGTGCTATCATAACGGCAATAGAGGAGATAGTAGACAAAATGAGCAAACCGATCTGCTCGATCCGCACGACACCTGCTTTCGCCAGATGCTTTCCGAGCCAAAGACGGCGATGGACTTTGTGGCGAATTACCTGCCGGCGCCGGTGGTAGAATTGCTGGCGCAGTTGCGCATTGAGAAGGACCTTTTGTCGATGCCAGGCTGCGCCAGCACTATGTGGATGGCCTCTAATCTCATCCACAAGCTGCCAACCATTTTGGGGTTGCTGGTCGAGATGGCGCAACAAGAGAGCGGCTTGGAGATGCTCTATACTCGGTCTGCCACCCCTGTGGTTCGCCTTCAGCACAGCCACAGCTTTTGACGGAAAGTTGGGTAGCATCTGCCCAACTTTTTTGTTATAGCCCATTGATGGATATGCGTGGTTTGGCCTTCTTCATTCCAAATGGCAAGGAGATATGAACATTCAGCAAGGTGATATTTACTGGCTGCGTGTAGCAGAAGCAGGTGGCGCAGAAGCACCCTACGCCCACCCCTATGTCGTGATTCAGGAGGATGTGATTAACCGCAGCCGCGTGAACACCGTTGTGGTTTGTGCGTTGACCTCCAATCGCAAGCGAATGACAGAGCCAGGGAATGTCTTGTTGGAGGCTGGTGAAGCTGGTCTACCCAAGCAGAGTGTCGTCGTTGTCTCGCAGGTAGAGGCGGTGGAGAAGACGGCGTTAGGCGAGTATATCGGAACACTCAGCCAGGAGCGGATCGAGCAGATCTTTGCCGGGATGCGCTTTCAACAGAACGCTTTTTTTGCCCAGGAGTAGACAAAAACCGTGAACATTCTTGCGACCGCACGTTTGACACTGCGCGAGTTAACCGAGGACGATGCCCCCTTTATCCTCACTTTGTTGAATGATCCTGCCTTTATTCGCTTTATCGGCGACCGCAATGTGCGCACGCTAGATGATGCCCGCGCCTATCTCCAAAACGGGCCAATCGCCAGTTATCAGCGGCATGGCTTCGGGCTATACCTGGTGGAACAGAAGACCGATCAAACCCCGCTGGGTATGTGTGGCCTGATCAAGCGCGATACCTTGCCCGATGTTGACATTGGCTATGCTTTCCTGCCTCAATTCAGGGGAGATGGCTATGCCTACGAAGCCGCCGCTGCGGTGCTGGCCTATGGCAAAGCGACAGTGGGATTACAGCGCATTGTCGCTATTGTCACCCCCGATAATGAACGCTCGCTTCGCCTCCTGGATAAACTGGGGCTGACTTTTGAGCGAATGATCGCCTGGCCGGCAGATGGCTCAGAACTCAAGCTGTACGCCATTGAGTTCTAATTTGGAACTGCCGTGTGAATAGCTGGGCTGAAGGAGTTTTTATCGTGGAGATGGCATTTAGTGAACCCAATACTACTGTGCCGGCCGATGAGGGTCCATCGGCGCAAGAGAAGGCGACCTTTGCCCATTGGGTGGAAGAACTGGGCATCACTCATCGCGCCCAGGCAGCGCTACGCGGGTTGATGGCCGCCGGCCCGCTGGCAACGCCCATTGTGCGGCAGGGTTTACAACACCCGAACCCCATCGTGCGTGTCGGCTGTTGCAAGGTGTTGGATCACTTTCTCGACGAAAGCGCCCTGCCCGAATTGATCGAGAATCTGGCCCACCCTGACGAAGAGGTGCGGTCGTGGGCGTTACATGCCCTGGCCTGTGACAAATGCAAAGAAGGCGTCTGTCGTCCTGGCGAAGCAGATGTCATTCCGCTGGCGGTGGACATGCTGTTGACGGACAAAAGTCGGCGGGTGCGGCAGATGGCGGCGGGGCTGTTAGGCCCCAGCGTCCACCGTCGCTCCGATGTGTTACAGGCGCTCGACTATGCCCGTCAACATGATGCTCACCCGGTTGTACGGAAGATTGCCAGTTGGTTCACGCCTGGTGGACCACGCTATGAACAGTTACGCCCCAAACCCGCGCGTCGAGCGAAGGCGCATGAAAAGATTTCTCCCACCGAGGCGTAGGCACGCTTTAGCTCGATCAACGGGCGTTGCTTGCTGCTTTGAAAACGGCAACGTGTTGGGCGCCGGTGTGTTGGGAAGACGATGGTCTGGTTGCCGTTCAAATCAATTACAGATAAAAAGTGATCGGCATTTGACATTCACAAAACTTCTGCTTTATACTTTCGGTAACGTTACCGATAACGTTACCGAAAAGCTTCCCATGAGTTCCCGTGAAAAATCATTCTAGTTCGATTCGCATTCAAGAAGTAGCTCGCGCCGCCGGCGTTTCCGTTTCGACGGTTTCGCGTGTTTTAAATGGTAAGGATGATGTAGCCGCTGCCACCAAGGTGCATGTCCGCCGTATCATTGATGAGATGGGCTACTCCTCCAGTTTGGCCGCCAAAAGTATGCGCAGTCGCCGCACGGGTGTCATTGGGGTTGTCATCTTCGATCTACACCTATCTTTTAATATTGAAGTTGTGCGCGGGATCGACCAGATGGTGCAGACTCATGGCTACGACTTGATGGTTTACACCAGTAATCGCACCAATCATAGCGATGATCCGTCCTGGGAGCGCAAGGTAGTGAATCAGTTGAATGGCAGCATTGTTGATGGCATTGTCATTGTGACACCAACCAGTGCGACACTGCCGACGCACTACCCTTTGGTGACGATTGAACCCTGCGCCGAAGGGGATTTTCCCGCTGTGCTGGGCGCCAACCGGGAAGGAGTGGCTGCCGCCGTGCGCTATTTGCTTGACCTGGGCCATCAGCGCATTGGCATGATTGGTGGCGCGTCACGCCTTTTGAGTGCACGCCAACGGCGACAAGGGTATGAAGAAGCGCTCTACACCGCCGGTCTGCCCATGCTGGAGGAATTGTATGCTGACGGTAATTACGAACGTGAAACGGCGCGTAGCGCCGCCCAACAGTTGCTCACCTTACCCCATCCCCCCACCGCGATTTTGGCGGCGAATGATCAATCCGCTTTTGCTGTGTTGGAAGTGGCGGCGACCTTGGGGCTTGCTGTCCCCCAAGATTTGTCACTGATCGGCTTTGATAACACCCCCGAAAGCGCCTATACGATTCCCCCCCTAACCACCGTCGATCAAGCGTTGGGCAACCTGGGCAGCCGTGCGGCTACGCTCCTGGTTGATCTGATCGAAGGCAAACCCGTGGAAAAGCGACTCTATACAATGCCAACCCGATTAGTCGTGCGGGATTCCTGCCGACCGGTATCGAGCAAAGCCACCTAGCGTCGCTATCCGTTCTCTAGCATTTGTTTCCAAGCTACAGTTCACAAAGGAGAGAAGAAGATGAGCAAAGGTCGTCATGTTACGCTGGTCGTAACATTGGTGCTGGGGTTGCTCCTGGCCGCTTGTGCGCCGGGGGCGGCTGGTCCCGCAGCGAGCAGTGGCGAGAGCGCCGGCGCTACGGAAGGGGGCAAGGTCAAGATTCGTTGGTGGCATATTTGGGGTGGTTCAGAGAGCAATATTGCCGACAACTGGCAGAAGCTGGCCGATGAATATATGGCAGCCAACCCCAATGTGGAAATCGAAATCACGGTGATCACCGGTGATCCCTACAAAGATAAGCTGGCGAGTAATATGCAGGCCGGCGACCCGCCCGATCTCTTCCAGACCTGGGGCGGCGGCGTGCTTTGGCAATATGCCGATGCCGGGTTGGTGCAAGATTTAACCGACGCGCTAGCCGAGGATGGTTGGGGCGATAGCTTCTTGCCCGCGCCGATGGCGGTCTACCGCCACAACGGCAAGGTCTATGGTGTGCCGTGGCGCTTTGGCATGGTTGGCTTCTGGTATAACAAAGCGCTCTTTGAAAAGGCCGGCATTGCCGAAACACCCAAGACCTGGGACGATCTGCTGGCGGCTGTGCAAAAATTAAAGGATGCCGGGATTACGCCGATTGCGTTGGGCGAAAAGGACAAGTGGACCGGTCACTTCTGGTGGAGTTACCTGGCCGTGCGCAATGCTGGGCAGGCCGGTTTTGCGGCCGCCCAGGATCGCACCGGCTCCTTTGCCGATCCGGCTTTCATCACCGCCGGCGAACAACTGAAGCAACTGATCGATATGGAACCCTTCCAAGAAGGCTATCTGGAAATGGGCTATGGCGATCAACAGGTTGTGATGGCGAAGGAACAGGCGGCGATGGAGTTGATGGGCCAATGGGCTTTTGGCGCTAATTCCGCCGTGGCCGAAGATAACCTGGACAACTATATCGCCAACACCGGTTGGTTCCCCTTCCCGATGGTGAATGGCGGCGCTGGTGGTGCGACAGATGCCTTTGGTGGTGGTGACGGCTTTGCCATTGGCAAGAATGCCCCGCCCGAAACCATTGATTTTGTGAAGTTCCTGACCAGCAAGGAACATCAGGCGGCGATGGCCGAAGCCGGCATTGCCGTGCTGCCAGTGGTCAAGGGTGTCGAGTCTTCGGTCAAAGAGCCGGTGATGCAGGTGGTGCTCCAACATTTTGGTGAGGCGGAATATCTCCAGCTCTACCTCGACCAATATTTGCCGCCGGCGGTTGGTCTGGCCGTCAATGACTATGTGCAAGAACTCTTCGCCGGCACCAAAACCGCCGCCGAAGTGGCCGACGCCATTGAAGAAGTGGCCGAGACGGAGTTGTCGCAGTAGTTTCGTGGGTATTAGATAGTGGGTATTAGCTATTGGATTTCTTTGCATATCCAGGTTCTAATACCCAATATCTACTATCTACTATCCAGGTTCTAATGACTATGCAATCAGTTTCCACTTCGATCTCTCGGCTGGCCGGGTCAAAGAAAGAGCGCAGCGCCGTGCGGGTGCGTCCCGAACGGTGGGTGACGATTATCCTCTTTTTGTTGCCGGCGGCGATCTTGTATAGCATCTTGGTGATCTACCCAGTCATTCAGGCCGCGCATCATGGCTTTTATAAATGGAATGGGTTGGGACCACTCACCAACTTTGTCGGGTTGGACAATTATGTGCGGATTGTCAGCGATGACATTTTTCAGCAGGCGGTCTGGCACAATCTGGTCTTTATTGGGCTGTCGTTGGTGACACAACTGCCGTTGGCGCTCTTTTGCGCGCTGTTGGTGGGGCGAGGCTTGCGCGGGCGCGCCTTTTTTCGCATGGTCTACTTTCTGCCCTTTGTTCTCTCCGAAGTAGTGACGGGGTTGATCTGGTCCTTTATCTATCATCCACGCGCCGGCTTGCTGAACTGGTTGCTGAGTCTGGCTTTTCCCACCTGGGACCCGCCTTCGTGGCTGGGGACGCCTAATTTTTTGGTACTGGTGTCGATCTTTGTGGTCATCAACTGGAAATATTTTGGCTACCACATGATCCTCTATGTCGCCGGTCTGCAAAACATTCCGCACGAGATCGAGGAAGCGGCGCAGATCGACGGCGCCTCCGGCTGGCAGGTGATCCGCCATATCATTCTGCCCTTACTCGCCCCGACGATTCGGCTGACGATCTATTTTGCTGTTTTAGGGTCGATCCAACTTTTTGATTTGGTCTGGGTAATGACACAGGGCGGGCCGGCCAATGCCAGCAACACCATGGCGACTTATATGTATCAGTTCGGCTTTATCCGCACCCAACTGGGCTACGGCAGCAGCATTGCGGTGATTATGTTTGTTACCTGTTTTGGCTTTTCGCTGATTTACCAACGCTGGGTCATGCGGCGGGATTTTGGTGAATAGCTAGTAGACAGGTAGACAGGTAGACAGGTAGACAGGTAGACAGGTAGACAGGTAGACAGGTAGACAGGTTAAGATGACCGCTAAACGTTTTTCGATTGGGTTGTTAATTCGCTATCTGGTCGCGATTTTGATTGCACTGGTGGTGTTGGTGCCCCTGGTGATGACGGTCTTTGGTGGCCTGAAATCGACTGGCGACTTGCTGGCCAATCCGATTGGCTGGCCGGATCGGCTGCATTGGGAGAATTTTGACGGGGTGTTGCAGAGCGCCAGTTTCTGGTTGCAACTGCGCAACAGCCTTTTTGTGATGCTGGCGACGGCGATTGGCGTGGTCTTTCTGGCCAGTATGCCAGCCTTCGTCTTTGCACGCACAGCCTTTCCCGGTCGCGAGCTGGTCTTCAACTTTTTTACCCTGGGGTTGCTCTTTCCGCTGGCGGTGGCAATTCTGCCGCTTTACATTTCGCTGCGCCAGATGAATCTCGTTGATAACCAGTGGGGCATTATTCTGCCACAGATCGCCTTTGGACTGCCCGGCACCGTTCTGATCTTGCGTGGCTTTTTCACGGCGCTGCCGCAGGAGATCGAGGATGCCGCTTATATCGATGGCTGTTCCACCTTTGCGTTCTTTCGATTGGTTGCCCTACCTTTAGTGCGGCCGGCGCTGGCCGCTGTCTTTGTGTTGGCGATGGTTGGCAGTTGGAATGCTTTTTTCCTGCCGCTACTGATTCTCAACAAAGAACACCTTTGGACACTCCCCTTGGGTATTATGCAATTTCAGGGCCAATGGGGAACAGATTGGGCGCGCATCCTCGCTTTTGTTAGCCTGACGTTGATTCCCACCATTGTTTTCTACTTCTTTGCTGAACGGCATATTGTGACCGGTCTTACGGCAGGTGCGGTCAAGGGGTAGGGGTGCAGCCGCGGATTCAGGTTATGCGGCGCTTCTTTGCTCAGTAAAAAAATCTGCACAACCTAAATCGGCGGCTGTATCTCCCCACAGTCGCGACAACCTTTCTTTAGTTGTCTTCGATGATCATGACAACATCAGCGGCCATTGACCGGCCCCGGACTATAGTACCGTTTTAGCCAGCGGCTGAGACCGTCGAGACCGGGGAAGAGAACGCGCTCGGTGATGTTGGCCTGGTCGAGTTTGTCGCGCACTTCCCATTTGAGCGCAGCAGGAATGATAATACGACGGTAGAAGTTGGGATGCCGACTGATCCACTCATCCAGGCTGGCCGTGGCGCCAGACATGAGCGAGAAGAGGGCATGTTGATTGGTAATGCGATCATCCAACGCTGGCGGTTCCAGAAAGGCGACAAAAGGTTCCTTGGCCAACTTATCAAATTCGGCTAAGGTTTTGGCAATCCGGTTAAGCATTTCGGTGGTGAAGACGGCGGCATCCTCTTCTTCGAGAATAGAAGTGAGACAAGGCGGCAGAAATTCACTAGCCCCCACATAGTCAATACACAAGATAATGCCATCGCGGTCAAAGGTGGCGACATCCTGGGTGGCAAAGTGGAGCGCAACAAAGGGCGAATAGGTCCAGTCGAGCAGGCGCGTGGGCAGGCCATGATGTTGGGCCACAGCCAACCAATTCCAGATCGAGTCACCAGGGACAGCGCTGCGCTGGGCATAGCGGCGAAAGGTGCGCAACATGGGGCCTTCCAGATTAGCATAGGTCCCGCCCAAGCGCATCAAACTGGTCTGGAGATCATAGCCAATGTCCGGCAACCCACGATAGACATAGGACGACCGGTAGCGCCGGATCTGCTCCTGCCAGGCATGGGCGTAAAGCTGTTCGTTTAGTTCATGCCAACTGTTGACGCGAATTTCCTCAACGCTAATGGTGCGTCCCCCTCCTAAAGCAAGAGATAAAGAGATTATATATAGGCTCAAATGACCTCGAGGTTGATACAATAAGCAAAAAAAGCAAAGGATCAACCAAGGAGAA
>JAPKMW010000007.1 GCA_026645575.1 Caldilineaceae bacterium
CTTCTCCTTGGTTGATCCTTTGCTTTTTTTGCTTATTGTATCAACCTCGAGGTCATTTGAGCCTATATATAATATCTTTCACCGCAACTGCTGCCAAAGAGCGGCAAACAACTGCGTCAGGCTGGCGAAGTAGTCGATCTCTTCGCCGTTGGCCTTAATCAGCGCCACCCGCCACGGCTCGCCTTCTTCGCTCCGCCAGATTCGCAGCAGGAAGACGGCGTAATGGGCTTTCCCCTGCATGGTTCCCTCGCTGACTTGTTCTTGTTCTTGCACGCTGTACCCCCTCCTTCAACGTGATGATCTTTGCTGGTTTGGAGTATAACGGGGTTGGCGTTAGCAACGCGTCAGCACTTCAGCATGGGCTGCTAACGGCGCAGGGTAGGGGGCGCGGATTCAGGTAGCGCGGATCGTTACAGGGCAGGAAAACGATCCGCGCTACCTGAATCCGCGTCCCTACCTCTATCATTACGCGCGTCGTAGATAGATCATCTGTTACCAAAATGCTAACTAAAGTTGGTTGTCTACTAAAGGGAATTCTGCTACCCTATGAACAACGGCAACTCTTTTACGAATCACAGTTCACGCAATACGCAACGCGAATCACGCAATACGGAGTACAAAACGAGGAAATGCATGACCCAGCTTTGTCTAACGCTCTTTGGCACGTTACAGGCAACCCTGGCCGAAAGCCCCGTCACTAAATTCCGTTCGGTGAAGAATCAGGCGCTCCTGGCCTATCTGGCCTTGGAAGCGGACCGGCCCCACGCCCGATCTACGCTCATCGGTCTGCTCTGGCCGGAGGAGCCGGAAGAGGCGGCGCGCCAGAATTTGCGCCAGGCGCTCTTTCAACTACGCACGATCTTAACGCCCAAAGGGGAAAAGGAGTGCGACTTTCTTCTGATTACCCCGACCACGGTTCAATTTAACCAGGCCGCCAATCAGTGGGTGGATGTGACGCACTTTATCCGCCTGATCAACGCCTGTGAACGTCATGAACATCACGCTTTGCACAGTTGTCAACCCTGTCTGCACCGGCTGACCCAGGCGGCCGATCTCTATCGTGGCCCGCTGTTGGAAGGCTTATTTGTTGAGCAAAGCCCGGCGCTGGAACAGTGGCTGCTGCTGAAGCGCGAAGCGCTGCACCACCAGATGGTGACGGCGCTCCATACCCTGGCCGACAGTCATCTGGCAAGCGGCGACCTGAGCGCCGCCTATCGTTTTGCCCAGCGCCAGATCGAACTGGACCCGCTGCGCGAAGAAGCCTATCAACAGGCCATGCGCGCCCTGGCCCAGAGCGGCCAGAGCAGCGAGGCGCTGGCGCTCTATCTCACCTGTAGCCAACGCCTTTATGATGAACTGGGCGCATCACCCAACGCCGCCACCGAAGCGCTCTTCCAACAGATCAGCGACGCCACTCTACCGATGGCCGAGGCCAAGGCGACCACCCCCCGCCCCACCCATAACCTGCCCGCCGCCACCACCACCTTTGTGGGCCGCGAAAAGGAAGTGGCGCGGGTGGTGGAGCAGATGCTCGATCCCAACTGCCGCTTGCTCACTCTGTTGGGTGTGGGCGGCGTGGGCAAAACACGGCTGTCCCTGCAAACTGCCACCAATCTCGTGGGCGCCTTTGCCGATGGCGTCTGGTTTGTGGCCCTGGCCGGCGTCCAGGCGGAGAGCGACCTGGCGACGGCGATCACCACGGCCTTGGGCTTGACGCCCCCCAAAGGCGATCCGACCCAGTTTTTGCTCGATTACCTGGCCAGCCGCGAACTCTTGCTGGTGCTGGATAACTTTGAGCATCTGACCGCAGGGGCGACGTTGGTGGCGGACCTGTTGACCCGCGCCCATCGGGTCAAGGTGTTGGTCACCTCGCGCGAACGGCTCAATTTGCAGGCCGAGCTGCTCTTGGTGGTCGATGCCTTGCCCACCCCAGGGCTGAGCGAAGAAGGGCAGGTCGATCTACGGAGCTTTAGTAGCATCAAGCTCTTTGCCGAACGGGCCGCCCGTTCACTGCTGGGTTTTACGCTGGATGAGGAGACACTACCGGCGGTGGCCGACATCTGTCGCGCCGTGAATGGCTTGCCGCTGGGCATCGAATTGGCCGCCACCTGGGTTGATCAATTCACCTGCGCCGAGATCGCCGAGTCGATCCGGCGCAACCAGGACTTTCTCCACACTGGTCAAGAGGATATCCCCTTACGCCAACGCAGTCTGCGCGCCGTCTTTGACCACTCATGGCGCCTGCTCAAACCGGCAGAACAGGAGACGCTGGCCAACACCACCGTTTTTCATGGCGCGTTTGGTCGCAACGCGGCGTTGGAAGTGGCGCAGACCACGGTGCCAACCCTGGCCGCGCTGACCCACAAGTCGCTGCTGCGGGTGGTCTCCCCTGGTCGCTATGCCCTGCACGAAGTGGTGCGTCAATTTGCCGCCGAACAGTTGTGTGACCGCTTTGACGCCGTGGCTGGTCAATGGCGCCATAGTCAATACTATCTACACTTTGTCGCCGGCTGGGAGGGCAAGCTCTGGGGGCAGGAGAACAACAGCGCCGCCACCCAGATCATGGGAGAGATTGACAATGTGCGCGCGGCCTGGCGTTGGGCCGCCCAACAGCGGCAACCGCTGGCGCTACGGGCCAGCCTCAAGGCGCTGGTGCGCTTTTATACCATGGCCGGTTTCTACCGCGAAGCCGTCACCCTGCTGCAACTGGCGCTCGATCATTTGCCGTTGCCCGCCCCCGCCGCCGACCCGGAATTAGCTGCACTCCACAGCCGGTTGTTGACCGAACAGGCGCGCATGTTTTATCACCTCAGTGAATACAGCGCCAGCGCCGCCGCCGCCCAAGCGTCACTGACCCTGGCCGAAGCCCTCGCTGACCCGCTGTTGCAAGCCGCCAGTCTGCGCGCCCTGGCCGACGCCTGGTATCAGCAGAGTGAACGGGAGCGGGCGCAACAGATGATGGCCGAAGCGCTGCGGCTGGCGCAAGGGGTGGGCGCGTTGGAACTGGAAGCCGATTGTCAGTTGGGCTATGGCGATATTTTGATGTATCGCGGGGAACCGGCGGTGGCCGCGGCCCATGACCGGGCGCTGACGCTCTATCGCCAGTTGGGAGATCGCTGCGGCGAGGCGTGGACACTCAACAGCATGGGCATTGCCGCCGCCTTTCAGAAGCAATATGTCCCCAGTCAGAGTTATTTCGAGCAAGCGGTGCAGATTTTCCGCCTGCTGGGCGACCGCCCCAGCACCGGGCGCGCCCTCAACAATCTGGCTGCCATTCTGGTCTTACAAAAAGAGTATGCCCAGAGCGAACCGATTTTGGTGCAATCACTCACCTTGTCGCGTCAGAATGGCTATCGCCTGGGCGAGGTGCAAACGCTCACCAACCTGACCGAGGCGCTCCGCGGCCAGGGCAAACGGGCAGAAGCGCGCCGCTATTGCGAAGAGGCCCTAACGCTGGCGCGCAGCCTGGGCCATGTGCGCGGCGAAGGTCTGCAACTGAAGATCCTGGGTGAAATGGCGGGTGAAGAGGGCGACTTTGCCACCGCCGTCACCTTCTTCGAGCAAGCCCTGGCCGCCGCCCGCGCCCAAGGGGATCGCTACTATGAAGCGGAACGGCTCTACTGTCTGGGGCAGGCGCTGCGTCATCTGGGCAATGGGCCGGCGGCGCACTGTCGTCTCAACGAAGCGCTGGCGATCGCCCGCCAGGTCAATGACGAAGCGACGGAGGGCAAGGTGCTGGCGGAGTTGCAACTCCTGGCGGAGACGCCTAAGAAACAGGAAGTTGCCTTTGCTTAGGCTATCGCTGCGACATTCAGCAAGCCCAATGTTATTGGCAGGAGTATATAAACCGTGTCTAATTACCGTACCTTAGATGAAGTCAGTGTTGACTACTTTACCCAACACCCCAACGAGATTGAAGAATTTTTGCAAGAAATTTTTACTGATTATGCGCAAGATGGTGACTCGGTTTCTTTACTCTCCGCCCTTCGTATTATTGCGCGTGTCAAGGGAATTTCGACGCTGGCGGCGGAGGTCGGCATGACGCAGCAAGGGCTGCAAAAAGCGCTCTCCGCCAACGGCAACCCACAGTTGGACAATGTCAGCGCCATCATGCGCGCCCTGGGGTATCAGTTGGTGCCGCAGCGGATTGAGATGCCTGTTGGTTGAGGAAACGAATGATAAAGCCAATTATCGAAAACATCGAACAGGTACTTACCGGTCTAGCAGATGGAACACTCAACCGACATGAAGCAGTTGCATGGGGTAAGGCTGTATACCAACAATATGGAGCCGCATCATCCCTCCGTCCTGAATTCAAGACGGACATCAAACATTTTACTAATTTTTGGGCCGTGTGTGTCGGCGCACTATTGCACGAGGGTTGTAATGCAAATGGTGAACCCTATTTTTATCGCGACCATGACTTTCGCGAGTGGTTGGCTGTTCTGCGTAGAGAAGATGCCATCAGGCCCGCAAACGCAACGATTTGGAGCATTCGTATGCACCAAGTCCTTTGGCGAGATCCCCTGCTCGCTGTTTGTTTTGAAATGACAACAGAAGAAATCACTCAGCGCACCGGTATTAGTGAAGTACGGGGGCTGGATAACTTAGATTATTATAAGAATTTCTTCTTTGACACAACTTGGGGCAACCAATATGTGTTGGAGAGCTACCCGCGTGAGCAGTCAACCCAACAAGTTCTTTGTTTAGATGTAAATGCTCCTGATCGGTGGGGATCCATCCGGCGATTTTTGCACATCATAGACATTCCTGAAGAAAAGTTAACTTGGGTGTCACCGACCATACAATGATTATTTACCAGCAGCGATGTTGCATACGCGTTTTCACTTGAACGGCGTTAATTGACGATCTGGGCATAACCGCCACGAATGCCGACTTGGAATCGTTTACCCCACGAGTCGTTTAAAGCCAATTGACCCTTGAGGAGTTCGCCAACTGGTTTCGTACACTTAGCGTGGTATAATCACAGTACGGTTGTGTATATCAGCGTACCAGGAAACGAGTCGCCATGAAATTTCCCTACGGCATCAGTGATTTTTACAAGATCATCACCGAAGAGTACCTCTACATCGACCGCACGGATCGCCTCCCGCTGTTGGAAGAGGCGGGGTCAACCTTGCTTTTTCTGCGTCCGCGCCGTTATGGCAAGAGTTTGCTGCTGTCGCTCTTGGAGAACTATTACGATGTCTCCAAGGCGGGCGAATTTGACCGGCTCTTTGGCAAGCTGGCGATTGGGCGCAACCCGACGCCGCTGCACAACCGCTATCTGGTGATGCGTTGGGATTTTTCCGATGTCGCGCCCCATCACAATGTCGATCAGATGCAGCAAAACCTCTTTGACCATATCAATGACCGCATCAAATTGTTTGCTCAACGCTATGCCGACATTTTGAAAACCGAAATCGAGATCAGCGACCGCAACGCCATGATCTCCTTTCGGTCGGCCTTGCGTGCGGTGGAGACCACCCCCTACAAGCTCTACCTGCTGATCGACGAGTATGACAATTTTGCCAATGAAGTGTTGATGGGCGGTCGCCCGCAGAGCCGGGAACGGTATGAGGGGCTGGTCTTTAGCGAAGGGGATTTCAAGTCGGTCTTCAAATCGGTGAAGGCGGGCGGCGCCGGTTTTGGCGTGGATCGGGTCTTTATTGTCGGTGTGTCGCCAGTGGTGTTGCATGATGTCACCAGTGGCTTTAACATTGCCGAAAACATCTATTTCCGTGAGGATCTGAATGACCTCTGCGGCTTTACCGAAGCGGAAGTCGCCACCATGCTCCAGCGGACGGGTGAGCGCTGTGGTCTGTCAACGGAAAAGATCCAGGAAGCGTTGACATTGATGCGCCTCTTCTATAACGGTTCGCAGTTCAGTGAAGAGGGAACGCAGGCGATTTACAACCCCACCGCGGTCTTCTACTTCCTCAAAAATTTTGAGCGCACCTGCCGTTATCCCCGCCGCTTGCTCGATAGTAACCTGGCGCCGGACTACCAGAAGATTTCCTATATTTCGCAACTGCCCAAAGGAGAACAGGTTGTTCTAGCCGTCCTAGACGAAGCGGAACCGTTGAGTGTTACCGCGTTGCAAGATCGCTTCGGTATCCGGCAGATGGTAGCAGAGAGTAATACCGAAACCTTTATGGCTTCTCTGCTCTATTATTTGGGGGTGCTGACATTAGGTGGCGTCACAGCCGATGGTGAGCTAATCCTACGCATTCCCAATCTCGTGATTCAAGGTCTTTATGCTGAACGATAATCCAAAAGTACGGCTCTGCCCTGCGCCTACGCACCTATGCGGTGATTGCCATCGGTTTTGAACGATTGGTCTGGCTGGAAGTGTAGATTTCTCTCCATTGTCGCCCATTTTTTTACCAAACCGGCGGGTGCGTGTATAATGCCACGGCAATGGCGCCGCGCCACGAAACTGGGTGACCGGCCCAATCCAGCAACGCCACGCTTACCCTCCCAATCGCCCTAACGTAGGAGTTATTTCTATGGCCAGCACAGCCTTACCCGCGACCCAAGTGGTTGCCAAGCCGAAAGCCAGGTGGAACCGTGCCAAGCTTTACAGCAACGCCTCGTATCTGCTGATGATTTTACCGGGCGCAATTTGGCTTTTTCTCTTTGCCTATTTGCCCATGCCAGGGATTATCATGGCTTTTAAGAGCTATAAACTGACCCGACCGCCGGATGATGCCTGGATTCAAAATCGTTTTATCTATAGTTTGATCAATAGCCCCTGGGTTGGTCTGGAAAACTTTCAATATTTGATTCTGCCCTCCAATCTGAGTACAACGCTGCTCTACATTCGCAATACGCTGCTCTATAACCTGCTCTTTATGGTGGTGGGCTTGGTGCTGGCCGTGACCTTGGCGGTCATCATTTTTGAACTAACCAACCGCTTCTGGGCCAAGCTCTATCACTCCATCTTTTTTCTTCCCTACTTTATCTCCTGGATTGTGGTGGCCTATGTGGTCTACGCCTTGGCCAATTCCAGTGGGATTATCAACAGCACGCTGGCGTCGCTGGGCCTGGGACCGTTGGAAATTTATAAAGAGAAGGTCTACTGGCCTTTTATCTTTTTGCTGGCGAATATCTGGAAATACACCGGCAACGGCTCGATCATCTACCTGGCAACCATCACCGGCATTGATCGGGAACTGTACGAAGCCGCGGCGATGGATGGGGCCAGCAAATGGAAACAGTTCACCCACATTACCTTGCCCCACCTCATTCCGGTCATTGTGCTGTTGCAAATTCTGGCCGTGGGCAATATCTTTGGCTCCGATTTTGATATGTTCTACACCCTGCCCGCTGGCGCGGCGCTGGTGAAAGATGTCACCTATACGCTGGATGTTTTTGTCTATAACATGTTGCGCAGCAATCTACCGCTGGGCTATCCGGCAGCGGCGGCCTTTCTCCAATCGATTGTCGGCTTTTGTCTCATTCTGCTCACCAACTATATTGTGCGCAAGACCCGGCCCGATATGGCGCTCTTTTGATTATCACCATAAGAAGGAAAGGTTTATATGGCAACAAAGATAGCGGTGGGGGCGCCCAAGGCAACCCCAGTCTGGGCGAAGGGTTGGGCGAAGAAAAAGACGCGCGATGTCTTGGCGATTGCGCCATCGACCAATTTTTTCCTAAATCTGCTCATGGTGATCCTCTGTGGGATCACCTTGTTTCCGATCTATGTCATCGTGATCGCTTCGCTCACTTCCGAGGCTTCCTTGACCGCCAATGGCTACCGCTTGTGGCCCGAAGAATTCTCGACCCTGGCCTACAGCTTCCTCTTTGCGCAAGGCTCGATCATCATCACGGCCTACAAAAATACGATCATTGCCACGCTGGCCGGGACTACCCTGTCGGTGTTAATGGTGGCGTTGTATGCCTACCCGCTCTCGCGTGATAATTTTCAGTACCGCCGCTTCTTTACCTTCTATGCCTTTTTCACCATGTTGTTTGGCGGCGGCCTCGTTTCCTATTACATGGTCACGCGGCAAGTTTTGGGGATTCAAAATAGCCTGTGGGCTTTGTTTCTGCCCTCGGCCTTTAGCCCTTTCTGGGTCTTGGTGATGCGCACCTTCTACAAAGCCAATGTCCCCAACGAAGTCATTGAGTCGGCGCGCATTGATGGCGCCGGCGAATGGCGCATCCTCTTCCAAATTGTCATGCCATTGGCAATTCCGGGGCTGGCGACGGTGGCGCTCTTTAGCGCCATTGGCATTTGGAACAATTTCTTTAACAGCCTGCTGCTAGTCGATGAAGCCCAATATTACAGCCTCCAGTTCACCATCTACACAACGCTCAATAACATCCGTTTCTTGTTGGAAAATGCCGACAAGATGCAGGGCGTGGTCAACGTCAGTGAGCTACCCTCGCAGACCTTCCGCATGGCAATGGCGGTGGTGACCGTGGGGCCGATTATCTTTGCCTATCCCTTCTTCCAGCGCTTTTTTGTCCGTGGGTTGACTATCGGCGCCATCAAGGGATAGTCCGTAGTCCAGAGTCCGTAGTCCAGAGTCCGTAGTCCAGAGTCCGTAGTCCGCAGTCGTTTAGTCGCGTAGTCCAGAGTTGGTTACTTCTATTTTGATAGCAATTCGTCAATCATTTCAGTTCAACCGGAATGCAGGGGGTGACAAGCAGTGAGTCGTAGATGCGGTTTGTAACCGCACATGTTCACCGGAAGCCATGCGGTTACAAACCGCACCTACCATGTCAACGCTCTGTATTCCCGTTGAGCCATCATCTTAAGTCAAAACGTACCCAAGGAGAGTCTATGTCAAACGCAATTTCACGTCGTCAGTTTATGCAAGTAGCGGCAGTTGGCGCCCTGGGCGGGGTGTTGGTGGCCTGTGCGCCGCCAGGCGGCGCCGGGGAAGCGCCTGCCGGCGCGGTCGGTAGTCCGGCGGAAGCGTCCATCACCCTCGACTACTATTGGGTAGGCAACGCCGACACCGATCAACGCTCATTGGTGGAGGATGCGATCAACGAATATATCGGGCCGCTCCTCGATGCCAAAGTCTCTTTCCATATCATCGGTTGGGGGGATTGGGCCTCCAAAGCGGTGACCGGGATGCAAGCCGGTGAAAAGATCGACATCATCTTCACCGCCGACTGGTGGCACTACATGCAATTCGTCGGTGAAGGGCTGCTGCGCCCCTTGAATGACGACGACGGCGAATTTGGCAACCTGCTGCAACAATATGGTTCGGACATTGTGAGTAGCCTGAACCCGGCCTTTATCACCGGCACCCAGGTGGATGGCATCAACTACGCTGTACCTACCAACAAAGAACTCTGCGTCCCCGAAGGCTTTATCTACAATGTCACCTGGGCCGAACAGATCGGTTTTACCGAAGAAGACGCCGCTCAGATCAAGTCCCCTGCCGATTTGGAACCCTGGCTGGAAAAGGCCAAAGCCGCCTACCCGGATGAGTATCCCTATCTGACCGATGGTCGCCCCGGCTTTATGCCCTGGGTGCCCGGCTTCGCCAGCGGGGTCAATGATCTCTGGGTCAACATGCCCTTTGCCCCCGCCTCCGGTGGCTCCTTTGATGAGACGATCAGCATCCCTGTGGATAGCGACTGGTTTAGAGAACACGCAGCCACCATGCGCAAATGGTATGACAGTGGCTGGATTCACCCGGATTCCGGGCTGGACACCTTTAACACCGCCGAGTTGATGAACGCCGGCAAGTTCTTCCTGCATCCACAGCCGCTGAAAGGCAGCAACATCAAGGCGCAGGAATTGGTCAACTCTTCTGGCAATGCCGATCTGCGCCTAGGCGAAATCTACACCCAGCCCAAGATCAACATCACCGTCCACTCCGGCGGCTCGATGTTGGCCATCCCCATGTTGTCCGAACACCCGGTCGAGGCCATGAAGTACATCAACCTCATGCACAGCGACCCCAAACTGGTCAACCTGATGTTGTTTGGCGTCGAGGGCGTCCATTGGGAAGCGGAAGCCGATGGCCGTGTGAAGCTGATGGATAACGCCTGGTATGGCGCCCACCCCGGCGCGTGGACGGTGGGCAATACGGCCATCCAAGCGGTCACCAACAAAGAAGATCCGCAGAAGAACATCCTGTTGCAGGAGTATTCCAAGGATGCCATCGACCATGCTTCGCTCGGTTTCCGCTTCCGCACCGAACCCGTGGCGGCAGAACTGACCGCGCTGGGGGCGGCCTCAAGCGGCATCCAGCGCGGCCTGCTGACCGGTTACATTGACCCTGCCACCGAACTGCAAGCGTATGTGGATGCGCTCAAGGCCGCCGGGATCGACAAGGTCCGCGACGAAGTCGAAAAGCAATATCTCGACTGGAAAGCCGCCAAGGGCAACGGCTGAGCAAACAAGGGCGCTTTTCACGTTGGCGTCACGCATTGGCAGCGCTCCCAAACTTGAACTAGCTCCTCTCTGCCAATGTGTCCGCAACACAGAACGGCTGCTCTTTGACTGGAGCAGCCGTTCTGTGTTGAACCAAGAAAAACCAGCGCTGTCATCTTTTTCGAAGTTCACGCCGCCTGTTTGACATCTTGCCATCACCCCTTTAAAATAAAATACAACCGCCCAAGTACGGAAAGTGTGAATACCTGACAGGTGTGGCGGGACAGACCCTCACGCTTTCCGTACTTGAGCTAACACGATCATGTGGCGTCTGGCCCTAGAAGCCCTGGCGGGTTTCGCGCCACGTCTCTGGTCGATGCGCCACAAACCAACCGCATCTATACTTACGAGCCGCACAGAAAGTAACCCAGCATCTCTCTAAAAGGTGTTATTTCCTGGCGCTCGTCGGTATAGCCCAAATGAATTGAGGTCACCTTATGAAATTAGGCTACAGCACTTGGGGGATGCCGACGACGCCCATCGACGTCAGCCTCCAGCATGTAGCGGCGCTCGGCTTTGACGCCGTTGAGATCACTGTCCTCCCGCGCTATACCACCGCCCTTGCCAACTTGGACAGCGCTGAACGGCGGCGTGTTGCCGGTTTGCTCCAGACGCACGGCCTGACCCTCTCCGCTGTGGGCGCGTACCTCAACCTGATGGAACAAGATCCCGATGCGTTTGCCCGCCATCGTGATTATGTCCGCGGGGCTGTAGATCTCGCCGTCGATTGGGCGCAGGAGGGCCGGCCACCGGTGGTGATCACCGGCTTTGGCGGCAAACCCGGCGATCTGGCGACGCAGCAAGCCCAACTGGTGGAGCGGTTGAACGCCCTCGGCGACTATGCCCAGAGCAAGGGCGTCATCATTGCCGTCGAGCATCATGTGGGCGCGGCGGTGGAATGGCCCGATCAAACGGTGACGCTCATGCAGCAGATCGCCTCGCCTGCCGTCCGCATCAACTTTGACATCAGCCATTTTAATGTCGTCGGCGTGCCGATTGAGGAGTCGGTGGCCAAGATTATCCCCTACACTGCCCATGCCCATATCAAAGATGAGCGCGGTCGCGCGCCCAACCACGAGTATCTCATCCCCGGCGAGGGGGAGTTTGACTATGTGCGCTATCTTAAAGCGATGCAGGCGCATGGCTACACCGGCGTCATTTCCACCGAGATCAGCATGATGGTGCAGCGCCGCCCTGATTATGATCCGTTTGCCACAGCAACACGCTCCTATACAGTGGTGAGTAAAGCCTTTGCCGCGGCCGGCATTGAAAGGGGGCGCTCATGACGCTCTCCGTAGCCCTGGTTGGCTGTGGCGGGATGGGCCGCCGCCATATTCGCGGGATGCAAAAATTGCAAGGCGTGGGGCGCCTGCCCTTCACCTTGACGGCAGTCTGTGATCTCTTCCCCGCCAGCGCCCAACAAGCGGCCGATCTGGCGGCGGAGCGGCTGGGACAACGTCCCGCCATCTATAGCGATTTAGCGCAACTGCGCGACGTTGATGCGGTGATCCTCACCACCTCGCCCGACACCCACGCTGACTTGGGGGTGGCGGCGATGGATCTGGGCATGCATGTGCTGGTCGAAAAACCGATCACCCTCACCGTGGCCGAAGGGCGGCGGCTGATTGAAACGGCGCAGCGCACCGGGCGCACCCTGGCTGTGGCCGAAAATTACCGGCGCGACCCCATCAACCGGCTGGCCAAGGCGTTGATCGACGCGGGTGCGCTCGGTCTCCCCTATCTCTCCCTGCAATCGACCTCCGGCGGCGGTGAGCGGGTGGCGATCACCCCCTGGCGCCATCTGCGCGCCAAGGGGGGCATCATTGTCGATATGGGCATCCACTACACCGACTTGCAGGAGTTCTATCTGGGGCCGGTGACGCAGGTGGTGGGGATGAACGCCCTGATCGACCACGAACGGATCGACGCCCAGGGGCAGCGCCACCCCTCCGACTCGGAAGATGTGATGGCCGGTGTCGCCCGTTTCCAAAATGGCGCACTGCTGCACTACCTGATGAACCGCGCCGGGCGGGGCGAGGGCCACTTTATCCGCACCATCCACGGTACGGGCGGCAGCCTGGCGATCCCGCGCGATCGCACCGGGGAAGCGCCCAAGTTGGTGCAGCGCCGCAACTTGGCCGATGAAGCCGTGCCGACTGATGCGCTGCTCGCCCTCGTGCCCGACTTTGCGTTGGATGATCTGACAGCGACGCTCTTTGGTGGCGCGCGGCTCAGTTCCTATCAGATGGCGTTTGAGGATATCGACACCAGTCTGCTGGGCATTGAGCAGGCGGATTTTGTGGACGCGATTGTGCAGCAGCGTGCGCCTGAAGTGACAGGCGAGGCCGGGTTGCGGGCGTTGGCGTTGGTGTTGGGCTTCCTAGAATCGGAGTTGTTGGGGCGTCCAGTGACGATGGACGAGATGATGACCGCCGCTACCATGCCCCACCAACAATTGATTGCACAAGGGAGGGGCGCATGACCGCCAAACGACCCAATATCCTGCTGGCCTTTAGCCAACAAGTCTACAACGATTTTATCGACCCCGCTGACCTGGCTCGCTTACAAACCTTTGCCGACTGCACCTGGCTCCCCTGCGAAGGGGGTGGGCGCACCTACTTCCGCGCCCACGATGACCCCGCCACCACCCAACAGGTAATCGACCAGATCGGCGGGTATGATGGCCTGGTCGTCTGCCACGGCGCCCCGCTGATCGACGCGGCGATCCTCGACGCGGCTGCCAACTTGCGCATCATCGGCGAGTTGGAGGGGGATCGCTTTGCCGGGCGCATCGACCTGGAGGCCGCCTGGGCGCGCAACATCCGCACTGTCGATGTGACCAATGGTTCCTCCTACCCGGTTTCGGAGTGGGCGTTGGGGTTGATCTTGCTCTCCATGCGCAATGCCGGCGCACACTTCCGCCGCATTATCAGCGGACAGACGGCGCGTGATCCAGAGGAACGGGCCAAGATGCCGGGGCGGTTACGGGGCAAACGGGTGGGCATGATCGGCTGTGGTCACATGGGGCGGCGCTTGATGCACCTGTTGCGCCCCTTTGAGGTGGAGATCTGGGTGCATGATCCCTACTTGCCGCGCGAACTGGCCGAGGCGCTGGGCTTTGTACAGACCTCACTCGATCAGGTGTTGTCACAGTGCCACGTGGTAGTCTGTTTGGTGCCGCTCACACCTAAGACACAGGGCCTGTTGGGGGAGCGTGAGTTGAACTTGCTCCCGCCGGGGGCGGTCTTTATCAATGTTTCCCGTGGCGCGGTGGTCGATTCCACCGCCCTCATTGCCCGGCTGAAACGCGGCGACATCATCGCTGGTCTGGATGTCTTTGACCCGGAGCCGATCCCGCCAGAGAGCGAGATTATCCACCTGAGTAACGTCTTCCTCAGCCCCCATGTCGGCGCACATACGGGGGATCGCTATCGACCCTTCTTTGCCTTGATGGTGGAAGAGTTGGAACGCTTTTTCCACGGTCACGAGACCCATTTTGATCTCACGCCACGTTCCCAGGCCAATCGCGAAGGCCGCAACGCCGCATAAGCAAAGGTATGATCAGTTCATCGCTTAACCCTGAGCGTGCCGAAGGGGCCAATGTAAAGAGGCCAGTTGAAACCCCAGCGGATAGCCCAAATTGGCGAAAGCCTACTTGGGTGGAGGCGGGGCAGTCTGGTGTCCACAACAAAAAAGGCGTTACACCCCACCGGTGTAACGCCTTTTTTACACAGTAGAAAACGCTTGTCTACCGCGAAGCTTTTGGCTTTAGGGGGTGGTTGTCTTTGCGGCTCCCGTTTGTAATAATGCCTGTACTTGGGTGACAGTCAATCCGGTAATATCGGCGATCACGGCTAGGTCGAAGCCTTTGGCGTGCATCGCCAGCACAATGTCATGGGTTTTCTGGGTAATGCCCTGCTCGATGCCTTGTTCGATGCCCTGCTCGATGCCTTGTTCGATACCTCGTTCGATGCCTCGTTCGATACCTCGTTCGATACCCTGCTCGATGCCCTGGTCAATCAATTCCTGCTTTAATTCGGTGGGCATCCATGCCTTCAATTTCGCCTTGGGGGTCTGCTGAATCAGAAGCTTCGTCCATTCTTGTCCCATTTCCAGCACACGTTCGGGCGTCAAGACTTCACTCATGCTAGCTCCTTCCGGTAACGACCAGACGGCCTGCAAGGCCTGCAACAACAACAACAAGTCAGCCTATACACCCAGCAAACGTTGGCGGCAATCTTGTTAGCCGCCAACGCTTGGGTTACTTTAACCGGCTAGCAATTCCCTGTCGGCTCCAACTTCTGGATCGCGGTCAAGAACGCGCCCCAGACATCATACGGCGCGATGTAGGGATTTTCGGCGCTGGGCCAACCTTTCCAACATTGCGCGTTGTACGTCCACACATGGCGCTCTTCGGAGATGACGATTTCGGGCAGATCGCGCAGCCAGATGTCAACTGCCTGGCGGAAGAGTTCGACATAGGGGCCATCGTCGGAGGAAGGTTGCAGCGCCTCCATCTGGTCGAGGATGGCGTCGTATTCGGGGTTCTCGTAGCGGCTATTGGCCCAGCGGAAGCCGGTAGTGGTGCCGATGGGGGCCGAGAACTTGCTGTGGAAGTGACTAAAGGTCGGATATGGCTCTTGCGCTGCGCCACAGTGGGGTTCGATCCAGGCCGTCTCGGAACCATCACGGATGCCGTTGACGATCTGGCCGGTTTCATCGTGTTTGGCAATGGCGTCGAAGCCAGCGTCGTGCAGTTGCTGGGCTATCGGCGGGCCAAGCGGGCGGCGACCACCGGTGGTGCTGATCGTCATGACGATGCGGTTGCCGTCGGCCCCTACCCAGAAGCCTTCGCCATCCTTCGTGTAGCCGGCCTTGGTCATCAGTTCCTCGCTCTTGGCGAGGTCGAAGTTATCGACCTGATACTTGTCGACCAGATCCTGCACCTTGTCGGCATACTTCACCACGTTGCCAAAGCTAGAGAGTGGCATCACCATCGGCACGGTGCTATCTTCATAGGCCAATGTTACCAACTTCTTGCGATCCAGGGCATGGTTGATCGCCCAGCGCACATCGGGGTTGTCAAAGGGGGCCACCTTGGTGTTCAAGCCGAGGATGTAGACACAGGCGTCCGCCGTACCCCACGAGGGGCCTTCTTTGTTCCACGAGACCAGATCGGGGTTGCGCTCGCGGGCGGCCTCAAAGTCACCCTTTTGCAGCGCGCCGCCAAAGTCGATCTCGCCTTGGGCAAAGAGGCGGGTGATCGCTGCTGCATCGCCGCCGGGAATGCGGATAAAGCGCTCGACCTGCGGGAGCGTCGTGAAGCCGGTTTTGGCGCCCCACCAGTTGTCGCGGCGGTCAAAGACCAGTTGCTGCTCGGTCGCCTTCACCAGCCGGAACGGCCCCGTGCCGACGGGCCACCCCTTGTCCAGGTCGAAGTTGCTAAAGGTCTCCGGGTCTTGGTCTTGCCAAATGTGCTTGGGCAGCAAGGCCAGGTTGATCTCCGAGTTCTCGGCCAGGAAGCTGAAGAGCCAGCGCGGGTTCGGCTTGTTGAGGATGATCTTGAGGGTCTTGGCGTCGACCACTTCGACATCCTTCAGCCACTCTTTCATCTGCGCCGAGAAGACCAGGGTCTCTTTGTCGCGCACGGTTTCCAGCGTAAACTCGACATCTTCGGCGGTGAAGGGTTGCCCGTCGCTCCACTCCACCCCATCGCGCAGGGTGATGGTGATCTCGGTGAACTCGGCGTTGTACTCGTAGCCGGTCGCCAGCCATGGGGTAATCTCGCCTGTGTTGTGGTTATAGTAGAAGAGGAACTCGTAGATTGTCTTGTTGAGCGTGTCACGGATGCGCCCCAGCCCGCCCAAGCCATAGGGGTTCATCTGCGTAAAGTCGGCGATCGTGGTGCCATTGCGCGCCAGGATCACTGTTTTGCCGCGCGGAATGCTGCGGGCGGCCGATTCGGCAGCGGTGAGGTTGGCGGTCGAGACGGCTGCGCCACCGGCGGCGGCGTCACCACCGGCAGGAGCGGCGGGCGGCGCACAGGCCATGACGAGCAACAAGACCATGACCACGGCCACGCTCCCCGATAGCGTTCGATACCATCGCATACGGTTCATTATTCTCTCCTTTGATCTGTTTGAAGTTGAGTAACTCGCGGACAGTTACATCAGGAACACAGAGAACACAGAGGATTCACAGAGAACAGGGAGAAAAAGCGAGTCTCTGAATCTTATCTTTGCGCTCTCTGTGACATCTCTGCGTCCTCTGTGTTCCTGCACCCCGCGAGGGCATACCATTATCGGAACTGCGGCATCACCTGTTGCGCAAAACGCTGCACCCCGGCGAGTGATGGATAGTCCATAAACCAGAGCATAAAACATTCGATCCCCAGCGCTTGATAGGCGCGCAAGCGGTCGCAGACCGTCGCCACGTCGCCGATGATAAAGCGTTGACATAACTCATCCCAGTTGGCGTAGTTGGGGTTACGCGCCTGGATCTGCGCTTTGATCGCCTGCAATTCGGCCCCATTCTCGACTACCAATATCTGCGTTTCGAGCGATTTGCGCAGGCTGGCGTAGGGGCGACCTTGCTGGTCGCAGGCCCGCTCCACCAACGCCAACACCCGACGCGCCCCCTCGACCGAAATCGGCGTGATGTTCCACCAATCGGCATGGCACGCGATGATCGGGGCCATCTTCTGCACCAGGGGCCGCTGTTCGGGGGCATCGCCGCCACCGGAGGTGCCGATCCAGAAGGGGATGCCCGGCTGTTGGATCGGGCGGGGCCGGCAAATGGCGTCGGCAATCTGGTAATAGTGACCCTGAACGGTGGGGTGATCGGCGGTCCACATCGTCTTGATTAGGTGGATCGCTTCCTCAAATTGCGCCAGCGCACGATCTTCGTCGGCAAAGGGCAAGCCGTAAGCCTCGGCTTCGGGCCGGTTGCCGGCATAGGGATCAAAGAAGAACTCCAGCCGCCCATTGGTGATAAAGTCGAGCGTCGCCGCCATCTTGGCCACCACCGCCGGTGACCGGAAGCGATTGGCTAGGTGAATCGATCCCAGCCGCAGCCGGGTGGTGATACGCGCCAGCGCCGCCAGCACCGTCCACCCTTCCAGAATTGCCCCCTCGCGCCCCAGGATCAGGTGATCCGCCACCCAGAGCGAGTCATAGCCGAGTTGTTCGACTGTAACGACGGCCTGTTGCAGTTGGTCGAAGTCGATGACGTCGAGCAAGGGGGTGCGCATGTGTGCGCCCCCCGCGCCGGCAAAGATGGGTAGGCAAAAGCCAAAGGTGGTGGTCATGAGGTGGCCTTTCAATGAACCAGGCGACGTAAGCCGGGCAGACGTTGGCGCAACAATGGTTGAAGCTGTTGAAAAAATAATAATCCCAGACCGACACCGAACAGCATTTCCGTGAATGACTCAGCAAACGTTTCATTACATTGCCCGCGTAGCCAACGCGACGGCGCCGAGCCTTGGATGATTCGTCCGGTTGTCACATTAAAGACATATCGTTCATGCCGCGCGGTTTCCAAAAGTAGATGATTGGCCTGTGCATCGAAGGTTGACTGCGCTAGCCAACCATAGTGACTAGTCGTGTATGGCAACTTGGTCGGTTCTTTTACCAGATCGCGTACACAATAGGCGCGGAGCAGTCGGCCATACCGATAAAATGCAACCGCCAGGGTACGAAAACTAGTGTCTGAGCTTGATGCCCAAGGCCCCCAACGCACCAGAGATTTGCCATCATTCGCCACTTCAACGCCGTTACTGTACCAGTCTACCGTCCAGAGTGGCATGGTATGATCCGCTTTCTCATACAGCCCACTGATTGCGTACTGACGACGCACATCCCATGCCTGGCCTTGCTGATAAGGCGACAACATGACAAACACATACTGCTGATTCTCTGATTCATGGACATGATCATGGGGACCCATTGGCGTATCACCCCACACCGGAGGCGACAATAGGCAAAATAGCGTGACGCCGACGATGATAACACGTCCAACCTTTGCCCATGACATGGCAATAGACCGTTCCCTGTTCGATATACTTCTTACACGCCCCTGCTTCGTTCCTGCTCGCCAGAGTTGCTAACGATGGCTAGCTCTTCGCTAACCGCGGATTTGAGAGCTGATCCAACCCACTGGAAATCAAGAACAACCCGATAAAGATCAACACCAGCACCACAATCGGCGGCAGATACCACCACCACAGCCCGCGGAAGACGGCGTCATACGATTGTGACCAGAAGATCAACATGCCCAGCGACGGCAGATGTGACGGCCCCAGGCCCAGCACCTCCAACCCAATCGCCGCCAGGATGCCGGAGGAGACGGACAAGACCAGTGTGGCGGCAATGTAGGGAATCAAATTCGGCAGAATGTCGGCGAAGATGATCTCGATGTCATTCAGGCCCGATAACTTCGCCATTTGGATGTACTGGCGTTCGCGCAACGTGAGTACCTGGGCGCGGATCGCTCGCGTCGGCGCCATCCACGAGAGCGAGGCGACGATCAACGCCATCGCCTCGATGCTCAACACGCGCACGGACGAGGCGACCACGATCAAGATCGCCAGCGCCGGGATCGTCAAGAAGACATCAGTGGCGATACGGATGATGGCATCGACCACGCCGCCCAAGTAGCCGGCCAACATGCCCAGGATCACCCCGATCCCCAGCCCCACCAGCCCGGCGATCAGGCCGATCTTCAATGTCTGTGGGGTGCCGAGGATCAGCAAGGCCAACACATCGCGCCCCTGCACCTCGGTGCCAAGTAGATGTTCCGCCGAAGGCTTCTGGGTTGGCTCCACCGCGCCGACATCGGCCATCGTGGTGTCAACGAAGAACGGACCGACAATACCGAGCAGCACAATCGCGAGCATAATGAGTAGCCCGATGGTGAGCGGCCAGTTGATGCGGCGGGCCGCCAGCCGGGCGCTGCCGGGGGCAAGATTGATAGTTTGCGCGCTCATGCTTTTCTCCCGTAAGTCACCCGCGGGTCGAGCAGCGGGTAGATAAAGTCCATCAGCATGAGGGTAAAGGCGATGGAGAGAATCAGCAGGAGCAAGATGCCCTGCGTGACAAAGAAATCCTTGGCCGTAATCGACTCGTAGAGCGCAAAGCCCACGCCAGGGTAACGGAAGATCACCTCGACCAGCACCGCCCCGGAGACAACATGGCCCAACGCCATCGCCAAATGGGTGGCCTGTGGCAGAAAGGCGTTGCGCATCCCGTAACGGAAGAAGAGCCGCGCCTTGCTCAAGCCCTTGGCCTCGGCCAGCAACATGTAATCCTCGCCCTGGAGTGTCACCATCATGCCGCGCATCCCCAACGCCCAAAAGGCTACGCTGGCAATGACGATGGAGAGCGCCGGCAGGACGGCATGATGCACAATGTCGAGAATGGCCGGCAGGTTGAAGCCCGGCTCCATAAAGATGCTGTGGCCGCCGCCAGTGGGGAAGATCTCCCAGGTGAGGGCAAACAGGAAGAGCAGCAAGAGGCCGAGCAGGTAATAGGGGATCGACGAAAAGACGATAAAGAGCGGAATGATGGCGCGCGTCAACGCCGTTGGCGTCGTGGGCCAGGCGAGCAGCGCTCCCGTCAAGGTGCCGACCGTAAAGGCGAGCAAGGTGGCGATCCCCAACATGCCAATCGTCCACGGCAGGGCGCGCACGACAATCTCCCACACCCGCGCCGGGTAGCGGCTGATCGAGTAGCCCAGATCACCGCGAAAAATATCACCCCAGTAACTAAAGTACTGCTCGTAAATCGGGCGATCATAGCCGAACTTCTGCTTGTAGGCTTCCACCAATTTGGTGAAATCGCCGCCAATGGCGGTGCCTTGGTTGGCCAATGCCTCTAATCGCTGCGTCACCGGGTCACCGGGGGCCAGCCGCGGCACGAGAAAATTGACCGTCACCGCCACTACGACCACCAGCACAAAAGTGCCTAGTCGGTTCGCCACATACCTCAAACCCATATCCCTCCTCAATTCAATCGTCCCGACAGGACGCAAAACAGTAGGCCAGTCAGTCAGTCAGTAGTACAGTAACACAGTAGCACAGTCCGGTCAGTCACTGTCGCACTGTCTCACTGACCATTTGTCATATTTGCGATCAACGTGGTGGCCTGGGCGGCGTCGATCACCGGTTGATCCTGGTAGAGATAGCAGGCCACGCCCCGGCGCGCATCGGTGTGGAAGAGGGGCGCGGGTTTTTCGCTGCATACCCGTAGCGCCGAAGGACAGCGCCCGACAAAGGCGCAGCCGCTTTGGGTGTTCTGTGCGTCGTCTTCGCTCTTCACCGGCAAGCTGTTGGCCTCCCAACGCCGTTCCGGGTTCGCCAGCGGGATCGACTCGACCAACAAGCGGGTGTAGGGATGTTGTGGCTGCTTGATTACTAACTCGACGTGGCCCAACTCCGCCACCCGACCGCGATAGAGGACCAAAATGCTGTCGCCCACCTGGTAGGCCGTGGTGAGATCATGGGTGATGTAGATGAGCGAGATGCCCAGTTCTTTGCTCAGGTTCAGCAGGCTCTCCAAAATCGTGGCACGCAACGACGCATCGACCATCGACACCGGCTCGTCAGCGATGATCACCTTGGGCTTGAGCAAGAGCGCCCGCGCCACGATGATGCGCTGTCGTTGCCCCCCGCTCAGTTGGTGGGGATAGCGGCCCAACGTCTCTTCCGGGCGCAACCCCACCCGTTCCAATGCCTCTGCCGCCAACTTGCGCCCCTCCGCCGCCGACTGCGCCAGCCCAAACTTGCGCAAGGGCGTGAGCAGCACCCGATCTACCTTATGAAAGGGGTTATAGACCTCAAAGGGATCTTGAAAGATCGCCTGCACCTCGCGGCGAAAGTTCTTCTGTTCCGGGGCGGTCATCGTCGCCAGCTCTTTGCCCTGATAGCGGATCTGCCCACTGGTCGGTGCAATGATGCCCAGCAACAAGCGCGCCAGCGTTGTCTTCCCGCTGCCGCTCTCCCCGGCAATAACCGTGACCGAGGGCCGGCCATCCGTCACCGCCAACGACAGATTCTCCAACACCGTCGTAGCATGGCGCTGAAACATCCCCCCGCCAAATGCCTTGGTTACGTTACACGCTTCAAGCAATGCCGTCATGGAACTCCTCAACTTCTAACTGACCGGAGGGGGTGACAGGGTGAAGGGGTGACAGCGTCGTCACCTTGTCACCCCTTCACCCTGTCATGTTCCTCAATACAAATGACACGCCACCCAATGCTGCGGGCGGATCTCGACTAGGGTGGGATCCTGGCTGGCGCAGTGGTCTAGCTTGCGGCCACAGCGGGGGTGAAAGCGACAGCCGGCGGGCGGGCGGCGTAGGGAGGGCGCAATGCCAGGGATGCCTTTAAAGACGCCGCGCGTTTCGAGCGAGGGCAAGCTGGCAATCAGCATTTGGGTGTACGGGTGCAAGGGTTCGCGATAGAGTTCGCGCACCGGGGCCACCTCGACCAGCCGCCCGGCATACATGACGCCGATGGTGTCAACAAACTGTGCCATCAACCCCATGTCGTGACCCACCAGAATCACCGCTGCCCCGATCTGCTCCTGGACGCGCGCTAACGTCTCCATCACCTGGCGCTGGGTGACGACATCAAGGGCGCTGGTTGGCTCGTCGGCGATGATCACCTTGGGCTGGAGGGAGATCGCCATGGCGATACAAACCCGCTGTTTCATGCCGCCACTCAGTTCGTGGGGGTAGCGGTCGATCACCTCTTTCTTCAGACCCACCATCTCCAGCAAATGATAGAGCCGTTGGTCGAGCTCACTCCGGGCAATCGCCTTGTTATGCTCTTTGATCACATCAGCAAGTTGTTCGCGAATGCGCAAGACCGGGTTGAGCGAGTTCATGGCCCCTTGGGGGATGAGGGAGATCTGGGCAAAGCGCAGTTTCTTTAGCTCGTTGCTTGGTAGCGCCAGCAGCGGCGCACCATCCAGCAGCACCTGTCCGCTTTCGATGCGGGCGGGGGGTCGCGTCAAGCGCAAAACAGCCAAGGCGGCGGTTGATTTGCCGCTGCCCGACTCGCCCACCAGGCCAAAGCGTTCGCCCTTGTGCAAGGTAAAACTGACGCCATCGACCGCTTTCACCGGGCCTTCTAATGTATGGTAATAAACTCGCAGATCCTGAACCGTAAGAATTTCAGCCTGCACGCATTTCCTCCGTTGGCAATGGAAATCGTTTTCCATGATAGTTCAGCAAAATACATAAAGCCTCACTGCCGATCCGGATCGGGTAAAACGGGTGAGACTCCTATGCCCACCAGTAATCAACCGGAATGCGGCGGGGCAAGAGGCATCAGGCTGCTTGATCAGTGGTAAGGCTGTACCAATCTAAGTTTTGGTTGTTACTTGGCTGGCTGGGATTATAGCGAAGGAAGCGCTTGCCTGTCAAATCGTGTTTTTGCGTCCCCCTACGACGCTTTGCTGTTGTCGATTCGACATGATCAATACCTTGTATTCCCGTTGAGAAAAAGTAGAGGAGAAAAAGTAAAGGAGAAAAAGTAGAGGAATCGTTCGGGCAAAGTCATCCTTTGCCCGAACGGTTGTTGGTTAGCGTACCACCACTGGCAAGTAGAGCGCACGTCCCGTAACTTTGACGGCGCCAGGCTGCATCTGCTGCAAGCCCCGTTGTCCAACGGTGAGTCTGGTTTCAACCGGCTGCTCAATCTGCACGCCATTGCCCGCCGTCACCTTGACCGTATATTGCCCAAATGGTACGTTATCAATGCGCCAGCCGCCGCCCGTTTCGGTGGTGGTGCTGAGGGCCAGTTCCACTCTGCCGGTGGCCGGTGTGAGCGTGACCAGCAGGCCAGCCACACCGAGATCATCGCCATCGGGTTGACCGTTACCGTTGCGATCCTCAAAGACCAGACCGCCTACGCTGGCTTCGTTCGGGCCGGCGACCACGGTGATGGTGACGGTGGCAACCGGAGCGTCCACCTGGCCGTCATTGGCGGTGAAGGTGAAGCTTTCTACACCGGTGAAGTTGGCGTTTGGTGTATAAATCCAATCGGCGCCCTCACCGCTTAATGTGCCGTTGGTAGGGGTGCTGACAATACGATAGGTCAACCCATCGCCATCGGCGTCGCTGGCGGTCAGGTTGACGGCGACGGCGCTCTCCTGGGTGGTGCTAAGAATCAAGTTCTCGGCCACGGGGGCGATATTGGTCGGCAACACGGTGATGTTGATGGTTGCCACAGTGGCGGCGTCTTGGGGATCGCTGGCGCGGAACTGGAAGCTATCCTCACCGACAAAGTTTGGTTGCGGTGTGTAGAGCAGGTTGGGGATTTCACCGCTTAGAGAACCGTGCGTTGGGCTGGTAACCAATGTGTAGCTAATGGTATCGCTCTCGACATCGGTGCCCGCAAGGGTGACGGCAGCGTTGCTGTTGCGCGTGGTACTAATGGTTTGGGCCAGAGCCACCGGTGCATCATTGACGGCGGCCACAGTCAAGGTAATGGTCGAGACGTTGGAAAAGTCCTGCCCGTCATGGGAACGGAAGGTAAACGCATCGCTCCCCACAAAATCGACAGTCGGCGTGTAGATCACGGTGTTGGGCGGCAGCCACTGGTACGCGCCCTGTTGCGGCGGGGTGAGCAGTTGGTAGAACAGATCATCGTTGTCGCCATCGGTGCAGGTGACAGTGAGGGTGATCGGCGTATCCTCCGTCACGGTTACGGCGCGATCCACGGCCACCGGCGCCACATTCGCGCCAACATTACCCACTAGAATGGTGAGAATAGCAACATTCGAGTCGTTCTTGCCGTCATTGACCTTCCACAGTATCCGATCCTCGCCCTCGAAATCCAGGTTGGGAATGTAGCGTTCGCCATCGTACCTGCCATGACTTGGCTGTTGGACAATGGTCGTGGGCAAGCTTTGGTCATCATCAAAGTCATTGTGCTCAAAGCTCAGGTTCACCGGGGTATTCTTGGCCGTCCGAAAGGTGGCGTCAAGCGCTTCCGGCACCGTATTCATCACCACGCCGGCGCCGCGCCCATAGGTCTCTTTGGCAATCACAATGACATCCTTGCGACAGAGGGCGCCGTCATCCTTGTAACCGCTAGGGCAAAATCGGAAGCAGACCGGCCCGGCGCCATAGAAACCCGCGGCACATTTGGGATAGCAGAGCGCACCGTTGCGTTCCATCCCCGGCGCACAGGCGCTCACCGGGCCGCCGGCGCCACGACCATAGCTGTTCTTGGCAAAGATATGCAAGGGAAAGGGGCGACGACAGAAGGCGCCATCATCAACATAGCCGGCTGGACAACGTTGCCAGCAGACCGGCCCGGCGCCATAGTGGCTAGCGATACATCTAGGATAACACAAGCCGCCCTGCCCCTCCTGGTTGGCCGCACAGGTCAGGGGCGAACCGCCGCCGCGGCCATAGCTCGCTTTGGCAAAGATGTGGGCGTCTTTGCGACAGAACGCAATATCATCGGTATACCCAGCCGGGCAGCGTTTGACGCAAATCGGGCCATCGCCATAAAAGCCATCCTCGCATTTGGGGTAGCAGAGGGCGCCAGACTGTTCCAGATTCGTCGGGCAGGCCAAGGTTTGCACTTCGGTTGATTCAGCATAAGCAAGGTGGCCGGCGATCTGTGTATCAAACCAGGCGCCCAACCATAAGAACACCGCCAGTGTCGCCAGCACTGCTACCGGTTTCAGCGCTAGGCGCAGCCAGATGCGACACTCCTGCGAAAGCAAAAATTCAACGAAGAGCCACCCCCAATATCCAATGCGTTTCATGGTTCTTTCCTTTCCAATTACTGACCGATAAATCACAAAACTTCGTCCTGCAAAGCGGTTCTTTTAGTTGGTATGAAGTATAGCAGAGTCGGCGTTAGCAACGCGTTAGCACTTGCGAGTGGATTGCTACGCCGTTGTCATACGGATTGCTTCGGTTGTTTTATCTTGACAGGGCTACCGTTTGTGTACCGTTTGTGGTCCGTTGCCACAGCAGCCTAACCTCCACCAGACCTACAAACTCTCTTCAGAATTTCCCCACATTTGCCCATTATACTAAAGCTAAAGACAAGTAACCATGATGGGTCAACTGGAACGCCTTGGCTTGCCAACCATCTTCCGGGAAGGTTTGACCAGACCCCCTGTCAACAGAACTGACCTTCCCGGAAGATTTGCCAGCTAGTCGTCTGGATTTCTGAAAACCCATCGTGAACATCTAGGATCGCCCAGCACAAACGCTGACCCGGCGACCACAGAGGGAGCAGCCACTATGGGCCAGAGTGACCCAACCCACCCGGCAACATCGCCAGTCATCGACATTGGGGCGATGACCAAAGTTTACAAAATGGGGGGAACCGAAGTCCACGCCCTGCGCGGGGTTTCGTTGACCATCGCCGCCGGCGAATATGTCGCCATCATCGGCACGAGCGGTTCCGGCAAGAGTACGCTGATGAACATGATCGGCCTGCTCGACAAACCGACTGACGGCAGCTACCGCATCCGTGGCGTCGAGACAAGCAAACTGAGCCAGAACCAAATGGCCGACCTGCGCAACCAAGAGATTGGCTTTGTCTTTCAGCGCTTTAACCTGCTGGCGCGCACCAATGCCCGCCGCCAGGTCGAATTGCCCCTCTTTTATGCCGGTGTCCCTGCCGGCAAGGCCAGCAAAATGGCAATCGACGCCCTCACCCGCGTCGGCTTGGGCGACCGCACCCACCACCGGCCCGATGAATTGTCGGGCGGTCAACAGCAGCGGGTGGCGATTGCGCGCGCCCTGGTTAACAACCCTAGCATTTTACTGGCCGATGAACCGACCGGCGCCCTCGATACCAAGACCGGCGAAGAGGTGATGGCGCTCTTTCAGGCGTTGAACCAACAAGGTATGACCCTGATCGTCGTGACCCATGACATGGACATTGCCGCCCAAGCCCGCCGCATCGTCACCCTGCGCGATGGGCAGATCCTCAGCGACGAACAGAATGGTCATCACCGCAGCCGCCCCGCCGACTGGCGGCAGGTTGTACCAGCAGGAGCAGATGAGGTGGTTCATGAAGCTGTTTAAATATTTTGGCGTTGCCATCGACAGCATCTTTGCCCACAAGTTGCGCGCCGGGTTGACCATGCTGGGCATCATCATCGGCGTCACCGCCGTTTTGTTGACCACCGGCTTTGGCAGCGGCGCGGCGGTGGATATTACCAACAATATCCAGAGTGGCGGCATCAATCTGTTGACCATTAGCTCCGGTTCCAGCCGGGGCGGCAACAACCCGCCCACCATGACCATGGCCGACGCTGCCACCCTGGCCGACCAAACCATCTTTCCAGAGTTGGTCTATGTCGCGCCCCAGTATAACGCCAACGCTAGCTTTACCAATGGCGACCTGGAGGGAAGTTATCAGGTCATTGGCGCCACGGCGAACTATGCCATTGTCCGCGATTTGGATATTGAATATGGCGCCTTTTTTACCGACGAGCAGGTTGCCAGTAACAGCAGCGTGGTCGTTATCGGTTACACCGTGGCCGGCGATCTCTTTGGCAGCGCTGACGCAGCTCTAGGTCAGAGCCTGCGGATCAACAACAACGCCTTCCAAGTGGTTGGCGTTTTGGAAGAGAGCGGCGGCGTCGGCTTTGGCAGCGATGACAGCCGCGCCTTTGTCCCATTGGAGGTGGCGCAAGGGCGGCTCTTTAACGCCAATCGTCACCGGGGCAGCTACTCCGTCGGCACGATCAGCATCCAGGTCGCCACGGCGGAGGGCATGGACGCCGCCAGCCAGCGCATCGAGCAGATTCTGCGCATGCGTCACGGCTTGGGCGCCGAAGATGAGAATGACTTCACCATCTCCAGCCAGGCCGATCAATTGGCGACACTTAGCACTGTGACCAACACGCTGACCATTTTGCTGGGCAGCATCGGCGGTATCAGTTTGTTGGTGGGCGGGATCGGCATTATGAATATTATGCTGGTCTCGGTGACAGAACGCACCCGTGAAATTGGTCTGCGCAAAGCGGTCGGCGCCCACAACAGTGACATTCTCCTGCAATTTTTGATCGAGGCGTTGGTTCTCTGTGTCATCGGCGGGTTAATCGGGATTGGCATTAGTTACGGCCTGGCCTATCTATTGAGCCAGTTGCCTTTTATGCCCTTTAGTATTGTGATCGAATATTGGGCGTTGGTGATGGCGCTGGGCGTCAGCTCCGGCAGCGGCTTTATCTTTGGGCTGTACCCGGCCTGGCGCGCCACCAAACTCGATCCCATTGAGGCGTTGCGGTATGAGTAAAACCCCTCCCGCACCCCAGCTTAGGGGAGAGAACCGTCGCTCCGCCCCCAAGCTGGGGGAGGCTGGGAGGGGGTGGTCTGGCAGTTACAGAAGTTATCGAAGATCAAGGAGTACCTTATGTATATCGGAAAACGCTGGCTGATCATTTTGCTGATCCTGCTGGTGGTGGGCGGGGGTGGTTATTTCTTCTTCTATAGTACCGTAGTCGAGGCCCAAGCAGGGACAGGGCGCGGCTTTTTCGGGCGCAACACAACAAACAACAGCGCCACCGCAGCCACTGAATCCTCCACCGTGGCTATTCAACCGGCCAGCGCGCTGATCAGCGAAGTGAGCGCGTCCGGCCATATTGCGCTGGTGAACCAGCAGTTTGTGGCGCCGGAAGTGAGCGGCGTAGTCAAAACTGTGAAGGTGAAGGTCGGCGATCAGGTGCAAGCCGGGGATCTCTTGCTCGCCTTTGACACCGTGGCGCTGGAGCGGGCGGTCAAACGGGCGGAACTGGCCGTGGCTGCGCAACGCAACAACCTGACAAAATTGACGGAACCAGCAGACACCTCCGCGTTAGCTGTTGCTGAAGCGAACCTGGCCGACGCCCAAGAAAATCTGGCCGATGTCGAAGCCGGCCCCAGTGCTGCCGAGTTGGCGGCAGCGCGTAGCAGCGTCTCTTCCTCCTGGTCGCGCTACAATGAACTCAAGGCCGGCCCCAGCCAGGATGAGTTGACCCAACTCAGTGCGTCGCTTAAGAAGGCCGAAGTGGCCCTGGCCGAAGCCCGGCGCGCCTATGACAAAGTGGCCTGGCGCAATGATGTCGGCATGACCAGTGAAGCGGCCAAGTTGCAATCCGCCACGATTGATTATGAAAGCGCTAAGGCCGCCTACGCCCAATCGATTGCCGCCGCCGATAATTCTGACTTGCAGTCGGCCATCAGTTCGGCGCAGAATGCCCAGGCGCAACTGGATGATCTGCTCAACTCTCCCACCGAGGCCCAGATCGCCACCGCCAAAGCCAAGGTCGCCGAGGCTGAAAAAGCGTTGGCCGATCTCAAAAAAGGCCCCACCGACAGTGATCTACAGGCGGCGCAGATCAACCTGGAGCAAGCGCTGGTCGATTTTGAAGAAGCCCATGCCAATCTGGCGTCGGCGCAGGTAGTGGCCCTCACTGCCGGCACGGTGCTGGCCGTCGATGCGCAGGTGGGGCAGCGGGTCAGCGCCGGCGCAACGGTTGTCACCCTGGCCGATACCAGTCAACTGGAATTAACCATCGATGTCGCCGAGTTGGATCTGCCCCAGGTTGCCATTGGGCAGGCCGCCGTGATCGACATTGACGCTTTTTCCGGCAAACCAATGAATGGCGTTGTCGCGGCGATTGCCCCTTCCAGTTCCAGTTCATCTGGCGTCGTCTACTACCCGGTGACAATCCGCCTGACCGACCAGGAACTGACCAGTGTCCGCCCCGGCATGACCGCCGTGGCGACCATCAAGGAGACCCAAGCTGCCAGCGACGGCTGGCTAGTGCCGACCAGCGCCATCCAACAGCAGGACGGCCAGGCGACGGTCCTCGTCGTGAGCGGCACGATTACCAGTACCGTCGCCGTGACGACAGGCGCAATTCAGGGTGAGTGGACAGTGGTGCAGTCCGCCCAATTGAAGGCCGGCGACCAGGTCGTGGGCAGCGTCGCCACTTATCTGAATCAACAGCAACAACGCTTTGGCCCCGGCGGCGGTGGGCCTCCCGGTGGCCCGCCGGGACCGTAACTCGTTTGCAAATCTCAATACCAATCTTCATTCGCCTTTGCCGCGCCATGATGACAGTTATAGGGAATTGGCACCCTTGTTTTCGCAAAAATGGCTCTTGTTGGCGTACCATTTTCAGGGTATACTCTGTTATCTACTGATTGAATCGTGCAACAAACCATAGAAAATGTAACCATTGTTATGACAACCAAACAGGCATGGATTGGCTTTGCGGTGCTGGCTCTGATCTGGGGATCTTCCTATCTCTTCATCCGTATCGGCGTAGAGCAGATGACGCCCTTACAACTAGTCTTTATGCGTACTGGCATTGCAGCGCTTGGCTTAAACCTGGTGATCTATAGCCAGGGCAAGCGGCTACCTACAGATCGCCGGGGGGCGCGCGATTTGCTCTTTCTCGGCATTGTGAACACAGTCTTCCCCTTTGCCTTGATCACCTGGGGAGAGCAGCACATTGAAAGCGGATTAGCCAGCGTGCTGCAAGGGACAACCGCACTCTTTTCGCTAGTGATTGCACATTTTGCCTTTGTCGATGAGCGTATCACCTGGCCCAAAGTACTTGGCTTGTTGATCGGTTTTCTGGGGGTGGTGGTGTTGGCCAGTCGTAGCAGTGGCGCGGAGGTGAGTAACCGGAGTGCGCTTTTTCATCTGCTGGGACAATTGGCGATTGTTGGCTCGTCGCTCTGCTATGCTACAGGCGGCGCCTATAGTCGCAAAGCCATGCAAAACCGTCTGGACCCACTGGTTGTCTCGGCGGGGGCAATGACTGTGGCGGCTGTGATCACGGGGCTGCTGGCCTATCTTGCCCCGCTTTGGGGTGGGGCAGCGCCTGTGGCGTGGGGGGAACTGACGCCACGCGTGCTGAGCGCTGGGTTGGTGCTGGGCATCGCCAACACCTTTGTCGCCTATCTCCTCTTCTACCCATTGATCGTGGCGCTGGGCGCGGCCCGCACAGCGATGATCACCTATGTGCTGCCGGTCGTTGGCCTGCTGCTGGGCGCCATTTTTCTGGCCGAGTCGGTGGACAGTCGTTTGCTTGTCGGCGCGATCTTGATCCTTGGCAGTATTGGGATTGTGAACCTCAAACCGGCAGCCTTCTTGAAACGCTTTGGCATGACCTCTTCAACCGCTTAAGGCGCCGCTACGGTTAAAGCTATTCCAGTGTGTCGTGCGCCCGGAGATGACCGTCGGTCCATACATTGTCGATGAAAAGCTCAACCGTGTCGATGTGCGCGGCGACCGCACCGAGGCGGAATTGCAGCTAACGCTGTGCGTCTTCACGATGTCCACTGGCGCCGGCAGCATTTGGGTGAAGTTTGCTGCTTCGCGTTGACATGTTTGCCTATCGCCGTGCATGTCGGTAGTGGCCTGTCATTAACGCACCTGCGCAGCCATGGTCTCAATCGCCCGATTGTTGGCCAGCACCCCCACCTCAAAATGGTACTCGCGCGTTTCGCCGGGGGCAAGGAAGGGGAGCGTCCCGTTTGCGCGTGCCTTCGCCCGGTTCATCACTGGGCAGTTCTGCGGTTCCAGCGCGGTGACATAGGCGCCAGCGCGCACGAAGAGCCATTGCACGATGTGGGGCAGTTCGTCCGGTCGGTAGCGCAGGTACAGCCCCAACCCTTGGCCTGCGTCGAACCCGCGGTTGGCTAGCACAAGCGTGGCAAAGCCATCCGTACCCGCTACCATCTCGTGGCGGAAGGCTTGTTCCAGAAAGTCGTCAATGGGCGCCACATAGCGTGTGTGGTCTAACGTCGCCGCACCATCCGCCCGGAACGGTATGACCTGGCGCGATGGGGCAATAAACTCGGTCCCCTCGGCCACCAGGGGGAAGCCAAAGTTGAAGTGATAGAGCATCATGTGGGGCGCTGGCGCCAGGCCCTCGTTGGTAATCATGTCGTGGATGAAGAGGCGGGAGGAACCCAGGTGTGTCGAGATCCGGCGCTGCACTAGGATGTTTTCGCCCTTGACCGTGGTCTCGCGCACTTTGCCTTGTACCCACATCTCATACTCGTCCCCCTGCCAGGCGGCATCGGCCCAGATGTTGCTGGCCGGGATGTGTGAGAGCCGCCCGTGGATGCCCAGCGCCTCGCCCTGGTCTTCGCATGGCGCGCCGGCATGGGTGGTGCCGCAGCCGTTGAGCAACCCGCCGCCCCAGGTGCGATGCCAGGCGAGGCCATCCTTCTCGAAATACATGGGGTGGGCGGGGCCGACGGAAGAAGCCCAGGCCAACGCCGCCCCTTTGAAGCGGGTGCTGCCGATGTCCATGCCGCGATCCAGCAGCACGGTGAAGGCCAACCCGCTCCCTGTCTCGAAGTGGGCAGTGCGGATGCCGCGCCCCTTGCCATCATCAAGTGCGCCCAGGTGTACACCACCAAGTTGATCAATGCTGCCCATGTAGCGGGTCAATTCTTGCCGTGTCCAGGAACGACCAAATAGTGTAGCCATGATACCCTCCAAAGTAGAAGCGAAATACGGAGCTTGTGACAGTTCCTTGTCTTGGGGCGACGGGGATTCTACCATACCCCGCCCCCCCTGTCTAACGAGAATTTTGTAATGAAAGCCGCCCAGCTGGACAGTCCGCAGGAAAGCGCTCTACTGTTGGGTGCAATTACCAGAGTTAATGCCCCATCGTGTCGGAATCGGCGCGCGGCTCCGTTCCGGTGTCGAGCGCCGAGATGGCGGCAACCTCGTCGGCGGTGAGGGTGAAATCGAAGATGTCCAGATTCTGGGCCAGCCGCGCCGGATTCGACGACCGGGGGATCGTCACCAGGCCAAGCTCAACGTTCCAGCGCAGGACAATCTGTGCCGGCGTCTTGCCATATCTTGCGCCAATGGTCGCCAGCAGCGGTTCATCCAACAGCCCTTTGCCTTGCCCCAGCGGACTCCAGGCCACCGTGACGATGTCGTGGGCCCGATCATAGTCGACGTGATCGCGCCGGGTGATGCGCGGACTCAACTGGATCTGGTTCGCCACCGGGCGGATCGTGGTTTCGGCAGCGAGCCGTTCCAGATGGGCCGGCTTGAAGTTAGAGACGCCAATCGACCGCGTCTTGCCGCTTGCCAGCAACTGCTCGAAGGTCCGCCAGGTAGAGATGTACTCATTGCGCTGGGGCAAGGGCCAGTGGATCAGGAGCAGATCCACATAGTCCAGGTTAAGCTGGCGCAGACATTCGTCGAGACCGGCAATGGCCCGGTCATTGCCCTGAAACTCGCCATCCAACTTGGTGGTGACAAACAATTCCTCGCGCGGGATGCCGCTATCGCGAATGCCTTTGCCCACACCCCGCTGGTTGCCATAGCGGTAGGCGGTGTCGATGTGTCGATAACCGGCGGCAATGGCGGTCACCAGCACCGGCGCGATCGTGTCGTCCTTGAGCGAAGCGGTACCCAGGCCGATCTGGGGGATGGTGTGGCCGTTATTGAGTGGAAGGGTTGGCATGGTCATGGTGTGAACCTTTACTTTCTTGTATGATTAACTAGCACGGTTTGATGGGGAACGTCGCCATCCCTGGCGGCAAACTCAGCCGCCAGGGATGGCTGCTCATCGTGGGGTAGGGCAGACTATGGCTCGTTCGGTAGCCCCAAAAAGCGCTCGAAGAGATGCTGCCGCCAAATCGTGCGGATGACAAACATCCACACGACGACCAGCGCCAGGATGCGCCAATAAATCGGCCATGGTTTTTCCAGCAACCCAAAATAGCCGCCGATCGTTGGAACCAGGTAGATCACCTGGAAAATCACCAACAGCACCACTGCCAGGATGCCCGGACGTTTGTCGTCGCTTACCTGCTTGCGCCACCCTGTAAAGAACCGAATGGGTGGTTCAAGGAAGAGCAGCAAGAGAAAGGCGGTGTGCGAAACAAAGATTGACAGCGCCCCTTGTGCCGCAATGGTGCCAAAGGCTTCCGCAAAGGCCGGATCATCCTGACTGACACCGGTGTACTCGCTATAACTGGATAATAATTTATCGGGAATATTCCTGCCACTTCGGCTGACTAATTGCGTATCATTAGAACCACTACTCGCGCGGTAATAATCATCCAAATAGACGCCAGTGCCCATAAGCATGGTGAGCAGCGCAACCGGGATCACAAAACGCACCAGACTGAGCAAAATATTCGGCTCCAAGGAGCGCGGTTTGGCCCAGAGGGTGAGAAAGAAGGCTGGGATGCCAACCGTGAAGGTGGTCAACGCCACTTGCGCCGGGTCAAAGGGAAAACTCAACCCGACCATGGTCACAGCAATAATCAGCAGCGTCGTGGTCATCGAGCGGGCCAGGAAGAGAAAGAGTGCATTCGACATGCCGGCGATAATGCGTCGCCCTTCACTAAAGGCGGGGCGCAACGCCTCGAAGGAGTCATTGAGCAGCACCATGTCCGCCACATTGCGCGTGGCGCTGCTGCCCGATTGCATGGCAATGCCCAGGGACGCTTTCTTGAGCGACAGTACATCATTGACCCCATCGCCGATCATGGCCACGTATTCCCCGCGGCGCAACAACGCATCGACCAACTGCTCCTTCTGCTCCGGCGAGATGCGGCCAAAGATGGTAGCTTCCTCGGCGGTTTGGTCAAACTCCGCCTGACTCATGGCCGCCAGTTCAGGGCCGGAAACCAATTTGATGTCATTGGGCAAGCCGGCCTGCTTCGCTAGCGCGGCCACAGTGTGCGGGCTATCGCCGGAGATCACCTTCAGTGCAATCCCCATCTGCCGAAACTCAGCAATGGTCTCTTTCACCTTGGGGCGCAATTCATCACTCAGGCTGACCAGCGCCAAGGGGGTCAAGGGCGGTAACGTCGGTTCACCAGCGGCGTTATGCAATGTCGTCACGGCAGGGGCATGAGCAAAGAGCAGCACCCGCAGCCCTTGCTCCGCCCAGGCTTGCATTTGGCGCGCCAGTTGGGTGGCCGGGGCAGCCGCATCCTTGGCAAGATGGGGTTGGAGCATTTCAATCGCTCCCAGCACATAGATGCCACGGCGCTCCGGCTGGTCAAAGGCCAGGGCGCTCCATTTGCGGGCCGAGGCAAAGGCCACTTCGTCGGCCACCGGGTGTGCGACGCCAGGGGTGCCGGTCAGAATGGCTTCGCTGGTCTGGTTGTGACTACTCGCACTGCGGGCAAAGTCGCCCAATGCGTTTTTCACGGCATCAGCGTTTTCATCACCCAGCGGGTAGACCTCATGCAAGAGCAGGTGATTGGCGGTGAGCGTGCCGGTTTTGTCGGTACAGAGGACGTTGATGTTGCTGAGCGATTCGACCGCGTTGGTCTGTTGCACTAGCGCACCTTGTTTGCCAACCTTAGCCGCGCCCAATGCATAGGCCACCACGATCATCAGAAAAAGACCGTAGGGCACCTGCCCAGTCAACACAGCGGCAATCTGCACCAAGCGAATGTTGCTCAACCCTTCCAGCAGCGAGGCGGCCAGAATTAGAATACTAAAGACGGCGACAAAGAGCATCACCAGCTTGACCAGCAGATTGATCTTCTGCTGCAACGGCGTCTCGATAATGTTCATCTGGCGGGCGGTGGCCGTGAGTTTGTTGGCAAAGCTGGCCGCGCCCACCTCTTGCGCCACAAAATAGCCCGCGCCGGTGACACAAAAGCTGCCGGAGAGCAACTTGTCCCCGGCGGCTTTACGGATCAGGTTGGGTTCGCCCGTAAGCAGCGACTCATCCATCTCCAACACACCGTCGCCGACTACTTCGCCATCGACTACAATCTGGTCGCCGGCAGTCACCCGCAACATATCGTCCTGCACAATTTCGCTGGGATCGACCTCTTTTTCCTGCCCATCACGCACGACCACGACGCGCGGGCGGGTGAGTAGCGAGATCTGGTCAAGCTGGCGTTTGGCGCGGATCTCCTGGATCGTGCTGATACAGGCGTTGACTAAGCCAATGCCCACACTGGTAATCGCATCATTGACCCGGCCCATAGAAATTAAGGCGATGCCAATGACAAAGAGAATGTTGTTAAAGAGGGTAAAGAGATTGGCGCGGGCAATGTCCCAATAGGAACGACCGGAACTTTGCTCGACATTGTTACCCAAGCCTTGGGCGCGTTTGGCTTGCGCCTGCTGCTCGGTTAGCCCTTGGATGCTCTGTATCATCAAATCGCTACCGTTTCTTTGTTGCTATGCGTGCTGTTGATTGACCCGCCTTGGCGCGGGCAAAATTGTTGATAATGCTGTCTGCACCAAGCATTGCACAAGATTTTCAAGAAATTGTCAAGAAAATGCAAAAAACTTCTGGCTTTAGGGGGTGATTGATTGTTCGCTCTGTTTTTTTAGGCCGACAAGGGCCACCCGCCAGTAAAGTGCCAAATGTTTGAAGATCGCAACGGTCGGAAAATTGGTGATGGTCAAGGTAAGTGTCGTTCCCTTGGGGTTGGCGGTTAGACGAAAGGCCAGCTTGCAAAAATCTTCGGGGCTGCTTCGCCATGCGGTGGATGGACATGCAGATCGGTGGCTGTCCCGATCCGGGCATAAACCTGGCCGACTTCCCCTTTAGACGTTAGGGAGAGCAGGCGGGCCTGGTGGCTGCGCAAGGCATAGGCGTGAACCGTGCCGGCCGGAATGTGGGCATAATCGCCCGGCGCCAACGCATGGGCTTGACAACCATCTTCCCGGAAGGTTGGAGTGGATGACCTGTCAACAGAAATGACCTTCCGGGAAGATTTGCGTGGCAACTCCCTGGATTCCTGATGAGCCATTATCGTCTGTCTCTTGGCATGTTCGCTGTGCGTCTCTCCTATAATTTTGCCAGCGCGGCGTTCATGGTGGCGATTGCCTCAGCCGGCATTCGCTGCATGGCCCGGCGGAGCGGCGCGTTGCCGTCGCGGAAGAGCATCGCACGCAGGAAGTGGGGCGCGTTGAGTTGATCGAGCGTTTCGGTAATGACCGCACGCCCATGCTTTTCGCTGAGAATATCGCCCACACAGTCATCAACGGTGTACGGCCCACGGGCGTCGGGGTCTTGATACGGCACAGACCACTGCCACTGGCCGGAGCCAACGTCAATCCTTTTATCCTCTTGCCCAGGCAACATAACGACCCCATGCGCGTTGGGCGGCACCGTGACGCTCATCGCAAAGGTATTGTTCGTGATCTGCCAGGCACATTCTGCCAGACCAAAGGGGGTCTGGAGACGGGTGTGGCAGTGGGTCAATTTGCCGCCGGGACGCGGTGCAAAACGGATCGTGCGATACCCTGGCGCAGCCGGTGCGATGCCGCCGATGGTGCGCTGCATCCAATCGGCCACGGCGCCGAGCGCATAGTGGTTGAACGAGGTCATCTCGCCGGGGTTGATCGAGCCGTCGGGCAACATGCTGTCCCATCGTTCCCAGATGGTGGTTGCGCCCATGGTCACGGGGTAGAGCCACGAGGGGCATGCTTCCTGTTTGAGCAGGCGATAGGCAACGGCATGATGACCAGTGGTGGCGAGCGCGTCACAGATCAAGGGGGTGCCGACAAAGCCGGTGCGGATCTGATAGCCGCTGCCGCGCACCAGTTCGGCCAGTCGGTCGCCGGCGCGCTGGCGCTGTTCGGGTGTGGGAAGCAGGTCGAACATGATCGCCAGCGCATAGGCCGTTTCGGCATCGCACATCAAGCGACCGGCGGGGGTGATGTATTCGTTGGCAAAGGCCGTTTTGGTCTTGGCCGCGATGGCGGCATAGCGCTGGTGCGCTGCCGCTTGCCCCAGCAATGCAGCCGTCTGGGCGACAAGATCGGCAGCGTAGGCAAAGTAGGCGCTGGCGACAATGGCCCGGTCGGTGCGGGCTTGGGAAGGGTTGTCGGGTGGCGCGGTAGGATCGAGCCAGTCGCCAAATTGGAAGCCGGTGTCCCACAGGAACGTTTCACCGGCAAGCCCCGCCACATGATCGACCCAGCTACACATACTCCCGAACTGTGCATCCAAAATCGCCAGGTCACCATAGCGTTGATAGAGCACCCAAGGCACAACAACCGCCGCATCACTCCAGGCTGCGGCGCCGTTACCCCCCATAATATCGGGAACCACGAAGGGAACCGAGCCGTTAAATTTTGCTTGTTCAACCGCCAGGTCACGCAGCCAGGAAGCCAGAAAGCCATGCACATCGTAGAGAAAGGCCGCGGTTGGTGTAAAGACTTGGATGTCGCCCGTCCAGCCCATGCGTTCGTCGCGCTGTGGGCAGTCGGTGGGTACATCAAGGAAGTTGCCGCGCATTCCCCAAAGCACATTCTGATGGAGTTGGTTGAGCATGGGGTCGGAGCAGTCAAACCAGCCCGTGCGCGCCAGGTCGGAGTGAATGACAATAGCGGTGATCGCATCTGGGGTTAACTCACCCGGCCAGCCCGCGACCTCCACATAGCGGAAGCCATGAAAGGTAAAGAATGGCTCGTAGTGTTCAATACCACCACCGCGCAAGGTGTAGCGGTCGGTGGCCTCGGCATGGCGCAGTGGGCGCGTACCCAGCTCACCGTTTTCAAGCACCTCGGCATGACGTAACGTGATGGTCTGCCCAGCCTCGCCCTGGACACGGATCGCCAGGCGACCAACCAGATTTTGACCAAAGTCAACGAGTGTTTTGCCCGTGGGTGATTGGGTGATAGCCACCGGCGCCAGGGTCTCAATTCGGCGCACTGGTGGGCCAAGCGGCGCTTCCAACACGGTCAGCGCCTGGTCATGAATGTGCACGCTGGACCAGGCGGCGTCATCATAAGTGGCCTCTGACCAGCGCCCCAACGCCAGTCGGGCGTCGTAAGTCTCCCCATCGTAGAGACTGCTGACAACGATGGGGCCAGTGGTCGCCCGCCAACGGTCGTCGGTGACAACCCGTTCGGTGCGTCCATCATCGTAGGTCACTTCAAGCTGGGCGATTAGGGCCAACCGTTCGCCATAGATATTGCGTCGTCCGCCGCCAAAGCCCAGCCGGCCGCGGTACCAACCGTCACCCACAATGGCGCCCAGCGCGTTGGCACCCTCCTGCACGAGCGCAGTGACATCAAAGGTCTGGTAGCGCAGCCGCGCGTTGTAAACCGTCCAACCGGGGGCCAATACGTGGTCGCCCACCGGCTGGCCGTTGATCTGCGCTTCGTAGACACCGAGCGCGCTGATGTAAAGGCGGGCTTGGCGGATTCCCTTCCCAAGTTCAAAGCTGCGGCGCAGGTATGGGGCTGGATTTGAGATGGAGGTATCTTCCTCCCAAGCGGGCGTGACAAAGTGCGCCGACCAGTCGTCGGGGCTGAGCAAGCCCGCTTCAATGGCAAGTGGGGCGCTCCAGTCGGTGGCGCGCCCATCGGTTCCCCAAGCGCGCACCTGCACACTGACCCGCTCCCGCGATTGCAGCGGCGCAAAGGGCCAGCCAACTAACCCGGATTGATCCGACTCAACCTGCCCCGTTGTTTGGCGTACTCGCCCGTCACTGTCCAGGTCGCGGAGTTCATAGGCGCGCTGGCGCCAGTTTTGCGCCGATGTTTTCGTTTGCCACGAAAGCCGGGGTTCTGGTGTGCCGATACCCAGCGTCTCGTGGAGATGTTCGATCTGTAAGGTGGAAATTGAACTGTTACTCATGAAGCTGCTTGCTTTCTAGGGTTGTACCGCGTCCAGATTATTAGCCCAGATCACCAAGAAACGTCTGCACAACGGCCATATACTTGGCAAACTGTTCCCGTCGAATGTTGTGGCCGGCGCCGGCAACGTGGGCCACCACCAATTGCGGGATCAACGCTTTCAGCTTGGCGGCGCCTTCTTCGTCAACTATCGCCCCTTTCTCGACATCCGCCGTGATCAGCAGCGCGGGACAGGTAATGTTGCCCAAAACCGCTTCCCAATTCTCCACGCTGGTACCCATACGGTTGAGGGCGCGCAGATTAAACTGTAACTTGGCATCGGCCCACGGTTCCAACTCGGCCTGTGACCATACCGGATTTGTTTCGTGGCCGTGGGCAAGTACTTCGTCACGGGATAAGCTTTGTAGATTGGTCATGCGTTCCCGGGCTTGTTGCATCCGGGTGGCAGCATCCGGTCTGTTCCCGGAAGCGATATTGATGCCGCCGGCATCCTCAACCAAAATGGCGCCCGGCAGATCGGGGTAAGCGCCGGCCAACACAAAGGTGGTGGCGCCCCCCATCGAGTGGCCCAGGATGGCCGGCTTGTGTAGCCCCAATCCGGTAATCACACCGGCGATGTCCGCAGCCATGTCCGTGACCCCATAGCCCGTTTCCGGCGCTTCGGAGCGGCCATGCCCACGCGCATCGGTCATAATGACATCATACTTGTTGGCGAGGATCTCCGCCACGGGTGTCCAACAGCGACCGGCATCCGAAAAGCCGTGGGCCAGGACGACCGGGGGCTTACTGCCGCCGGTGCGGGTGTAGTGAATGCGAATCCCATTGGATTGGATCGTTGCGCTTTGCCAATCAGTCATCATTGGTTCTCCTTGGCTTGCAGATATAGTGAACGGAAATGAATAGGAAGCAAATAGTGGGCAGCAGGTTAGTAAGACAGGGAAACCGTCACTGTCCTACTGAACCACTTCCTAAAATTCCGTTGCTATGATCTTCTTAATGATTTTAACTGCATTGCTGACACCATCTTCAGCCCTGATAGCTTGCCCCAGGTCCATTGCTTTCTGCTGTATCTCAGGCTTGCTTGCAACTTGCTCAATCGCCGATGTAAGTGATTCGACTGTAATTGTTTTATTGGGTAATGGTTTCACACCGACACCAAGCTGGTTTGTCAACTTACCCCAGAATGGCTGGTCAGCAAAAAATGGCACGACAATCTGTGGTCTACCTGAACGGAATGCTGCCGCTGTTGTCCCTGCCCCGCCATGATGTACGATTGCCTTCATGCGCGGAAACAACCAGCTATGGGGACACGTCTCTATCTTGAAAATCGTATCCGGCAATGATCTGCTCTGAAGTCCGCCCCATCCTGTTGATAATAATCCGCGTTCACCTGAATGGACCAGTGCATCAATCATCATTTGGGTGTTTTTTTCAGGATCTCGATTTGCCATACTACCAAAACCGATGTAGATCGGTGGCTTGCCACTAGCCAGAAAGTCTGCCAAATCAGGAGACGGGGACCATTCTTCCGGCTCATCCAAAAACCAGTAACCGGGTACATGGATATTTTCATGCCAGCTTGCAGAACGCGGCAGAACGCTGGGGCTGTAACCCATCATAACTGGCAACTTCAGCTTTTTGATTCTATGCCAACTGCCCGCTAGCGGAATCTTCTCTAATCCCAATCGATTTACACGCGCATCATTGACGATTGGCCGAAATAACTGCCAAATTGTTTGCATGGCTGTGTGATGCGTCATGCGATTGTAAATGCCTTGTCCAAAGATCATTGGCATCGCTGGAAAAAACGGGCTGGCAATTTCATTCATCGGCAGAACTGGCTGTAGAAAGGTAAACATTGCTGGAATGTTCAATTTCTCACACGCCTCATATCCACCAAACTGGGCAACAGAACTGAAGATGCCCACTGCTGCCCCATCTAATGCCTGCAACATGCTATCAAGCGCTTCATGAAACCACGGACGGCAAAACTCGATTAGGCGACGCAGCATCTTTAGTGGGTTTTTCGTCTCAAGGATTGCCTTGGCATCGGCGCTCTGCATGACTGCTTCCACGTCCATGTCAAAGATCTGATGAAACTCAAGCCCATATTGCGTCGCCAATAACCGGAAATCAGGGGTTGTTAACAGCCGCACGTTCAATCCAGCCAACTGTAAACCTTTCCCCAGTGCGATATAGGGTTGCACGTCACCGCGTGTTCCCACTGCGATGAGTGTTACAATCGATTTGGCCATGGCTTATTGCTCTCCTAACGTTCATCAGCAAATTCGGTGTAGCAGGCGTTGCATACAGTCAACGATTTAGCCTAATAGTGGTTGAATCGTGACCTTGGGCAACCGCACCGGACAATCCCCCTGCGGCGCAATCTCACCCAGCCAGACCTTGACCGCGGCCCGCTGTGAAGCGGAGCTATCGCTATAGGTAGCCAGCAGATTGGGTAGATGGGGCATTTCATGCAAGATGTAGGGATTGCCAAAGCTGGTGTAATAGACCTGCGGGTGATCCATAAAGAGCGAACGCCAGCGCCAATGACCCAAATGACCGACCAAGTTGTGGATCGAACCCATGACCATGTAGGGTAACATGAGTAGGTTCATGAAGACCACATCGGCCTCACCCGCTTTGGTCAGCAATTCTTCATCACCGGGGTTGAGCAGATGTTCTACTTGCAAGCCCCGCTGTTGCAGTTCTTCATCGACGACCGCCAATTCCCGCGGGGGCATAAAGCGGTTAAACTGGCTGTTTGCTCCAATCGTAACGGTCAGCACGCGGCTCCCCGCTGGTAGGGTGAGAGGCAACCCCTCCCCGTCGCGCAACAGGGTCATGCTCTTATCCGCCAGCGCCTGGGCAGCCTGCTGATAGCTGCTGATGTCAGCAGCCGAAGGTTTGGGACCAAAGGGATCAACATGCAGATTGAGGCGGGCTTTCAGTTCCAGCACGCGCCGCGCCGCTGCCCAAACCCGCGCCTCCGGCAGACGACCATCTTTGACAGCAGCTAGCAGCCGTTCATAATCCAGCAGGGTCTCCGGGAAAAGATAAACATCGCAACCGGCTTTGATGCACTCGACCACGCGTTGATCGGTGGGCACGCGGGTGGTCATCCCGATCATGCCGGTGGCGTCGGAGATGATCACGCCGTCAAAGCCCAGTTCGTTGCGCAATAGGTCGTTCAGTAATTTTGCGTCGAGCGTAGCCGGCGGCGCATCGACGGGGCGGTCGGCAAAGCCTTGATAGTCGGGCAAGGAGATATGACCGGGCATGACACACATGACACCAGCGTCAATGGCGGCGCGCCAGACTTTGCCATAGGTTTCCTGCCACTGGGCAAAGGGCAGGTTGTTGATGGTGGTGACCAGATGTTGGTCGCGGTCATCCATGCCATCGCCGGGGAAATGTTTGGCCGTGGCGGCTAACCGCCCACCCGCTTGCTGCCCCTCGATCATGGCCGTGGCAATGCGAATCACCCGTTCCGGCTCATCACTGATGGCGCGCACATTGGTGATGGGGTTGAGAAAGTTGTAATTCAAGTCGATGACTGGCGAGAAGTTCCAGTGCATGCCAGCATAGCGCGCCTCGGCCGCGGTGGCCTCGCCCATCAAGCGCGCCAGGTCAACATCGTTGGCGGCGCCGGCAGCCATTGGGCGCGGGAATTCGGTGCTGTCGGTCAAGGTGTTGGCCCCTTGTTCCATGTCACCGCCGGCGAGAATCGGTACGGCAGCGGCATCTTGGAGGTGCAGCAGGCGTTCGCGTGCCGCCTCCGTAGTGGCCGCGCGCAGCGAGATCACCCCAAACGGCACCTTCTGCATGAGATCGAGCCACTCCTCGGTGGTGGAGCGGGGGCTGGAGGGACAGAGCAGTTGCCCCACCGCTTGGGGCAGGCTCATGGCGTTGAGAGTGGCATCCACCCATTGTTGTTGGTCGGTGGTCAAAGGAATGAGCATCAAATTCTCCTATGGTGAATTACAGTTGTTTTTATTTCGTTAGTCGGTTTTCTGGCTTGAGCGATAGACAAGTTGATACTCCCGCTCATCCTGACCAATGACATGGCAGCCCAACCGCTCATATAAGCGCTGCGCCTGTGGATTATCTTTCTCAACCGAAATAAAGAGCGGGACCTGTTTGTGATCAGCTTCCTGTTTCAGTTGTTCAATCAGTTGCGTTCCAATGCGCTGATTCTGGTATGCCGGCAGCAGTTGGATGCCGGCCAGCGTAATCGCCGTCGGTGTCCGTACCACACGTAGCCGTCCTGCCGCGCAACCGTTATACTCGATGACACTCAACGTACAATCTGGTACGGCGCCCAGAACCGTTTCGCAAGTCCACGCTTCAAAGCCGGCTCGGTATTCAACCAGATCCACCTCAGCCGGAAACCGTCCTTGCGCCAGCGTAGCCGTAATCACCACATCGGCCAGGAAAGCAACATCATCAAGGGTTGCCGTGCGCAGTTGAATCATTATAGGTCTCCTTGTGTGTAGGTTACCTGCTCTTCGATTTGCTGTGCGGCAACTCAACTCAGCCTTTACGCACTGCTCCAACCACCTCATCCGCCAGCCGCGTCACAATATCTGCCGGGTAGGGGTAGCTCAACGTGTAGACAAAATGGTTGGCCCCGGCATCAATAAACGCTTGCGTTCGTTCACGCGCGCTGGAAAGATCAGCATAGTCAACCCGCACTTGAGTAGAAAGGTCGATGGTGGCAAAATCGCGGCCCACTGCGGCGCAATGCTCTTGCAGAATGCCCACTTTGCGCTTGAATTCTTCGACGGGACCAGCGACGAAATTCCAGATGTTGGCATGTTTGGCCGCCACCCGTAGTGTTAGCTTTTCGCCGCTGCCGCCGATCAACAAGGGCGGATGGGGCTTCTGGACGGGCTTCGGCTCCCGCCGCGCCTCTTCCAGTTGATAGTAGCGCCCCTCAAAGGTGGTCACCTCCTGGGTGTAGAGCAGCTTGAGGATCTGGCACGCTTCATCCAAGCGGCGGATGCGCTCGCCAGGGGCATAGAGCGGAAGGCCCATGCTGGCATGTTCATACTCATTCCAGCCGGCGCCAAGACCAATATCGACGCGACCATTGGAGATAATGTCAACTGTAGCCGCAATCGACGCCAGCACCGCCGGATGACGGTAGGTGTTGCCGGTGACCATCAGGCCAAGGCGGATGCGATTGGTGGCCGCAGCCAGCGCGGCTAACGTAGTCCAGCCCTCCAGACAAGGGCCGCTCACATCACTGAAGATCGGCGCATAATGGTCAAAGAGCCAGGCGTGGGCAAAGGCCGGGTTTTCGTCGGCGGCTTGCCAAACCTGTAAGATTGCTTCGTAGGTTGTGTGTTGGGGGGCGGTTTTAATGCCAAAGGTGATTGGTTTCATGGCAGCTCCTTATTCTTTGGGTCCGTAAAAATATAACTTGGGATATCGCTCTCCGCGAGTCCGTGACTCGCCCTGGCCCGTTGCGAGTCACGGACTCGCGGAGAGCGGTAACTTATATTTTATGAACCCTTACTCCGTCAAATTCTCACTCAAACGATAGTCACGCACAGTAGATGAACCAAAAAAGACGATGATCGCAATCGCGCCGGTGATGGCGCCAAGAATGATCGTCATCGTCTGCGGCCCAACCCAGTCCGCGCCCACGCCAGCAAAGAAAGCGCCTACCGGCATCAACCCAGAGCGCAGGCTGACAATGCCCGTCACCCGGCCACGCAATTCATCGGGAATGGACAATTGGAGCAAGGTCAGGTTGGTCGTCAGGTAGATCATCTCGAAAAAGCCGGCCAGCACCATAAAGCCCCAGGCCACCCAGAAGATGCGGCTTAGGGCAAAGCCGATCAACGCAAAACTGAGCAACAGCAGCGACCCCAGTTGCAGCAGCCCGCGTCGTTCCAGTTTGCCCAGCGAGGCGGTGACAAAGCCGCCCACAATGCCGCCAATGCCAATGGCAGAGAGCAGTAGCCCCAGCGTATCCGGCCCGCCGCCAAAGACATCTTTGGCATAGATCGGCGGCAGCGCATTGAAATTGGGGATGATAAAGAGGGGCAACACCCAACTCATGAAGAGAAAAGCGCGTGTACTTGGCTGGGCGACGATGTAGTTCCATCCTTCGCGAAAGCTGCCGCTGGCGCGCGCTTTAGCCGCCCCCGCTTTCTCATAGGGCATGGTGAGCTTCATCACCGTCAGGCTGACCAGCGCATAGGCCGCAGCCTGGACAAAAAAGTTTCCCGCTGGGCCAAACCAGAGGATCAGAAAGCCGCCGATCATCGGACCAAGCGAACGCATCACGGCCCACCCGGTCTGTACCAGAGCCACGGCTGCCGGCGCTAATGGGCGTGGCACCACCGAAAAGACAACGGTCTGGCTCAATGGCATACTGATCGCCTGCCCAATGCCGCCGAGAAAGCTAAAGAGCAAGAGCAACCACACGGCCTGACTGCCCCCCAATAGCACAAAGCCAAAGCCGGCGCTGATGAGGCAGAGCCAGAGGCTGGTGGCGTGGAGCAGTCCGCGCCGTGAAAAGCGATCAATGGCGACACCGGCCATGGGCGCCAGCCCAATCGTCGCCAGCGAACGCACCAGGTTGAGCGTCCCCAACATCGCGCCGGAGGCGGTCAAGTCGTACACCAACCAACTTAGCGTAACTTGTTGAATCCATTGTCCTGCATTGGATAGCGTTGTACCGGCGATGAACCAGGCAAAACTGGGAATGCGCAGCGCGGCAAAGGTTCCGGTTGGCGTGTCAGCAGGCGGGTTGATCGCACTTTCACGGTTGGCCATCGTGCCAGTCGGTGGCTGTGCCATGTGGGTTATGCGCCTTTCATGGTTGTGGCCAGAAAGCTGCGGACAGCAGCCATATAGGCGTCAAATTGTTCGCGGCGGATGTTATGACCGGCGCCGGGAATGTGAACCGTTTGTAGTTGGGGAAGCAATCCTTGCATTTCGGCGGCCCGCTCCGCGGTCACACCGCCGCCCCGTTCCGGATCGGCATAGAGCAACAGCGCCGGGCAGGTGATGCTGCCGAGAATTTGCGTCCAGTCCAGCGGCACAGCGTCACGCCGATCAAGAGCCTTCATACTGAAGCGCAATTTGGCGTTAGCCCAAGGCTCCAATTCCGCCTCTGCCCAGGTGGGGGTTTCGGTGCGAGCATGTTCGATCAATTCGGCGTGGGTTTTGCTTTGCAGCTTCACCATGCGATCATGCCACCCTTGCAGCCGCGCCAGTGCTTCGGGGCTTTTATCCGCCATGAGATTGGTTGCGCCACTATCTTCGATAATGATCGCGCCGGGAAGATCGGAAAAGAGACCCGCCAAGACCATGGTCGTCGAGCCGCCCATGGAGTGACCCATGACCACTGGCTTGTGGATCCCCAACGCGGTGATGACGCCGGCGAGATCAGTGGCCATCGTTGTGGCGTTATAGCCACCATCAGGCGCATCGGAGCGCCCATGCCCCCGCGCATCGACCATGATTACATCATACTCCGCTTCTAATGCTTCAGTGACTGGCGTCCAGCAGAGGCCGTCATCGGAAAAACCGTGGGCCAACACCAATGGTGGCTTGTCACCCCCGGTGCGGGTGTAATAAAGCTGAAGGCCGTTGGTCGCGATTTTATCGGCGTGCCACTGAGTCATGATGGGTTCTCCTTTTTATGCTGCACCAAAGTGCTTGTGCAAAAATGTTGCGGTTAACTTGGGGAGTTCAGGATCGGTAAAGCGGCCATGTCCCCCGCCGACAACCGTGTAAAAAGTCACATTCACCCCGGCGATAATCAAGGCGTTAACCAACAAGACGCTTTGTTGATAAGGCACCAGCGGGTCTTGATTGCCATGAACTATCAAAAAGGGCGGGGCGTCGGCGGTGACATAGGTGATGGGGTTGGCGCGCGCCGTTTTTTCCTGGTTCTCCTGAATCGGGCCGCCGATCAGTTCGGACTCCGGTGAATCGGGCGTGTTGTGGATCATGCCATCGGGCGGGCGTTGGGCATCCATCTGCAAAAAGTCGGTTGGCCCGAAATAATCGACCACACATTGCACGCGGCTGGAAACGTCCAGATATTCGCCAACTTCAAATTCGGTCACATGCCCTGTCGTCCCCAACATGGCGACCAGATGCCCCCCCGCCGACGGCCCCCACGCGGCAAACCGGTTGGGATCGAGTTTGAATTGAGCGGCATGAGCGCGCAACCAACGCACCGCCGCCTTGCAATCCTGGATCTGCGCCGGGAAAATGGCGTGTTGACTTAGGCGGTAGTTGAGCGAGGCGACAGCATACCCTTGCGCCACATAGTGCACCGGCACGGGGTCGTTTTCGTTGCCTTCCTTGCTGCCCAGGCGAAAGGCGCCGCCGTGAATCCAGATAATCAACGGGTGCTTTTCGCCATCGTCGGGCAGATAGAGATCCAATTTCTGGCGCTCATGACCGCCTGTTACATACGCCAGATCATGAAAGGTTTGCATAAATTTCTCCTGTATCATATGCAAAAGAGCTAGGATGATAGGGGGCGGTAGGCAAGTTGACCAGGGGTGATGCTGTGCGCTTATTATAATCGTTCGTCGATCTTGAGAAGCGTGGCTAGCAGCACCCGCGCCCCGTTGATGCAGGCTTCAGGTGCGGTATATTCATCCGGTGAATGGCTGACGCCGTTGCGGCTAGGGACAAAGATCATTGCCATCGGACAGAGGGCGGCCATATTCATGGCATCATGGCCGGCGCCGCTGGGCATGGGAAGATAGGGAAGCGCCAGTTCATCACAAGCCTGAGCGACGGCGGCCAAAAGGCGTGAATCTGCTTTCACCGGTGGTTTGTTGGAGAGGGGGGTGAAGGTACCGTTCGCCGTTTCTGCTGCCTGGCGCAAGGTGGCTTCCGCCCGATCTAACACGGTTTCATCTAGCCCGCGGATCTCTAGATGTAACTCGACTTTACCTGGAATCACATTGGGTGCGCCGGGCAACACGGCCACTTTGCCAATGGTGCCGACAATGCCATGCGCCATTGCCACTTCCCGCACCAATGGGATAAAGGGCGCGGCGGCAACCAGGGCATCCTGGCGGCGCATCATTGTCGTGGTGCCAGCATGATTCGCATAGCCGTGGAAGGTGACAAGATAGCGCCGAATGCCGACAATGCCTTCCACCAGGCCAATGGGGTATTGCTCGGTTTCAAGCGTTGCCCCCTGTTCAATGTGCAATTCGAGAAAGGCGGCGTATTGCTGCGCTGTGCCGCGGGCATCCAGTAGCCGGTCAGGGTCAAGGCCGGCCTGTTGCAAATGGACGCGCACCAATTGCCCATCCCAAGCCGCCTGATCGACAAGGCGCGGGTTCAACAGGCCGGTCATGGCATAGCTGCCCAGCGTGCCGCCGGCCATCGTCGCCTCTTCTGCGGTGAAGTTGATCAACTCGATTGGATGACGTAAACGCTGGTCCGCGGCGTGCAAGGCGCGCAGGCAAGCTAACCCCGCCAATACCCCCAACGCCCCATCATAGACACCGCCGCCGGGAACAGTATCCGTGTGTGAACCAATGGCAATCGCTGGCAGCTCTTCCCGGCCCGGATAACGACCAATCGTATTTCCCGCAGCATCACTCGTCACTGGTAGACCCAGATCGCGTAGCTGTTGCGCCACCCAGCGCCGGCCTTCTCTATCGGCCGCGCCAAAGGCAATGCGCATCAGGCCGCCGCCATTAGGCGTCGCGCCAATCTGCCCCAAGGTTTCCAAATCTGTCAACAACTGTTCCCCATCCAAAAATGGCAAAGCGTTCATCGGTCCTCAATCTTTTGTCTATCGACATCTGGCAGCTTTTCTCGGTCTTCTGTCTTCTATTCTTTCCGTCTTCTGTCTTCTTTCCATTCTGCGAGCATTCTAGTACAATCATACCGCAAATCGTTTATTTATTAAAGGAAGGCGACTCCGAATGCAAATCGAACTGACGACCGAAGAATACCGTCAGCTTGTGGATGTCCTCTACCTGGCCGACTGGTTGTTGACAGCGCATAAGGTGGGTGATGACCCGCGGGTGGCCATGTACCACCAGCTTATCCAAAAGCTCTATGCGCGGACCCAGGAGGTGGGCTTGAGCCATCTTATTGAATACGCGGCTGAGTTCGACCAGTATTTTCCCACACGCGATTTTGAATCCGGCACGCCGATCCATGAATTTATTGACGAATACGACGATGAAACCTTCTGGGATGAATTGACGCGCCGGCTGGCCGAGCGGGATTTGGTTGCGCAACTGGGGGGCTGGGAGAAGGTGCAACGGCTTTCGACCGAAGAGCGCATTCGCAAGTTGGGCCAGTTGGAGGAACACTACGCTGCTGAATTTGCCCGCTTTGGCGTAGAAAATTTGCACCTGGAAGCGCCGGCCAATCGCGGCCAGTGGCGTAATCACTACCGCCCTGCGCGTAGTCGCTAGTGAGACAGTGAGACAGTGGGTCAGTGAATCAGTAGAACAGTCACTGTCCTGCTGATTTATGGCTCTACTGTCTTACTGACCCACTGTCTCACTGATTTACTGTCCTACTGATTCATTGACCCACTGTTTTACTGACCTACCCACTAGAAGAGGAACCATCTTTATGCCGACTGACCCCACTGCCACTGTGCGACCAAAGGTACGTGCCGTACAGTGCGATTACCGCGCCACCGAAAAGGAGATTTACAACGCTTTGGTGCGCGCCACTGCGCCGATGACGGAAGCATGGCAACGCATCCGCAAAGCCAAACGCATTGGTCTCAAATTCAACCAGGACAAACAGCCGCACAATCGAGTCTATTTCGAAGGGCAGTTGCAACAACTGGTTAGCGAAAAGGTGGCGCGCGCCTTTCTCCGCCTGCTGCGGGAACGCACCGACGCCGACTTGATTTGCAGCGATGTCAGCGCCTATGTGATGCACGGGGCCAAGCTTGAAGACACACTGACCTTTGCCCAAGTGCTGCGCGACTATCAGGTGCACTTTGCCGACGGCACCAAACCACCCTATAAGACGGTCACCGTGCCGGGTGATGGTTTCATGTTTCAGGAATATGTGCTGCCCGAAGCGGCGGTGGATGTCGATGAATTTATCTCCGTTGCCAAGCTCAAAAACCACGCCTTTATGGGCGTCACTCTCTGTGTCAAGAATCTCTTTGGCTTAATGCCCGGCGAGCCGGAGAGCCATACACGCACCTATTTTCATCATGTCGTGCGCATGCCCTATCTGCTGGCTGATCTGGCGAAAATTTTTGACCCGGTGCTGAATGTCATTGATGGTCTTGTCGGTCAGGCCGGCCAGGAGTGGAGTAAGACCACCCCCAATCTAGCCCCGGCGCGCATCTGTAACACGCTGATTGTCGGCGATCAGATTATCGCCACGGACGCCTGCGCCGCCACTCTTATGGGACACGATCCACAGCGTGATTGGCTGACCCCTCCCTTCCATCGCGATCGCAACCATCTGCTCGTTGCGGCTGAAGGGGGCTTTGGCACGGTTGATCTCAACGCCATCGACTTCCAATCCGAAGTGCAAGGGCCGCTCGGTCACTTCTACGCCAACCACCAAGACCCGGAAGATCTGGTCATTAACGTGCGTCGCACCACGGCGGAACAGGGCTTGCTCTATTGTGATCGCCAGCGGCACTTTATCGATCGCTACGCCGGTCACTACATCCTTCTCCAAGGCGGTGAAGTACGGTGGAGTGGTCCAACCAGCCACATCCACATTGACCGCCGCCAACTCCCCGGCTTCCGCCCCGACCAGGGCATGTACCTCAAATATGTAGACCCAACCGAAAGTGAAGGTGAACAATTTAGCGTCTACGAACAGGCGCAGCGCGTGTTGGCAAATTGATCGATTCCCGGGAGTTGGGTGTATGATGAAGCCGGTGCTGCTTACACCAGCGCTCTTGCTACAGCCTTGTAGACAAAGGATGCGCTTGATCAGCGCCACGACAACCGAGGAGAAACGATGGGCTTTTTACCAGGACCAATGGAATTGGTCATTATTCTGATTATTGTTGCCATGTTATTTGGCGTTGGCCGCTTGCCGGAAGTTTTCGGCGCCGTCGGCAAGGGGATTCGGGAATTCCGTCGCGAGACTACGCCCGCGTCGTCAGACGCGGTTTCACCAACCGCGTCGTCCAGTGAAACCGTGGAACCGGCTGAAGCAGAAAACACCAACCTGCGTAATGCCTAGGACACAAGCCATTCGACTTCGCGGTGAAACTTCACCGCGAAGTCGAATGGCTTAGCGCGCATAACGGGGCGCCGCCCGTGCCTTGGCCTTCGCCGCTGCGGTTTCACGGTCACGCGGCGGTGCATTGGTTGCGAGGGTATCAAGCAACGTTTGTGTAATCGCAGCGATCTCCTGCACCGCTTGGTCAAAAGCCGCTTGATTCGTTTGTGATGGTTTGGTAAAGCCACTCACCTTGCGCACATATTGTAACGCCGCGCCCTGAATCTCATCGGCAGTGGCTGGCGGTTCAAAGTTGAATAATGGTTTGATGTTGCGACACATAAGCTGCTCCCCTCAACTTTCTACATCCATCAACGCTGACACATCGGTATGGCGCGCTCGTTCGAGCCACGCCAGGCGCTTCTGAAACTGGTCAATGGCATAATTCACAAATTCCTCCTGGGTTAGACCAAAGGGCAGCGTTTCATAGGCCCCAAAGATCTCCCCGATGATCCCCAGCGCCAGCGGTAGCAGTTCATTCATGGTCCCTTCCGCTACCGACCAGAGCGTTGGATCGGTCGCCAGCAGCCGCGCCATCAAGTAGAGACCATAGGCAATATGGCGCGACTCATCCTGCTTCAGCAGCCGTACTCCCTGACACTGCCCCGGCATCAATCCGTTGCGTTCTAGACAGGCGACATAGGCATGATAGCCAGTCTCCGCCAATACCCCTTCGACAATAAAGTTATAGGTAACGGCGGCGCGTAGTTGGGCTGCCGGCGACGAATCGGTGCGCAACGCCAACATGGCCGCCGGTAGCTGCTCGTAAAACAGGGTGCGATAGCTGGCGGTGTGGTAGTGATTCAGATCACCGCTCACATTGGCGACTTCATCCAGAAACCGACGGAAGAAATCGGTGTGTTTGGCTTCTTCAAACAAGAAGGTGCTGAGAAATAGCTCCTCTTCTAGCCGTCCTTCCTGGGCAATGACCATGATCAGCGGCAGCAGATCCAGGGTGACCGCTTCCTCCCCGGCCTGAAAGAGCACCGTCAACCGCAGCAACACATCCTGTTCCAGCGGCGCCAAACGCTGCCAGTCCTGGCGATCCTGGCTAAAGTCGATGTCGCTGGGGTTCCAAATCCCCAGCCGTTTGGCCTTTTCAAAGAGGCGCATGGGCGCCGTGTTGCGCCGGAGGCCAGTTGTGGTCGTGGCAAAGCGTTGGTGATTGATCATCTGTTGGTCTGTCCTGTTACGATTGGCTTTATGATGAGTATACCATAACTTGGCAAGAATCTTTTGTCTACTTGGCGAATTGTCTGCTTGTCCGGTATACTTCAGGCAGCCAATTGTTAAGCCAACCCAGAACAGTAGAAAGAATCGAACATGTCCTACAAAGTCATCCTCGTCGGAACAGGCGGTCAGGGCCGCGCCTGGTGCCAACGTTTTCTACCCCCGAATATCCAAGATGGCCTACTGGAAGTGGTGGCCGCGGTTGATGTCAACCCGGAAGCATTCAAGAACGCCCAGGAACATCTCGGCTTGCCCCTGGCGAAATGTTACACGGATGTGCAACGCGCCTTTGATGAAAACTCGGCCGATTTTTGTGTGATCGTCACGCCGCCGGCCTTTCACGAGGCGGTGGTCGATGTGGCGTTGGCGCATGACATGCACATTCTCTCCGAGAAGCCGATTGCCGACACGTTGGAAGGCGCCGTGCGCATTGCCGAAAAGGTCAAGCGCGCCGGCAAGAAGATGGGTGTCACCATGAGCCACCGCTTTGACCAGGACAAGACCACCCTGCGCCAGGAGTTGCGTTCTGGTCGCAATGGCGCCATCGACTACCTGATCTGCCGCTTTACCTGCAACATGCGCAACTTTGGCGATTGGGGCGCCCACTTCCGCCACACCATGAAAGATGCGCTCATGATCGAAGGCTCGGTCCACCACCTGGACATTCTGGCCGATCTGGCCGGCGCCAAGTGCGACACCCTCTACGCCCAGACCTGGAACCCCACCTGGGGCGAGTATGGCGGCGACTCCCAAGGTTTGGTAACGATGCACTTCCAAAACGGCGTGCGCGCTTTCTATGAAGGGGCCAAAACCAACGCCATTGGTCTCAATGGCTGGGCGCAGGAATATGTGCGCGCCGAATGTGAAAATGCTACGCTGATCATGGACCGCCGCCGCGTTGAACGCCACCCCTACGAGGGCGGTCGCATCTACAAGCGCGAGGGCGAAGGCGTCGAAATCACCCCCCTCGAACAGCGTAAATGGATGAACACCTGGCTGGTCGAACAATTTGTCCAGTGGCTCGACGGCGGTCCACAGATGGAGACCAACATCGAAGACAATCTCCAATCGGTCGCCCTGATCTTCGCCGCCATCCAAAGCAGCCACACTGGGCAACCGGTCAAAGTCCAGGACCTGCTGGAAGCCACCCGCCGCCAGGTGCAAGCTTCTCTGTAAGTAAGACAGTAGGTCAGTAGGACAGTAAATCAGGGTAGAAGTTTAAACCGTTCTCCGTTTCACTGTCTCACTGTCTTACTGTGCCACTGTCCTACTCTGATTCATACCGGAGGTATAAATGGCTCTTACTCAAGATCAACTTTTTGAATTTGACGTACAAGGTTATCTTCATTTGCGGGGCGCCCTTACCCCTGCCGAAGTGACCGAGTACACCACCTGGATGGACGAAACCCAATCCACCAATGTCCAGGCGCTTAACGATGATTTTCCCGAAGGTCTCAAACAACAGCTAAACCGCCCCGTCTCACGCATGGTGGACGCCGACACCCGCTTTGCGCGCCTCTTCGACCACCCAGTCGTCGCCCCCTATCTGGTCGAATTTCTAGGGCCGGACTACAAACACATTGACAACGATCTCTACTACACCTACCCCGGTTTCCAAGGCGGTCACTGGCACCGCGGCGTGCGCACCCACCCCACCGGTCATGTTGTGGACGGTAAATTTATCTGCCCAATGGTCAAAGTCTTCTACTGCATGAGCGATGTCGGCCCCGGCGAAGGCGAATTTGTCGTCATCCCCGGCTCCCACAAAGCCATGTTCAAGCTGGAATGGGATGGCCGCATTGATCTGCCTGGCCAACACATCTTTGATAATGTCAAAGCCGGCGACGTGATCATCTTCAACGAAGGGTTGATCCACAACGGTCGCCCCAATCCCAGCCAGAAGACGCGCAAAACCCTGATCATCAACTTTGGTCGCAGCGAAGCCGGCGTCTGGCGCGGCTACCGCCCCAAACCGGAGACGTTGGCTGCAGTCACCCCCAGCCAGCGCGCGATTTTGTCGAATCGCACTCCTGATTTTTGGAAGGAACCGGCGTTGGCCTGAGGGAAGATAGGAAGACAGAAGACAGAAGTCAGAGGTCAGAGGTCAGGAACAACATGCTTTTATTGGCGGATTGGTCGGCACGGTGAAATCCCCCGACGCGACAACCAAATCCGTTACTTTCACGAATCCATTATTCCAAGGAGGAATCATGTCAAATTTTGTACAGAGTGGAATGAGTCGACGCGCCGTACTCAAATGGTTGGCATTGGCGTCGGGTGGGGCGATGATGGCGGCCTGTGTACCGGCGGCGCAACCGGGCGCCGGCACGGAAGCGAGCGCCGATGGCGCTACGGCGGAAAAGGCTGAATTAGGCGTGCTGGTCTGCTGCTATACCACGCCTGAAGTGGAGTTGCGCGAAGCCTACAATAAGAAATTTATTGAAGTCTACCCCAGCGCCGGCGTTAATATGGAACTGCTGGCGGGACAAAATTATTTTGAAAAGTTGCAAACCTTAATTGCCGCCGGTACGCCGCCTGATGTTTTTGACATGTGGGAAGGCTACATCCAGCCCTATGCCAAAAATGGCGCGCTGCTTAACCTTGACCCACTGCTGGAAGCCGATGAAAAGATCAAGAAGGATGATCTTGTCCCCGCTGCGCTGGATGCCGCCAGTTGGGAGGGCAACCTCTATTCGCTGACCATTGGCTTTATGCCCGGCCCGATTTCGCTCTACTATAACACCCAACACTTTGCCGATGCCGGTCTCGACGCGCCGACGCCTGACTGGATGTGGGATGATCTGCGTAAGGCCGCCCAAGTGCTGACCAAAGACACCAACAGCGATGGTACGCCGGAAACCTGGGGTCTCTCCTTTGACCTCTGGTTTGTGCCCTGGCTCTACTGGATCTGGTCGAATGGCGGCGATGTCTTTAATGCCGAGCAGACCGTGTCCACCCTCGACGACCCCAAGAGCGCGGCGGCCATTCAATACTGGGCCGACCTGGTGAACGTGGACAAAGTCGCTGTGCCGCCGGCCACCCTCGCCTCCATGCAGGGCGGCGTCAACGCCTTCATGAGCGGCGCCGTCTCCATGTACCTGGGCAATACTTGGGATGTTTCCACCCTCAAACAGGCGCAGGATTTCTCCTGGAAGGCTGTTCTCTCGCCCAAGGCCAACGACGGCAATCGCATTTGGTATGAACACTTCTGGTGCTGGGCCATCTCCTCGCAGACCAAGGTGGCTGATGTGGCCTGGGACTTTGCCCGCGACTTTGTTCTCGATCGTGTCATTGATCCAGCCACGCCGACGATCCCGCCACTCAAACAACTGCTCGACCAATTTGACACCGACACCAACAAGGAACTGGGCTACACCCCCCTCATCACCCTTGCCACCGAACCCAATCTCTTCCGCATCCCCGGCTCTGGCGACAAGTGGGACAAGATCAGTGGCATGATCCAGGCCGAACTCGATCTCGTCTTCATTGCCGAAAAGACGGCGGCAGACGCAGCGGCGGCGGTGGTGCCGACGATTAATGAGGAATTGGCGCGTACTTCGTAAGATATTGAGATATTGGGTATTAGGTATTGGTGTAAAAATTCGGTAATTGATTAACTGATGTTACCCACTGGGCGCGCCGCCATCTCTGGTGGTAGCCGGTAAGGATACCGGCGTTCCCAGGAGGAGCTGCGTAACATCATTGATTAATAATACCCAATATCTAATATTCAATACTCTCTTTTTGTAAAGGTTTCAGTTGATGACATCCTTCCGCCGCCGCGAAGCATTCATGGGCTATCTCTTTTTGAGTCCCTGGCTGCTGGGCTTTTTGATCTTTCTGGCGGGGCCAATGGTTGCCTCGCTCTATTTTAGCTTTACCGAGTATAAGGTAATCAAGGCGCCGCTCTGGATTGGGCTGGCGAACTATCAACGGATGCTGGGCGATGATCTCTTCTGGCATTCGTTGAGCGTGACGGGGCGCTATACGCTGGCGAGTGTACCCCTGGGGATTGCCGTGGCCTTGGCGCTGGCGACCCTGCTCAACCAGCGCATTATTCTGCTGGGCATCTTTCGCACGCTTTTCTACCTGCCGTCGCTCGTCTCTGGGGTGGCGGTGGCAATTGTCTTTGCCTGGCTCTTTAATGGGCAATTTGGCGTGCTCAACTATCTGCTCTCCTTTGTCGGCATCAAGGGGCCGAACTGGCTGGGCAGTCCCAGTTGGGCGCTTTGGGCCTTTGTCCTGATGGGGCTGTGGGGCGTGGGCGGCAATGTGGTGATCTTTCTGGCGGCGTTGCAAGGGGTGCCGCGTGCCCTTTATGAAGCTGCTGAAATCGATGGCGCTACCCCCTGGCGGCGCTTCCGTCATATCACCCTGCCCATGATCTCGCCGGCCATTCTCTTTGTGGCGATTATGGGCGTCATCGGCAGCTTCCAGACCTTTACCCAATCCTACATTATGACCGGCGGCGGCCCAGCCAATTCGACCCTCTTTTACCTGCTCTATCTCTACAAAAATGCCTTTAACTGGTTCGAGATGGGCTATGCCTCGGCGTTGGCGTGGTTGCTCTTCCTGGTGATCATTCTCTGCACCATGCTATTGCTGCGCACCTCGGCGCGCTGGGTCTATTATGAAGGCGATACAGAGAAACAGGGGGCGTAAATGATCAAGCAACAAGCCGTCAATACAGGAACAGTTAACACTGGCGCCGGTAAGCGCCCCCTGTTCAAGCGCCAGTTCATCCGCACGATCCTGCAACAGACCTTGATCTATCTGTTGCTCTTTATCGGTGGTGCTGCCTTTCTCTTGCCCTTTCTCTGGATGCTCTCGTCATCGCTCAAGGCGCCGGGGGCTGGTTTCAAATTTCCGCCCGAATTTATTCCCCAAGAATTTCTCTGGAGCAATTACCCACGCGTCTTTGTGTTGATCCCCTTTACTACCTTCCTACAAAATAGTTTGTTGGTCGCCGGCCTCTCACTGGCAGGGGAGATCCTCTCAGCGTCGCTGGTTGCCTATTCCTTTGCGCGGCTGCGCTTTCCGGGGCGGGATACGCTCTTCCTGCTCGTTCTTGCTACCATGATGATCCCCTACCCGGTGACCATGGTGCCAACCTTTATCCTCTTCAAGCTGTTGGGCTGGGTCAACACCTACCTGCCGTTGGTGCTGCCTCCTTGGTTTGGGCCGGCCTTTTCGATCTTCTTGCTGCGCCAGTTCTTCCTCACCATCAACCGGGAATTGGACGAAGCGGCCAAGGTGGATGGCGCCAGCGAATTTCTCATCTACCGGCGCATCATCCTGCCCCTTTCCAAGCCGGTGTTGGCGACGGTCGCCATCTTTGGCTTTGTCGCCTATTGGAATGACTTTTTGGGGCCGCTTATTTACCTAAGCGACAGCAGCCTCTACACCCTGGCGCTGGGCATGAACTTTCTGCGTTCCTTCCGCGGCGGCGGTGAACTGGCAATTCAAATGGCGGCTAGTGTCATGTTTGTCACACCCTGTATTATCCTCTTTTTGATTGCCCAGCAATATGTCGTCGAGGGGATTGTGACAACGGGGATTAAGGGGTGAACCGGGAAGCGCAACAAGCTGTGTGCAACACCTGTCAGGTTTCGCAAACCTGACAGATCTTTCGTTTCCTTGTCATCGAGGTTTCCCACGATGACAAGGTGTTGCACGCATCATCTAGGAACGCTATATTTCCCCTTCCATTATCTTTTCTCTATCCAATTTCTGTATCTTGATACTTCCAAAATTGCACCAACTGCTATAGGCTACGAAAGCTTTTGTACGACCGACTCATAAGTGTGGGGCTTGGGAAGGCCGATAGTAAAACAAATAGAAATTTTTGTTGATAAATTCTTTTGATGATTCAATAAATGTCTGACAGCGAAATGTAATCGAAATTTTATCATTCTAGTGATATAGTGATAACTACTGGTAAATGTTTTGTCTTTTCTTTTTGGGGCATAACATAGTTGCTAGATGGCTTTGGAGAAGCCTATGTCACAAAAAATTCCTCACCCCCACCTCTTGTTGATGACCCGTGTTTTGACGACCCGTGTTTGTTGGACAACGACTACTATACACAAAGTTCTTGCGATCCCGTAGTTGATCAGTTTCCGTTGATTGAATTGCATAGGGCTTTCATCCTGAAACGCAACTCGTTTGGGTTGTGTGGTTCTTGGCTGATGGTGGCGGCACGATGCTGGTCACCCCGCTACGATTTTCGACTTTCAGGCGAGGCTCACCGATCGCTCAATGTCTGTTGGATGACCGTGTTCGTCTGATGATCATTCGGTGCGATCCGGTAGCTGGATGGAGTAAGCAAGTGGTGCTGCCGCTTTGAAGCGACCGCGACCTTGAGGGGTTCAGCCTGCCTTGGCGCTGGATTGGCCCCGCCATGCCTTGAAACAGGTGTTGGATGAATCGATTGCAATTGTGGATTCTGCTCTTACTAGTTTGGGTAATGGCGCTGGTGGTGATTGAGTTAACCTTTGTGCCGACCGCCATTCCCTTTGATTTACTGCTCTTTGTTGTGCTGGCCGTTGGGGTGGGCTTATTCTTTGCTGCCCGCCAACCCCATACGTACTCATTCACCCTCATCGTGTTGATCATCGCCTTTCTGCTCACCAAGACACTGTTGATGGGGTTGCCCAGGCAAAGCGAAACCTTCTACTTTATGGCGACGCAGGCCGGTTCGCTTGCCTTAACCGGCTTGATTGCTCATCAGGTGGGCGTGCGTCTCCAAAGCTTTGCAGCGGTGATCAGTGGGGTTGCTTTGAATAACACCACGCCGCTGCCAACCCCCTTTACCGACGCCCAGGCTGTGATGTATCGCGAACTGCAACGCGCTCGCCACCATGAGCGTCCACTGTCGGTGATGATGCTCCAGGTGGACAAAGCCGCCATGCAAGCGGCTATTCCGGCTATCTCTGCCGAGGTGCAACAAGCGATGATGGCGCGCTATATCTTATCCAAGGTGGCGCAGATTTTGAATGAAGAATTACCCAACTTTGACCCGGTGGCCTTGCGCGACAACTGCTTTATTGCCGTCCTGCCCGAAGCCACCGCCGCTGACGCCGCCGAAACGGCTCAACGCTTACGCACCATCATCGAAGCGCAAACCGGCTTGCAAATGCAGTGCGGCACAGCCACGCTGCTGGACGAGGCCATGACCTTTGAAGAGTTAATCGAATCGGCAGCCGCCAAGTTAACGCCATCGTCTTTGCACAGGAACGGGCAAGGAACACCGGTGGATGTAGACGAACAGGCAACCTTGCTTACTGAAGCGACCTTCAAGCGCCCGGTTCGGTCATAGTGGTTTTGCTGCGATTCTTCCGCTCTAGCCACTCCATGACTGACGAGGAGCGGCCTGAGTCGTTATGTCGATTTTGTAGGGGGAACCGATGACATCCTGGCTCGTCATTGAACGACCGACCGTGAAATTATACCGACCAGGCTACCGGCGACTCAAGCGGCTGATGGATCTAACCTTCTGTCTGGTGTTATTGCCCTTTTTTGCCGTAGCGCTGATGCTGATTACTCTGCTCATCCGCTTGGAATCGCCCGGCCCGGTTCTCTTTGTGCAGGAGCGGGTAGGCAAAGGGGGGCGCCGCTTCAAGATGATCAAATTTCGCACCATGCACCACAACGTGGCGCGCGATCACCACCGCACCTTTATGAAAGCCTTTGTGCGTGGTCAGGTGCAGACCAATGGGGCCAACGGGGTCTTTAAACCCTTTGACCAGAGCCAGGTCACCAAAGTGGGACGCCTCCTGCGCGCCACCAGCTTGGATGAACTGCCCCAGGTGGTCAATGTCCTGCGTGGCGAGATGAGCTTTGTTGGCCCTCGCCCCAATGTCGCCTGGGAAGTGGAAGAGTACAAAGGCTGGCACAAAGAACGGCTGGAAGTGCTGCCCGGCATCACCGGCCTGGCCCAAGTGCGGGGACGCAGTGGCATCTTTTTCGACCAGATTATCCGCTATGACATTGAGTATGTTCACAAGCGCTCCCTCTGGCTTGATCTGAAGATTATTGGGTGGACCTTCGCCACCGTCTTCAAACGCACCGGTGCGCACTAAGTAATTGTCCAGAAATAAGTTCCGCTCGCTGCACGCCTAGAAGGCAACCGGTGACTCGCCCTAGCCAATTGCGAGTCACGGACTCGCGGCGAGCAACTCTACAAGTTATTTTTGGACGATTTATTTTTGGACGATTACGAAGCGCCCCATGATTGATCCCTTCGGCCCATAGGGCTGTCTGACTTTCGGAGGTGGAGTATGGTGAGAAAATGGCTGCGGCTTTCTATCATTGTCGCGCTCTGCTGCTGGTTGTTCCTGGGGAGCAACGTGATGGCACGTGCCACTGACAACAATGGCTTTACCACCCCGGCGCCCGGTGAAGTGATCAGCGGCGTTATCCGTCTGCGCGGCACGGCGGCTGCGTCGAACTTTGCCAAGTGGCAGGTTGATCTCCTGCTCTTTGGTGACGAGGCGCGCGCCACCTTTATTGCCCAGGCGCGGGGCGCCCGCAACAGCGGCAATCTGGGCATTCTCGACACCACTCGCTATCCTGACGGCGACCATCTGCTACGATTGCGTGTGGTACACGGCAACTATCAGCATGATGAATATTTCGTATCCCTGACCATTGACAATTCGGCAACGGCGCCGATTGTCAATGGGATTACCGAGCCGCAAGATGGCGATACCGTTACGCGCACCATTTTCGTTGAAGGCATTGCCCGTGGCCCTCAATTTGAGAAATGGCAACTCGATCTGCTGCACAATGGCAACCCCGCCCAGGCCAGCACCTTGGCGACAGGAAACCAACCCATGATCATGGCAGGTGAGTTCACCGAACTGGATACGATGAAACTGCGCAATGGTGCATACCAGTTGCGGCTGCGGGTGGTCTACGCCGGCAGCAACTACGAAGAGACCTTGACTAACATTGTGGTCAACAATACCTATACCCCTACGGCGGCTAACAATGGCATCACCCGCCCGGAAGCGGGCGCCATCCTGCAAGAGGAGCAGCGGGTGCAGGGCATTGCTGACGACCCGACCTTTCGCAAGTGGCAACTGGATCTGGTCAACCCGGCGACCGGTGACGACACTTTTCTGGCCTGGGGACGCGTACCGCGACCGACGCGTGGCGGCTTTACCACCTTTGATACAACCCAATACCCGGATGGCGTCTATCAACTGCGCCTGCGGGTGGTGCGGGGTGATTATAACTACACCGAGTATTTCACAACCATCACCATTGCCAACCGGAGCGCCCAACCCGCGGCGGACGACGACGCCGGGGCCGGGCGCGAGTAGGCAAACCAGCAAGCAGCGAGGAGTTGCGGAAACCGTATGATGATGAAACTTGTCACAAAGACCTTGCGCCAGTTGAAACATGCGCTCCAACACCAAACCAGCCCCCGGTCGGTGCGCTTTGTCTCGTCTTTAACACTGACCGACGCCGCCTTTCTTGCGAAATTTGCCTTGCCCGCCGTGGCGACGCCCCTGGCCCAAGGCAACGTGGCAGCGGCCCAACGTGCCTTGCTCGCCCATTACCAAAAGCGCATAACGCCACGATGGCCGGCCTTTCCCTACCGGCCATCGTACATGCCCTACAACGTCTATGAACTGACGCCAACGGCCTTGCATGAGCAGGCCGAGGCGGTAGTCGCCCAGCGCTTCACCTGTTTCAACCGGCCGCCGATCACCTTTTCCGGTCGGGTTAACTGGCGCCATGATCCAACCACTGATCCCAAAGCGCGCTGGGCGCGTGAACTCAATCGCTTTGGCTGGCTGGCGCCCCTGGCGGTGGCCTACCAACAGAGCGGGGATGAACGCTATGCGCAAACCTTTGTGCGGTTGCTACAAGACTGGATCACGAAAAATCCACCCCCAGCCCAGCGCGATGAAAAAGACCCGATTTGGACGCTGATGAATGTGGGTATGCGTGCGTTGCAGTGGACAGCCGCCTTTGCGCTCTTTACCCGCTCGCCGGCCTTTACCGATGCGGCCAAATTGCTCTTCTTACGGGCCATTGACGACCATGCGCGCTTCCTGGCCCTCTACAAAACCCATGCCAACCACCTGTTGCGCGAGAGTCTGGGGTTGGCGGCGCTTGGCATCTATTACCCTGAATTTCGGGAAGCGGAACAGTGGCGCACCACAGCGTTTGCCCGCCTGGCGACAGCAGTACAGGAACAAGTCAACGTTGATGGTTCCCATTACGAAGTCTCCACCGGCTACCAGTGGCTGGCGATTGAGGAATTTGCGGCCATGGATGAGCTAATTTACGGCAACGGTTATGCACTGCCAGGCGTGGACTTGCCCCACACGTTGGAAAAGATGCACCACCTGCTGGCCCACCTCATCCGCCCCGATGGTACGTTGCCCGAAATTAACGATGGGTCCCTAGGCGCACCTGACCTTCTCGCCAACGAGTTGGTCAAGGCCGGGCAACGCTTTGTCCGATCTGATCTGCTCTTTATCGGTAGCCGGGGCGCTTTGGGCGCACCGCCGGTCGAGACTTCGGTTGCCTTTGCCAATGCCGGTTTCTATGTGATGCGCAGCGACTGGTCGTCCGACGCTCGTTATCTGCTCTTAGATGCCGGCCCCTACGGCGGGTTGCATGGGCATGAAGACAAATTGAGCATTGAGTTGTATGCCTACGGCCAACCCTGGATTGTGGATGCCGGTTCCTATACCTATAACCACATCGACCCCTGGCGGCGCTACTTTGTCAGCAGCGCCGCCCATAACACGGTCTTGGTCGATGGCTTGAGCCAAGTGCGGCGCTGGCAAAAAAAGGTGATCCGGCCTGAAGTCGGGACCACAGCCAACGCAACCTGGCATAGCGGCGCTGATTTGGATTATGTCAAGGCGCACTATGCCGATGGCTACGGCGATTTCCACCTGGATCGCCCCAAAGCGGCCACTGTGATTGACGATGTGCGCCATACCCGTCATCTCTGCTTTGTGAAACCGGACTATTGGGTCATTGTCGATGCGTTGCATGCAACGGCGCCCCATACCTATCACGCACTCTTTCATGCCCACCCGGCAGTTACGGTCAGCGCCATTGGCGACAACGGTGTTTTGCTGGCGGCAACGCCAAAGGCTGCCTACGTAACCTGCCTGCCGGCGGACTCGACGGTGAAGATGCAGTTGGTGCGGGGCAGCGAGGCGCCGAGGCAAGGATGGTACTCCGCCGCCTATGGGCAGAAAGAACCGGCCACTACCATCTGTTTGGAACAGCAGAGTGCGGCCCAGACGCCAACGATAACCTATCTCACAACCCTGCTCTACCCAAGCCAAACGGCGCCCGATCAACGGACGCTGTCGATCACACCATTGACAGTGAGTGGCGCCGCGGGGGTGGCTTATGTTGTGCAGACGCCACAAGGCAAGGATTATTTGCTGATTTCCGCCAACCGGGAGCGCAAAGCCTTTGGTCCCTATGAATCCACGGGGCAAGTGGCGCTTGTGCGCACCGGGCAACAGGCGCAAGTGATAAGCCGGGGTGAATGGTGAGAACCACATGAATTACACCAATCTTGAACAGAGCGTCAGCCAGGAGCCGTCCCAGGCGTCAACACGGCGTGAACGCCAACCGTTGGGCAAGAAGATCGGCCAGATGGTATCACGCACCTGGCTGCGCTCGCTGCTGCACCTGGCCGCCATCTCCCCCCGTTTTCTGCGCCTGGCCGAGCGCTCGGTGGGGATCTATAAAGACCGCAAGAAGTTATTGCGCCACCTGGGGCCGCACGCCTACATTTCACCGTTGGCCCAAGTTGGATCCGTAGCACTGCGGCTGGGGCCAAAGTGTCTGATCGATGACTATGTCACCATCTATGCCCATCCCAATGCCCAGGGCAGCATTACCTTGGGCGAGCATGTTTGTCTCTACCGCTGGTCGGTGGTGGAACTGGGGGCCGGCGCTGCCGCCATCACCATTGGGGCGCATACCCATTTGCAGGCGGGTTGCATTCTCAATGCAATGGTGAGCAATATCATTATCGGCAGTAACTGTATGATCGGCGCACAGTGCGCCTTTATGCCCTATCAACATAGCTTTACCGATCTGAGCCGCCCCATGAACAAACAGCCATTGACCAGTCGCGGTGACATTGTGCTGGAAGACGATGTGTGGCTGGGCGTGCGGGTTACGGTGATGGATGGGGTCGTCATTGGCAAGGGCGCCATTATCGGCGCCGGCGCCGTTGTCACCAAGGATGTCCCCCCCTATGCGATTGCCGCCGGTGTGCCGGCGCGCGTGATCCGCTCCCGCACCGAAAGGGGGGCAGTGGCAGAAGATGTTGCGTGATAAAGAAGTCCACCTTTTGCTAAAAGGTTGCTAAAAGGTTGCTAAAAGGCGAACTTCTAACTGTTGTTGAGAAAGAGAGAGGCGAGAAAAGCGGAATGACCACAGAACCAATGGTTATGCAGCCGTCCACTATCCCAGCGCCCACAGTCCCGGTGCGCATTGCGCCATCGAGCGGGTGGGCGTTTGCCAAATTCAAAGAACTTTGGAACTATCGCGAATTGGTCTACTTTCTGGTCTGGCGCGACATCAAAGTGCGCTACAAGCAGACGGTCCTCGGCCTGGCCTGGGCGATTTTACAGCCCTTGATGACGATGGTCGTCTTTAGCGTCTTCTTTGGCAAACTGGCGCAGGTGCCTTCCGACGGCATTCCCTATCCGATCTTTAGTTATGCCGCGTTGGTGCCGTGGACCTTCTTTACCTATGGGCTGAATCAAGGGGCGAATAGCCTGGTGAGCAGTTCGCAGATGTTGAAGAAGATCTACTTTCCGCGCCTGGCCATGCCGCTGTCCGCCGTCTTTTCGGGGTTGGTGGACTTTGTCCTGGCCTTCGGCGTCTTGCTGCTGCTGATGATCTATTATGGCTTTGCGCCGACACTCAACACCCTTTGGTTGCCGCTCTTTATGCTGCTGGCCGTCATTGCCACCGTGGGCGTCTGTCTCTGGCTGGCGGCCATGAATGTGCAATTCCGCGATGTTCGCTATGTAATTCCTTTTCTGACACAGTTATGGTTTTTTATAACGCCGATTACCTACCCCAGCAGCCTGCTGACTGAGCCGTGGCGCACGATCTACAGCCTCAACCCCATGGCTGGCGTTGTGGATGGCTTCCGGTGGGCGCTGTTGGATGCAACCACCCTGCCGCTCTCAGTCATGCTCGCTTCCTGGACGGCGGCATTGTTGCTCTTTGGCAGCGGTGTCTACTACTTTAATCGGATGGAAAAGACCTTTGCAGATGTGGTGTAACGATGATGAATAATGCTGTGATGAATAATACTGTGATGAATAATGCTGTAATTCGCGTTGAAAAGCTGAGTAAGCAATATCATATCGGCAGCGTGAAACAGAAAACGTACCGCACCTTTCGGGAGACCCTGGTCAACACGGTGCGCACACCGCTGCGCCGCGCCCGCAGTATCCTGCGCGGTCACGCCGCCGACGATCTCCACGAGACGCTCTGGGCCGTAAAGGATGTCTCCTTTGATGTACAGGCGGGCGAAACGGTCGGCTTAATTGGCCGCAATGGCGCCGGCAAGAGCACTTTGCTCAAAATCCTGTCGCGCATTACCGAGCCGACGAGCGGGTGGGCGGACATTTATGGGCGGGTGGGTTCACTGCTGGAAGTAGGCACCGGCTTCCACCCGGAATTGACTGGGCGCGAGAATGTCTTTCTCAACGGCGCCATCTTGGGTATGACGCGGCGCGAGATCGAACGCAAGTTTGATGAAATTGTCGCCTTCTCCGAGGTAGAAAAGTTTATTGACACGCCACTTAAACACTATTCCAGCGGGATGCGCCTGCGGCTGGCCTTTGCCGTAGCCGCTCATCTGGAGCCGGAAATCTTGATTATCGACGAGGTGCTGGCCGTTGGTGACGCCGCCTTTCAGCGCAAATGTATGAACAAAATGCAGGATGTGGGCCAACAGGGACGGACAATCCTCTTTGTCTCCCATAGTATGCCGGCGATCACCCGCCTGTGTGAACGGGCGATTTTGCTGGATGCCGGGACCATTATGCTCGATGGCCCCGCCCACGAGGTGACCAGCGCCTACCTCAACTCCGGGCTGGGAACCACTGGTCTGCGTGAGTGGCCCAACCCGGCCAAGGCGCCAGGAGATAATGTCATCCGTCTACGGCGCGTCGCCGTCTGCAACACCGCCGGCGCGGTCACCGATACGATTGATAGCCGCGAGCCACTTGTCTTAAAGGCGATGTATGACATTCAACAGCCCGGTGAAGTTTTCATGCTCTATTTCCGCCTCTTCAATGAGGAGGGCATCGAACTTTTTTGTACGATTGACAGCGATGCCACCTGGCGCGGGCGCCCGCGACCGGTGGGCCACTACGAAAGCCAGGTGGTGATTCCCGCCAACTTTTTAGCGGAAGGCACCATCTTTGTCACCGTGGCGGCCCGCACCATCGAGCCTATGATCCGCCGCTTTGATGCCCGTGAAGTCGCGGCCTTTATGGTCTATGATCGCGGCGAGGGCGATTCGGCCCGTATGGACTATGGCGGCGATCTGGGCGGGGTCGTCCGCCCGCTCCTCCCGTGGACGACGGTTATGCATTCACAAAATGGTGAACATAACAGTGTGTTGGAACGCAATGGCGCGCCGCATGTCGCGTAGGTGCGGTTTGCAACCGCATAGACTTGCTGGTGCACATGGGCGACACGGGGATAGTGCGGTTTGGTAGACAGAGGTGTCAATGAAAGCAGTGATTCTTGCCGGCGGCTATGGCACACGGCTCAGTGAAGAGACGGCGGTGCGGCCCAAACCGATGGTCGAGATCGGTGACAAGCCGATCCTCTGGCACATTATGAAGCTCTATGCCGCCCACGGTGTCAATGACTTTATCATCTGTTGCGGCTACAAGGGCCATGTCATCAAGGAATATTTTGCCAACTATTTCTTACACCAGTGTGATGTCACCTTTGACATGTGTAACAACGCCATGCAGGTCCACCACAACCACGCCGACCCCTGGCGGGTGACGGTGGTGGACACCGGCATCAACACCATGACTGGCGGGCGACTCAAGCGAGTGCGCGACTATATCGGCCAGGAGACCTTCTGCTTCACCTATGGCGACGGCGTCAGCGATGTCAACATTCGCCAACTGCTGGCCTTTCACTGGGAGCAGGGCGGACTGGCGACCTTGACCGCCGTCCAGCCGCCGGGGCGTTTTGGCGCCTTTGCTCTGGAAGCGGAACAGACGCACATTCAAAGCTTCAAAGAAAAGCCCAAAGGCGACGCCGACGGCGCCTGGATCAATGGCGGCTTCTTTGTCCTGGAACCACAGGTGATCGACTACATTGCCGGCGACGCCACCACCTGGGAGCAGGAGCCGCTCCAGCGGGTGGCGCACGAGGGCCGCTTGTGCGCCTACCGCCATCACGGTTTCTGGCATCCGATGGATACGTTAAAGGACAAAAAGGTGCTGGAGGCGCTCTGGGAGAGCGGCCAGGCGCCCTGGAAAATTTGGGGGTAAGCAATGAAGGTTTTGGTGACGGGTACGGACGGCTATATCGGCGTGTTGCTGGCGCCGCTGCTGGTGGAACGGGGACATACCGTCGTGGGGGTGGATACCGGCTTCTACCGGGATGGTCTGCTCTATACTGGCGTTCGTGGCGACTATGAACAGGTGCGCAAAGACATTCGTCAATTGACGGCGGCGGATCTGGTCGGGTTTGACGCCGTGGTTCACCTGGCGGAACTCTCCAACGATCCGCTGGGACAGCATAACCCCGCCATCACCCATGCCATCAACCATCAGGGATCGGTGGCGCTGGCGCAGCATTGCAAGGCCGCCGGGGTAAGCCGCTTTGTCTACACCTCCTCCTGTAGTGTCTATGGCATTGGCGGCGACGACGGCATCAAAACCGAGGAGTCACACCCCCTGCCCCAGACCACCTATGCCGAGTGCAAAGTGCTGGTGGAGCGCGACGTGGCGGCGCTGGCCCATGACAACTTTTCACCCACCTTCCTGCGCAACGCCACCGCCTATGGCGCTTCGCCCCGGATGCGCTTTGACATTGTGGTCAACAACCTGGCCGGCCTGGCCTGGACAACACACGCGATCAAGATGACCAGTGACGGCACCCCCTGGCGACCACTGGTGCATGTTCTCGACATTGGCGAGGCGATTGCGTCTGTTCTGGCGGCGCCGCGGGAAGTAATCCACAAGCAGATTTTCAATGTCGGTGATACGGCGGCCAACTATCAGATTCGCGAGGTGGCGCAGATCATTGCTGACACCTTCCCCGGCTGCCGCTTGCAGATGGGGCGCAGCGATGGCGACAACCGCAGCTATCGCGTCTCTTTCGAGAAGATCAAGGAGCGCTTGCCGGCTTTCCACTGTCACTGGAACGTGCCAATGGGCGCCGAACAGTTGCGGTCGCTCTTTGATCGCATCCAGATGAGTGAACAGACCTTTCGGTTTCGCGCCTACACCCGCTTACAGCAACTGGAACATCTGCTCGCCGCCGGTCAAGTTGACGATCTGCTGTACTGGCAACAGCCGGCGGAGTCGCCTGTGCGTGAACTGGCTTGAACAAGTGGCAATAAAGAGATAGAGCGATAAAGTGATAGTGTTGAAATCAATTTCTTAATCTCTCTAGCTCTCGATCTCTATTATCAAAAGGAATTAGGGTAATCGCGAACTTACACTGCTCCCAGCGAGTCCGTGACTCGCCAAGTGCTAGCGAGTCACGGACTCGCTGAGAGCTACACCGGGGCTTTTCCAGTACGCGGTTACCCTACAAAAGGAATTCTATGATCTTTACCGAAACCAAACTACCCGGCGCTTACCTGCTCGCCTTGCAAAAACGGGAGGATGAACGGGGGTTCTTTGCCCGCAGTTGGTGTCAACAGGAATTTGCCGATCATGATCTAGTCACTTGCATGGTGCAGGGCAATGTCTCCTATAACCGCCAGGCAGGCACTTTGCGTGGCTTGCACTACCAGGTCGCCCCCTATGGTGAGGTCAAAGTGGTGCGCTGTACGCGTGGCGCGCTCTATGATGTCATTGTCGATCTGCGCGTGGCGTCACCCACCTACAAAGAGTGGCTTGGCGTCGAGTTGACAGCGGACAACTACCAAATGCTCTATGTGCCGGCCGGCTTTGCCCACGGCTTTATCACCCTGGTCCCCGACACCGAGGCGACCTATCAGGTTTCCCAGTTCTACACGCCCGGCGCCGAACGGGGCCTGCGCTACGACGATCCGGCCTTCGCCATCGAATGGCCTACGCCGGTGCAAGTCATTTCGGATAAAGACCAAAGTTGGCCCAATTTTGGCGAGTAGCCGCCGCCCAGTCACGGAGTGACGGCTGATGGTAGCCGAGGGTTTCAACCCTCGATTAGCAAGGATACATTCATGATTATCGTCGACAAAGCTCTCGAACGTCGCCATGCCGCCGGCAACCCCATCCGTGTCGCCATGATCGGCGCCGGTTTTATGGGGCGGGGCATTGCCCTGCAATTTTTCACCGCTGTGCGCGGCATGAAACTGGTTGCCATTGCCAACCGTCACCTGGCTGGTGCGCAGCGCGCCTACCGGGAAGCCGGCGTGACCGACCTGCGCATTGCCGACCGGGTGGCGCAGGTCGAAGACGCTATCGTCAACGACCAGTGTGTTGTCACCGAAGATGCCGGTCTGTTGACCACCGCCGAGGGCATTGACGCCGTGATCGAAGTGACCGGCGCTGTCGAATTTGGCGCCGCAACCGTCTTGAGCGCCATCCAACATGGCAAGCATACCATCCTGATGAACGCCGAACTGGACAGCACGGTCGGCTGCCTGCTCAAGGTCTACGCCGACCGGGCCGGCGTGATCTACACCAACGCCGACGGCGATCAACCAGGGGTGATCATGAACCTCTACCGCTTTGTCAAAGGCATTGGCGTCAAACCGGTGCTGTGCGGCAACATCAAGGGGCTGCACGACCCCTATCGCAACCCGACGACACAGGAGGGCTTTGCGCGCCAGTGGGGCCAGCAGCCGCACATGGTCACCTCTTTTGCCGATGGTTCCAAAATTTCCTTTGAACAGGCCATTGTCGCCAACGCCACGGGGATGCGCGTCGCCAAACGGGGGATGCACGGCCCCACTGTTGCGCCGGGAACGCCCATTAGCGAAGCGGTCAACCGCTACCCGCTCCCTGATCTGCTGGACGGGCCGGGGATTGTCGATTATGTGGTGGGGGCAGCGCCCGGTCCTGGCGTCTTTGTATTGGGGACGCACGATCACCCAGCCCAACAACATTATCTGAACTTATACAAGCTGGGCGCCGGGCCGTTATATTGCTTTTACACGCCCTATCATCTCTGTCACTTTGAGGCGCCCAATACCGTGGCCCGCGCTGTTCTTTTTCAGGATGCTGCGTTAGCGCCGGCGGGTGCGCCCACCGTCCATGTTGTCGCCACGGCCAAAGTCGATCTCAAAGCCGGCCAGGTGTTGGATGGCATCGGCCACTACATGACCTATGGTCTTTGTGAAAATGCCGACGTGGTTCAGCAAGAGCAATTATTGCCGCTGGGGTTAGCCGAAGGGGCGCGCCTAACGCGTGATGTAGCCAAAGACACAGTGCTGACCTTTGCTGACGTTACCTTGCCGCCCGATCGCCTCGTTGATCAACTCTGGCAGGAGCAGCAGCATCACTTTGCCCAAAAGATTAGTTTGTCAACGCCGTCCCGATAGACCTACCTGTCCCGTAGGGACGCCTGAGTTTAGGAAGAGGAGAGGTTCGCTCGTGAAGCTTAGTGTGGTGATTCCTTGTTATAACGCGGCTGCCACCATTGGCGAAACGCTCGATGCGTTGGCTGGACAAAGGTGGTCGGAACCGTGGGAGATTCTGGTGGTCAACAATCGCTCGACTGACCACTCGATGCAGGTTGTGGAAGTGTACCAAAAATCGATTCCCAATCTGCGCACGGTGGAGGCTTGTGACCGTCAGGGGCAGCCCCATGCGCTCAATGTTGGTGTGCAAGGGGCATTGGGAGAAGCCATCGCCCTTTGCGACGCCGATGATGTGGCGGGCGAGGGCTGGGTGGCGGCGATGGGCGAGGCGTTGGCGCACCATGATTTTGTCGCCTGCCGTATGGAGACCGAAAAGCTCAACCGCACTTGGGTCTGCCTGGCGCGCGACCGTCCGCAATGCGACGGTTTGCTAAGTTATAAATATCCGCCCTACCTTCCCCACGCCAGTGGTGGGACGATTGGCTTTAAGCGTACACTCTGTACTCTGTATGGCGGCTTTGATGAAGAGACCTTCCGCATCCTTCATGACACCGATTTCTGTTGGCGGCTGCAACGGGCCGGCGTACCCTTACACTTTGTGCCGGAAGCGGTGATGCATGTGCGCTTTCGGTCAACACTGCGCGGCATGGTTCGCCAGGCCAAAGGCTACGGCGCCGAGAATGTGCTGCTCTACAAGCGCTATCGTAACGAAGGCATGCCGCACCTCGCCTGGAAACGCGGTCTGCGCGAGTGGGTGAAGCTCTTTGTCCAGTTGTTCCGCATTCGCAACAAAGTCACCCTGGCCCGTTGGCTTTGGCGGTGGAGCTGGCGTGTCGGACGTTTGCAGAGCAGCATTGAACAGCGTATTTTTGCCCTTTGAAGTTGGGTAGTAGGTATGGGGTTATTGGGGATTAGACGCAATCGTTGTGAATAGTCAATATCGATACCCAAAATTCAGTTTCCGGTGGAGCCTATGACGCAATTTACAACCCAATCTGAACCGCTGGTAAGCATGGTTACGCCTGTCTACAACGGGGAAAAGTATCTAGCCGCCTGTATTGAGAGCGTGCTGGCCCAAAGCTACACCAACTGGGAATACATCATCGTCAACAACGGCAGCACCGATGGTTCGCTGGCGCTGGCCCAACACTACGCCGCTCAGGACGTGCGCATTCAAGTGCATGACAATCGAGAATTCCTGCGCGCCATGCCCAACTGGAATCACGCCCTGCGCCAGATTGCGCCGGCGAGCGTCTATTGCAAGGTGGTTCACGCCGATGATTGGATCTTTCCCGACTGCCTGGCGCGCATGGTGGCCCTTGCTGCCGCCAACCCATCGGTGGGTCTGGTGGGCGCCTACCGCTTGAATGAGGAGACTATCGACCTGGATGGGCTGCCCTATCCCAGCCCAGTGACGCCGGGGCACACCATCTGTCGCCTGTCGCTGCAACGGGAGCCGCTCTATCTCTTTGGTTCTCCCACCTCGCTCTTGATTCGTTCCGACCTGATCCGCAAGCGCGCGGCCTTTTATGATGAAAGCTTGATCCACGCCGACACCGATGTTTGTTTTCAAGTGCTGGCCGAAAGCGACTTTGGCTTTGTCCATCAGGTGTTGACCTATACCCGCCAGCACAATGAGTCGCGCTCTTCGTTTGTGCATCGCTTTCACACCCATGCCGCTGAACGGCTGTTGCGGCTCAAGCGCTATGGGCCGCTCTATCTGCCGCCAGCGGAGTATCAGCAGCGTTGGCAAGCGATGACGCGCGGATATTACCGGCTGATCGCCCGTGGACTGTGGGACGGGAAGGGCAAAGCGTTCTGGGAATACCACCGGCAGAACCTGGCGAAACTGGATCTGCCCGTTGAACGGCTAACGCTGGCGCGCTCCTTCTGTCGCGAAGCCCTTGTGGCCGGACGCTCCTGGCGGGGGGCCATCGGCAATCTGATGGGACTTTTGCAGGGGAGCAAGAGCGAAGCGGCCTTGCAAAAGCTGCAAAGTTAAGGTGTGAAGCCAATGAGCGGAAAGCTGCACTAGAGGAGTATGGTTTGCTAACGAATCAGAGCCTGATCTATTTTGCCCCAGAGCCGTGGAACGGTCTGTGGCGCAATCGCCAACAATTGATGTCGATCTTTGCCCGTCACAACAAAGTGCTGTTTGTCGAGGATCGGTTCTATCTTAAGCAGGTGGTGAGCCGCTGGCGTCAGGGGAAGCTCACCCTGGCCGATCTTCGGCGTCCATCCCTACAGCGGCTTTCGGACAATCTGGCGATTTTGCGCTACCCCATCTGGGCGCCTGTGAGCGGCGCTTCACCTCTGCGTGCGATCACCCAGCGGGTGCGGCGCGCGTACCTGTGCGCCGCCCTGAACAAATTAGAGATGACGGCGCCCATTGTCTGGTTCTCACGCCCGGCCATGGTCGATCTGGTCCATGAGATGCCGCCGACGCGCCTGCGCATCTACCATGTGGTGGATGAATATGGCGCCTATGTACGCCAGACCGCCCATAGTCGGCAGCGCACGGAAGCCCAGGAGCAGGCCATGTTGGCGCAGGTCGATCTGGTGCTTGTGGTCTCGGAAAAGCTACGGCAGACCAAGGGGGCGCATCATGCCAACACCCATCTCGTGCCTAATGGTGTTGATTACCAACTCTATCAACAGGCGTTAGCGCACGCTGATCTACCGCCGGCGCTGGCGGCGATTCCCGCTCCGCGACTCGGTTACATCGGCTTGATTGGCGACAAACTCGATTTTGCCCTCTTGCTGGCCCTGGCCCGGCACAATCCCGCCTGGTCGCTGGTCTTTTTGGGCGAGGCCAACGTGAGCCAACAGCAGGCGACGTGGGCGGCGTTGCGCCAGATGCCCAATGTCTACCATCTGCCGGCGGTGCCTGCCCAGGCGGTGCCGGACTATGTGAAAGGCTTTACTATGGGTCTCATGCCCTATGTGCGCAACGAACAGGCCGAACATATCAGCCCGCTCAAGCTCTATGATTACCTGGCCGCCGGTCTGCCGGTTGTTTCGGTTCCCATTCCGGCAGCGCGCCTCTTTGCCGATAGTATCCACCTGGCCGATACGCCTGGACACTTTATCGAAGCGGTACAACAGGCCATGACTGAACAACATCCCGCGCAACAGGCGGCGCGACGCGCGCTGGCCGCACAACACACCTGGGAGCAGCGAGCCGAACAAATTTCAACCTTGATTCAAAACCAGTTGATTCCCAAGCCGTCGCGGCTTGACCAAGGAACGCAGCAAGCGCCGCTTGCCGGGCAGTCGGTTGCAGAGCGGTGGCGAGCATGAAACCGAGCATGAAACAACGACAACGGATTTTGTATGTCGAAACGGCCCGCCTGGTCGGCGGCTCCTCGATCAGTTTGTACGAACTGGTGCGCGGGCTTGACCCCAGCCGTTACGAACCGGTGGTGCTCTTCTACTATGACACTCCCTACGTACAGAAATTTCGGGAGAATGGCATACGGACCCTGATCTTACACAAAGACGCACCGCCAACCGTCGCCGCCGCCCATGCGCAGCGTGACATTGAACAGCGTCTGCGGCGACATGGCAACTGGCTGGGGTTGGCCTACCGGTATAGCAAGGAAGCATACCGCGTTGCGCAGCACGATTGGCCCATTGCTCGGCGTATTGCCTGCCTGATCAAGGCCGAAGGCATTGACCTGGTGCATCATAACAACTCTTTGCGCGGCAACCAAAGCGCCATTCTCGGCGCCCGCCTGGCCGGCACGCCCCAGATTTGTCATGTGCGCATGCTCCATCCATGCCCGCCCTTTGCCCACCTGACCCAACGGTTTATTGCCGCCTTTATCTACATCTCCCAAGCCGTCGAACAGAGCTACAGCGCCTGGGGCATTCCCGCTGACCGGGGGCGCGTTATTCACAACCCGTTTCAGTTGGCATCTATGCCGGATGCAGCCGATGCAGCGGCGCTGCGCGCCGAGTTGGGGCTGGCCCCCGACGATTTGGTGATCAGCAATGTGGGACGGATCTGTTCATGGAAGGGGCAGGATTACTTTGTACGGGCGATGGCGGCAGTCGCGGCGGCAGAGCCACGCGCCAAGGCGCTGATTGTGGGCGCGCCCAATCTGACCGCACCGGGTGAACATGCCTATTACCAGGATCTACAGCGGCTGGTCCACGCGTTAGGTCTGGCCGATGTTGTTACATTTACCGGCTTTCGCGCTGATATTCCCCAGGTGATGGCAGCCGCCGACCTCGTGGTACATAGCGCCTCGGCGCCGGAACCCTTTGGTCGGGTCATTGTAGAAGCGATGCTGGCGGGGCGACCCATTGTGGCAACGGCAGCCGGCGGTGTACTGGAAATTATCGAGGATCGGGTGACGGGGTTGTTAGTGCCGCCCAAAGATGCGGATGCGATGGCCGTGGCAATTACCTCTCTGTTGCAACAGCCAACGGTGGCCGCCACGATGGGCGCGACAGCCCGACAGCACGCCGCCGACCGCTTTACCGTAGAGCAGCATGTCCAGCAAGTCGAAGCGCTCTATGCAGAACTTTGCGCAACAGTGGAGTAGGTACCGTGCGCAAGTCAGCACCATGCGCAAGTAAGGTAAGGTTTTTATGCAAGGACAAGATTTACTGCGATTTTTACAGCTTCTGGGGCGTTGGTGGTGGGTGATTGCCCTGGCGCTTCTGGCAACGATTGCCGCGCTCATTATCGCCATTATGGTTGCCGTGCCCAAGTATCAGGCGAGTGTGACCATTCAGATCAGCGCACCCCCGCCGCAGGAGGCGCCCTTATTCAGCGAATTTGGGCGGGAAGCGGTGAGCCAGCAGATCGAACAGACCCGCACCAGTTTGGCGGAGTTTCTCCAGGCTGGCAATGTGACCGAGCAGGTTCTTGCACGCTTACCCACAGTGACGATGTCGGCGGAGGAGCTGCGCTCATTGATCGCGGTCGAATTGCCGCCGGCCTCCCAATCGTTGCGGGTGCGGGTGCAGGCCGCATCACCGGCGCTGGCGGCGCTGTTAGCCAACACGGTGGCAGAAGTAGGTTTGGAAGATTATGCTCAGTTGCTCGCTCAACCAACAGCAAGCAATCGGCAGTTTATTGAACAGCAGCTCCAACTAAGCGCTACCAGGCTGCTGGCGGCAGAAGAGAGGCTAGAGGAATTTCGGATCACGCACAAGGTATACGATGTCGAGCAGGCCATCAACAGTCAGAGCAATTTGCTCAATGTGTTACGCCAGAATAGCGACCTGGCGCGCGCCAAGAATGCCGCCGCCGAGGTTCAACAGATGGCGCCGATTATTGTTGAGCGCGAACAAGAGTTACAGGCCCTGATTCAACTTGTGCCGGAGTACAACACGCTTGTCGATCAAGTGGCGCATATTCGTTCAACCGGCAATCTGCTGCAAGAAAGCCTCAGCGAGGCCCAGATCAAGGAGAGCCAGATTCTATCGAGTGGTTCGATGCAGATTATCAGCGCAGCCCGACCACCAGAGCGCTCAATGCCTGTCATCAGCAATGCGGTCATTCTGCTGAGTCTCTTGAGCAGCTTGCTGGTTGGCATCTTGCTGGCGCTGCTGCTGGAGTTTACAGACCGAATAAATTCAGCACGGCGGGCGGCGCCATACCCGGCGCCACATGAGGTGAGGGGGAACCCGCTTACCAAACTGGGGTGACGATAAAATCGGGCATTGACGGTAAATTTTTTATGGTAAAGTTAGCAACCACAAAAAGTATTGATCTGCTGCTGCATCTGCGCAAAGTGCTGCTGGCGCTGGTGGCGGTCGGCGCGGGCAGTGCGATTGGTCTGCTGGTGGTGGATACCAACGAAAGCGCCGCCGTCATCACGTCGTTGTTGGTGCTCATCTGCTTTGTCCTGTTGACACTTAACGAACCATTCTCTGGTCTGTTGGTCTGGCTCTTTTGCGCCGCCATCCTGGATTCCTGGGTGGAGTTGCCATTCGGCGCCGGCTTGCCGGATCTCTCGTTTAATCGATTTGCGGTACTCTTTCTGGCGCTGGCGCTGCTACTGCCGGTGTTGGTGGGACGCACAAGCTTACGGCATCTTGGCCTCATCGATCTTTGTGTTCTGCTCGCGCCGATTGGGTTTGCCCTGGCGGCCCGTATCTCGCCCCAGCCGGTGGGCGTAGTGCAAACCGCGCTCTCTCTTCACCTCATTCCTGCGGCAGGCTATTTCTTTGCCAAGCATCTGGTGCAGGATCGTCAGCGTCTACAGCTACTGCTCTGGGTAATCGCCTGTTTTGGCATCTTTGCCGGCGCCTATGCCATCTATGAATCTTTTACCGGTCATGTTCTCTTTTTGGCCAAAGACCAGGAAGTGGGGCGCCTCTACCGTGGCGATACCCAGTTGCGCCTGATCGTCGGTCTCATTGGCAGCACCGGCGGTATGGGGCGCGTGTTGGTCATCACCCTGCTGGTGACGATCTATCTGATCATGGAGCGTCGTAGCAACAGGGGCAGACTGTGGCTGATTGTTGGCGCTTTGGTCGAGTTTGGCGGCTTGCTCGTCACCTATAGCCGTACACCGTTGTTCGCCCTGCTGCTGGGCCTCTTCCTGTTGCAGTTCTGCTACCCGCGCTTGCGCACGGTCTTGGTTGTCGGCGCCCTTTTTGTAGCGCTCAATCTGGCCGTCAACTGGCAGCAGATTCAGGCCAGCGAGATCGCTCAGCACCGGCTGGATGGCTTGCAAGATTACAACGGACGCACAACGCGCTGGGAGACAGGGTTGAATATGTGGCTGGATCGTCCGCTACAAGGGTGGGGCGTTAGTGCATTTGCAGCCGTGTCGGGGCAGTACCGCGTTGACAACCCAGGCCGGAACTTTGATGCTGTGGAGAATGACTTTCTCTATCTCCTGGTTGCCACCGGGCTGATCGGCTTTCTGCCCTACGCCATTTTTCTGCTGGCGATTGGGGGCAAAAGCATCGCACTCTTCTTCCAGACGCGTCGCCACGACTGGGTGAGCTTTATTCATACGCGCACGGTCGTACTCTTTTGGGCTGTCTTCCTGTGCTTTGTCATCGGTTCCTTTACAGCCAAAAATGTCCAGCCCATTGTCAAGTTGTTGCCCTTTGTCATCGCCGGCGCCATTGTCGGCAGCCAGGAGCATCGACTGGTCAAGCCTTTACGCGGAAGCTTTTATACCGCCGAAGTAACGGTCTGATAGGTGCGGTTTGCAGCCGCACACACGATAAACCGTGCGGCTGCAAACCGCACTTGAGAACAAAAGGAGCTGTGCATGGATCAACCAAAACGAAGGGTGACGGAACAGGTGAAACGAATAAAAGAGAAGTTTCGTAAAAAGGTGCTTCAGCCGTTGATCCGACCGCTCTATCTGGATCTACAACCGGATTACCGGCGGACGATCTTCCTGGCCGGCACAGAGCGCAGCGGGACCACCTGGCTTTCAGACGTGATCAATTATAACCATGCCTACCGCTACATCTTCGAGCCGTTCTGGCCGAAGAAGGTAAGTATTTGCCAGCAATTCCGGGCGCAACAATATTTGCGCCCGGAAAATCAAGACCCCTATTTCCTGAATGCCGCCGAAACCATTCTATCGGGGCGGATTCGCAATGCTTGGACCGACAAGTTTCATCGCAAGGTGTTGGCAACACAGCGGCTGATCAAAGATGTGCGGGTCAACCTGCTGTTGAAGTGGTTGCACACCCATTTCCCAGCCATGCCCATTGTGTTTGTGATCCGGCATCCTTGCGCCGTGGTCCACTCACAATTGAGGCTACGCCATTCCACCTGGCGCCACGATCTGCAGAAGGAATTTCTCAACCAGCACGACCTGGTCGAGGATTTTCTCGCTCCCTTTGCGCCGGCAATGAGCGAGGCCACCAATTACTTTGATCTCCTCATCTTTCGCTGGTGTGTGCAAAATTATGTGCCGTTACAGCAGTTCCAAAACGGTGAGATTTACATGGCGTTTTATGAGCATTTCTGTATGGACCCGGAGCGTGAGACGCGCAAGCTCTTTGCCTATCTGGGCAAGCCCTATGACCCGCGTCTCTTAGCCACCGTCGCCAAACCGTCGCCGGTGGCAAAACAGGGGAGTGCGATTGTGGCCGGCAACAGCCTGATCGACAACTGGCGGAAACATGTCTCGGCGGAGCAGATCGCACGTGCGCAGGAAATTCTGGGTCTCTTTGGGCTAGATCAACTTTACGGCACGGATTCAATGCCCAAATGCGCCAGCCCCTTGATCAATCAAGGCAAACCTGATGGACAACCCATGTAAAAAGCGCACCGATGGGACGCCTTTTACACGAGAGAAGCTGTGCGACTTTTACGGGGTTTATCGATTAGTTGCCAGAAGAGTAGTTGCCAGAAGAGCAGGAGCGTTTCATGCATGTTGTAATGGCCGGCGATTACCCGCCTGACCGCAACCGCATTGCGGGTGGTGTGGAAGCCGTGACCTGGAACTTAACCCAAGCCTTGCAAGGCTACCCGGATCTGCGGATCGACCTGATTACGCTGGATCGGAGTGGCGTTGCCGAGCCGTGTGTCCGCCACAAGAACCTGACGGTCCACTATCTGCCGGCGGCCAGGGCAACCGGCTATTTATCGGTCTTGGCCAACATTCGCCGGCTGCGCGCCGAGATGCGCCGGTTGCAACCGGAGGTGGTTCACGCCCAGGTGGCCGGTGAGTATGCCGAAGCAGCAGCGGGAGCGGGGCGGCCCTGGCTCTTGACCCTGCATGGTGTTCGCTTTCTGGAAGTCGATCTCTGGCAGGGCTTTTTGAACCGCTACTATCGCGGCTGGTTTATCAAGCGCAGCGAACGCCGCGCACTTCAACAGGCCCGGCACATTATCTCGATCAGCCCCTTTATTCGCACGGTTTTTGATGGGCAACTGCGGGGGGAAATTTATGAGATCGAAAACCCGATTGAGGACGCCTTTTACAAGATCGTTTCCCAACCCAACGACGGACAATTGCTCTTTGTCGGCCGCTTGATCCCGCGCAAAGGGGTTCACACGCTGTTGCGCGCCTTTGCCCATCTACACCGGCGGCTGCCGACCAGCCAATTGCGCCTTGCTGGTAGCAGCGGCTTTAGCAACGAACTGGCGAGCTACCACGCTGATTTGCAGCGTTTTGTGCAAGCCGCCGGTTTACAAGAGGCCGTCACCTTTCTAGGGCCGCTGGATAAAGCCGCCTTGCGCCACGAATATGCCCACTGCTCCGCCGTCGTCCTGGCCTCGGTGGTCGAAACCGCCCCAATGGTGATCATGGAGGCGATGGCCGCCGGCAAAGCGGTGGTCAGCACCGATGCCGGTGGGGCGCGCTACTTAGTGGAAGAGGGGCAGAGCGGTTTGATTGTGCCCTCCAACGACGAAGCGGCGTTAGCGGAAGCGCTCTATCAAGTGCTACATGACCCGGCGTGTGCAACCGCAATGGGGGAACGGGCCAGAGTTGTGGCGCGCGCGGCCTTTCATGCCGACGTTGTCGCTGCCCGTACCCGTGAAGTTTATTACAAAATGCTCGGCCAGGCGCCGCCGACTGATGCGGTTTGTCATCACCAGGAAGCAATGGGGAATTTATGGGGCCAGCAATGAATTTGTTAGCGTAGGAGGACGTACAACTGTGCAAGTGGAAAAACCTATTTTTATTGTTGGCGTTGGGCGCAGCGGCTCGACAATTTTTCATCGAATGTTTGCCGAACATCCGCAGGTCGCCTGGTTGCCTTATATCGCGGATCAATTCCCAACGCGCCTGGCGTTGCTGCGGGCTGTGCTGACAATGGTCGATCAACCGCTGATCGGCGAGTTGGTCAATCGCAAAGTGGCGCCGGGTGAGGGGTATCGCTTTTGGGAAACCTACTGCAAGGGCTTTAGCGAACCTTTTCGCGATCTGACAGCCCACGATGTGACCAATCGGCACAAAACGGTCATTCCGCACCTTCTGGCGCAACTCCTCACCGCACAACGGCGTCGGCTGCTCATGAAGATCACGGGTTGGCCGCGCATTGGCTTTCTCCAGGGCATCTTTCCTGATGCCAAATTTATTCACATCAAGCGGGATGGCCGGGCGGTTATTAACTCCTTGCTCAATGTCCGTTTCTGGTCGGGCTGGCGGGGGCCGCAGGGCTGGCGCTGTGGTGCGTTAACACCGGCCCAACTGGCGGTGTGGGAACAATTTGATCGCTCCTTTGTGGCCCTGGCCGGCCTTGAGTTGCAAATTCTGTTGGAAGCAACCGAGAAAGCTCGACAGCAAATCGCCCCAGATAACTTTCTAGAACTTACTTATGAAACGCTCTGTGCCGACCCCATCGGCGCCTTCCAAACGGTGACGGCTTTCGCCGAACTGCCCTGGTCGTCCCGCTTTGAGGAACGGCTCAAGCGCTATCGCCTAAGCAACACCAACTATAAGTGGCAGCAGGAGTTGACGAACGAACAACAGAAAATTTTGGATTATTTTGTCGATGAACCCAGGGTGCCCCCCATAAGTAAGCCTCCAATGAGTAAGCTCCCGATGGGCAAGACCGGGATGGGTAAGAGCGCAATGGGTAAGATTACGGTGGATAAGCTCCCGGTGGGTAAGGAGTAACGAGCTATGCCAGGAATTGCAGGAATGGTTGCCGACCGTCACGGGATTGCTTCGCCCCAAGCGTTGCTGGCTGATTGGCAGGCGGTTTATGCCGTTCAACAAGTCAACTTCATCTATCGCTCGTTTCAGAGCGCTACATGTGTGATCACCCATGCGCTGACCGATTTTCGTCCGGCGAGTTTGGCCCAACCGGCCACAGACCCGCTAGGGGACACCGTGCTTTTTCTGGATGGGGAGATTTTCAATCAGGATGACTTGCGGCAGCAGGTAGCGCTCCCCGACGATAGCAGCGTCTGTGATCTGCTACTGGCACTCTATCAGCGGGTGGGGCCTGATTTTGGGGCGCAGTTGAATGGCGAGTTTGCCATCGTCATTTATGAAAAGGCGGCTGGGCGGCTGACGATCATCAGCGATCATCTGGCGAGCAAACCGATCTACTTTATGCAGCAGAGGGACGCCTTGCTCTTTGGCTCGGAAAAGAAGGCCATCCTGGCGGTTAGTGCGGCGCCGGCGTCGGTCGATCCGGTGGGCTTGTTGGAGGTCTTTACCTATGAGCACAATCTGGGTAGCCGCACCTTTGTGGCCGGGTTACAAGCGCTCACCCCCTACACCCGGCTCACCTTTTGCCAAGGGCATCTGCAGTCGCAGCGCTATGCCCCGCTCACGTTCGCGGCGCCGCTACCCTCCCGCCGCACCGATCTGCTGGCCGCAATGTGGGCGGAAGAGCTGCGACGCGCCACCCGGCAACGGCTGCAAGGCAAGCAACGGGTTCTCATCAGTCTGAGTGGTGGGCTGGATAGTCGCGCCGTGGCGGCGGCCATCCCACGCGACTTTCGTCCCATTGCGGCCAGGACGCGCGGAACGGAGAGTTCGTTGGAAGTGGCTTACGCAACGGCGATTGCCAACCGCCTGGGCTTCCAGCACATCCGGGAAGATCCTGCCACCGTGCCCCTTTCGCAAATTTTGCCCAAAATTGTTTGGCGCACGGAAGGCGCCATGTCATTTATCCACTGTATGAGCATGGCGAACCATGCGACCTGTAAAGTCCACGGCGATTTTATGGCGGGCGGTTGGTTGGGGGGACCGGCAGCAGGCGGTGGCATTTCCCCCTTGATGCTCATTCCCCAGCGGCGTGCGCACTTTGTTGATCTGCTCTACCGGCGTTACCCCCGCCACACCCCCGTTGAACTAGCGGAGATCTTTAATCCGGCGTTTTTGCAGCGTCATCTGCCGGCGTTGCGGGCGAGCTTCTACGATTCCTTTGCGCCCTATACTGCCGAGACCAACATCCAACGCTATGAATTGTGGGATCTCTTTGAACGCCAACCCCACTTGACGCTGAGTACTGCGTTGGTCGATAGTTACCTTTTCGGCCACATTCGCCCACTGGCGGATCGCCAACAGCTAAACGCTGTCATGAAGTTGCCTTTATCAATGCGCTTTGGCCGCGCCCTCTATCAAGTGATGATCCACCACCTGGGGCCAGAACTGCACACCATTCCCAATGCCAACACCGATCTCAATCTCCAAGAAAGCGTATTGGGGAATTGGGGAACGAAAACGCTTTCGCTCTGGAATAAAGGCCGGCGCAAGGTGCTGAAAAAGCTCCGCCCCGCGCAACCGGACGCAGGGGAAACGAACCTGCCGGATAATTTGGCGATCAACACGCGCCGCGATCCACGGCTGCGTCAGTGCATTGAACACTTTGTCCATTCGCCCGACTGTGATGACGCCATCTTTAATCGACAGGGCATTCTGACGGCCTTGGCAAAGCATTACCAAGGGCAAGTTGATGATGCCGAACGGCTCTGCATGGTGGCAACCTTTGCGGTTGGTTTACCCTATTTTGTCTACAAACGACCGGCCACTTGCCCTGGAGAGGCCGAACCGCTGACCGCGTTAGTGGCGGCTTGAGCGGCTTGTTGCTTCGAGCAGTGAAGGAGGAGGCCCATTGGCGATGAAGCTTGGCTATCTAGCGCAAGTCTTTCCACACCTAACCATGACCTTTGTCTACCGGGAGGTGATAACCTTGCGCGCCCGCGGGTTGCCGATCCAAACCTTTTCCACCTGGCGCCCACAGGCAGCGGCGTTGTCGGCAGAGGCCAGACCGCTGGTGGCGGAAACCTTTTATCTTTTCCCGGTTAACGGGCGGCGCTTCTTGCAGAGCCACTGGCGTTTCCTGTGGCAGCGTCCCTTGCGCTATCTAGGCACGCTGGCTTTCTGTCTTAGCCGCCCGCACGCTTCCTGGCGGAATCGGTGGCGCACCTTGCTGCACTTTGGGCAGGCGGTCTATTTGGCCGCAGCGGTCGAGCAGCGGGGGCTTGATCATCTGCATGTCCACTTTGCCCTGAACGCTGCCACGCTGGCCCTGATCGTGGCGCGGCTGACGGGGATCACCTTTAGCTTTACCGCCCATGCCAATGATATCTTTGCCAACCCGATCTTATTGCCGGAGAAGATCAAAGAAGCCCGGTTCATCGTTGCGATCTCGGCCTATAATGCCCGCTTTTTAGAACAGATCGTTCCCGGGCCGGCAACCGCGGCCAAGATCAAGGTTGTCCGCTGCGGCATTGATGTGGATGATTTTACCCCGGCCCAGCGGCCGACGCAGCCACCCCCGCCCCAAAGCAAAGCCACCATCCTGGCCGTTGGCCGCCTGGTAGAAAAGAAGGGCTACCCCTATCTGGTGGAGGCGTGTCGGCTGCTGCGCGACCAGGGCTATGACTTTACTTGTCGGATCGTGGGCGATGGTCCCCAACAGCAGCGCCTGCAACAGATGATCGATCAGTATGACCTGGGGCAGCATGTCTATCTCGAAGGGGTCATTTTTCAGGAGGCGTTGAAGGAGTACTTAGCCTCCGCAGATATTATGACGTTGCCATGTGTTGTCGCCCAGGATCAAGATATGGATGGCATTCCCAACTCGTTGATGGAAGGTATGGCAATGGAAGTGCCGGCGGTCTCCACCACGCTGTCAGGGATTCCTGAGTTGATCGAGGATGGGCAGACCGGCTTGCTCGTTCCGCCCAATGACGCCGCGGCACTGGCCGCGGCCCTGGCGCGACTGCTGGATGATGGCGCCTTGCGCACCCAGTTGGGCAAAGCCGGGCGCGCCAAAGTGGTCGCGGACTATGCCATCACCAAGAATGCCGAGCAACTTGTCGATCTGTTTCAGCACTATCTGGGGCGCGGGCTGGTCGCAGAGGAGCGTGTGATTCATGGCTGACAAGATGCTCTTTATTGCTTGGAGCGCCTATAGCCGGCGCAGCCAACTGCTTGCCCAGCAACTTGCCATGCCGCTCTTTCTGGTACATACCCTGAAGCGGCGCTATTTCCTGGCCCCTGTGCGCTACTTGTTGCAGGCGGCGCAAACGGCGGCAATCCTATGGCGCGAGCGCCCCAGGTTGACCTTTGTGCAGAATCCGCCGATCTTTGCCGCGTTGGTCGTCTACCTCTACGCCTGGCTGACCGGCGGCAACTATATCATTGACGCCCATAGCGGTGCGCTCCTGGCGCCCTGGTGGCAGTGGACGTTGCCCCTGCACGCCTTCCTCTCCCGCCGCGCCATGACGACCTTGGTGACGAATGACCATCTGGCGGGGTTGGTCCGGCGCTGGGGGGCCGACGCCTATGTCCTGGCCGATATTCCAGCGGACTTTGGGGCGGGCAAAGCGTTTACAGTAGCCGGTGAATTCAATGTAGCAGTGATCAATACCTTTTCCCCAGACGAGCCAGTTGGTGAGATCTTAGCGGCGGCGGCGGCATTGCCGGATGTCCACTTTTACATCACCGGCGACCTGATTCGGGCAAAGCAGAGCCATCTGACCCAGCATCCGCCCAATGTCCACTTTACCGGCTTTCTGCCGGATGCGGAATATATCGGCCTGTTGCGCACGGTGCAGGCCATTGTGGTGTTGACCACCGATAACCATACCATGCAGCGCGGCGCGTGTGAAGCGCTCTGGCTGGGCCAACCAATCTTGACCTCGGACTGGCCGATCTTGCGGGCCTACTTTCACAAAGGGGCGGTGCATGTCGCCAACAGCAGTGCGGATATTCAAGCGGGCATCTTGCGCCTGCGCAGCCAACTGTTGCCCTTGAAAGTGGCGATGGGGCAGTTGCAACAGGAGCGGCGGCTGGCCTGGGAAGCTGACTATGGTGCGCTCAAGCGATTGACGGAAGTCGGCCAGCCGGGGCAACAACCGGTGGCCGGGGTCAAGCAAGGGGTGCGCTAGGGGAGTGAAATGCAGGTATGACAATGCGACGCGAAATAGACCAAAGCGCCAACCACCAACCGGCGAGCAAAGCGACCCAACCACCGTTGAAGCTGTTGGTTGTGCTGGGCGAAGGCGGCCATACCACCGAGCTGTTGCGCTTACTCGATCTGTTGGGTGAAGACTATGCGGTTCACTATATTGTCACCAGGCAAGACACCCTATCGGTGAGCCGAATCACCCGTCCCGGCGCCATTCATTACCTGGATCGACCACGCAGCAAGGAGATGAGTATCGGGCGAGGGGCGCTGGGGGCGCTGTGGGTTGGCAGCCAGGCATTTCGGCTCCTCGTGCGCCTGCGCCCGACCGCCATCTTGAGTACTGGGCCGGCAATTGCCGTGCCGGTGTCGCTGCTCGGTAAGCTGGTGGGGGCGCGTATCATTTTTATTGAAACCGGTTCGCGGGTGAAGAGCTTATCGCTGACCGGGCGCATGATGTATAAGATTGCCGATCTTTTCTTTGTGCAGTGGCCGCAATTGCAGGAAAAGCTACCGCGTGCGATCTACGCCGGTCGTTTATTGTAACGATAGAGGTTCGGCTTTTCACAAAAGCCAAACTTCGCCAGACTTTGGGAGGACGATTGTTGAAAGCGCCGTATTTGTTTGTCACCGTCGGCAGCACCGATTTTGACCCACTCATCCGCACCGTCGATGCGCTGGCGACCACGTTGGGGCCGTGGCGGGGCCAGATGCAGATCGGGCATGGTCGCTACCTGCCGGCGAATCTACCCTATTTTCGCTTTGCACCGTCCTTGCAGTCCTATTATGCCGCGGCGTCGCTGGTCATTGCACATGGGGGGCTGGCAAGTACGATGGAAGTGTTAAAGTTGGGGATTCCGTTGATCAGTGTGGACAATGCCGACCGCTATGATCAGCATCAGTGCGACTTGCTGGAAGCGCTCGCCGCCGAGGGCTACCTGTATTGGTGCCGTGCGTTGGATCAACTGGCGCAGGCCATTGCCACTGTCCAGGCCCAGCCCTTGCGCCGCTACACAACGCCGGCCTGTCACATTCATCTGGTGATTGAACAATATCTACGGAGGGAGTAACGTCGAATGAAGCGATTGCTACGCAAGTTGGCCTTGATCACGCCTGCCGTGGCCCGCCATTTCTTGACCAGAGACACCCGCCCCTATGAGCGGATTTTACAATATATGCGGTCAAAGCCGGACATCTGGATCACCAGCCAGGGCGACTATATTCAATGGTGGGTGGAACGGAGCCAGATGACGTTACGGATCACGGTGACGGCGGGGGTGTGCCAGATCGAAGCATCATCACCCAGGGCGGTCATTGAACAAGTTCCGGGTAAATTCTTACAAACAAAGGCGGTGTCTTGTCCTTACACTACCTTTGTTGACACTACCTTTGTTGGCGAAGTCTGGATCACCATTGATCCGGCGCTGCCGCAGAAGGAGTTGCTCATTGAACTGTTGCATCGCGAAGGCATCATGAATTGGCGGATTGCCGAAAGCGGCGATTTTATGCTCTCCGCTGCCGAGGTTGGCCCGCTGCTGGCGAAGATTACGCATGACATGCAAAACCGCACGGTACGGACACCGGGCCGGCCCTTGGAAGCTGATGTCCAGGCCGTGCGCCAACTGGTGATGGCAAAGTTGGCCGAGCAGAAGCTGCCCCTCTGGCGCGTCTGGTATCACCCACAGGTGGGCGATGTCGTGCCGCAGGCGGTCTTCTCCCCCCGCTACGACGTTGACCGCGCTATTACCAACTTGCCAAGGATTCGGCGGCTGGAACAGCGCTACGGGGTCGAGAGCACCCTCTACATCCGCACCTTCTGCCCCTTCTACACGGGGCGCGACATCCAAGAACTGGCGCGCAGCCCCTGGTGTGCGGAGATCGCATTGCATGGGGAATTTGTGACCAATGCCCGCCGCTTTGGCAGTGAATGTGCCGCCGCCAAAGCAGAAAAGGAACATCTGGAACAACTGATCGACCGACCGGTGCTGGGGGTGGGGATGCACGGCGGTGAATTGACCCGCAACGCCAGCGCCCATACCAACGCGGCCATTCACGATGCCGGCCTGCTCTATGACACCACGCCGCGCCCCCTGGACTACTACTTTCCCTTCCGAAAGGTGATCGGCGGCCACTTTAATCAATCCTATGGTCTGGCCCATGCCTTGAGCGATGTGGAGATGCCGGTCAGTTTGCGCTATGGGCAGCGCTTCTACAGCGCCGTCGTTGCCATGATGGAGGAAATTTATCACGCCAATGGCGTCTTTGTGTTGATGTTACATCCCATTTACTTTGGATTTTTCCGGTACCTGTCCCGTCCCCAAAACTTATTCCGCCTGATCCGTTACATGGTGAAGTATTTATTGGGAAAGACAGGGTCGTTGTAGCGCCTGCGCAACAGTAGGTGCTACGCTAGGACAGGAGGATAGAAACATGCAATTTGGAGCTAAGCGCTCACTGCGTTTTACAAAATTGCTCTTGGCGGCGGCCTTGATCCTGGTTGGTCTTCTGGCGTTCGGGAGCCAAAAAGAGGTGGCAATCGCAGCCGTTATTGCCCAGAAACCAGAAAATTCACAAGCAGCCACCGCTACGTTAAAGCAGGAGACGCGCGCCGTCTGGTCCTGGGCCGGCCGGCGCGCAAGGGCACGCGCCGATGTCGATGCCTTGGTGGCGCAGATCGATCGCGCCCGCTTGAACGTGGTGTTGATTCAGATCTACAAGGATGGCACGGCCTTCTTTGAGCCGAGTCATACCCGGTTTCCCAAAGCGGCTGAACGGTTGCCCAACCAGACACCCTTTGTCGATGAAACGTACCGTGATGCGCTCACCTATTTGATCGCCATCCGCAATGAGCGGCGCGCCGACGATGATCCGACCAATGACTTTGAGGTGCACGCCTGGTTTGCCGTCCATTCCGGCGGACGCGTGGAGGATGACGCCCGCTGGCCGGCACCGGATCGAACTGCGCCTTACATGCTCAACGCACTGTTCCCTGAATTCCGCTTGAAGTATGGGGACTATTACACGACCGGCGAGGAACGCTATATGGATCACGCCGTCTCGGTGGTGCAACAGCCGCGCTTTCAAGCCTATATCACTGACCTGATTGCCGGCGTGATGGAAGACTACGATGTCGATGGGGTGCATTTAGATTTCATTCGCACCGGCGGCATCTGCTTTAACAACGAAGCGTTGGATTACCCCGGCAAGGCGTATGACTATCCCGGTTGCCAGGAGGATTACAAAGCCTGGACGCTGGAAACTTATGGCCGAGCGTATACGCTCTGGGAGGATACCAACGGCTCCCGTATGATTGAAGATGAGGGCAGTGGTCGGGTTACGGCCTGGTTGGAACATTCAATGGATCGCTTGGTGAAACGGATTCATGACGAAGTGCGCGCCGTGGATCCGGCGCTCATCATCTCCGTGGCTGCGGTCTTTACAGTTCCCGGCAATGACGAAGGCCGCAGCTTGATCAATGGACAGGCCGCCTGGCATTGGCTGGATCAGGGGTGGATCGATGTGGCCTTTCCCACCTTTTACTCAACCACCGCCCGCACGATTGAAGGACGCGTTGCCCTTTTCCGCCAGGGCATTGACGATGAGCAGGCGCATCAACGTGTCTTCCCAGGTTTGGCGGTGCATGATGTCGAGCGCGCCCGAAGCCGCCGGGCCGGAATTTTGGTGAACCAATTAAAAGTGTTGTTGCAACCGGCGGACGATGGTGAATGCCCAGAAGCGCAGGTGCAGGGTGTTGCCCTCTTTCGGGCGGAATACCTGGATGATCGCACCATCCAACAGTTAGCCAAAGGCCCATTCCGTGAAGCAGCAGCACCCTTCTGGGGCAAATGAGCGCAGGGAACCTATGCCAAAGTATATCTTTATCGTTGGTCTCCCCCGCACGGGAACCAAGCTAATGGTCAACATTCTGGGCGCCGCGCCTGGCTATGCGTGCCACCTCTCCCCGGAAAATTTTTTCCTGGGGCGCGCCTTCCTGCCGGGCGCCTACCGTAAGATGAAACGCTATGGCGACCTGCACGTGGATGCCAATATTCATCAACTGGTAGATGCCATGTATACAGGCAAATTTCATGGGGAGTATTGGGACCGCTTGCAGAATGGCACGATGGCGACGCCGCGCCCGGTCATGGCGCAAGCGCTGCTGGCCTCCGATCGCAGCGCTTGCGCCCTCTACACAACGCTGCTCCAGGTTCATGCCAGCAGCGCCGAGCCGGTGATTCTGGGCGATAAGACCGGTCCCCATCTCTATCATGTGCAGACTTTGCTCCAGTGGTTTCCCGATGCCAAGGTGATCCACACCTTCCGCGATCCGCGCGCCATTCTGGCCTCGGAACACAAAAAGCGTATGGCGCAGCTTGACCGCCGCGCTGCCAAAGCGTGGGGCCAACACCGCTATGCCCACGCCCTTGCCCTCCGTCTGGTCAAGCCACTAGTGTCGCTTGCCATTGTCCTGTATATCACCATGGCCTGGTTGCGGGCCGCCCGCCTGCACTACCGTTACAAGCGGCGCTACCCGCAGCATTATTACGTATCCAAGTTTGAGGACCTTGTCAATGACCCGATGCCCAATGTTCAACGCTTGTGCCATTTCCTAGGGGTAACCTTTCAGCCGGCTATGCTGCATCCACCCACCGTTGATTCCAGCTTTGCGCAGAAGAGTGAACATGGCTTTGACCAAGACGCGTTGACCCGCTGGCAGAGCGGCTTACGGCCCTGGATGAAGCGTTGGCTGCTGTTTTGTGTGGGCAAAGACCTCAAAAAATTCGGGTATGTCGGTTAAGCTAACCACCACCTGGGAGGGGACGGCGTATGGTTATCAGCCATGAACACAACTATCTGTTTGTCGAACTGCCATTGACCGGCTCATCGGCCATTCATCATGAACTTTGCGCCCATTATGGTGGCGTTCCGATTTTGAAAAAGCATTCTACCTATCGTGATTTTTGTCGCGTGGCAACCGCTGTCGAAAAGGAGTACTTTGTCTTTGCCGGCATTCGCCATCCGCTGGATCAAGTGGTGAGCCACTATTTCAAGTTCAAAACGAACCACCATGCTCAGTTTACCAGTCCGGGCCAGTTGCGCAAGCTACAGGAGAGTTTCTGGCATCGCGTCGCATATCAGCGTACGCATCTGCAACGCTATCACTTTGTGCAGAAACAGAATGCTGATTTTGCCACCTTCTTCTTGCGTTACTATCACCTGCCCTACAACAACTGGAGCATGTTAGATCACCAGCGCTTTGATTTTATTCTGCGCTTTGAACACCTGACGGCAGACTTTGCCCGATTGCTCGAACGGATAGGGCTGCCACTGGTGCGACCATTGCCGGTTGCCAACAAGACAGATGGGAAAGGGACAGACTTCTTTACGTACTATTCTACGCCGGCCGTGCGCAAGCGGGCCAAACGCGTCTTTGCTCCCTTTATGGCACAGTGGGGCTACACCTTCCCTACCGACTGGGGCGAGCCGCAACTGCAGTGGCATGATTATGCCGCTTTTGCCTTATGCAATTTCTTCCGGCAGATCTATTGGCGCTATCTTCGCTACCCTGCGGTAAGAGCAAAAGGGGCAGTGCTCGAAACAACCCGCAGGGTAAGTTAGGTAGTAGTATGTTGATAGTTGTGATCGTTAGCCTATACGAGTGGATCCGATGATGAACCCTCAACCCTATATTCATCCCACGGCTGAAGTTTCACCCCAGGCCATTGTCGAGCCAGGAGTCAAGATCTGGCACCAGGCGCAGGTGCGCGAACGCGCTACGATTGGGGCTAACTGCATTATCGGTAAGGGCGCCTATATTGATTTTGCCGTATCGATCGGCGCCAATTCGAAAATTCAAAATGGTGTCTATGTCTATCACGGGGTGACGATTGAGGAAGGCGTCTTTCTCGGCCCTGGCGTTATTTTGACCAATGATCGGTTGCCGCGCGCAATCACGCCCGACGGCGTGCAAAAAAACGACGCGGATTGGCAAGTGGACGCTATTCTGGTCAAGCGGGGCGCATCGCTGGGCGCACGAGCGGTGGTGCTACCCGGCGTCACGATTGGCGAATATGCCATGGTGGGCGCCGGCGCGGTCGTCACCCGCAATGTACCGGCGCATGGGCTGGTCTATGGCAACCCGGCCCGGTTACATGGCTATGTTTGTCAGTGCGGCACTATGTTAGGCGATGACTGGCGCTGTACGGGCTGTCATCGTTGCTACGACCAGTAAGGCCCCGCCGAAAAGTAGGGCGAAAGCGTAAGAAGCGATGTGGTGTGGGTTTGAGAAGTAAAGGGTACGTTATGAAAAAAGTACGTGTTGGCGTCATTGGGGTTGGGCGTATGGGCCAAAGACATTGTCGCGTCTACTCCGCCCTGCGCAATACGCAACTGGTGGGCTTGACGGATATGGCTGCTGCACACGGTCGTGCAGTGGCGGCCAACTATGAGACCACCTTTTTTAAGACGCCTGAGCAATTGTTGCGTGAGGTTGATGCAGTAAGCATTGTGACGGCCACCCCGGCCCACTTTGCCCTTGCCCAGGAAGCCATCCAACAAGGGGTGCATCTGCTGGTGGAGAAGCCGTTGACCGAGACCGTCGGCCAGGCGAGAAAACTGGTGGATCTAGCAGAAGCCAAAGATCTGATCTTACAGGTTGGGCATATTGAGCGCTTCAACCCCACCTACATTGAACTAAAAAAAATCGCGCAGGAGATGCAGTTGATCTCCGTTAACATGCGACGGTTGAGTCCTTTTGACTTTAGCAACAAGGATGTCGATGTAATCCGCGATCTAATGATCCATGACCTGGATCTGATTGTGAACCTGCTTGGTAAGGACTTTGAGTCCCCCCATGCCTTGGGTCGGGCGCTGTCAGGTCATGCGGTGGACCATGCCATCGCCAATTTTTCCTTTCGCCAGGGACCGATTGCCACGCTGATGGCATCGCGCATTACAGAACAAAAGGTGCGCACCATTGAAGTGGTGGCCGATGGCGCCTATATCGAAGCCGATCTGCTTGGCAAGAATCTGGTGATTCACCGCCACACCTTCTCCCGCTTTGTCGAAAATCAGACTGTTACCGCCTATCGTCAGGAGAGCATTCTCGAACGCATTTATGTGCCGGCGGTCGAGCCGCTTATGCTCGAATTGGAACACTTTGTGGGCTGTGTGCGGCTTGGCATTGCCTGTGACGTACCTGGCGAGGATGGCCTTTTTGCCCTAGAATTGGCCCAACGGTTACTGGGGCAGTTAGAGCCGCTTACCGCAACCCCGCAAGCGGCGGCTGGTCAGCCAAATGAACATCCCCTCGCCGCCGACCCGACTCGCGTGCTGGCCGCAGTCACATAGGGCGCTTGTTCGTCGAGGTGTGAACCGGTGTATTCCTGGTCTACTAAGCTAATCGCTTGATACACCAGGAATACGATAATTTTTGCTCCTAAGAAAAGCAGTGATGCTGTGGTAGCGACAATCAATCGCGCAGAGAGACAATCTTTTATGGCGAATTCCTTCACCCGTTATATTCAGGTTCAGGCGACCACCTTTTCCGGCACGACCCTGTTGGCGATGTTGTTGGGCGCGCACCCGGAAATTGCCACGGTGGGCGAAATGAGCGGTTTGCTGCCCAACACTGCCGTGGAAAGCTACGCCTGTTCCTGTGGAGCGCTGATCCACGAATGTGAATTCTGGCACGCTGTGACCAAACAGATGCAAGCGCGCGGCTTTGCGTTTGATCTGGCTGATTTTCAAACGCGCTATACGTCAGCCCCGCCCTCCTTCGCAGAATCGTTGCGGCATGGCTCCTTCCGCAATGAGTGGCTTGATTCTGTTCGGGATGCCATCATTCAGCGCTGGCCAGCGGAAGCGCAAACGCTGCAACGGTTGGCAGAGCGCAATCAAGCGTTGGTTGAAAGCGTCTTGGCCCTAACCGGCGCCCACGTTTTTGTCGATACCTCCAAAGAAGCGCGGCGGCTGCGTTCCCTGGCGAAATTTTCCACGCTTAACATGCGCGTCATTCACTGGATTCGTGATGTACGCGGCTATGTCGCCTCTACTGTGCGGCGACGGGGCGAAGCAGCCTTTGAACCGGCGCTAACCCGCTGGGTGCGCTTCCACCAGGGGCAGCGCCGGCTGCTGGCAACCTGGCCGGCCCAGAGCCAACTGCGCATACGCTACGAAGACCTCTGCCATGAGCCGCAAGCGACGCTGGCAACGATCTTCCAGTTTTGCCAAGTAGACCCAACTTTCTCGGCCCCGGATCTGCAAAGGGTGGCGCAACATATTATCGGCAACCCCATGCGCTTGCGCCACCACTCTGAGATCAAGCTGGACGAGCGCTGGAAAACGCAGTTATCGCGTGCGCAACTGTACAAAATCGAACAAAAGGCCGGCGCTTTGAATCACTTTTTCGGCTATGACACCTAACTTACCGATCGACAAGGGGCAGATACAGTTGGTGCTTACCCGATGGGCTGAGGCGCGTAACTTCCACCAGGTGGAAGATGTCATCATCATCACCCATATTATAGAGTGTTAGATCGGCGCCCCCCTCCTGCCGGTTGGCAAAGCGCACATCGTTGAGCGGAAGAATAAGCGTTTTCCAGTGATTGGTGTTCTGTTTTTGGACAATGATCGCCGATTGCTCAACTGCCGCTGCGCCGTCATAGCGTAGCTCCCACTTACCGCTGCCCTGGTCGAGGTAGACAATGCGGATGGTCGCGCGACCGTTTAGGCTGTCGGCAAATTGATCATGTATGCCGAAGCGCATAACGTTGTGACCGTTTTGCTTATCCGTGCGGCGCGCCCATAACATCGCCTCAGAACGGGTGACGGCTGGCGGATCGTTACAGAAGATGTTGCCCGCACAGAAGAGAACCTGCCCCAAGTCACTCTGCCCAAAGGTATATTGATAGCGACCATTGCTTTGGCCGAGGAGAACAGGCGGTTGATCATACAGAAATTCACATTCAGCCGCCGAATAGCGGTTCGTGCAAATCGTCACTTCATCCGTCCAGGGTTGCGGCGCCGTGCGTGAGACGACAGGAACGGTGCTGCGCAGCTCATCGCCGGCATTCTCGGCCCCGAAGAGCGGCACGGAATCCTGCGGGCGAAGCTGGGTGATCAAAAAGTCGTAGTTGGTCCAGACCCGTACCTGATGAATATTATCCGACCAACGATCTTCCGGGTAGCCACCGCGCAACGCAATCCAGGCGCCCGGTGACTGTGACGGATTGCGTAGATAGCCAGCGTACCGCTCACCAAAAGCTAACGCTTCGCCATTTTCAACAAAGCTAATCACGCCTTTCGGTTGCAATTGGGGTGAAGTTTTGTTGGTGCCATAGAGGCCAATAAATTCGACGCCGCTGTGTAACGCCGCCAATACTTCCCAATAGGTGTATTGACCCAACAGGGCATCCGGCCAGTTATTGCCTGATTCATAGGCGGCCCGCGTCTCGCCGGTGCGCACCTTCTGGATCATGGAGTAGTACCACCCTTGGGGACTGGGCGCACCATTGTGTTGATCAAACCAGATGCCCGCACCCGCAAAGTGATCGCGGTTGGGGTTGGGTTTCCAGTAGCTGGTTGCTTTTGCAATGGTTGCTGGTGCAGTAAGCCCACGATTCTGGTATGCCCGTTGCAATGCTTGTTGGTAGGTCAACACAATGTCGCGTTCATAGGCGTAGGCGATCTCTTGGGTGAGATCCACCTGGTAGATACGGCCATTGGGCGCGGGTGTAAACTTTTGCCATTGCCAATCGCCATATTCATTCTCATTCGGTAGATTTTCGGTTGTTTCAGCCATCACATTGGCGCGGACAAAGAGAATATCTGTCGTCGTCGGGCGGGCATCCGTGGCGTCAAATTGCGCCAGATGCTCTGCCAGGGCTTGAATGTATGTCTTGTAGTAATTGATATAGACCGGATCCCAGAACTGGAGTGCATGACAGCCCTTTGCGTTGGCGATGCTGTGTTGGGCAACCCGTTCGCGCATAAAGGCCGGCCATTCAAGCCCCGGACAGTAGCCTGTCGTTACGACAATAAAGCTCTTCTTGCCCACTTTGTTAATGGCAAAATTGAGATCTTTATCAAGTTTGCTCCAATCAAAATTACCTTCCTCCAAATAGAGGTTATTCCAAGGTGCATAGGCCATCACCCCTTTAATGTAGGGTTTTTGCAGGTCAGCAACACTGTTGTCACCGCGATAGGCCACCCAGATGCCGGCGTCGGAGTGGCGGTTCGCCAGGTCCGCTTCGGCGGCAACACCCATCTGCGCTTCAACCATCACTGGTTGACAAACGAGGGCAGCGAGAACAACAAGTAAGACAAACCATCGGCAGCGATAACTTCTCGTCTGCATCGACATGGACAAATCCTTTCAATGGATTGTAGTCGGAGGATCTTAGTTGGTGTGTTGTTGTACTCAAATCAGAATGAGAGCCGGATTTTCGGTTGCCTCCTAGGAGGCAACCGCCCCTTGCGGACGCACGCAAGGGGACGCCCCTACTCAATTTGATTCCAGTATAGAAAGGCAAAAGCAGATAGGAGGCAGATCTGTCGGGGTGTGAGCCTATGGCAACGCTGCTCCTCACCCTGAGTTAGCCTGCAAGAAAATCCTATTATAAAGATGGTCGGGGCGGAGCGCTCAACGCTGGCAGTACGTTTGCCCTTTTGGCGCCCTATGGCTGATTGACGAACTGGACAATAGCCAAACGCCAAGCCTACGGTTAAACCATGCAGCACTATATCCTGGTACAAGAGGACGGCCCGTAAAAGTTACAACTTTTACGGAATTGTGCCTCTACTCACCTCTTCTTCACGTAGAATCCGTGATCCTGTCAATGCTGCTTACCTACTACAAAATTGCTGAAAACGTTGCGGGCGAACCGGTATGTAAGAAGTGAGGTTGGTTGTTTGGAAAGTTTTGCCTTGAAGGAGTTTCTATGTCATACCGCAACCGTTCGCTGTGGCAAGCCGGAGCCACACTGCTTTTGTTGTTACTACTACTGGCGCCGCCGGCCAGCGTGAGCGCCTTGACCCCTATCCAGCAAGCCGAGCCGGCGCAAACCGACTCACTGGTTGACAACGCGCACGCCGCTTATGCCATTCAACCAGTGTTGAATGCCGCACGGCAAGGTGACGCCCAACAATATGCGGCGATCAATCCAGCGTTCGCTTGGCAGCTACGCTTTCAGCAAGATCAGATAACTGTGACCCCGCTTACCGCTGGGGAAGACACATGGCGTTTCACGTTGGCGTTAGCGACGGACGCTACTGAGACAAACCTCTATGCTGCCGGTAACACCCAAACCATTGCTGTTACGCGCCAGGACAATCGTCTGTACTATCAGCGAGGTAGCCTACAAGCGTGGTTTCGCAATGCGGCGGATGGCGTACAGCATGGGCTGGCGGTGCAACAGCGTCCCAGTGACCAGTCTACCGATCAACCCATCCAACTCTATTTGCGTCTGGGCGGCACATTACAACCCAAGCTCAACAGCGACCAGCAGTCTATTGATTTTGTTACTGCCAGCGGGGCTATCCTCTTGCGCTATGGCGACTTATTGGCTGTTGATGCGCAGGGGCAAATCCTCCCAGCCTCCTTTCGCCGTACCGACACGAGGATTGTTCTAGTCATTGATGACCGGCGTGCAACCTACCCGCTGACGGTGACGTCGGTGTTGACCAACTATTTGGTAAAACAGACCATGACCGCTGGCGCCGCCAATGATTTTTTAGGCTATGATGTCAACGTTTCGGGCGACACGGTCGTTGTCGGCGCCTATGGTGATGATAACGAAAAAGGCGTTGATGCCGGCAGCGCAACTATTTATCTGCGCCACCAGGGTGGGATCAATCGCTGGCAAGCAGTTAGCAAACTGGAAGCATCTGATGGCGCTGCCGGTGACGAATTTGGCCGCGATACCTATGTCACCAGCGGGACAACGGTAATTGTCGGCGCCCCTGGTCAGGATCAAGGAGGAGAGAACGCCGGCGCAGCCTATATCTTTGGGCGCGACCAAGGTGGTCTCAGCGCCTGGGGACAGGAAGCCAAATTGACGCCCAATGATGCGAAAGCGAATCAGCGTTTTGGCGCTGTTGTCGCAGTGCAAAACAATAGTGCCGTGATTGGTGTGCCGACGGCTGATAGCCGTGGCACTGCATCCGGCGCTGTCTATGTGTTTGACCGAGTCGCCTTTAATCCGCCCGTCTGGCAACAGCGTAAACGCATAACGCCCGATGCGGGCGCGGCGGGTGATCGTTTTGGCGCGGCGTTGGTTATCAGCGGTGACACCCTTTTTGTCGGCGCACCTGGGGATGACGATGCCTGCGGCGGCGATGCTGCCTGTGATGCCGGCGCCGTCTACATTTTTGAGCGCAATATGGGGGGCGCGGATAACTGGGGCTTGTTGAAAAAGGTAATGGCGGCGGATGGTGCGACGCGCGATGCCTTTGGTCACGCCGTAGCCTACAGTGATAACCGCCTGTTTGTCGGCGCGCCGCTGGCAGATACGAATGGCGCTGATGCCGGTGCAGCCTATATCTTCAATCGGAACTTTGGCGGATTCAACAATTGGGGCGAGCGCAAGAAGGTAGTCGCCACCGACGGCGTTGCGGGGCAACAATTTGGCTATGCTGTCGGCATCGGCGGCATCGGCGCCATTGTTGGCGCCCCCTTTGACCAGGAGAATGGTCCGGAGTCCGGCGCCGCCTATATCCTCCACCGCAACGCTAATGGCAGCAATGAATGGGGCGAGATGACGAAAGTGATCGCACCTGACGGCGTCAGTGGCGATCACTTTGGACGGGCCGTTGATCATCGCTCCGGCAATGCCGTCATCGGCGCTTACGGTCACGATGCCAACGGCAGTAACGCCGGCGCCATCTACCTCTACCGCTTCCCCTTTACCTTCGGCTCGTTGCAGATCGCCAACCGGGTGCAGCCGGTTGATCCCAACGCAAGCTGGCAAGTCACTATCCAAGGGCTAGGTGTGCTGACCAACACGCTGACTGGTGATGCCCAGATGGAACCGGTCAATCTCTTTGCCGGGAACTATACGGTGACTGCCCGCGTCGGGAGCAATACCAATGCCAACAACTATAGCAGCACCTGGCAATGTCTAGTCAATGACGCCCCTGGCCCCGCCGGGAATGGGATTACCTTTACCATTTCCGTGAATACAAATGAAAAGGTACTCTGCACTTTTACCCACACGCCTCCCACTGCCACCGGCGCCATTGTGATTACCCAAGAGAGCACTCCCAGCGGTGGCACAGGCTTTCCTTTTACCGACAACATTGCCGCTCCTAACAACTTTACTTTGAATGATAGCGGTCAGCAGAGCTTTGCCACTCTTGTTCCCGGTGTCTATCAAGTGACTGCCGGAACGATTGCCGGCTGGCAATTGACCGGCATTCGTTGTGTGGACCCGGATAATGGCAGCACGGCAAGTGGCGCCACAGCCACCATTGATCTGGATGCCGGGGAAACGGTATTTTGCACCTTTACCAGCAAGCAGTCGATCCCGCAGATGGGGACGATTGTCATCAACAACCAGAGTACGCCCCTTGGCGTCGGTTTTGTCTTTACGCAAACCATCACCACACCTACCAGCTTCCTCGTGGATGCTGGCGGCAGCAAAACCTTTATGAATGTGCCGGCGGATAGCTACGAGGTGGCAGCCGTGCCGCCGGCAGAATGGCGTGTGGCTAGTGTTACCTGCATCGATCCCGACAACGGCAGCACAACCAGTGGCGCCACGGCTGTCATTGATCTGGACGCCGGTGAAACGGTGAGTTGCACCTTTAGTCATCAACTGCTAGGCGTGCAAGGTCAATATCGACTCTTCCTACCCCTGGCGGATCGGTAGCGGAGGGGTAGCACAGGGACGCTACAGCGGATTTGGGCAGCAACGGATGTATGGTCGATTCCCAGCAACCGACATCCGCTCCCGCCTAAATCCGCTGTAGTGTTATGCCGTCAACCACAGCACCGGCGTCTCGATCAACTGGCGCACCAGATCAAGGAAACGGGCAGCCGGCGCACCATCGACAACGCGATGATCAAAGGTCAGGCTAAGCGCCACCATATCGCGTGCTTTAATCTTTTCCCCAACCACCGCTGGTTTCTTCACAATTCGTCCAATGCCCAAAATAGCGCACTGCGGCGGATTGATGATCGGGGTGAAGGCGTCGATGTTGTAGATGCCGAGATTGGTGATGGTAAAGGTGCCCTCTTGCAGCTCGGCGGCGCTGAGTTTGCGGGCCAGCGCTTTTTCGATCAAAGCCTTGCTTTGCGCGGCAATCTCGCGCACGCTCTGGCTGTGAACATTGCGCACCACCGGCACCAATAACCCTTCGGGCGTATCCACGGCAATCCCAATGTGAACTGCCTTATTCAAGATAATTTCGTCCCCTTGCCAGCGCGCGTTGAGCAGCGGATGTTCTTGCAACGCCACCGCTGTCAACTTGGCAAAGAGATCGTTGTAAGACGGCACGGCATAACCACGTGGGGCAAAGGCCGTTTTGAGTTCTTCGCGCAATTTTACCAATGCTGTAGCATCAACCTCGGTGGTCAAGGTGACAGCCGCCGTCGTCTGCGCACTTTCGAGCATCCGTTGGGCAATCAACCGGCGAATGTTGGTAACAGACATTGACTCAACTGCCGCAGGCGCAGCCGGTGCGGTTGGCACGGGCGCACGGGCTGCAATCGCCGCTTCCACATCGGCGCGATCAATTCTGGCGCCTGGTTTTTGCGCCGCCAGTTCGGCCAGATCGATGCTGGCTTCTTGCGCCATACGCACCGCAATCGGCGTGGCGCGCACCTTCTCTTCGGGCGCGGCGACCGGTTGTTCGGCGGCTTGGGTTGCTGCCAACGCCGCTGCCGCCGCCCGGATATCGCGCTCAATAATGCGCCCGGTGCTGCCGCTGCCGGTCAACCCGTTCCACTCCACACCCAGTTCAGTGGCGACGCGCCGAGCGCGCGGGCTGATAGCAATTTTTGATTTTGGATTTTGGATTTTAGATTGGGCAACGGCTGCGTCGACTGTCACCGTGGTAGCGGCTTGCATGGCAACCGTTGACGCCGTCGATTCTCCCGTCGATGGCGTGTCAAAGTCGAACTTTTCACCGGGGCGAACAGTATAGGCTAGGACTGTACCAACCGTGATCAGATCGCCCGGTTTGGCGGCGTTGGGGGGTAGGCGCAGGATGCCGCTGTCAAAGGCTTCGATCTCCTGGGTGGCTTTGTCCCCCTCGATAGTGAAGAGAAAGTCGCCGGCCTGGATCGCCTCGCCATCTTTTTTGAGCCATTCGCCAAAGATGCCTTCTTCCATCGTCCAGCCCAGACGGGGCATACGGATTTCAGTTGCCATAGGATTTACTCCGCTAAGAGATCGCGAATGGTTTGCTCGATGCTATCGACCGTCGGCACAATCGCCCCTTCCAGCGTCGGGCTGTAGGGGACAGGGGTGTGGGCGCCGTTGATCCGCTTGATGGGCGCATCGAGGTCGTCAAAGGCTTGATCGACCACCTGCGCGGCAATTTCGGCGCCGACGCCACAGGGCTGGAAGTTTTCATCGACAATCAACAGCCGGCCGGTCTTATGCACCGACGCCAGAATCGTGCCAATGTCGAGCGGCGCCAGGGTGCGCGGGTCGATCACTTCGATGGATGCCCCATCTTTGGCAATGCGTTCACTGGCGGCAATCGTCTTATCAACCATCGAACTGATGGCGACGACGGTGGCATCTTTCCCCTCACGGGCAATGCGCGCCTGCCCAAAGGGAATCTGGTAATCTTCGGTCGGCACCTGACCTTTGTTGAAGATGATCGATTTGTGTTCCAGGAAGATCACCGGGTCGTCACAGCGCAGCGCCGTGGCAAAGAGGCCCTTGGCGTCGTAAGCGTTGGAGGGCGTCACCACGCGGAAACCGGGGATGTGGACAAAGAAGGGATAGTAGCTGCCCGAATGGTGGGTCGCGGCGGCGTGACCAATGCCCATACAGCCGCGCAACAGAATCGGCATTTTCAGCCGGCCACTGCTCATGTACTGCATCTTGGAGACCTGGTTGACCAACTCGCCCATGGCGTCCATAATAAAGTCAATAAACATAAAGTCGATGATGGGACGGGTGCCGGTCATGGCGGCGCCAGTGGCGAGACCGACAAAACCGCGCTCACAGATGGGGGTGTCACAGAGCCGTTCGGGGCCAAAGCGCTCATAGAGACCAACGGTGGTGGCGAAGTTGCCACCCCGTTTGCCGATGCCTTCGCCCATGATAAAGATGGTGGGGTCTTGTTCCATCGCCGTGGTCAACGCCTCACGGGTGGCTTCCATAAAGGTGATTTCACGCATAAGTAGTCCTCTATTGATGGCTTTAGGTTCGCAGAGAACACAGAGGCTGCACAGAGACCCGCAGAGCTTTAGAGAGACTGTGTATCTCTGCGAACCTTCGCGTTCTCTGTGAACGGAATGATCAGACGCTATAAATATGCTCGGTCGCCGTGGCAGGGTCGGGCCAGGGGCTGTTCTTGGCAAATTCGGAGGCATCTTCGATCAATGCCTGGGTGTCGGCTTCGATCTCTTCAAAATCTTCGGATGGCAGACCATTGTCCAGCAGTTTCTGCTTGTAGGTTTTGATTGGGTCACGCGCCTTCCACGAATCGACCTCTTCTTGGGTGCGGTAGCCGGCGTCGCGCATCCCTTCCGAATGGGCGCGGGTGCGATAGGTTTTGCACTCGATCAAGGTTGGGCCTTCCCCTGCACGGGCGCGGCGCACCGCTTCACCAGCCACCTTGTATACTTCCAGCACATTATTGCCATCGACAATATGGCCGGGAATGTTATAAGCGATGGCACGGTTGCCGACATCAGGATTGCCGCCAGCGTAGGCAATCGGCACTTCGGTGGCGTAGAGGTTGTTTTCGCAGACAAAGATCACCGGCAGCTTCCAGATCGCGGCCATGTTCAATCCTTCGTGGAAAGCGCCGTTGTTCGACGCCCCGTCACCAAAAAAGGCCACGCCGACATTATCTTTCTTCAGCAGCTTGAACGAGTAGCCGGCGCCGGTCGCCTGGAGAATGCAGGGGCCGACAATACCACTGGTGCCCATCATCCCCACTTCGGGGGCAAAGAGGTGCATACTGCCGCCGCGACCCTGGGAAATGCCGGTGGAACGCCCCAACAATTCGGCAATCAACGCTCGCGGATGAACCCCTTTCGCCAGTGCATGACCGTGGCCGCGATGGGTGCTAAAGACGGCATCTTCCGGGCGCAGGTGGGCAGAGACACCCACGGCCACCGCTTCTTCCCCAACATAAGTATGACAGGCGCCATGCACCAGACCGGCGGCATGGTTGCGCGCTAGTTGCTCTTCGCACCAGCGGATGACAAGCATGTTACGGTAGAGCGCTAACAACTGCTCTTTACTAAGATCGAGTTGCGCGTTATCATTCATGTAAGTCTATTCTCCCTGATCGATGGTAGATTTCGTGAATTGTAACGATTCCGGTTCACAGAGATCACAAAGATTTCACAGAGATACGCAGAGAGATTTTTGAACTTTTCTCTGTGCATCTCTGTGCCACCTCTGTGATCTCTGTGAACTTGAATGTTCGTAAATGCTTACGTTTATTATCCTCTACACAAGGAGCTGCCAATGCAACCCCAAAGTTGTGACACCATGGTCGCGCTGGGCAACAGTACCGTGAGCGGCCAGACTATTTTTGCCAAGAACAGTGATCGCCCGGCGGATGAATGTCAACCGCTGGTTTTGCGGGAGCGCCAGCATCATGCCCCCGGCGCGTTGACCCATTGTCAATTTGTGACCATTCCCCAAGTCGCCACCACCTATCGCCATGTTGGGTCGCGCCCCTATTGGTGTTGGGGCTATGAACATGGCTTTAATGAACATCAGGTCGCTATCGGCAATGAAGCGCTGCACTCCAAATTGCCAGAGGCGACGGAAGCCAAGCTGGTCGGCATGGAAATCCTCCGCTTGGGGTTGGAACGGTCTCGCACTGCCGCCGAAGCCGTGGATATGATGACCGGCTTGATCAGCCAATACGGTCAGGGCAAATTTGCCAACAATGCCGGTGTACGCACCTATGACAACGGCTACATCGTCGCCGACCCGCGCGAAGCCTACATTATCGAAACGTCCGGCCACGACTGGGTGGTCAAACAAGTGACTAGCGCCATCGGTATCAGCAATGTTTATTCCGTTGAAACCGACTGGCAATCGCTTTCGCCAACGGCGGAACAGACAGCCGTTGACCAAGGCTGGTGGCAACCAAATCAGACTAATGGCAAAGGACAATTTAACTTTGCTGATGCGTACACCGTTGCCAGTCGCACCGAAGGCAGTGGCGCCATGCGGCGCGCCCGCTCTTGTGCTGTCCTCAGTCTGCGCGCCGGCGCCATCGATGCCCGCACCATGATGGCAATCCTCAGCGACCACTCGGACGGCCTGTCACCGCAGGAGGATTGGCAAACGGCCGTGCGATCCAGCACCGGCATCTGTCGTCACCCGGAAGCCAACGGCGAAGGGGGCTGCACCGCCGCCAGTCTCGTCGCCGAGCTTTGTGCCGATGGGTCGCGCTTGCCGATCTACTGGTGTAGCCTTTACTCGCCCTGTCTGACTATCTTTCTGCCCATCTTTATTGAAGGTGCGTTACCGCCGGTGCTGACGGTTGGTGACGCAACGCCCAGCATTGATAGCCCCTGGTGGCTTTTCCACGGCTTGAATCGGCTGGTTTTGAATGGCCCACCGGATGCCGCCGAACGGGTGCGTAACGGCTGGCAACCAATGCAAGAAGCGCTTTTTGCCAGTGCGTATGCTATTGCCCGTGAAGCCAAGCAGTTGATCGACGCTGGTCGCACTGCCGAAGCGACCAGTCGCTTGACGGATTATATGTCCATCAATGCGGCTCAAATGATCAACACGGTAAAAACACTCCAAACTGAACTTGCTGAACAACGGGTGTTGGCCTGATGCAAATGTTTCTAACCAGCCGCGTCTAGCCATTAAAACGATATGGGTTTTCGTCCCGTAGGGACGGCTGAATTTAGGGAAGGGGGTAATTTTTTTCTCCTCCCTAAACTCAAGCGTCCCTACAGGACGGTAAATTTATAGGCTTTTCTCAAACTCGGCAATCTCTTCCGCCCCGTCCAGCACGCCGATCTCCAGGTGAAACTCGCGCACTTCGCCGGGTTGGATATGTTGCAAATAGCCATGTTTGCGATTCCAGGCGCGACCCAACATGCTGGCGTTACCCGGTTCGACGCCGGTAACATAGGTGCCGCGGATAAAGTGCTGCCACTGGTTGACCAGCGGAATTTCTTTGATCGGGAACTTCCAGTAGAGACCGAAGCCCAGCCGGTCGTTGATCAAACCGACGCGCACATTCCCCGCGGCGTCGGCAATCGGGCGGTGGACAAAGACATTGTCTGTAAATTGGGGTTGCGGCCCCTGCGCCACCGTGTAAACCTCCGGGCCGACTTCGCGGTCTTCTTGCCACTCGGTGGTCTTGGCGCTCTTGATGACAAAGCGGGTGCCGGCATCCAACACCGGGAAGCCGGGGTTACAGTGGTAAACAAACATGAGCGGCGAGCGGTCGATGCTGAGGTTTTCGATGCGGTCATGGATGCGGAAACATTTTTCGCCCAGCACGGTGGAGATTTCGCGGGTCAGTTCGAGATTGGTCTTAAAGACTTCCGCCTCACGAATCTTGCCGCGCACGCGGATCACATAGTCCTCGCCTTCCCAGTTGCCGTCGGCGACCACATTTCTGGCCGGCAAAAAGGAGAGGCGACCATGCAACCCCAATTCCTGATTTTCCTCTTCGGGGTCAACTTCGGGGTGGCCGGTAAAGGTCATGCCGCAGGTCAGCACCAGCCCGCCATAGAAGCCGCGCATCCAGCCATAGCCCTGCGGTTCATAGAAGGCCGGGCCGACATCACCCACATTGCCGCGAAAACAGAGCGACATCCCCTTGTAATGGGCCGACGCCACATCAAGCGCCCGCCCCGGCAAGATCGAAAAGCCGAGGCCAGAGGCGTTAAAGACTTCAATTAGATCCGAACCGCGCTCGATCCCTTCGGTCGAGGCCGCTTTGCGCGCGTTGGCGACTTGCGACACGTCACCGACCAAATCTAACACTTCCCGTTTGCTATAGGTGCGTCCAAACAGCTTTGGCATAGATTTCTCCTTGGTTTCGTTGACGGTAGGTGCGGTTGCAAACCGCACGCACTTACCAAACCCGTGCGGTTGCAAACCGCACTACCGTCTTAATGGTTATGGTTCTGCTTTCTTATACGCCCAGTTGATCCGCCAAATCGGCAAAATCCGTCGCCACCAGATCAAACGATGGATCGACGGCCGGGTCAGGCCGTTGTGTCGGGCCATATTCCAACGGGCGCGGGACAAAGGCTGTCTTCAAGCCCACCGCCTGCGCAGCGCGCAAGTCACCTTGATGGGCGGCCACCATCAACACTTGGCTAGGCAGTAAACCCAACAGATCAGCGGCGCCTTGGTAGACTTCTGGATCGGGCTTGTAATGGCGGAATAATTCAGCCGAAAGAATGCAGTCCCAAGGTAGGCCCCCCGCTTTCGCCATGTTGGTCAGCAGCGCCATATTGCCGTTGGAGAGGGTAGCAATGGTATACCCCGTTTTCAATCGTTGCAGCCCCGCCACGGCATCCGGCCAGGGTGTCAGCCGATGCCAGACCCGATTCCAATGATCCTTTTCTGTTTCGCTCAATCCGGTGATGTTATATTGTACCAGGAGTTCGTCTAAAATCAACCGATGCAATTGGTCGATCATGAGCCAGGGCAGTTCACCCCGGCGCACCCGCGCCATCGCCGGTTCATAGCCGGCGCGCCAATCGAGGGCAAATTGTGCCCAATTGATGGCGATGCCTTTGGCTGCGCCCCAACTTTGTCCTTCACGAACGATGGTGCCGTACCAGTCCACGACGGTGCCGAAGATGTCAAAGGTGATGGCCTTCATGGTGGTTGTGTTCATAGATTGTCCTTGTCACAAGAACACTACAGTGGATTTAGGACGCAACGGATTAACCTCCGGGTAGCTGGCACTTAAGGAACAATTGGTTCGCTTATTCAACCCTATTGCTCAGTTGTACAGGTCAAGGTTGTATGGCCAGTAGTTAGTCCGTTGCTTCCTAAATCCGTTGTCGTGTTCGTTGCACTTCACACTTGATTCGCCGGCGCCCGCGGTGTTTGCCCTTGCAACACCCGCACCACCTCTTCTGCCGCCCGCGTGCGCATCTCGATCTTGGCCTCTTCCGAATACCACGCGCTATGGGGGGTGATCAGAATGCGTTCCTCATGCAACAGCGGATTATCAGGGCCGGCTGGCTCGCTGGCGAGGACATCCAGGGCGGCGCCAGCAATTTGACCGTTGCGTACGGCGTGGAGCAATGCTGTCTCATCGATCAATGGCCCCCGCGCTGCGTTGATCAAGTAGGCGGTGGGCTTCATCAGGGCGAGAAATTCGGCGTTGACCAAATGACGAGTGCTGTCGATCAACGGGGTGTGGAGGGAAATATAGTCAGCTTCACGCGCTAGGGTGGTTAAATCTACAGTCTGCACGCCTAGCCGTTCGACGGCTTGCTGGTTCAGAAAGGGGTCATAGACGAGTACCTTTAACCCTAGTCCGCGACCTTTAGCGGCGGTTGCCTGACCAATGCGGCCAAAGCCAACCACCCCTAAGGTCTGTTCGCGTAGTCTATGCACTGGCCCAGAGCGCATAGGGTCCCACTGTCCACTGCGGGTCGATTGTACTAACGGCACAATGCCACGCGCCTGCGCCAGCAAGAGTGCAATGGCGTGCGTCGAGACTTCATCAATCGAGTAATCGGGCACATAGGCGACCCAAATGCCGCGCGCCGTGGCTGTGGGAATATCAATTGTGTCGAGACCAGTGCCGGCGCGACTGATGATACGACAGCGGGTCATGCTGTTGATAATCGGCGCTGTCACCCGTTCCAGCGTCACCATGAGGGCGTCGGCTTCTTGCACGGCTGCCAGCGCAGCCGGTTCAGTCAGGTTGCCGGTGTGGATAATTTCCGCTGCCAGGGGGCGCAAGACGGCGCGCTCGACGGCGAGATCGTCGCCAAAGGCGGTGTGGGCAATCACGACGGTTGGTTTCATGCAGCGAAGCCTCCTTACTCATGGTTCATAGATGATGACTCAGCATTCATGGCATCGGCAGGGCAGGCCAATTTAAGGCAGTTGCCATAATCCACACAACTGTTGTAGACTTGAAGCCATTTCTACCAATCGCTCAATTTGATAACACTGGAATTTGGGAGAGATCTAATGGTTGTCGGTCCGTTTAGTATATTGTATACCAAGATTTGACAACATGTCAATCTCTCATTTAAGATAGGTTGAAGCCAGTTTGCAACTATCAAGGTTTTCCCACCAGTGTAAAACGCATAGAGTTAAAACGCATAAAGAAGCGAGGGTTGCGCTACTGTTCGCTACTGTTATCGTCAAGTGTGTGCGGTTAACCGTTTCCAACAACGTCCGGCGGATGTTATCAATTCGCTGCGTTCGCTGCCCGAACAACTGTGCCACTGCCTGCCATTTGTATCTGCGTCATGTTTTGCCATCTCCCCTAGTTTTGCGGTGTACCCTTTTGACTAAACCGATGTTGCACAGAGAAGTTTAGGAAGGAATCAATCGCTATGATGACCCAGCAATCAAAACAGATGAGCCGCCGCTCGTTTCTCAAGACAGCGGCTGTGGTCGGCGCCGGCGCGGCGTTGGCGGCTTGTGCCGCCCCTGGGGTAGCCCCTGCCGGCGGCAATGCTCCTGCCGTCAACACCGGCGCCAAACAGACAGTTCGCTACCTCTCGTGGTGGTTCGAGGAAGGCAACCGCGGCGCGACCTGGAAAGCCTTTATCAAGGAATTCAACGAATCGCAGAGCGACATCGAAGTGGTGGCGGAAAATATCCCCTTTGACGCCTACACCACGAAGACGATTGTCGCTACCCAATCGGGCAAGCTGGATGGCGACATCATCATGGCGACGCCGGAACTGGCCCCGCGCCTGATCCGTTCCGGGCTGCTCCATCCGCTTGATGATGTGCTGACCACTAACAACATCACCGACCTCAGTTCGGCGCATGACGCCATGCGCCAGGATGGTCACATCTATGGCCTCGACATGGTGACGGTCGCCTTTGGCATTCTCTACAACGCTGACCGTTACGCCGCTGCCAATATCACCCCGGCCAAGACGCCGGAAGAGTGGATCGCGGTGAGTGAGGAGCTGACCAACCGCGATGCGCAACAATATGGCTTCTGGTCGCCCCATCTGGTCAACGAGGCGTCCGACTTCTGGTTTACCCTGGAAGAGTGGTGTATGCCCTATGACGGCGTTTGGGCCGAAGGCAAAACGCCGCTGCTCACCTCGGAGCCGATTATCAAGGGCTTGAAACTCTTTAAGCAGATGTACGATGTGGCCTTCCCGCAGGGCGCCGATATTGCCACCGGTCAACGCCTCTTCGGCACCGGTGCTACGGCCCAAGGCTTGTTTGTTTCGGCGGCGGTCGGCGGCTTGAAGCCCTTGTTCCCGGATCTCTACCCGAAATTGCAGAGCGCTCCTATCCCGTGGGAGAGCAACAAATCGATTGCGCGCATCCACCCGATGATGATTAACAAAGACTCGGAAGTCAAAGATGCCGCGCTAGAATTTGTCACCTACATGTACAAGCCTGACAACTATCGCCGCATGGTTGAAGGCTGCGAAGATGTCATCTTTGCCCAACCGTCCGCCGCGCGCCAGGAATACCTGGACAACCTGCACTGGTTGAAACCCGGCTTTGACGGCGTCACTTATGTCACGCCTTTTGACATTGTCGGCGACTTTGTCTACAACTTCCAGGAATTGGGCCAGATTGTCATCACCAACTTTGCCAACGTCCTCAACGCCGGTAAGACGGTGGAAGAGGCGATGGAAGCCGCCCAGAAGGAAGCGGAAGCGCTGGCGGAACGGATTGCGTAAGTTGAACCGTGAAGGAAGAACCGTTGGAGATTGAGAGGTTAAAGAGATAAAGAGATTAAGCGATTCGCCAGGCAAAGCAATGAATCGCTTAATCCCTTTATCTCTCAATCTCTTTATCTCCTGGCTTTATATTCAATTCAAAGGAGAACCGTCTTATGACAACTGCACACTCGCAAACCGTGACCCGTCGCACCTTTTTGAAGGGCGCCGGCATGATGACCGTTGGGGTAGCGTTGGCGGCCTGCGCCCCGGTCGCGACACCGGCGGGCGCGCCCGCCGCGGAAGCACCGGCGCCTTCGGCCGAAGGCGCGACGATCAATTTCCTGGGTGGCCCTTGGTCATTTTTGCCGGATCTGGATGTGGTGATTGATGAGTTCGCCGCCAAATGGGGCGCTGAAAACAATGTTACCATCAATTTTGAGCGTGATGCCCAACTGTTGCCCAAAATCCAGACAGCGATTGAAACCGGCGGCGCGGCCAACATTATCCAATATAGTTCACCGCCGGCCATCTTTGCCAATGCGCTGGTCGATGTCAGCGATGTGACGGCTGAATTGAGCGAAGAAGGTGGTGGCTATCTGCCCAACGCGCCTTATCAGATGGGCACCGAAGACGGCAAGTGGCTGGGCGCACCGCTGGGGCAGCACAACTGGTTTATCAACTACCGCCAGGATTGGCTGCAAGAAGAGGGTGTGGAAACCTTCCCCGATACCTGGGAAGAGGCGCTGACGCTGGGCGCCAAGCTGAAAGCCAAGGGTCGCCCCTATGGCATGACCTTCTCTGATCAGGCTGGCGGCGACGGCAATGGTGTACCGCGCCTGGTGCTGTGGGCCTTTGGCGGCAAGGAATTTAATGAAGACGGCTCTCTGGCGCTCGACAGTGAAGAGACGCTGGCCGCGCTCGAATTTGCCATCCAACTGCACAACGAAGCCGGTGATCCGGGCGAAATTGGCTATGACGACGGCGCAAACAATGCGGCCTTCCTGGCGGGTACGATTTCGATGACGGCTAATGTCAACACCATCTATCTACCGGCGCTCAAGAATAATCCAGAGGTGGCCGAAGGGATGAATCACGCCCTGCCGCCACAAGGGCCGGCGGGCCGCTTTGGCTACGGTCAGTTGCCGTGGTGGGGCATCCTGAACCACACCGAAGGGGCCAATCTCACCGCCGCCACCGACTTTGTGCGCGCCTTCTTCAAGATGGAAAACCTGGGCGCTTTCTACAAGGCCGGCCAAGGCTACATCTTGCCGCTGCTGCCCAATTATGAAAATGAAGCGATCTGGCCGGAAGATCCCAAGTTGGCAATTGCGAAAGAGATGTTCAAACTGGCTTTGCCGGCCGGTCATGCGCTGCCCCAGCAGACCAAGCTCGCCGCGCTGATCCAGGACAAGATCGTCATCGGCCGCCTCTTCTCGCAAGCCTGTTCCACCGGCGACGCCCGCGGCGCGCTCGACGGCGTGATGAAGGAGATTGCGGATCTGGAGTTGTTGGCGTAGCAGAAAGATGCGAGTTACGAATTGCGAGTTACGAGTTACGAAAGTGCAAGCGTAATTCGTAACTCGTAATTCGTAACTCGATGGGGGACGCATGGCTTCAAAAACGCACGCACCGTCAACCCTGAGGGCGTTCATCGGGCGGCTGTTGCATCGCGATAGTTCGCTGGGCTATATTCTGCTGGCGCCGGGCTTTCTCTTTCTAGCCTTGCTGATGGCCTATCCCTTTGTCTATGCGGTCTATCTCAGCTTTACCGACAAGACGATTGGCGCGCCGGCCACCTTTACGGGGTTGGACAATTATCGCCGGTTACTCGCCACGACACTCTTTTCGCAGACGGTGATCAATTCTCTGGTCTATACAAGCTTTGCGCTGGTGCTGAAATTTTTCGGCGGGTTGGCGTTGGCGGTGTTGCTCAATCGGCCCTTTGTTGGGCAGCGGGTGGTCAAAGCCTTGATGTTGCTGCCCTGGATTATGCCGACCGTCTTTAGCACCATGATCTGGTCGTGGATCTTTCACCCCAGCTTTAGCATTGTCAATAATATTCTGGTGGTTAAAACCGGGCTGCTGACCGAGCCGATCCCCTTTCTCCGCAATGAAGGGTGGGCGATGGCGTCGCTGATCTTTGTCAATGTCTGGCGCGGCGTCCCCTTCTTTGGCATCACCTTTCTGGCGGCGATCCAGTCGGTCTCGCCCGAAATTATTGAGGCGAGCAAGATCGACGGCGCCTCGCGCTGGGTTTCCTTCTGGCGGATTACCTTCCCGATGATTCGCCCGGTTGTCATTGTCGTCATGTTGATTTCGACCATTGGCACCATTGGCGACTTTGACCTGCCCTTTTTGCTAACACGCGGCGGGCCAAATAATTCAACGACTTTGTTTGCGCTGACGGCCTATACGCTTTCGTTGTCTTCTGGGAAGATTGGTCTTGGCGCCGCCGTGACGATGACGATGTTTCCCGTGTTGGCGCTGCTGGTGGTTGCTTCGCTAATCAGTGTGCGACGGCAGCAGCAGAATTGAGGAATATGTAGACAGATGTCGTAGGTGTGGTTTCCATCTCGTTGGTATCAAGCTAAAGAATTTTCGGGGAAAACTGCGGGGTTTGCCTGTCACCCTGAAAGGGTCCCCCGGTTGCAATACCCTAGAGACTCTTTCAGAATGGCAGATCGGTTTGTCACCCTGATCGGGTCTCTGCGGCACAATACTCTAAAGACCCGTCCAGGGTGACAAGTGACTCTTCCTGGATTTTCGGTGCAACCGTTTTAGCTTGACGTGCATGGATATGGGAACGGCGCCTACGAGGATGGACAATGATGAAGCGTTCGCAATGGATTCGGAGTCTGCGCGACTCACTCGGGTTTTATCTCCTGCTGGGCGGCGTATTGGCCTTTTTGCTCTTTCCCTTCTACTGGGGATTGATCACGTCGTTCAAATATGAGGTCGAGATTTATGACTTTAGCGGCAATTTCCTGGTGCCGCGCAATCCGAGCCTGGATAATTACAACACGCTCTTTAGTGAGCCAGGCTATTTCCGCTGGTTCTGGAACACCTTTTTGGTTTCAGCGGTGACGACCATCGCTTCGGTGATTGTGTCGGTGATGGCTGGCTTTGCTATTGCGCGACTGCGGTTTCCTGGCGTGGCGGTGGCCGGTACTTTAGTCTTTATCACTTATCTGGCGCCCAAGAATTTTCTCTTTGTGCCGCTGGCGCAGATTTTGAAAGATTGGGGGCTGTTGGGCGGCTTGCCAGCGCTGATGTTGACCTACCCGACCAACTTGATCCCCTTTTGCACTTGGCTCCTGAGTGGTTACTTTGCCAATGTTCCTCATGAACCGGAGGAGTGTGCGATGGTTGATGGCGCAAGCCGCGTGGGCGCAATTGTGCGCATCACCTTGCCCATGTCGTTGCCGGGCATTATCACGGCGGCGATCTTTTCCTTCACCGCCTCGTGGAATGAGTTGCTCTACTCAATTGTCTTTGTCAGCGGCGAAGAGAACAAGATGCTTACCAACGGCGTCATCGGCGCCTTTACCGGCGGCGACTGGTTCTCCTGGGGGCCGCTTATGGCCGCAGCGACCGTCTCGTCGCTACCGATTGCGTTTCTCTACCTGCTCTTTACCGACCGCTTTGTCAGTGGGATTACGGCGGGATCGACAAAAGGATAACGAGTTACGAATTACGAGTTACGAGTTACGAAGCAGTTAACTCGTAATTCGTAACTCGTAACTCGTAATTTATAATGATTCAACAAGAATAACTATGTTTTCTAGCTACAAAATTGTTCGCTTAACGGCGCCGATTTTTCATCCGAGCGCAAAAGAGTTGGCGGCGTATGCAGCGGCTGGTTTGCCAATGACAGTGGTGGACGCAGAAGAATCGGCGGCGATGATCCCGCTGGTGCGCGACGCCGATGTGGTGGTGGTGATTGGCACCAAAATACCAACCGCGGTGGTGGAGGCAATGACCCAGTGTCGGATCATTGCGCGCCAGGGGACAGGCACCGATAAGATCGATGTCGCCCGCGCCACCGAGTTGGGCATTGTTGTGGCGAACACGCCCTATTTCTGTGTCGAGGAGCAGGCCGACCATGCAATGGCGATGATCCTCAGTCTGGCGCGCAAGTTGACCGTGGCCGAAAATGCCATGGCGTCCGGTGATGTCATGCGGGCGCGCCGGGCGGTGAGCAGCAACCAGCGCATGAGTACGACGACGCTCGGCTTGGTCGGCTTTGGCCGCAGCGCGGTGCATACCGCCCGCCGGGCGCGCGGCTTCGGGATGCGGGTGCTGGCGACGCGCAACAACAAAAACGCGCCGACCGATACCGCCGATGCCCTCGGTGTCATCATGACCGATTTGGATACGGTGTTGCGCGAGTCGGACTTTGTCTCGTTGCACTTGCCGTTGACCACGACGAGTTATCATTTGATTGACGATGCCGCCCTGCGCAAAATGAAGCCGACTGCCTATCTGATCAACACCTCGCGCGGCGCCCTGGTTGATGAACCGGCGCTCTATGCTGCCATTCACGAAGGGCGCTTGGCCGGGGCCGGCATCGACACCTTTGAGCAGATCGACATCTTTGCTGAACAACTGCCGCCGCGTCTGCACCCGCTGACCGGCATGGAGAATGTGATTCTGACGCCCCATGTTGCTGCCGGTTCGGTGCAGGCGAGCGAAGAGATCTACACCACGGCCATTCAAAACGTTAGCGATATTTTGAGCGGGCGCTGGCCGCTGGAAGAGAATATTGTCAATCCGACGGTTGTCCCCCGTTTTCCATTAACCGCAAGGTGAGTCACCCATGTTGACCTTTTCGGCCCTCTTTCTCAAACGCTATGTCACCAAAATTCTGCTGGCCTTAGCGACCCCGCCCGATCTGGCCGATCTGATGGCGGATTCCCTGGTGGGGTCAAGCCTAACCGGCCATGATTCGCATGGCGTCACCCTCCTGCCCGGTTATGCAGCCGGCATTCGCGCCGGTTCGCTCAACCCGGCTGCGCGCCCGACGGTTGAGCCAGCCACAGGCATGTTGGCGACCCTCAGCGTCGATGGCGCTTCTGGCTGGGGGCCGGTTGCCGCTCATTTTGCCACCGATCAGGTCATTGCCCGCGCCCAACAAGTTGGCATTGCGGCGGCAGTGGTGCGCCGTTGCCACCATATTGGTCGGGTTGGGCAATATGGCGAACGCATGGCCGCGCAAAAGCTGATCGGCATTGCCATGTGTAATTCAGGCAGCGGGGTGGCGCCCTTTGGCGGTATCAAACCCATGTTAGGCACCAATCCCATTGTGATCGCTGTGCCGCGCCAGGGCGAGCAGCCGCCGGTGCTCTTTGATGGTTCGACTTCCGTGGTGGCGGGGAACAAGGTGCGGGTGCAGCTAGATAAACGCCAGCCGACCCCGGCGGGCTGGATCATTGATCGCGACGGCCAGCCCACCACCAACCCCGAAGATTTCTTTGCCGGCGGTGCGCTCTTGCCGCTGGGGGGACATAAGGGTTATGCCTTGGGCGTTATGGTTGAACTGCTGGGAGGCATCCTCTCCGGCACGTCGGCCTCCTTCCTGCCCGATTTTCAGTGGACCAATGGCGTCTTGATCATGGCACTACGGCCCGACGCCTTTATGCCGCTGGATGACTATTTGGCGCAAGTCGAACGGGCTTGCGCCGCGCTCAAGGCCACGCCCAGCAGTGATCCGGCCCGCCCAGTCTTGCTCCCCGGTGAACCGGAGCAGATCGCCCGTCGGGAACGTAGCGCCAATGGCATCCCCATGCCCGAAGCGGCCTGGCAAGCAATGCAGGAGTTGGCGGAAAGTTTAGGCGTAGAAAAGTAAAATTACCGTAGCTCCCCACCCGCTCGCAGCCGGTCACGGACCGGCTGCGAGCGGGTGGCGGATGGGTAGTTACAAAATTAACTCAATGAGGAGAAGATAGATGGACATGTTTGATTTATCTGGGCGCGTCGCCATTGTCTCAGGAACAGCCAGCGGCATGGGTCAGGCAATGGCAACGGTTTTTGCCGAGGCTGGGGCAGATCTGGTGTTGTTGGATGTGAATACCGCCGGTAATGAAGCGACAGCGCATACCTTGACCCAAATGGGCCGACGCGCAATCCCAATTACGGCGGATGTGTCGAGCTATGAAGATGTGGACCGCGTCTATGCCCTGCTCGACAAGGAGTTTGGTCGGGTGGACATTCTGGGCAATGTGGCCGGCAACGGCATTCAAAAGGCGGCGGAAGAGATCACCATGGACGAGTTTGTGGCGGTCTTTCAAAGCCTGGTCTTTGGCCGCTACTACTCGACTCAGCAGGCCGGTCGCCGCATGTTGCGCCAGGGTCGGGGCAGCATTATGAGCATCGGCTCGATTGCCGGCGTCAGTTCGCTGGCGCGGCAGCAATCCACGTATGGCATGGCGATGGCGTCGGTGATCCACATGACCAAGGAACTCAGCACCGAGTGGAGCGGACGCGGGGTGCGGGTCAATGCCATTTTGCCGGCGCAGGTGGTCAACCCCAACAACGGTCTGGAAGCGCGCATGGACCGGGAGCCAATGCTCCGCAACACTTTCCTGCATGGCATCCCCCGTGGTCGCTTTGGTCGCTCGGAAGACATCAAGGGGCTGGCGCTCTGGTTGGCTTCCGATGCTTCGTCGTGGATCACGGGCGCCATCATCCCGATGGATGGCGGCAACCTGGCGATGAATGCTGGCGGTGGCTTTATTGGACGACCGACGGAACACAACTTGGCTGTATGAAAGAATTAATGGAAAACGGAGAATGATTAATTCTGTTAGCGGCGCAACTGCTCGCACGAAAGGGGCAACGACGGTGCGCCCGCGTAAGCGGTGGCGCTTGTTGCCCTACTTGTTGGCGCTGCCGATTATTCTCTACGAAGTGGGGCTGATCATCTACCCGATTGCGCAAGGGGTCTATGGCAGCTTTCAGCGCATTGAATTGGCGGCGAATATTCCGCCCAAGTGGGTGGGGCTGGATAACTACCGACGGATGTTTGCTGATCCCGCCTTCTGGACGGTAATGCAGACAACGTTGATCTTTACCGCCCTGGTGATCGTCGTGGCGATTGGCGCAGGGTTGGCGACGGCGTTGCTCTTTAATCGCCCCTTTCGCGCGCGTCCGGTGGCGCGCGCCCTGTTGATGTTGCCCTGGGCTTTCCCCGAAGTACCGGTGGTGATGATCTTTGTCTGGATTCTCAGCCCCCAATTTGGCGTGGTCAACTTACTGGTGCGTTGGATTCCCGGCGTCACCACCAACCCACAATGGCTCCAGGTGCCGACGTTGGCTATGGGCTGGGTGGTACTCATCACGGCGTGGAAGGTTTTCCCCTTTTACAGCCTGGTGATCCTAGCGGCGTTACAGTCGGTTCCACAGGAGATTTATGAAGCGGCGAAGGTCGATGGCGCCAACACGCTGCAGCTTTTCTGGCGGATCACCCTGCCAAGCATTCGCACAACGCTGGAACTCTTGGTGGTGTTGGCGTCGATCTTCTCCTTCAAACAGTTTACCATCATCTACCTGATGACCGGTGGCGGTCCCTCCGGCGCCACCGAAACCATTGTGATGCGGATTTTCAACACGGCCTTTCGCTTCTATGACTATTCCTACGCCACCGCTTTTGGCGTGGCTGGCTTCGTCGTCTCGCTGGTGATCGCCTTTTTCTTTATCATCCTGCAATCACGCCGCGAACAAGAGAGTACATGATTGTGCTGGTTACGTCGCTCTGCGGCGTAACCCAGGGCGGACGCTCTGCGTGGAACGAGCAATGTTATTGATTGGCATCAAGGATTCACATGACAACCAGCACAGGTAACATAAGAACGACAACCAAGAAAACAAAACCGGGCCAGATTCTCAGTCAGATCATCCTCTATTTGCTGGTGGCCGTCGTTTCAATTATGACCATCTTCCCGATCTACTGGATGCTGGTCAGCACCTTCCAGCCGAGCAAATACACCCTGCACTATCCGCCGCCCCTCTTGCCGCAGGAGATTACCTTTACCCAGTTTGCCGATCTCTTTGCCAACCATCCCATTGCCACCTGGCTGCGCAACTCGTTTCTGATCGCCACCATGTCGATGTTGTTCTGTACGGCGCTTTCGGTCCTAGGCGCCTACACGCTCTCCAACCTACGCTGGAAAGGGCGTTCGACCTTTGGTCTCTTCCTGCTGGTGACACAGATGTTGCCGGAAATTTTGATTATCATCCCGCTTTATATCATTTACCGGCGCCTGAATGTATTGGACAATCTGCCGGCGGTCTCATTGGTCGATGCGGCCTTTGCCCTGCCCATCTGCATCTGGATCTTAAAAGGGGTCTTTGACACCGTCCCGCCAGAAGTGTTGGACGCTGCCGTGGTCGATGGCTGTACGGAATGGAGTGCGCTCTGGACGATTGTGCTGCCCCTCTCAACGCCGGGCTTGGTGGCGGTGGCGGTGGTTTCGTTCTTCTCGGCGTGGAATGAATTTCTCTTTGCCGTGATCATGTTGACCAGCCCGCAATTTCAACCGGCCTCGGTTGGCCTTACCACCCTCAAAGCCACCGGGTTTACGCCGGTGGAGCAATACATGGCCGCGGGCTTAGTCTTCTCGATTTTGCCGGTGCTTTTCTACTTGTTGATGCAGCGCTATATTATTTCCGGGTTGACAGCGGGCGCAGTGAAGGGATAGAAGGGAAAAGGAGCCAACCCATGATCAACCCTTGGTTAGCAACACGCAACCGAACCGGCCAGGAATATGACGCCCCCTACATCGCTCGTGCGGCAGCGGGGATCGATGTCCACGGGGAAGCAAACTTAGTGGAACAGCTACTGGCGTCGCCACTCAACCAAAGCCGGCCGAGCCAGCCTTCCCGTGTGTTGGATGCCGGTTGCGGCACCGGACGCACCGCCATTGAACTGGCGCGGCGTGGTATCGAAATTGTTGGTGTAGATTTGGATGAGGTCATGCTGCAACAAGCGCGGGCCAAAGCGCCCCATCTCGACTGGCGGCTGGGCGACCTGTCGGTGATGGCCTTGGACAAACCCTTCGACCTGATTGTCATGGCCGGCAATGTGATGATCTACCTAACCCCCGGCACCGAGGCCGCGACCCTTGCCAACCTGGCGCGTTATCTCAACCCCGGTGGGCTTCTGGTGGCCGCCTTTGAACTGACCTCGCCCTCGTGGAGCAAGCTAACGCTGCCCCTCTATGATCAGTTGACTGCCAGCGTCGGCCTGACTTCGGTTGCCCGCTGGTCAACCTGGGAGCAGGCGCCGTGGCAGCCGGGGGATCGCTATGCCGTGTCGGTGCATCGGAAAGAGTGAGAATAGCAGTTACCAAAATTTTTGTACTGATCGCAGGTGCGGTGTATACCTCAAACGGCAAAAACGCGAAAACCCTGATTGCTGAAACAATAAATCACAAACGATGCGATCTGCGCCTCCGGGTATTCCCGCTTTAAGCCCTCCACATACCCGGCAATCTGTTCGCTGTCATCAGGGCGCAAAACAAACTCTTCAATGGTAGTGTTGAGGCGGCGTAACTCGGCATTGGAACAGTATTTGAATTCAATCACCCAACGCAAGCCCGCAAAGCGTTCGTGATATTTGCCGACAAATTCCAAATCACTCTTGCCCGTTGGATAGGAACGTTCCATGTTCCAGGTAAACCAATTACTCAGGTAGCGGCTGCACAATTCATAAAACGTCACCCGATAAAAATTTTCATTGACCTGGGTAAAAATGGCCTCTGGTAACTGGGAAATGTATTCACGCCAGTAGCCGGCAAAAAGCTGTTCCAAATTGGGCTGGCTCACAAAGGTGCGCATGATTTCGGTGTAGCGCGTCGAGACATCAATGTGGTGAATTTCGTTGAAATACTCGACAAAAATCTCGCGTAGATTCAGATTGGGCAGCCGCAAATAAAAGTCATCATGGCGAGTCAACATGCCCAGGTAGAAGAAGGAAATCGGAAAGAAACCCTTCTCAAAAAATTGGTACATATTGAACTTTTCGACCAAAAACTTTTCATCATAGCCAATGACATGATGCAAGGTTAACTGATCGACAAATTCGGCGGTCAACGCGGGATTCGATGCGGTCAACCGGCGCACCCAGGAAATATCCGTCTTGAGATTGGCGTCGATCAGATAGCGCGGAATCGTTTTGGTTTCGGTAAACTGGTCGAGAAAATACATCAAAATCGTTGAGTTATAAAGCGCCTCACCGGCATTGGTAACAAACCGGTAGCCATTGTAATGGTTGCGAATCACGGCGGCGACTTCATTGCGCGTACTAGGGTCAATCGCATAGTCGGCATAGACTTGATCGAGCAAACGATCCACTTCACGTTGGGTAAAGCCCAACATGGCCTCAAAGCGTGGGCGCAAGGTGATAAAGGTGGCGATGTTGAAGCCGGAGGCTAGTTCATCGATCAAGATGGGTAGTACGCCAGTGATAAAAACATTGGCGATCGCCCCGGTTTTGCGCCCTTCTTTCAACGTTTTGAAAAAAGTCTTGAAAAAGCTATTCTCGGCGGTTAATTCACGATAGAGATGATCTTTGTTGCCGGTGATCAGTTGATTGGAAAAGTTGTCGTATTCATCAATGATCACATAGAGCGGCGGCAATTGCTGGGATTGAATGTCACTCAGCAGCTTATTGAGGTTATCTGCAACGGGCGCGTCTTGGTTAACTTCTGCCGCGTTTAGCAGAATTGATTGGTAGGTGATATGTAATCCATGTAGCCGTTGATTGCATTGACGACGAAAACTTGCTTCAATTTCAGCCATTGTTGATCCTACGGCAATTGTGGAAAAATCGAGCGATAGGATCATGTATTGGTTATGTTGATCGGTCGGGTTCTGCCCGATCCAGGTGTGGCCAAAGAGTTCCTCAAAGCGGTCGGCGTAGTTGAGATCGTAATAATAGCCCAATGTGGTGCAGAGCAGCGACTTGCCAAAGCGGCGCGGACGCAGAAAGACGGGGTTTTCCACCGTTTCTAGTTCTGCGATATAGTTGGTTTTGTCAACAAAATAGCCCCGTTTGCGCACTAGCGCTGCGTAATTAGCTTCGGCGTAGACCACCCGTCGCTTCATCTTGCGCCTCCTTTTACCCGTCCGACAAACAATAACGTCATTATAACCGAATTCGGCGGTAGAAGCGATAATGGTCGGCGTTTACTCAGCTTCTTACTCTACTGCTGCCCATTCCAGATGATGATCCAACAGCGTCTCATACCGAGGTACGCCGGCATCATCCCACCCCATCATGCGATAATAAGTGCGAATGGCGGCGGCGAACTGTGCCCGGTTCAGACGATGACCGGCCCATTGCCCGCTGGAGATCGGATCATCAAAGAATCGGTCGGGCAGGGTGTCATCGGCAGCGGTCAAGCCTTCGCGGAGGTTATAGAGGCGCATCAAATGTAACCGGCGTTCGCCAAAACGCATGATCTCATAGGAAGAGGTGCGCCAACCGGTGACAGCGGCCAACATCTGTGCCATCTGTTCTAGGGTCAGGACACGGGTTGGTGCGACGGCGAAGATGCAGAAATCGAGTGCATCGGCGGCGGACCAAATGGTCATGAGCGCTTTGAAATTGCGCACTTTGTCCACCCCCTGGTAGTGCATGGGGATGCGTTGCACAATGCCCAGTGTACGTGAACTGTCCAGCGTGTGATCCCAGCCGACGGTAGTGTCAAAATCCCAGTCATGTTCGCAGATGTCATAGCGTGGACCGATGGGGGCGGTGGCATAGCCGAGGGCCAGGTTGGTTTGCGTGCGCGGTTCAAAGCAGACCATCTCCAAGCCTTTGACATGGAGCGCGTATTTCGTCGCTGCCCCACCAATCTGCGCTGCGGCTCGTTTTGATCCTTCGGCCAATAGATCACCTACCCCTTGCCGCGCTGCAATTGCCTGAATTGTCTGTAAGAGTGCGGCGCCATCGCCAAAACGCAACGGTGCATCTAGTACGCCTTGCTCAACACACTCCATCGCCATCGAAAGCGTAAAGCCCAACGAGGTGGGGTCCATGCCCAGTTCATTGCAGAGCAGATTGGCCTGGAAGATGGTCGCCAGGTCGCTAATGCCGCAATTTGGCCCCAGGGTGCCGGTGATCTCCTGGTGAATGCCACCGGCGCGTGGGTCAACCTGGCCACTGTCGTTGGGCGTAAAGAGTTTGATGCAGTTATTTGGACAGCCTGGACAAACGCCATCGGCCTGATAGTATTGCATAAAGGCTTCCGGACGGTAGCTGTCGGCGGCGGCAAAGACGCTGTCACGATAGTTGTGGACACAGAGTGCAGCGTCGATACCATGCAAATGCACCCAAGCTGAAAAACCGGGCGGCTCCAATTGCCAGCGGGTGAGCGAGTTGTCCCGCATCTTGGCGGCATAGTCGGCAGTGAGGGCGGCGCAGGTGGCGGGGTCGGCTACCGGAGGCAACTGCTCGCCACGAATGACAATGGCCTTCAGCCGTTTCGACCCCATGACAGCGCCCATACCATGTCGCGCCGCTCCATAGGTGCGGTCGCTGACAATGCTGGCAAAGCGCACCCGCTTTTCGCCGGCCGGCCCAATCACCGCGGTGTGGATGGCGTCGCCAAAGTGGGCTTCCAGCGCATCCACCGTCTGCCCGACCGTTTTGCCCCATAGCTCCGCGGCATTGTAAAAAGTGACAGCGCCATTTTCTACCAGAACCGTTGTCGGGGCCGCGGCTGCGCCGTGGACAATGATGGCGTCGGCTCCGCTGCCTTTCAATGCTTTGCCAAAGGGGCCTTCGGCGCGTGTCTCGCCAATGCCACCGGTCAAGGGACTCTTGGCCGCCGCGGTAAAACGGGCCAACCCAGCATAGGGATGACCAGCCACCACACTGGAGGTGAGAATCAACAAATTGGCCGGATCAAAGGCATCAAGACCGGGCGGTGTCTCCCGCAACAGGTAGTAGGTTGCTAACAAGCCACCACCGCCATAAATGCGCCAGAAGGTTTCATCCGGTGTTTCGAGCCAGGCGCGTTGGTTGGTGAGATCGATGTGGAGAATTTTGCCATGATACCCTAGCGACATGGGCTATCCTTTCGTCAACATTGATATAAACGTTCGGTGATTTCGCACCTTTCAGGATAACTGCACAAAATTTACCAAAACAATCGGACGCTATACTGAGCAAAACTGGCATCATCGCTGGCAATTGCAACATCTTGTGTTATTGCTTGGGCAATCAAAAGCCGATCAAAGGGATCGCGGTGGTACAGGGGGAGCGTTGCTACAACCTTCAATTCATCCATCTGAATCGGCATAAGCTCAAGTTCGTTTTCTACAATCTACTCTGGAATTAACTCGGCAAATGGTTTGGCCAAGCCAAGTTTGCCGACATTGTTTTTGATGGCAATCTCCCACACACTGGCGATACTCAGTAATACTTCGTTTTCTTCCTCTTCGATTGCTGTGCGTACTGTCTGACTTAGACGTGTATCACCATTGATAAACCAAAGGAATACATGAGTGTCGATCAAAAAACGCATTACATATAATCCTTGAAATCTTCGAGTGGCGCATTAAAATCATCAGCCATCTGAATCAAGCCTTTGGCGCTACCAAACCGTCGCCGTTTTTTGATCGGTTTGGCGCTAACTAGTTTGATAAATGGTTGATTATTTTTGGCTATGATCACCTCTTCACCGCTGGCTGCCAATTCAGCCAGGGCAGGGAAGCAATGAATGGCCTGTTGTAAATCGATTTGGGTCATGTTCCTTCTCCCTCTATCATCTAAATAGGAGATTTTTCCGACAAAACCATCCCACTTGTTTATCATATCATCAATAACTGTAGAGACACAACAATGCGTCGTTGCTTCCTGGTGTAGCCCTCAACAGCGGAATCAATCGCTCTGGTGCATGATCGGCGTCAGGTTACAGCGCCGCAAAGAGCAACAATTCCGACGTCAACGCCCCACCCAACTAGATCGTCACTCCCTGACCCATCAGTGTAAAACCATTAACCTCACAGCTTTGTCCGCTGTTGTCCCAGGTGACGCGATAGTGTTTGCTGCGTTGCTCTCACACAGATTGATATTACGCTTTTTTACGGCGTTCCAGAGCCTGGTTCAATTCGTGTTCGATTTCTTCATAGGTGTTCAACGGCGTCAGGGGGTCGGCAATGGCTTCGACGCTGCCGTCGGTCAAGGAGACATTGACGGCGCCATAGCGCGCCGGTTGGCCGGTGCGGTTGAGGTAGTGGTCGTAGGCGTCGCCCTGGTTGTAATGCCAAAATTCCCAGGGGTAGGTGACAAAACCATATTGCGCCATCAGCGCGGTGATCGCTTGGCGATTGGCCTGCGCCTCCGCGGAGACAAAGGGGGAATTCATCGGCGTCAGTTCGGACATTTCCAGGTAGGGGCGACCGCGATCCACTTCTTGCCCAGTGGCGCGATCCAGCACCGAAATGTCAATGGCGCTGCCGGACAGGTGGGTGCCGACCTTGGGCGCGGCGGCCACCAGGGCGCCAATCCGTCGCATCACCAGATCAACCGGCGGCAGCGTCCCATTGCCTTCCCAGAGCAAGCGCGCCACTACCACATCAAAGGTGTAGGGGGCACGGGCCAGGAACTTTTGCATGGTCATGGTGCGTAAGGCGTCCTCCACCTTGAGGAGCCAGCCTCGTTCATTCATCGCCCGCGCACAGGCCAGAAAGCTTTCGATCAAACCGGCGCGCAGCCAGTAGAGGCGCGGCAAGCCCTGCACATGGGGTCGATCCGAAAAGCTGACCTCAATGCCGGTCCCCCGCACGGCATCCACCATTGAAACGAGTGGTTCGCCGCACTCGGCCACCGGGTATTGACGAATTTGCAACATAAAGGCGTGGGCTTCATCCATCTGCGCGGCCCAATAGGCCCGGCGCGCATCGTTGTCGCTTTGATTGGTCATGAGATCCCCTTGTGGTTTCCTAGAACGGAAGTTGAGCGATCTGGAAGATTAGGCAAGATTTTGGTTCAGCGGAAACCCAGGGGCTTGGCAACCATCTTCCGGGAAGGTTTGACCGGACGATCCTGTCAACAAGACCAACCTTCCCGGAAGATTTGCTGGTCAACACGCTGGATTCCGAAAGACCCAGATCTCTCCTGATTATACCAGTGAATACCGGAAGGGAAAAACAACCCTTCTGACCTTTGGATCGTTGCCGTTTGATTTTCTAAAAGCTGCTGGCTGTATTAAGATAATACTCTAAGTTTTCTTTATAGTAAGGAAAATATGCGATTTCGGAGTGTACACATGCAATTAGCAAGTGGGATGAAATCCCAACCACGACGGTTCTTTTTCCTGGTAGCGATCATTCTCAGCCTTTTGCCAACCGTGTCAGCCCACGCCACCCCACCCGCCGCCACCGAACGCGAATGGCTGGTTATGCTCTACCAGAATGCCGACGATCCGATTCTGGAAAAGGACATCTTTCTGGATCTCAACGAGGCCGAGTTGGTTGGTTCCAGTGACGCCGTGACCATTGTCTCCCAACTGGATCGCTACGATGGCGAATTTGACGGGGATGGCGACTGGACTTCCACCAAACGCTTTCTGGTGACAAAAGACGATGATTTAGACACCATTGCATCGCAAGAAATCAAAGACTTGGGCGAAGTAGACAGCGGCTCGCCCAAAGCGCTGGTCGATTTTGCCGTCTGGGCCATGACCACCTACCCGGCGCGCAAATATGCCCTTATCCTCTCTGACCACGGCGCGGGCTGGGTTGGCGGCTGGAATGATGATGCGCCAAAGGAAGGCAGTTCTTTTACCATCAACGAGATCGACCAGGCGCTGGCCACCATTTTGCAGCGCACCAAAGTGGCGAATTTCGAGTTGCTTGGCTTTGACGCCTGTCTGATGAGCGAGGTCGAAGCGTTGGCTGGCATTGCCCCCTATGCGCGTTATGCCGTTGCTTCCCAGGAGGTCGAACCGGCGTTGGGCTGGGCCTATGCCACCTTTCTTGGTGCATTAGCGAAAAACCCGCGGCAATCGGGCGCCGAGTTAGCCAAGAGCATTGTCAAAAGCTACATTGTCAATGACATTCGCATTGTCGATGCAGCAGCACGTCAGACCTTTTTAGAAGAGACCGGCGCCGATGCTGGTCTCACTGCCAAAGCCCTGGGCACGGTCATGAGCCAGGATGTAACCTTAACCGCCATCAACCTGATGAAATTTGCCCCGCTCATGGATGCGCTCAACGAATTTGCCTTTACATTGACAGCTATCGATCCCGTTGCCATTGCCAAAGCGCGCACCTATGCCCAATCCTTTGAAACCGTCTTTGCCGAGGAAGAACCTTCGCCCTTTCTGGATTTGGGTCACTTCGCCGCGCTGGTGACAAAGTTTGCTGCCGATCCTGATTTGACCGCCGCCCACAAAAGATTGCAGAGCGCTTACAAAGCCGCCATCCTTGCCGAAATGAGCGGGCCAGCGCGGCCAGGCGCCAGCGGGTTCTCCATCTTTTTCCCCACGCCCGATCTGCTGGTCGCCGTGGGACTGGCGGAGAGTGAGCTATCTTATACCGCCTATGCCAGCCGCTTTGCCGGCGCGTCGCTCTGGGATGATTTTCTCGCTTTTCACTACATCAACCGCGATGTCGATCCTGATGCTGTCGCGCTTGATTTGCTCGACCCCAAAGCGGGTCCACAGGCTGACCTGAATGACTACGCTGCGCCTCTATTGGTTGAAGAAGAGCAACCCACCACCCCCGGCGTTGACACCGACCTTGCCATGACGCCGCTAGAGGTGAGCGTTGACGAGATCACCGCCAGCGAGACGCTCCTCTTGGCAACGCAAATCCAAGGCGCCAACGTAGGCTATATTTACATTGAAGTGAGCCGGTGGGATGAAGAAAATAATGTCTATGTTCTGGAAGATATGGACTTCATTGCCAGCGAAGAGAGTGAAGAACTGGACGGCGTCTACTACCCGGTTTGGACCGAGTTCGACTTGGACGATTTTATCTACGAATGGTCGCCAACCGTCTACACGTTGAGTGACGGCGAAACCGAAGCCTTCGCCCTCTTTGAACCATCGGTCTACGGCCAAGGCGATGCGGATACCGAATACACCGTGCGCGGCCTCTACACCTTTGCCGGCAGCGGGCAATCACGGTACGCCTTTATGAGCTTTGACGGCAACCTCGAATACAAAAACGTCTTTGGCTATGCCGGCGCTGACGGTACGGGCGCGTTGCGGGAGATCCGCCCCCGCAAAGGCGACACCTTCACCATTCTGGAACAGTGGTATGAGGAAGACGCCGCCGGCGACTGGGTCATCACCGAACAGGAAGGCGATACCCTGACCTTCCAAGGCAAACCCTTTACCGTCACTGCCTATGAGAGTTACCCTGGCGAATACTCGCTTGGCATCATCGTCAGCGACATTCTCGACAACAGCATTGCCGAATACGCCACTGTTCAGGTGGTTGAGTAGCGTTTTCCGCTCGTAGCCGGTCCGTGACCGGCGTTCCAAAACGCCGGTCACGGACCGGCTACGAGCGGAGGCTTACCGCTTTCGGGCGAATTGCGGGAACAACTCGTCGTGGATGGCGATGGGTTGCGTCAGGTGGGCCATGCGGCTGGCGCTGGCGGTGTCGATCATGGTCGGGAAATACATGCCCGCCCCCGTATCGACGTTGTAGCCACCGGCGGAATGGATGCTCAAATATTTATAGGCCAGGGCGAGATCCTCCGGCGTCGCGGCGTGGCGAGTGCAGTTCATGGTGAACATGCGCCGGCGCTGGCTGCCGCCAAAGGCCGCATGATAGAGGTCATGGTTGAAGATCAGCACATCGCCCGGTTGGGTTTCCAGCGCCACATTGCCGGGAAACTCGCTGGGTGACACGCCATAGAGTTCCAGGCTCTGGTTGACATTGATCTTCTCCTGGCGGATGTAGTGATCGGGCCGCTGACTGCCGGGAATCACCCGTAGACAACCTGTGTCGCGCGTTAGCGGGTCGAGATAAAAAGCGACCTTGACGGCAAAGAGTTGACCCCAGTTGCCGTCGGGATGCCAACGGGTGTCGCCGCTGTAATAGTTGCCGTCGCCGCCGCAATAGTTGAAATCCTCGCCGATAACGCCGCTGATCAAGCCGAGAATGCCGGGATGGTCAAGGATAGCGCACATGGCCGGCGTATGTTCAATCGGCCCGCCAAACATGGTGCGCTTGCTGCCGTCATGATTCTGGCCGCCGCCCCGGTTTTGGATCGACCATTCAAAGCCTTCCGTGATTTCAGCGACCTCTGCCGGTGAGAAGAGTTGGGGAATGGCGAGGTAGCCGAAGGTGTGGAAAAAGTTGATTTGTGCTTGAGTGAGTTGCATACCTACCTACTCGATTGAAGTTTGATATTTTTGACTTAGCCCCAAACTTGGTTTACCCTACCCTAAGCAAACCCCACCAAGTAAGGTTAACACAGATGTAGATCTGTTACGCCTTCAACCCCGTCATGGCGATGCCGCGAATAAAATATTTTGACGCTAAACTATAAATCAACATCACCGGCACTACCGTCAGCATGGAACCGGCGGACCACATCTCATAGCGCGTCCACCAGAGGTTACGCAGACCGGCCAGCACCAGCGGCAGCGTCTGTTTTTCCGGGCTGCTGAGAACCACCAGCGGCCAGAGATAGCTATCCCAATTGCCCAAAAACGCAAAGACCGCCAACGCTGCCAGCGGCGCTCCCGACAGCGGTAACACAATCTGTCCAAAGATGCGCCATTCGGACGCACCGTCGATCCGGGCAGCGTCGATCAACTCAAAGGGGATGCTCTCCATAAACTGGCGTAACATAAACATGCCAAAGGAGGACCATAGCCCGGTGATGATAATCCCGCCCAAACTGTTCGCCAGCCCAAAGCCGGTCACGGTGAGATAAAGCGGCACCAACACCACGGCAAAGGGCACCATCATCGTCGAGAGCAGCAGCAAGAAGAGTTTTTCCTTGCCCCAAAAGCGGTACTTGGCAAAGATATAGCCCAGCGCCGCCGAGGTGAACAGGGTAAAGACCGTCACCGACGTGGCGGCAATAATGCTATTGAGAAAGGCGACCGGAAAGTTGATCCGGCTGGCGATCTCAATGTAGTTGTTCAACGTCCAAACTTCGGGCAGCATTTGGGTCGAGCTAACCAGATCCTTAAAGGTCTTGAACGACGCAAAGACCATCCAGATAAAGGGGAAAACCGCCAGCACCGACATGAAGAGTAAGATCACATGCGCAACAAGCTGACCGACAAAAGCCTGGGGCAGCCAGGGGCGCGCTGGTCGGGAAAGACGTTGGGTGGCTTGCATAAGGTGAACCCTTTCTAATTACGAGTTCCGAATTACGAGTTACGCTGTGTTCGGAACTCGTAATACTCTAATACGACCACGACGGCCGAATCAGCCGCAATTGCAAAATCGTAATGATGATAATAAACACAAATTGCAACAGCGCTGCGGCCGTAGCTGTCCCAAAGCGAATGTCCTGGAACGCCTCCTGATAGATCAGCAGATTGTACATGTAGGTGGCGTTGCCCGGCCCGCCATTGGTGAGGACAAAGACGCCGGTAAACTCTTGCAGCGCGCCAATGGCCAGGATGACCATGACCAGCGCCAGCGTATGCGACAGCAGCGGCAGGGTCATAAAGCGAAAGCGTTGCCAGGCGCCGACCCCATCAACCGTTGCGGCGTCATGGATCTCCTGGGGAATGTTCAACATGCCGGCGGTCAAAATGACTACATAGAAACCTAGCCCCTTCCAAATGCTAATGCCGACGGCCGTTGGTAGCGCAGTGTCGGAACTGGAAAGCCAATCAAAGGGGGGGAGGCCGATGCCTTCCAGGATGCGGTTGAACTGGCCCACTTCCGGGTCCATCAACATGCGGAAGAGCAAGGCAATGGCGACCAACGAAATCACCACCGGCAGAAACAACAGCCCCTGATAGAGATTGCGCCCACGCCGCACATTCACCAAACAGAGCGAAATGCCAAGGCTGATTGGCAACATGCCCACAAAGGAGAAGATTGCCCAGGCGATCGTATTGCGCACCGAGATTAAGAAGAGCGGATTGGCAAAGAGTTGGCGGAAATTATCCAGCCCGACAAAGGGGCTACTGGCCGGATCCAACATCTGATACTTAACCACGGCCAGACGAAAGGCCAAAATAATCGGCTGGTAGGCAAAGAACCAATACCAGACCAAGGTGGGGACAATAATGCTGACCCCAAACCAGAATTGGGGTTTACGTAGGGTTTGGCGTAACGCATAAACCGGCCCCCGGCTACGTTTAGTTGGCAATCGCTGGGCGCCCCCTAGTACAGTTGCTCCTTGTGTCATAACGCTCTCCTCCATTTGCCCGTTAACAATTGATAATTGTCAATTGACAATTATCAATTGTTAATTCGCTTAGCCAGTCACCTTCTTCACATCTTCCAAATATTGATTGTATTGGGCTTCGGCGCGCTCCTGGTATTGGGCGACCGCCTCTGCTGCCGTGAGTTGACCCTGGCGCACCAGCGAGCAGATTTCGCCGCCAATGCCATCAACTTCCGCCGGGAAGCCAAAGCCTTCGCCATAATACTGGGTCTGTGGCAGCAGATACTCTTGCACCAGTTTGGCCGCTTTGACATTCGGGCTATCCTCGCTGGGATCGGCAAAGAAATCAAAGGTGCCGACCAGCCCCTTCCAGGCTGGGATGATCCCGCCATAGATGGCAGAGTAGCCGCGCTGGCCTTCCTCGGTACACATCATGCGCAGGAAGCCTTGGGAAATGTCGGGATGGGTGGAATTCTTGGGTGCAGCAAAGCCCCAGCCCGCTTCACCAACCAAGAGCGGCGCATCGGCGCCATTGATCTTGGGTACGCCAGTTAGGAAGAAGTTGTACCCCAACTCGCGGCCTTGCACCGCCGGGGTGCCATTGCCGCGCGCCAGCGCCACCTTGCCGGCCAGCGCTGCATCGATCTGCGTCTGATCCAACTCGGTTTCGATGCCCATCTTGACCGGGGTTTCGGCAAAGAGTTCCATTGCTTTGACGCCAGCTTCACTGTTGATATTGAATTGCTTGGCGTTGTTGTCCCACCAATCCGTGCCATCTTTCGCAAGCAGGGTGCGCAGAATGCCCAGGTAGCTTTGATTGTCCCAACCCTTGCTGCTCAAGCCCCAGCGCTCGACCTTGCCATCTTTTTCCACTTGCAATGCCTTGGCCAGCTCCCACATCGATTCGTAGCTCTCAAAAAAGGGTTCGTTGTTGGTTGGCGGATATTGGGCGGAGAGACCAGCCGCTTCGACATCATCCACCGGCACATTCACCACATGACCGACGCCGTTCACTTCGGTTGGCACGCCGTAAAGTTCGCCTTCCCAAGTGTAGGCGCCAATGCCGTCGCCAATGAAATCGTTAGCTGGATCGACACCCTGCGCATCGTAGACGCTCTCTTTCAAGGGCATGAGCGCCTTTTGAATGTGCAGCGGGATCAAGACTTTGCCCATGATGCAGATGACATCTGGTTGGGTACCAGCGGAGAGGGCGGCAATCAACTTCGTCTCCAACGGCCACGCTTGCGGCTCGACGGCCAGGGTCACGCCACTTTGCTCCTTGTACATATCGGCCAACCGTTTATAGGTCTCGACGTGGGGGTCATATTGCAAACCCCAGAGGACGCCTGCTTGACTCTCCGGCGCCGGCGCGGCGGCGCCACCACTCGCAGCCTCTTGTTGTGCGGCGGGTTGCGCCGGTGCAGCCGGCATACAGGCCGCCAGCGTACTCATGCCCACCACCCCAGCGGTGTACTTCAGAAAACTGCGTCGGCTTAAGCCATTGCCATTCATAGTTCGCTCCTTCCAATGAACAGAATAGGGTAAATGATAGAGCAACCTCAGCGCCGGCGGGCAAATTGGGGGAAAAGCTCGTCGTGGATGGCGATGGGTTGTTCCAGATGGACCATGCGTTTTTCGTCGGCGGTGTCGATCATCGTCGGGAAAAACATGCCGGCGCCGGTATCCAAATTGCCGCCGCCGGCCGAATGAATGCTCAAATATTTGTGCGCGGTAGCCAGGTCTTCGGGGTTCTTGGCCCGGCGCGTACAGTTCATGGTAAACATCCGCCGTCGTTCGTGACCCCCATAAGCGGCGTGGTAGAGATCATGGTTGAAGATGACAATGTCGCCGGGTTGGGTTTCCAGCGCCACATTGCCGGGAAATTCGCTAGGGGGTACGCCAAAAAGTTCTTCGGAATTGTTGACGTTGATCTTCTCGCGCCGAATATAATGATCGGGATGCTGGCTACCGGGGATCACCCGCAGACAGCCGGTGTCGCGGGTCAGGGGATCGAGGTAAAAGGCTACTTTGACGGCAAAGAGTTGACCCCAGTTGCCGTCAGGATGCCAGCGGGTGTTGCCGGTGTAATAGTTGCCATCGCCACTGCAATAGTTGAAATCTTCGCCAATCACGCCGCCGATTAAGCCCAGAATGCCGGGGTGATCAAGAATGGCGCACATTTCCGGCGTATGTTCAATCGGGCCGCCAAACATGGTGCGTTTGCTGCCGTCATGCTGCTTGCCGCCCCCCCGATTCTGGATTGACCACTCAAAGCCCTCGGTAATGCGGGCGATCTCATCCGCCGAGAAAAGTTGGGGAATGGCGAGATAGCCAAAGGTGTTGAAATGATTGAGTTGTGCTGCTGTTAGTTGCATTGTTCTCTACTCTTAAGTTCATGAATGGAGAACAATTAATGATTAATTATCCTCCATGAATTATGACGCCTTACCCGACCTTCTTGACATCCTCCAAGAATTGCTTGTACTGCGCTTCGCACCGTTCCTGGTATTGCTTGGCGCCTTCAGCCGCCGTGAGCTTACCCTGGCGCACCAGCGAACAGATTTCGCCGCCGATGCCGTCCACTTCCTGGGGATAGCCAAAGGCTTCGCCATAATAAGTGGTTTGCGGTGAAAGCACTTCTTGCATGATCTTGGCGCCGCCGACGTTGGGGCTATCCTCGCTGGAATCGACATAGTGGTCGAAGTTGCCTACCAACCCCTTCCAGGCTGGGGCTAGGAGACCGCTGTAGATCTTGGCATATTCGCGCTGACCGTCCAACGTACACATCATTTGCAGGAAACCGACGGCAATCTCCTGATTCTTGGCCGTTTTGGGCGCGGCAAAGCCCCAACCCGCTTCGCCAACATAGAGCGGCTTCTCACCGGGGATGGGCGGCGGGGCGCCGCACAATTTGAAGTTATAGCCCAGGTCGCGACCCTGCACCGTCGGTGTGCCATTGCCGCGCGAGATGGCAACTTTGCCGGCCAGGGCGGCATCGATTTGGGTCTGGTCGAGTTCGGTTTCAATGCCCATCTTCACCGGCGTTTCGGCAAAGAGTTCCATGGCTTTGACGCCCGCCTCGCTGTCAAGGTTGAACTTCGCGCCATTCTGATCCCACCAGTCTGTGCCATCTTTCGCCAGCAGGCTGCGCACAATGCCCAGATAGCTGTGATTATCCCAGCCCTTGCTGCTCAAGCCCCAGCGCTCCACCTTGCCATCTTTTTCCACTTGCAGCGCCTTGGCCAGTTCCCACATCGCCTCATAGCTCTCGAACCAGGGTTGGCCGTTGGTCGGCGGGTATTGGTCGGCTAAGCCGGCGGCGTTGACATCATCGACCGGCACATTGACCATGCTGCCAGCCTGGTTGGATTCGACCGGCACGCCGTAAATATCCCCCTGCCACGAATAAGCTTGGATCGGTTCGGGGAAAAATTCCTTGTCGGGATCGACGCCCAAGGCGTTATAGACCAGATCCTTGAGCGGCAACACCGCTTTTTGGATATGCAGCGGGATCATCACCTTGCCCATGATACAGAGGACATCCGGCTGGGTGCCGGCAGAGAGCGCAGCGATCAACTTCGTCTCCAAGGGCCAGGCTTGCGGCTCGACAGTGAGGGTCATGCCGCTCTTCTCTTTGTAGAGATCGGCCAACCGTTTATAGGTCTCGACATGGGGATCGTATTGCAAGCCCCAGAAGATCCCCTCTTGCGCCTCTGGCGCCGCAGCGGCGTTGCTCCCGGCGGCTTCTTGGGCCGCGGGTTGGGCCGGTGCGGCCGGCATACAGGCGCTCAAAATGCCCACCCCCATGGCGCCAGCGGTGAACTGTAAGAATGTGCGGCGACTCAATCCAGTGCTACTCATCAGCTCCTCCTTGAACCAAACAAAATAGGGGCTAACCGAAACTCAGGGACTGAACAACTATCTTCCGGGAAGGTTTGACCAGTCGACCTTGTCAAGAGAACCGACCTTCCCGGAAGATGGTATTGTCAACCACTTGTTTTCCAGTTGACCCAAAATAGGGTGAACGAACTTATCTATCCAACCTGCGATAGAACCAGATGGCCCCCGTGCGCGCCGGCAACGTCACGGTAAAGCCTTCACGCTGCAAATCTGCCCCTGATAATTCCCGGCTCTCACCTGTTTCGCCGTTTTCAAAGCGGTAGGTGGCAGCGGGGTCGAGCGCCTGCATCTGAAGGGTGAAGCTTTCCTGCGGCGCGTCCGGTAAACGGATGGCTTGCAGCAGACCATCCTGCGTCGTCGGGCGGTCAAATTGCCAGGCCACCCATGCTTGTGCGCTCCGGTGAAAGGGGGTATGGGGATAGTAATCGCCATAGAGAATAAAAGCCGCCGCGCGCCGCCACAGCGCAATCAGTTGGCGGGCCAGGGCGTAGTCATAGTCATCGCGGCGAATATCTAGGGTAGTAAAGAGCATTGGCGCCAGAGCACAGTGATAGGCGTAGCTATCAATCTGGTGGTCGAAGCGCCCCGTACCGCTGAGATCCCAAGAGAGGGTAAACTCTTTAAAGTAGGGTATCCACTCATATAAGGCGCGGTGAAAGGCCAGCTTGACCGGATGATTGCCATAGCCGTAGTCCGTATAATGGAGCGGCACCGACCGGCGCATGGTCTCCAGATCATTGCGCCGTCCACCGCTGGCGCAGGAATCGATCCAGAGGCCCGGATTACGCGTCAGCAGATCATCCCAAAATTGGAGGTAGCCCTGGACATGCAGATTTTCGTTGATACCCTGGCGATCCGCGGCTTCATTCTTGCGCCAGTGTGGTAGTGGCGGGAAGTTGTAATCCTGCCGGTAAATGGTGATACCGCTTCTTTGGATCAAGGTGCATAGGTGGTCAGTCAACCACTGTCGGCACGCCGGGTTGCCTAAGTTCAACAGCGCGTTCTCACTCTCGGCAATCCTGAGTAACCATTCCGGGTGTTCCCGATCCAGTTGCGTCCCCGGTCGCACCCGCTCCGGTTCAAACCAGAGCAACAGCGCCGCCCCCGCCCCATTAGCATGGTCGGCGATCGGTTTCAGCCCATTGGGAAAGCGTTCGGGGTCTGGCTGCCAAGTGCCGGTGATCGGCCAGCGCCGCTCCTGTTTGGCGTTGTAGCAAGGATACCAACCGGCATCGATCCACCAAACATCAAAGTCGATGCCCATTGCTTTGAACTTGTCCATAAAGCGGCGTTGGTTTTCCTCGGTGGCCGCCGTAAACTCTTCGCCCTCGTCGGTGCCTGCCGCCGCCACTAAAGGTTGTAAGGGCTGACCATTGGGGCGCGGTAAGAGGTGGGCTAAATACCAACGTCGCCACAGGTTCACGGCTCGCGTGCTGTCACCCGCCCAAAAGAGCAAGGTCATCCGGGGCGTGCGGATGCTTTCACCGGGCAGCAAGCGCAAGTTGACCTGTTCTTGACCGGCGCTGATCTGAACGCCGTCGGCCAACCCGCGAAAAGTGGCCGACCATTGCGCCGGCCAACCAATGGCCAGGGTGAGACCGCCATCGGCAAAGTGTAAGCGATAGTAGGGAAAGGCGCCGTCACACGGACGTCCGCCATTCGGCGCAAAGGTAAGGGTAGCCCCGGCAGCCAAGGGCGATTCGGTGGGTGTATACCCTTCTTCACTGTAGAAATCACCGTTGCAATGCCACAAAACGGGTGACGCGCCCGGTACTGTGCCATCCAACGCCCGGAGGTCGCGCACGATGGGCGTCGGCGTCTGGCCATGGTTGGTCAACCAGGCCACCCATTCGACCACCGGGTAGTCATGGTATTCCAAACATTCGACGCGGATCTGCAAGCCAGTCGCCGGGTCCTGCCCGGTGAAGACCGTTTCGGTGAGGTTGGCATCAATCTGCCGGCGTTGGACAATGGGGTGCCAGGCGGCTGGGATGCCGGTGATGGGTTTTTCGTCAAAGATAAAGGAAAGGGGGAGGGTCGCTGCATTGGCAAAGGTTTGATTTTGCCAGGCCCGCAGCTTTGCCATATCGGCTGGCATTGTACTCGGTATTGCGTTGAATAATCTCATCGTAGCCCCTTTTCTGGTATCGACGTTGATGGAATGGGAGCAACACAAAGAGAAGGTTAGGGCTAAAGCTCAATCTATTCGAACACCCTTACTTATCACATAAACCAATCGTAGGATAGCCGAATAGCAAAAAAAAGGCTTCGTTGCACTTTGCTATCTTACTACCAAAGGTAAGCTAGTTCAGGGCAAATTGCAATACAATAAAATTCGTTCTTTGGCGCCCAGCACATGGTTCATAAAAACATCCTGCGCCTGGACTACGTTACCGCTGCGCAACACCTCGATTAGATCATCATGACCGTCGATGTGCATGCCCAACTCAGCCATGGTCAAAGCACCATTCGCCTCGTACAAAAAGCGGCTAATGCGAGCGCGCAGCGTCGAAAGCACTTCAAGCATCATACTATGCTGGGCAATCTGCCACAGCGTCAGATGAAAGTGATAATCCTGGGCGTAGACCTCCTGGCGATCCTGGCGCTCGGCGGCCTGGCGCATGGCCTGCACAATTTGGCGCAACTCGCCTTCATAACGTGGCTGCCAGCGTTGAATCACCCGCTCGGCGACAAAACGTTCCAAGACCACGCGTAGGGAGGAGATCTCTTCAATCTCATCACGCGTCGGGATATATACTTGCGCGCCGCGATGGGGTAACTTGCGCGCCAACCCCTCATCGACCAGCCGTTGGATCGCCTCACGAATCGGAATGCGGCTCATGCCCAAGCGTTCGGCCAATTCACGCTCAATCAAGCGGGTCCCGGGCTTGAGAACGCCGTTGCGAATGGCAGCGCGCAAGCGGTCGGCGGCTTCATCGCCCAAGGTACGCTGTTCGACAGGTGTCAGTTCTCCGAAATCCATAATCACTTGCATTGCAAAAAAGAGCCGGCAGGCACAAAGGCGACCGTTCAAGCGGGTTGGCCGAACCGTCGCAAATCCAGTAAAATGGGATCAACACAGGGCGCTAGCTATGGCATTTTGAAAATTTTGTGACTTGGTATATGGTATACCAATTGCAACAGGATGTCAAACGCGCTTTGGGCCGTCCCTGGCGCTTTGATCACAACAAAAAGAGAGACCACCCATGAGCAACCTGGAATTGGCGCGCACCCGCGCCGAATTGAGCCAACTGGGCGCCGATTGGGCGCTCTTGAGTTCTGCCGAAAATGTCACCTATGTTAGCCATTACGAAGTGCCGATTGAGTTTGGACCGCTGGCGCATCTGAACTATGGCCCGGTGTTGGCGCTCTTTGGCGTGCAAGAGACCACCAGTTTACTGGTCGCCAACCGCTACTATGCCGCCGCTGCACGCCAACAGAGCGATTTTGACGACGTACTCGGTTTTGGCATTTTGGAAGTCTTTGCTCCCTTTGACAAACAGGTGCGCCGGGATAATTTTGTCGCGGCGCTACGGCAAGCGCTCCGCCAGGCCAACTTGGGAACGGGTAAAATTAAGCTGGCCGTCGAAGAACGTACGCTGCCCCTGGTCGCCCTTCAGGTGCTTCGTGAGGAGCTGCCCAACGCTGAATTGCTCCCAGCGGATGACGCCGTCGCACGGGCGCGCATGGTCAAAAGCGCACGCGAAGTGGCCTTGCTCAAACAAACGGCGGCGGCCGTCAACCTTGCCCACAAGGAATTGATGCGCCTAACCCGTCAAGCCGGTCTGAGCGAATTTGAATTGTGGGCCGCCATCACCAAAGCTATGCACGAGCATGTTGGCGACAAACTCTACATTGCCGGCGAAGTGGTCTGCGGCCCGCGCAACAAGAGCGTCTCGCCTGGCGGCCCCATTCATTACACAACAAAACCGGGCGATGTGGCTGAATTAGACATTAGTCCCCGCCTCAAGGGCTACTGGGCTGATATGGCGAACACCATGATCATCGGCGCCGAACCGACAGAAATTCAAAAGAAGTACGCCCGCGCGGCCCGCGAATCGTTCTATGCCGGTGTCAGCAAAGCACGTCCGGGCAACCGCGCCTGTGATGTCTTTACCGCCGCCAGCGATGCCTACGACAAGTATGGGTTGAAGTTGGGCCACTATGCTGGGCATGGCATTGGAACCACTGTCAACGAGGCGCCTTGGTTTGTGCCGACAGATGAAACAATTCTAGCAGCCGGCATGGTCGTCTGTATCGAAACTGGCTGTTACAGCGCAGAAGCCACTGGCAAATGCGAAAAGATGATGGTCATCCAACCCAGCGGCGATCCCGACATTTTCCCCGATTTCGCCTGGGGTACGCCATTGTGACAAATCGTAACGCAGAGAGCGCAGAGGGTGACACAGAGATACGCAGAGAATAGAAAACAATCTATCAGCAATCTCTGTGTATCTCTGTGCGTTCTTCGTGTTCTCTGTGAACCTACGCCTAGCTGTTCTGCGTGACCGTGATTGCTGCGGGCTGGCGCAGGGTTTGGTAAACCACGCAATAGCGCTCGGTCAATTTCATGAGCGAGGCCAGTTGATCAGCGGTGGCGTCGGTATCCAGATCAAAGTGGAGACGGATGGCCTGAAAACCAACTGGCGCTTCTCTGGCGACCCCTAATGTACCGCGAAAGTCGAGATCGCCTTCGGCGCGGATCGTGGCATCGCGCAGGGTGACGCCGATGGCAGTGGCGACGGCATTCAAGGTCACGCCGGCGCAAGCCACCAATGCTTCCAACAACATGTCGCCGGAACAGAGCGACAAGCCATCGCCGCCAGTCGCCGGGTGCAGCCCCGCTTCCGCCACGGCGCGACCGGTTTCGACCTTGCACGTAATGCCTTCCCCAATCTTCCCTTGCGCCTTGAGCGTAATCAAGGCGGCCTCCGGTTCAGTGCGATATTTGTCCTTCAGTGGGGCTTGCATCGCCCGTAAAGCTTCTGCGTTCATCACTATCATTCCTTCTCTTCAATTGTAATTTGTTTAATCCCCATAGTATCCTGGCGCCGGCAAAAGATTCGCAAATCCCAGGATTCGCGGTGATACTCACGCCCCCGGCGCCCAGGTAAAATCCTGATCCACTGGAAACATAGGGCGTTGAATCCGCCGGTAGGGCAGCCGCGCCAGATCTAAATCCGACGCGCCAGGGCTGAGCGCCAGCAACGCTTTGGGCGCCACCCGGATCAGATCGGGGAAAAGATAGCCCAGTTTGACCACCACAATTTTGTGCGCAAGCGGATCGACGCCGACTTCGGTGAAATTTGCCACCGTGGTAAAGCCGCGCCGTTGGCTGGTGACAATCACCGTCACATTGTCCACCCGTAAGACCGCCTGAGCGCCGTCGCCATCATCGGCAACCAGATTGACCACCGTTCCCTGCACCAGCAAGGGCCGACCATGAAACGTATCCAGTTTTCCGCCCAACGTCGTTGCTACCACGGCGCCCACGCCAGCCAGTTGACATAAAGTCACTGCTTCGGCATCACACAACGCCACCACGGCGCTGGGGACTTTGTGCGCCAATAGCCGTTCCAGAAAAAGGGGAATATCACCGACAGCGCCGGCCGTCACATTATCGCCGCTGTCACTAATAAAGACCGGGGATTCGGGGGCGGCCAACGCCGCCACAATACACTCGTCAATCGTGCCGCTGGGCGTATCGCCGAAACCAAACTGATGGCGGGCGTTCCAGTAGGCCAGCGCCAGCTTATCGGCTTCCTCTCGAATCACCCCAGCATCGGTGCCGGAGACCACCGCCGCCGCATGAGCGCGCGCTTCATCAACCCAGGCAAAGCCGACAAAGAGCGCCGCATGAAGCACCCCCGGCACATGATCAATCGCCGGCAGCGAGGTCCATACCGTGGCGCCCGGCTCCATGTCGGTGCGGGTATGCTCACCCGCCAGCAGGACTGGGATCGGGGTGAGTGCAATCTGTGGCCGCACGCCGGTCTGCAATGATTGCACCAGCAGTTCACAAGCCCGCTGCCGCGTCTCCAGTGTATCGCGATGGGGCGCGGTGCGATAGGCAGTGATCAGATCGATCTGGGCGACGTAGGCGTGGGAGATGTTGCCGTGCAAATCCATGCTCGCCGCAATGAATGCTGCCGACCCGACAACCTGGCGCACCGCTGTTGCCAAGTCGGCCTCAGCATCTTCCATGCCTTCGACCAACATGGCGCCATGCAGGTCAAGATAGACGCCATCGAGCGGCAAGGCGGCTTGTAAGCGGGTGAGAATCCCCGTTTTGAATTGCTGATAAAGTTCTGCTTCAATCGGACCGCCGGGCAGGGAACTGGCAAAGAGGGTCGGCACAAAGTTCACGTCGCTAAACTGCCCCAGAAAGGGATAGCGAGACGAAGTCAGGAGCGCCTCATCGGTCAACACGGTAAAATCAGACACGCGGTTGGGAATCGGGGAGAAGTTGCTGTTTTCGTTAGAGATCCCGCCGATGGCGATGCGCATAGTCTTTCTCTTCCTTGTCTTTTCACGTTCAATTCACAAAGAACGATAGGTAACATTCAAACACTGGTCACAATTTTTGCCAATTTGACGAGCGTGCGATCCATCATTTATAGTAAATCTGCCCAGTTGTCCAATCACCCAATATCACCCAATTGCTAACGTACCGATCACATGAGGAGCAACGGCATGATCACACCGGCGGAAAAGCGTTTTTTTCTTGAATACGGTTACTTGCATGTCCCCGGTGTGCTGACCGGCAGCCATCTGGCCTTGATTCAAGATGAATTTGACCGCGTCTGGGAATTGGAAAAGCCCAAGGTCAATCAACACCGGCTGCTCAAATACCAAGCCTTTATCGACCTCATCGAACACCCGCCGATCCTGGCGCGCCAACAGGCGATCTTTGGGCATCAGGTGCAACTGCTCCAGTATGATCTCCTGCGCCAGGGGCCGGGCAGCACTTTCCCCGAACGGGCCTGGCACCGCGATTTTGTCTTCCCCGGCGAGCGACCGCTGACCATCAACACCATTATCATGCTTAACCAGATGAGCGACGCCCGTGGCCCGACCCGTGTCATCCCCGGCACCCACCGGGGCGAGGAACTGCCGCCCGCCGACAAGATCAAACAACCGCTGCCGGGCGAAGTGCCGGTCTACGCCGCACCCGGTGACGCTGTCTTTATCAATGGCGCCATCTGGCATACGGGCGGGCGCAATACCACTGATGGTCTGCGCCGCGGCATCTATCTCTACTTTGGCTATTGGTGGCTCAAACGCTATGAAGCTGAAACTACCCTCCCCTGGCAGGCGCTTGAAGGCGCCTCTGAACAGCGCTTACGGCTGCTGGGTCTCAAAATGCCCGACCGTGATATTCATCAATATGACCCGACACTGTGAGCATAGAAGCAAGGAACCCTATGAATCAACAAGAGCGCGACTTTTTCGTCCAAAATGGCTTTGTGAACCTGGGTCAACTGCTCGATGCAGCAGAAGTGGCTTATTTTCATGATCTCTTTGAACAAGATCGCAAACAGTATCCCTATTTCTGGCACCCCTACGGCCATCACCAGCAGGCCAACTATGACGCCTTGATCACGACGCCCCAGTTTGATGAACTGATCCGCCACCCCAAGATCATGCCGACGATTGAGGAACTCATGGGCGGTCCCACCTGCTTTGGCGAAATCGGGTTGCGTTGGATGGGGCCGTACACCGGTGAATTTCATCAAAGCTGGCACCGTGACAAACCGCACTGGCTGGAACATCCACTGCGCATGGACTACATTCAACTGATGGTCTACCTGAGCGATGTCTCGGCGGAAACCCATTGCTTCTCAATCTCACCGGAAGCTTATGACCAGCCCATCCTGAAAGATCGCCAGGAGCAATTGGCGAGGGGCGGCGTCTATGATCTGCATGGCCCGGCCGGCACTTGTGCGTTGTTCAACGTGTCGGTCTTGCATACAGCCACCACCCGGCCCACCCAGGCCATCCGCAAAACGGTGCAGATTTACTACGGTCATCGTCAGCGCCCCTATCTGGCTAACGACTCGGCTATTCCCGCCACCCTCTGGCGCGATCATCCTGATGCCGAAACGCGTGGCTTTTATGGCGTGTTGAACCAGCGCACCCGCACCCTAATGGCGGCCTTTGGTTAAGGTAAACAGCAGTAAACAAAGTGAACTTTTTGCTTCTGGCTTCTCCAAGTTAGGCAATAGTCGTGAGGTAGATCTGTGAAAATTACCAACATTGCGGTCTTTGTCCTGGGCGACCCCAAACCGGATCATGCGGTGGATATGGCGCGGATTGACGCGCTGGCCTTTGTGCGCATCCAGACTGATGAAGGGATTACCGGTCTTTCCGAAATCTTCACCGTGCCGCCAGGGGTGGCGCGGGCGGTGCTGGATGGGCCAGATTCTTTCTTTGGCCGCCTGTTGATCGGCGAAGATCCGATCCACCCAGAACGGCTCTGGCAGAAGCTCTACAACAGCATGTTACACGGCAACCGCCACGGCTGGGCGATCATCTGTATCGGCGCCGTGGACGTTGCGCTCTGGGACATCTTTGGCAAAGCCGTAGGCCGCCCCGTCTATGAACTCTTGGGGGGGACAACCCGCTCCAATCATCAAGTGATCACCGAAGAACAGCGTCACAGCGCAACCCCCTATTGCACCATTGTCTCCGACCGCTGGGATCGCGACAGTGTGTTGCGTGAACAGGTGGAACGGGTCGTTACCCTGCGCGAGTTGGGCTATCGTGCCTTTAAGATCGAGCCGCTTAACCAGCCCGATGCAACGATTGTGGAATTGACCCGGCGCACGCGTGCCGCCATCGGCAAGGATGACCTCCTCTGTGTCGATGTGGGCTACCTTTGGAATGATGTGGGCCACGCCGTGCGGGTGATCAACCAACTGGCCGAATTTGACCTTTTCTTTTTTGAGACGCCATTGCCGGTTGATGCGGTGGCCGCCTACGCCACCCTCACCCGTCAGACAACCGTGCCGATTGCCATGGGCGAACATACCACTACCCGCTGGGAATTCTTGGAGATGATCGAGCATGGCGGCATTCAGGTTGCCCAACCTTACATGACCACCTGTGGCGGCATCACCGAGGCTAAACGGATTGTGGAGATGGCGCGCCCGCGTGGGGTCTTGGTCTGTCCGGGCAACTGGTCAACGGCGGTGTTGGGTATGGCGACCATCCACCTGGCTGCCTACTCACCCATCACGCCGATCTATGAGAGCGCACCGGCCGAGGTCTACTGGTCGCCCTTGCGCCACGCCCTACAAGAACTAGCCGCCCCGGTGGTCAATGGCGTTGTGCGCTTCCCCACCACGCCAGGAATCGGCCTTGAACTGCCGGAGGATCTGATCCGTCATTTTCTGCTCACGCCGGCAACGCCATAAGCAGGGGACGACCGACGACTGACCACCGACAACTGTTCACCAACGCTAGAAGGATCTAAAATGCTTCATACTGCCCTGCCGTTATTTGCTTATCCCGATCTCGCCAGCCAGGTCAAGGCAATGGAAGAGGATGGCTATGCCTATTTACCTGGCGTTCTGAATGCCGCGGAGGTGGCCGAACTGCGGGCGGCAATGGATCGGCTGGAGGCGATTCCCGCCAGTTATGACCACCACACGCTGCCCGCCGCTGGTGGCTTTTTCAACAAGAGCATCAACAATGTCTTTAACCGCGACCCGCTCTTTCTGCCCTACGTTGACCGCCCCGGTGTGATCGAGATCGCCGAGGCGGTGCATGGCCCCGATTGTCACATCATCGGCATGACCGCCTGGTTGACCGGTCCCGGCCGACCCGATCAACGCCTCCACGCCGACTGGCAACCCCTCACCCTGCCGCCGGAGGTGATGAACCATCCGGGCGTGAAGATTCCGATCTACATCACAACGGCTCATTACTATTTGGATGATCTCTACGAGGAACTAGGGCCAACACAATTTATCCCTGGCAGCCACCGGGCCGGTCGCGCCCCCAATGGTGACACTAGCTACCAAGGGGTTAGCCCACAGAATGTGTTGTGCAAAGCCGGCGACGTGGTGATCTTCCGCTCGGAAGTGTGGCATCGCGGTACGGCAAATCGCAGTCAACAGGTGCGTTATCTGCTCCAGGTGCATTATGCCCAGCGCATGATCACCCAGAAGTTTCCGCCCTATCTCAACCGCTTTCAATTTGACGAAGCGGTCCTGGCCCGCGCCACCCCCCGCCAACGGCGGCTTCTGGGTGAGCATCGGCCATCCAATTATGATTAAGTTGTAGTTGATGGTATAAAATCCGTTTTCTAATAGCCGCTCTTTTGTATACGCCGGATTCCACTGACCAGCCGCTCAATTTCCTCATCCGTGTTAAAGACATGGGTCGAGATGCGGATCATCGACGTGTCGTGTTCCAGCGGCGAGACGAGTATCCGCTCATGTTCGAGTAGGCTGGCATAGAGTCCCGCCGACGTAAAACCCGGCACCGAAATCGTCACAATTCCGGCGGACTTGGCGTAGGGCAACGGCGTTTCAAGAACGACACCCGGTAGCGCCGACATCGCCGCCTTCATGCGATCCGTATACGACTCAATGGCGGCAAAGACATGGGGCCAGCCAATCGCGTGCCAGAGATCCAGTGCTTTGCCAAAACCGCCTTGGTCGGCCAGGTTGCGCGTGCCGAACTCAAAGCGTTTGGCCTCATCGAGCAAGGTAAGACCGCCCACCAGGTCAAAATCTTTTTGCGAATGGGAGCCAATCCAACTGGGCTTGACCCACTCAATGCGGTCGCGACGAATGTAACAGCCGCCGGTGCCTTGGGGCGCCATGATATATTTGTGGCCGCTAAAGGTGTAAAAGTCGCAGTCCAACGCTTTGACATCGACCGGAATGGCGCCATACGACTGCGCCCCATCCCACAGCACGGGAACATTATGCTGATGGGCCAAGGCGGTGATAGCTTGGGCCGGGAAGCGCAGGCCGGTGCGTCGCGAGACATGGCTTAGACTGAGCAGCCGCGTCCGGCTATCGATCAGCCGCTCCAACTCGTCCAACATCCGTTCATCATCGGCGTAGACGTTGAGAAAGCGCAACTGCACCCCATCGCGCTTGATCAAATTGTACCAGGGGATGCGATTGCCGGGGTGTTCGTGGGTGCTAAGAATCAGATTGTCGCCCGGCTGCCAGTCGATGCCATTGGCGATGATATTGATGCCGATGGTCGCATTCTCGCTCAGGACAATCTCATCCGCCGTGGCGTTGAGACTTTGGGCGACCTTGGCGCGCGTCGCTTCTAATACTTCCTGCATCTTGGTGTAGATGGCGGGGATGGCCGGCCCCTGGCTGCAAAACCGGGTCAGGCGCACCACTTCCTCAATCACTGGCTCCGGCTTGGGCGAAAAGCCGCTGGTCTGAAAGTATGCATAATTTTCGGTGGCCAGCGTCAACCGGCGAATATCGGTGACATTCATAGGGTTTTTCCTTTCTTTGGCAATCCAATTGTCAATTATCTCTCGTTTGCTTTACAAGCGATTGCTACACCCCACGTTCATCCCCTTCCATCACCTAGTAAAAAGTAAGGAAAGAAAAGATGTTACGACACTGTTTGCGACCCTGGTTGGTTCTCTTCCTGCTTGCCATTGTGCTGTTCGGCGCCATGAGCGCACCGCCACCGGTGGAAGCCCGATCTGATATTTTAGCCTCGTGGCGCGCCTTCTATCCCCAATCCAAGTCCGATGATGTCAATTGTCGGCTCTGTCATGTGAACGGGGGTGGCGGTAGCCCTTGGAATGCCTACGGCTGGAGCATTCGTCAACGGATTGTTGACCAGGGGATGACCTTTGACCAAGCTTTTGCTGCCGTTCAAGCCCTGGATGCTGATAACAATGGCAAAACCAATCTGCAAGAGATCAACGCCAATGTCCAACCAGGCTGGAAGAGCGGCGCCAATACCGCCTATGCCAGCGACGGCACGACCCAGACGGTGACAGCCCCCAATATTGGCCGGCTCGACATTGCCCTGGATAATCCCATCACCCCCACCATTATCAGCACCGGCAGTCTGGCAATTTCGCTGACCACCTTGGTGACCGATCTGATTGCTCCCCTCGATGCCACCTCGACACCCAGCCTGACCAATGATCTCTTTGTGGTAGACCAACCTGGGCAGGTCTGGCGCGTCAATCTGACCACCGGCGCCAAGCAACTCTTTTTGGATGTGTCAGCCCAATTAGTGCCGTTAGGCGCGCTTGGCCCTCGGTCGTTTGACGAACGCGGTCTCCTCGGTTTCGCTTTCCACCCGAACTATGCCACCAATGGCCTGGTCTACACCTTTATGACCGAACCGGTGACGGGGACAGTGGATTATACCACCGTGCCGGTGACAGCCACCGCCAATGCCCGCAGTGTCATTGCCCAGTGGACGGTTGACAACCCCCTGGCGGCGCAGAGTGTCGTCAACCCAGCCTCCAAGAAGGATCTGTTGCGCATTGCCAAACCGCAATTTAACCACAATGGCGGCGGTTTGGCCTTTGGCCCCGATGGGATGCTCTATATTGCCCTAGGCGACGGCGGCGGCGCCGACGATACCGACGGACAACCCTTTATTGGCGGCGTTCCCTTGATCGGCCACGGCCCTGGTGGCAATGGGCAAGATGCCACCAATCCCCTGGGGGCGATTTTGCGGATTAACCCGCTGGGCACCAATGCACCAAACGGCAACTATGGCATCCCCGCCGATAATCCCTTTGTCGCCGGCGGTGATACACGGCTCGATGAAATCTTTGCCTACGGTCTGCGCAATCCCTTCCGCCTCGCCTTTGATCGACAGACCGGCCAACTCTATACTGGCGATGTTGGTCAAAATAAAATCGAAGAGGTGAACATTATCACGTCCGGCGGCAACTATGGCTGGAAGTATAAAGAAGGCACCTTCTTCTTCGATGACAACGGCACACGCAGCGGCTTTGTCACTGACATCGATCCGGGCAACGTCCCCGCCGGCTTAATCGACCCCATTGCCCAGTATGATCACGATGACGGCATTTCGATCATTGGCGGCTTTGTCTATCGCGGCACAAAGCTGGCGGGATTAAATGGCGTCTATATCTTTGGCGATTGGTCACGCAGTTTTTCAACACCGCAGGGCCGCCTCTTTTACCTGACCCCGGCCAACGCCATTCGGGAATTCCGCCTACCGCAAGCGAGCCAACTGGCGATCTTCCTACACGGCTTTGGTCAGGACGCACAGGGGGAACTTTATGTTTTGGGGAACACCACCGGCATCCCCTTCCCAACGGCGGAAGGCAAGAAGACCGGCGTTGTCTTGCGGATGACAGCGGCGTCACGGTCACTCTATTTGCCGCTGATTGCCACGGCCAAGTAGTGACAACGCAGTTTCGCAGAGGACGCTGAGAAGACACAGAGATTCACAGAGAAAACTTTTTGTATGCTCTTGAATCTCTGTGAACCTCTGTGCCGCCTCCGTGTCGCCTCCGTGTCCTCTGTGAACCCAGGTTCCCTCTTTTCTAACGACTTGTCAGCCGGCGGCCCATCACCTACAATAAGGTTGTCCATCAACCACCAATCAGCAACAAGCGACAAGGAGGAATGCCATGCGTGGGGAACCACAGAATCAACCGAGCAACTGGGGCCGCTGGGGCGCAACCGATGAACAGGGCGCGCTCAATTTATTGACGCCGGAAATCGTGAAAGGCGCCGCCGGTCTGGTGAAACGGGGCAAAGTCTACTCGCTCTCCATGCCCCTGGAAGCCGAAGGACCGCAATGGCCGCAACGGCACAAGACCTGGCGCGTCACCACCTATAACAATCCGCCCAATGCCCGTGGCGGCGCCGACGATGTCGTGACCATGCACTCGCACTCTGGCACCCACATGGATGCGCTTTGCCATGTCTGGTATGATGACCAACTCTACAACGGCTATCGGGCATCCGACCATGTCAGCAGCAGCGGCTCGACGCGCAATGGCATTGAGAATGTCCCCTTTATCGTGGGGCGGGGCGTGCTGCTCGATATTGCCGGCTGGAAGGGAGTCGATCATTTGGCGCTGGGCGAAGCGATCACCCCGGCGGATCTTGACGGCTGCGCCGCTGCCCAAGGCGTAACGATCCGACCTGGCGATCTGCTCATCACCCGCACCGGCTGGATCAACGTCTTTGCCAAAGATCGGGCGCTCTTCAATCGCGGCGAACCGGGGATTGATGGATCAACGATTCCGTGGCTCAAGCAACATGATGTGGCCGCCATCTGCGCTGATAACCACGCCATTGAAGCCTTTGACACCATGCCGCCCGAACGCCTGCCCATTCACTCAGCCGCCATTCGCGACCTGGGCTTGTATCTGGTCGAATATCTCAACCTGGAAGAATTGGCCGCCGACAAGGTCTATGAATGTCTGCTCATCATCGCCCCGCTGCAAATGACCGGCGCGGTGGGCAGCCCGGTCAATCCGATTGCGATTGCGTAAAACAAAACCAATCAAAGTTAACACGGACGGGAGGAACACGGATGTCTATTAAAAATATCCGTGTTCTTCCCTATCCGTGTTAACTACGCGGTTAGCGTGCGCCCTTTTGCAGCACTGGTTCAATGGCGGAGCGCACGCGTGGTTGGAACTGTTTGCTGATGTTGAGCGACACCGCCCAGTGTGGCTCATACCCGCCTTCGGGGAAGGCGCCCGGCTCCGGCAGATAGGCCAGCCAGCCGTTGGCATAGCTCACCAACGCCGGTGTTTTGTAGCCCAGGGCGCGCAGATGCTCTTTCAATTTCCACGCTGTCTCGCCAAAGACTTCGCCCGGTTCGCCAACAAGAACCAAATCACCTAATTTCAAGATTTGCACCTCCGCCGGAATGTGGTTTTCATCCAGGATGTCGGCCAAATCGGTCATGAGCGGCGGCTTGACGCGGTTGGGATGTTCGCCAGGGTCAGCGGCGGCGTTGACAATCACCTGCTCGGCCCAACAGGGGCTGATCGCCGCGCTTGTCTTGATGGTTTTGACCGTATGCAACACCTCGGCGGCATAGGCTTCGCCCACCTCGGCCACCTCAGCAAAAGTGCCGCCGCCTCGGTCGCCAATGTTCCAGCGTTGGGGATCATCGGCGGCGCCGTAATAAACACTGACATTGCCGATGGCCTGCACCGGCAACCCGCTGCGCAACCGTTCTCTCACCCCGGAGACTAGCGGGTTGACATCGCCGGCCCCGCCTTGCGTGAAAAGACAGGTGACATTCCCACCCAGTGTTTCTTCAAGCTTGCTCATGGCATAGCCCGGCCAGTCGCCGCTCACCTGATAATTGTCATAGCCCAACACCACCGAATGACAGGCGAAGTTCGACCAAACGCCCAGCAGGTTGCCATTGGCATCATCGACGCGCAAGATCGCAATGCCGGGATCGACCGGTCGATCCAGCCAGCGGCGGTTGATCGAATAGCCATAGAGGAAGCTATACCCTGTGCCGATCTGCGCTGGCTGGCGGGCGGCGTGGGCGTTGCTAACGGCGTCGGCAATAATTTCAATAAGCGGGCGATCCCAGTTGCCGCTCTCCCGGTCACGGGGGCCGGCATGGGTGTGCGTGGTCGCCACCATGACGTGCGCTGCCGGAATGCCCAGCCGTTGTTCAATAATCTGACGAATGTCATGCACGGTGTTGATGTTGAGGTAACACATCTCCACCGACACCAGCGCCCAGCAGCCATCGTCGGTTTCCAGCACCAACGCTTTGGCCGATAGGCGATCATGGACGCCGGTTGCACCAGTGGGTCGGTTGCCATAACCCACCAGCGCAAAGCCCAAGTGTGGCGTGATGTCAGCACGACCAAAGCCCGCTAATAACTTTGCCATAATCAACTCCTTCTGCTTGTCGGTTTGTTGCTTGTGTGTCAAGTATAGCACTCGCCCATCGGGCGGTCAACCGAGTTTTTTGTGGTAGGATCCTCTCCTGAATTAGCCGACGTGTTCTTTGTTGCGGAGAATAACGGTGTTAGAATGGGTAAATTCACTCGTCCCGTGGGGGCGGCTGAGTGTAGGGGAAAATGAAATCTTATCTAAATTCACCTGTCCCTACGGGACAAATACACTGTACACCTATGCTATTAGCACAAAGGGAGGTTAGCCATGCCATCATCTGCAATCGAAACCGCCTTGGCCCAAGCTTATATGGACTACACTGAACACAATCCCCGTAGCCTAGCGCGCCACGAAGCTGCTACCGAAGTAATGCCCGGCGGCAATACGCGCACGGTTCTCTACACCGCACCTTTCCCGCTGGGCATTGCCCGCGCTGAAGGCTGTTATCTCCTCGATCTGGACGGGCATCGTTATGTGGATTTCCTGGGTGAATATACCGCCGGCATTTACGGCCATTCGCACCCAGTTATTCGCGCCGCGCTGGATCGGGCGTTGGATGACGGCATCAACTTTGGCGGCCACAATGTCATGGAAGTGCGGCTGGCGCAGGCGGTCTGTCAACGTTTCCCCTCGATAGAATTGGTGCGTTTTACCAACTCCGGCACCGAAGCCAATCTCATGGCGTTGACGGCGGCGCGCGTCTTTACCAAACGGGAAAAGATTATGGTCTTTGCCGGCGGCTATCATGGCGGCGTTCTCTATTTCAGCGGCGGCACAAGCAGCCCGGTCAATGCGCCGTACGATTTTGTGATTGCACCCTACAATGATCTGGCCGGCACGGCGGCGCTCATCGAACAGTATAGCGCTGACCTGGCCGCGATTATTCTCGAACCAATGCTGGGCGGCGGTGGTTGTATTCCAGCGGATCGAGATTTTCTCGCCATGTTGCGGGCTGAGACCACACGCACCGGCAGCATTCTAATCTTTGACGAAGTGATGACATCTCGTCTCTCACCCGGTGGTTTGCAAGCCGTGCATGGCATCCTGCCCGACATGACCACTCTGGGCAAATACATCGGCGGCGGCATGTCCTTTGGCGCCTTTGGCGGGCGCGCCGATCTGATGGGCCAATTCGACCCCAGCCAACCTGATAGCTTGCCCCACGCCGGCACCTTTAACAACAATGTGCTGACCATGAGCGCCGGGTTGGCCGGGTTGACTGAAGTCTATACACCGGCGGCGGCGGTTGCCCTCAATGCACGGGGCGATGCTCTGCGCACACGGCTTAATGACCTTTGTCGTCGCCACGAAGTGCCGATGCAATTCACCGGCATTGGGTCGATGATGAATGTTCACATGACCGATGTCCCGGTGCGTTTACCGGCGGGAGCGGCCAAAGGTGATCAACAATTACGCGAACTCTTCTTCTTCGATCTGCTCAATGCCGGCGTTTGGGTCGCGCGCCGGGGTATGATCAACCTCAGCCTGCCGATTGGTGACACTGAGTGTGATACGCTGGTCAACGCTGTTGAAGGCTTTATCCAGGAACGCCTTGGTCTATTAGAAAACAGCACCGGCGGTTGATAGGCAAAAGCACCTATCGCACGCAACCCTTCCTTTGGCCCGATTGCTAACCATTTTTCAATAAAGAGAGCTACAATCCATAAGGAATGCTGCTCGTCTTATATAATTCATGCCGGATGTTCACGGGTGTGGGATTGTTGATACCCTCAAGTGGACAAGACAGGGCGCCGCTATCGCTCAATGGCGACGGCGTCCTGCCACCCATTGGCAGCCATCAAATTGATTTGGAGAGTGCGTATGTAAAGAACGAATAGCAAAGGATTCCTTATGACAAACCCCAAAATTGCGATCATCCTCAGTAGCACGCGCCAGAGTCGCTTTGCCGACAAGCCGGCGCAATGGCTCTACGAAATCGCCACCCAGCGCAGCGATCTGGATTTTGAACTGGTTGATCTGCGTGACTTTCCCATGCCCTTCTTCGACGAAGTGGCCTCCAATGCCTGGGCCCCTTCCACCAACCCCGTGGCCCAGCGCTGGCAGCAAAAAGTTGCCGAATTTGATGGCTACATCTTTATCACTGCTGAGTACAATCATAGCATTACGGCTGTGCTAAAGAATGCCCTCGACTACGCCTACCCGGAATGGAACCGCAAACCCGCTGCCTGTGTCGGCTATGGCAGTGTTGGTGCGGCGCGCGCCATTGAACATCTCCGTTTAATCTGTGTCGAATTGCAAATGGTGCCGATCCGCACCGGCGTTCATATCCAGGGTGGCGACTTTATGGCAGTCTGGCAACAGGGCAAGAGTCTCAATGATTTTCCCTATCTGCAACCCAATGTTGCCAACATGTTGGATGAACTGGCCTGGTGGAGTAAAACGCTTAAAAGTGCGCGCACCAATCCGTGATCACCAAGTTGGCGATTGCTCATAAGGAGACGACGATGACCACAATCCCTGAATCCCACCGTGATCTATTGGCGACTGATGTCGCCATGTTGGCAACCGTCGGGCGTGACGGTTATCCGCAAGTCACGGCCCTCTGGTTTTTGTACGATATTGTTTACTCAAGCAACTTGCTTATCAAACGATCAAAATGACGTGAAGCTTTTTGTACTTTTGCCGGCTCGATGATCTTCAGCAATTCAGCCGCATGATGAATCTTATGGTATTCACCTTTTGAGGTTAGTTTTGTGGCAGCAACCAAGGACAATTCCAGTTGCCCTTTAGCAACCTCTTCAACATTTTGATTACGGGAAAGTGCATTGACATTGAACTCTTTCCCGTAATACCGCTGAAGAGCTTGCTTATCTGCAAGAAACCATGCCTCCATCGTCTGCACCATAAGGTGGCACTGATCGACCTTAGCCGCTGATGGCCGTTGCCAGCGATCACGTTTCTGCAAATGAGTCCAAGGGTCATCTGTCTCATCGACAACCGCTTCGGCATCGACTAAAAGTAGATTTAAGGCAGTAGGATGAGTTTTTAGCGCACTCTTAAAATCATCGAAAGTTTGATCGCGCCCACCGCATGGAATTACCTTGACATTTTTCGATAATGCATTTTTGAAGAATTGCGCAAACCCGATCCGAAGAAGTTGCTTGCCAGTTGCCTGATCGCCGCCGCCTTCGACATAGATCCGCACTTCCTTTACCACCGGTTCCCCCCAATCTCACCCATCCGCCATAAGTCGCCTAACGTGTATTTGACAAGCCAATCTTTTAAATGCTCTGCTTCAAGCCGTTGGATTTGGCTACCCTGCTCTGCACGCTCACAGACCAGAACCGTTTGCGGAGAGGTCAAGCTGGAAATTAACGTATCAGAGTGAGTGGTGACAATTAACTGACAGCGGGTAGCGGCATCCGTCAACAGATCGGCGATAACGGGCATGAGATCAGGATGTAGGCCCAGTTCAGGTTCTTCAATACAGAGCAGCGGCGGCGGCTTGGGATGCCGAAGTACAGCTAACAAACAGAGAAAACGCAAGGTGCCATCAGAGAGCCGCATGGCTGGAATTGTAACTTGCTCTTTCTCCTGTAAGAACAACTGTACCGTGCCGCCCTCAATCTTCACATGAATGTCTGAAATACCATCATACAACTGTTGTAGGTCTTTCACCAGCTTTGTGCGGTAGCCTTGGGCAATCAAATTGTTCAGGATCAAAGCGAGATTACTTTCATCCACCCGTGTCGTCAAAAAGTCGTTGGGCATTGCCGCCGATTGTGGCCGCCGTATTGGGCCGCGCTGACTCACATCCCAGTCGCCATAGAGATGGATGCTAGCAAAGGTTTGCCCGATAGTGGCAAGTTCCGGATAGATTTCGCGATCTGTTCGCTGTGAAAGAATCGATTGTTCAGGGCTAATGTCTTCCCGCTGCAGCCGTCGGCGGCGGTAATCGCGATACGCCAATGGTTGCGCGTTGATGACTTGGGGGGCATCAATATTCTTAATATTCAATACAGGGTTGCCCCGTTGATATCTGTAAAAGAAATAAACATCTTCTTCGGCGCCAAGCGGATGTTCGTTTTCGATGTACTCATCAATGACAGCAATCCGTGAGCCAACATCGGTGAACTCAATCCCATACCGCAAAGGGATTGGTAACTGCGGGTAGGAGAGGATTGCTTCTAGTTTTGCGGGCGCTATTTGCTGACCATTTTTATACAGCCATTCGCTGATCCCGCCCCCCGCGCGAATGGGCACTGTGAAATCGCTGGGCGTAGCTTGCAAAAGCCGAAATGCTTCAATGAGATTCGATTTACCCGCACCATTAGGGCCAACCAATACATTCAAAGGCGTTAAAGGCACAATGGCCTGCTGGTAGGATAAAAAGTTTTTAATCGTAAGTTGTGTAACTAAACTTTGGTTTACCATGGTGAATCCTTTTAGCAGACCGGCTACTATTACCCGAACTGATCTGTAGGATAAAGCGTGATGGATCGGCGAATAGAGTGCCGTTTCCTACCTTCACCTATTGTAGCATAGATGATGACAGTTGACGCATTTTAAGCATACAAACTAATCCACGATCCCCATTCCGCTGCCTGACGCCGCACTGGCATCACGGTTTCCATCAAGGCCCCAAAGTCCCGTTCGACTGGACTGACAACGCCCAATGCTTTACCTACCATATATTGCGCGCCGACATCGGAATAGCAGTTGCCCCGCCCGCTAAACCCGGCCGCGCCGTAGATCTGCCGCTCTTCATCAAACAGTCCAACCTCTGGAAAATCATCCGCTGTGAACGATTGCAGACCGCCCCAGCGATGGGTGATACGCACGCCGACCAGGTTGGGGAAAATCTTGGCAAATTCGGCATCCAGCCGCTGCTGGTGGGCAACCGAGGGGCTGAAGCCTTCGGTCTCTAGCAATGGATGGGGTTGACCATCGGCGGTGAATTGGGGAAAGAGGCTATCCGGTTCTTCGCGTTTACGCCCGCCGCCAAAAAGGAGCCGATAGCGCCCATCGGCTTCGGGAATTTCCCGCCACCAAGCCATTGCCGCGCCAAAGCTGCCGGTGCAAGGGCGCACGGTCAGCGGTTCGGTGACAAAGACCTGCCCTCGTTCAGCGCGTAGACTACGTTCCCGCGCCGGGACTTGTTGCGGAGCCAGGGCATTGAGCGCCAGAAAGACCAATGGCGTGCTGACCGTTCCCTGGGCTGTGATCACTTCGCTGACATCACCCCGGCGGGTAATCCGCTGGACACGCGAATCTTCAAAAAGCGTCACCGTCGGTAAGTGCGCCACGCCCTGCGCCAGCCCCAGTACATATTTGCCGGAATGAAACTGTGCATCGGTCAGGTAGTTATAGCCGCCGGCAAAGAGTGGGTTGCCGGTACGCTGCAACGCCACGCTTTCATCCAGATATTCCACGGCAAAGCCATCTTCGGTCAGGAGTTCATACTCTTGTCGATAAGCCGCCAGAGTCGCTGCCCAATCCGGCATATCGCGCCGCGCCACAAAGGTGTAGCCGCCGACCGTGTAGTCGCAGTCGATGGCATAGTGTTCCAGTTGCGCCCGGATCAGGCGATGATTTTCCAGGCCAAGCTGCCAGAGCGCCCTCGCCCCGTCGCGACCATAGCGGCGAATCGACTCGACATAACTGGCGCCGCCGCCATGGTTGATGCTGCCCTGGTTGCGCGACGATGCCCCATCGCCCACCTGCCCGCCTTCCAAGATGATGGTTTTGACGCCTTGTTCATGGAGATAGTGGGCCAGTTTGAGACCGCAAATGCCGGCGCCGATCACCACCGCGTCGGCAGTGCAATTTTCCTCTAGACGTGGAAACCGGGAACGGGGCAGATCAAGCCAGTAGGGCAAGCCATAGCCGATTAAGGTGGGCGCAGTAGCCTGGGTCATGGGTGCATTCCTCTTTCTTTTGTGAATGGTTTGCGACGCAACGGCGCCCGCATTATACCTGTTCCCGTAAGGGTTGCCAATCGCTAAGGCGCTTTCAACGTAACTACTAACCCGTCCCGCGCCTAGGAGCGGTTGCCTCTTAGGCGCGCTCCCCTGAGAAGGGAGGGAACCGTGATGCGCACGACCGTTCCTCCCCTAAACTGGGGGACGGGAGCCCGCTGGGCGCGGAGGGGGTGGCTTGGTAGTTACCCTTCATAAGTCTTTACTACGCCGTACTCGGCAAATTTTTGCATTTGTAGGATAGCCGGCTTGTTGGTATAATGACGGAACTCCAATCAATCCAAATTGTAGACTGTATACCAACCGATGCCTGTGAGCCAATTGGCATGTTGACAGAGCTACAACTAAGCAAAGCAATCATCACCATTCATCATTCTCATTGGTTGTTCTTATGCCATGTCAGAATGCGCATTGTTCTTTTGCAAGGAGGAACCTTTATGAAATCACAACTCACACGACGTCAATTTTTACAGGGTACGGCCATGACTGCGGTCGCGCTTACCACCCTGGCTGGCTGTCAACCGGGGGCGGCCCCTGGTGCGCCGGCGACCGGCGGCGAAGCGGCAGCGCCCGCCGCCGGCGCCGAAATGACCAACGCCCTGGGTAAAGTCTTCCCAGCGGACGCCTTGCCCCTTGAGCAGCAGATCTGGCGCGAGAAAGTGGGCCAGACTGGCGGTGGTTTTGGTCACATTATGGAATCACTCTACAATCGCGCCTTTGAGCATTGCGGCGGCGCCGAGACCTTGACTTCGCTCGACCTGGACTTTAACGTGGTGGGCGTAGGCGCTGAACGGTGGGAAGCGTCAGCCGATGGTTCCTACTGGGATTTCTTCCTGCGCAAAGAGTTGCAATTCAGCGACGGCAGCCCGGTGACAGCGCGCGATTGGGTCTATACCATGCAATACTCCCTCAGCCACAACTATGACTTTGGCTGGTATTATTTCGACATTAAGAACGCCCAGAAGGTACTCGCTGGCGAATTGCCGCCCGAAGAGTTGGGCATGGAAGCGATTGACGACTTCACCCTGCGCATCCACACCGAATCACCGGTGGCTTATCTGCCGGCGGTCTTTAGTTGGTTCCAGGTGGCGAAAGCGGGCATTTGGGAAGATGCCGGCGAAAACTGGGCCTTGGACCCGGCGCGCTATGTCTCCTCCGGCCCTTACAAGCTGACTGAATTTAACCGTGACATCAACCACAAGTGGGAATTGAACACCAACTACAAAGGCGTGCGCATCCCCTATTTCACTGAAATTCGCGAAGAGACCATGCCCGAAGGTCTGGCCGCCTATATCGCCGGGGATGCACCCGGCTTTAGCGTCGGCCCCACCACGCCGCCGGCTGAATTACAAATCGTCGAGGCCAATCCGGTCTTGAAGGCGGAAATGGCGAAAGGCATTGCCATTAGCACCGACTATATCGGCTTTAACACCACCGGCAAATTCGCCCCGCTCGACAACCGCGATGTGCGGCTGGCGATCTGCAAAGCCATTGACAAAGATACGCTGGTGCAGGAAATCTTCCGTGGCTATTCCTACACCGGCTGGGGCTTAATTCCTACCGGCTTCCCCAACAACCAGGATGAGACCTTGAAGGCGCTCGATCCCAATGTCTACGACCCGGAAAAAGCGCGCGAACTGCTGGCGAACGCCGGTTTTCCCGATGGCAAAGATTTCCCCACCTTTGAACTCTGGATCCGCCAGCCGAGTGAAACGCAACTGGCGCTCTGCGAAGCGATCCAGGCGCGCCTAAAGGAAAATCTGAACATTACCATTGAATTGCGCCCCTCGGATTTCCAATCCTTCACCGGCAACTTGAAGGAGAACGAGCCAATGTACTACGTCGGTTACGCTATGGACTATCTCGACCCGGCGACCTTTATGAATGTTTGGCGCTCGACGGGCCGTCACCCTCATAGCGACACCTCGTGGGATGAATTTTACACCGCCGCCAACTCCATCTTGGACGACCCGGCCAAGCGCTTTGAGCAACTGCGCGAGGCGGAAAAGCGGCTGGTTGAAAGCTGCGCCTGGTTCTACCTGCAACATCCCTACAGCGTCAGCCTCTCGCCTTGTAACCTCAAGGGCGAATGGGCAACCCCCAACAAGAGCGGCTTCCTCTTCAAAGGCGGCCCCGTCGGCGTCCCCAATGCCCGCGAAGGGGTCTATTGGGCCGAGGCGAGTTGTCGGGCCGGGGTGGCGTAATGCTGACAAGGTGACAAGGTGACAGGGTGACAAGGTTGTGTAACTTCACCCTGTCACCTTGTCACCCCCTCACCTTGTCATAGATAAAGGAAGTCTATGTTCGAATACATCGTCCGCCGCGTCCTCGGCATTCTCTTTACGCTGCTGTTGCTCTCGATCTTCACCTTTGCGTTGTCGCGCACAGTGCCGGGAGGGCCGTGGATGCAGGGGGCGGAGATCCCGATGAGTGAGAAGCAGGTGGCGCAGTTTAAAGCCAAGTATGGGTTGGATCAGCCGGTCTGGCAACAGTATCTGGTCTGGTTGCGCAATGCTGTGATGCTCGATTTTGGCACCCCCTTTTCGGCGCCGGAAAAGTCGGTGACGGCAATTATTCGCGATCTGTTGCCTTATAGCGCACTGGTCGGCGGGCTGGCGGCGACGCTAGCGGTGACGTTGGGCATTACGATTGGGTTGATCGCGGCCAACCGGGTCAACACCTGGTTTGATCATGGGGTGACGATCTTTTCGGTCGGCTTTGGCATTATTCCCAGCTTTGTCTTGGGCTTTATCCTGGTTTACATCTTTTCGGCCAGACTACGTTGGTTGCCGGCGGGGGGCTGGGGTGGGCCGGATCATCTGATCCTGCCGGTTGTGGCCTATGGGCTGCCCGCGGTGGGTGGGGTGGCGCGCTGGACGCGCCAATGTGTGCTGGAGGGCATTCAGTCCGATTATGTGCGCACCGCCAAGTCCAAAGGGCTGGGCGGGCGGACGATCATGCTGCGTCATGTCTTGCGTAATGCCCTGATTCCAATGGTCACCTCCTTTCTGCCCATGTTCCCCGGCATGATGACCGGCTCGATTTTTGTAGAAAAAGTCTTTGGCCTGCCGGGGTTGGGCAGTTGGTTTGTCCTCTCTAGCACCAACCGTGATTACCCGATGGTGCTGGGAATCACCATTTTCTGGGCAGTCTTGATTATGACCACCTATCTCATCACCGATATTCTCTACGGCATCATTGATCCACGGGTCCGCGTGGCAGGAGAGAGACGATGACGGCAGCAGCGGCCAGTGCGACCATCACGGTACGCGAAAAACCGATCAAAGAGATCAGCTATTGGCAGCGCGCCTGGTGGCGTTTTCGGCGCAATAAGCTGGCGCTCTTTGGCATTAGTTGGGCGTTACTTACCCTCTTTGTCGCCCTCTTTGTCCCTTTCTTGACCCCCTACGACTATGACAAAATCGACCCACAGAATGGGCTGGCCCCCCCCAGCGCCGAACATTGGATGGGTACCGACAACCTGGGTCGCGACCTGGCGACGCGCATTATGTATGGCACGCGTCCCATGTTCCTCGTTGGCGTGGTGACACAGATCATTGGGCTGGCGATTGGTGTGCCGCTGGGCTTGATTGCGGCTTATCGCGGCGGCTTTTTTGATTGGCTGATCACCCGGCTGATCGACATGTTCTCGGCGCTGCCCTGGTATTTGATCGTCCTCTACCTGGTCATGGTGCTGGAGCCAAGCTTGCGCAACTTGATGTTGGCGATGAGTATCACCGGCTGGGTCGGTTCCTGTCGCCTGATCCGCGGGATGACCTTTTCGATTCGGGAGCGCGATTATATCGCCGCGGCGATTGCCCAAGGCGTGCCGCAGAGTCGTATCATTATTCGCCATGTGCTGCCCCAAGTCGCGCCGCTGATTCTCTGGGGTTTTGCCGCTGGTATTCCTACGGCCGTCTTTGCTGAAGCGGGTCTCAGCTTTATCGGCATGGGCATCCGCCCGCCGACGCCTAGTTGGGGCCGTATGTTAGGCGAGGCCGGCCAATATATCGGCTACTGGCCTCACATGTTTTTCTTCCCGGCGACCATGATCTCGCTGACCATCCTGGCCTTCCAAGGGCTGGCCGATGGGCTGCGCGATGCATTGGATGTGAGTGTGCAGGGATGAGAGTCCAGTAAAGCGCATTATGTCAGATCTCTTCTCGCTTACCGACATTGCTGAACGCGTGTGGCCCTTTCATCGCAACCACGCCATCGGCGACATGATTGGCCTGAACCTGACCCACCCACGTTTTGTCATCGAAAATGTCGATCTGGGCCAACGCCATGACGAAACCTGTCGCGGCGACTTTGTGAAGTTCCAGGAGTGGGGCTTGCGGCTCGTCTTGTGCAAAGGCGGCCCGGTCTGGTATGATGCTAATTACCGCGGTGATTGGTTAGCACAGGTGGTGCAACGGACGGGGCGCGAAGACGAAGCGCTCTTCCTCGGCTGGGGCGTGCGCCACCCAACGCAACTGGTGTTGGCGATCCTTGACCGCTTTCTGCTCAATGTCGAAGCCAACCCAGAACAGGTGCAGTTGATTCAACGGGCGACCGATCTCGACAGCGCGCAGGCTGCCGGCAAAGTTGGGCTGTTGATGGGCTTGAACAGCAGCATCTGGTTTGGCGACAGTCCCGGCGTGTTGCGCATGTTTGCCCGGTTGGGCTTGCGCCATATCACGTTGGCGATTTCCGGGCGCGAACTGGGCTATGACGGCTATGATGAAACCCGTTCCGGCGGCAAGTTGACGACCCTGGGCGTGCGGCTGATCGAGGAGATGAACGGCTGCGGCATCCTGGTCGATATTTCGCACCTCAATGATACCTGTGCGCTGGATGTGATTGACGTTTCAACTAAACCGGTCATTGCATCGCACTCCAACCCGCGCCACTTTAGCGGTTCCCTGCGCGACATCCCGGATGAGGTGATGCGGGCGCTGGCCGCTGCTGGTGGTGTGTTGGGTATCATGCCGCCGATCAGTCGTCCACCCGGCCCGCCGCCGACCGGGGCCGGTCCCATGCTCCAAGTCCCTCGCCAGGAGGTTGACGAAACAGTGCGCTTGCTACGCTATGCGGTCGATGTCATGGGGATCGATGGCGTGGGCATCGGCAGCCACTTTAACAGTGCTGCCCTGCCGTGGGTGACATATGGGTTGCTCGACGCCGGTTTTTCGGAAGCCGCGACGGCCAAGATCATGGGTGGCAATTATGAGCGAGTGGTGCGGCAGGTGTTGCCGGCGTAGCAGATGACAGGGTGACAAGGTGACAGGGTGAGGGTGTGACTGTCACACCCTCACCCTGTCACCTTGTCACCCTGTCAAAGTACAAGGAACGACAGATGCGTTTATTACGAAAAAACCTCCCCTTCCTCCTCATGGGGGCGCCGGGGTTTTTGTTATTGCTGGTCTTTAGTTATTTGCCCATGTTTGGGGTGATCATTGCCTTTAAGAATTATCGGGCGGTGCAGGGGATTTGGGGCAGCGATTGGGTGGGGTGGAAGAATTTTGAATTTCTCTTTGGCACCCCGGCCTGGCAGCGGATCACCTTTAACACCATCTTTCTCAATGCGATCTTTATTGTGACGGGGTTGATTGGCGCGATTGGGCTGGCCCTGTTGCTCAACGAAGTGCGTTTGAAATTTGCGACCCGCATCTACCAGACAGTGATCTTTTTTCCCTTTATCATCTCCTGGGTCATCGTCGGCTATTTCTCCTTTGCGCTGCTTAACTTCGAGACGGGACTGGTCAACAAGGTGATGGTAGCGCTGGGCATCGAACCTTTCGCCTGGTACAACACGCCAGCGTATTGGCCGGCGATCTTGACGGTGACGAACCTGTGGAAAGGGGTGGGCTACGGCAGCGTGATCTATCTGGCCGCCATGTTGGGCATCAACCCTGAATATTACGAAGCAGCAATGTTAGATGGCGCCAACCGCTGGCACCAGATTCGTTACATCACCCTGCCCTTCCTGGTGCCGATTGTGATCATCACCACGCTGCTGGCGATTGGGCGCATCTTTTACGCCGACTTTGGCATGTTTTTCTATGTCACCCGCGACAGCCCCTTGCTCTACCCCACCACCGACGTGATCGACACCTATGTCTTTCGCGCCCTGCGCGTCAACGCCGACATTGGCATGGCCTCGGCGACGGGGCTATATCAATCGCTCGTGGGCTTTGTCCTGGTGATGGTCTCGAATTGGATTGTCAAGCAAATTGACCCGGAACGGTCGCTGTTTTAGAGATTGGGAGATTAAGAGATACAGAGATTAAGAGATTCTGGTCACAACAATCTCTCAATCTCTCAATCTCTCAATCTCAGCACTTTTGTCAAGGATACCAAAGCTGTATGACCTCTTTTGTCGTCAAGCCGCAGCCTTATGTTCGCCCAAACTGGTTTGCGCGTAATCGCGGGCAACTGCTCTTGCATTTGGTGTTGGCCTTGCTCACCTTTTTGTTCCTGGTGCCGCTCTGGGTAGTGGTTTCGGCGTCATTTACGGATGAAACGACCTTGACCAAAGTGGGCTATGGGCTATGGCCGGCGCAGGTGAGCTTGGCGGCCTACAATTTCATCTTGCAGAACCCGACCCAGATTGTCAACGCCTACGGCGTGACCGCGCTGGTCACGGCGATTGGCACGGTGGTTTCGCTTTTTGTCAACTCGCTGACGGCCTATGTGCTGGCGCGGGTCGATTTTACCTGGCGCCGTCCTTTTAGTTTTCTGCTCTTTTTCACCATGCTCTTTAATGGCGGCTTGGTGCCTTCCTATATCCTGATCACCCAGTATCTCAAACTGCGCGATACGATCTGGGTCCTGATCCTACCCATGTTGCTCGCACCTTGGTATATCTTTCTCTTGCGCACCTATTTCAGCACACTGTCCAAGGAATACATCGAATCGGCGCGGCTGGATGGGGCTAACGAGTGGCAAATCTACTCCCGCATTATCATGCCGCTATCCACCCCGGCGCTGGCGACCATTGCGCTCTTTACCATTCTTGGCTACTGGAACGATTGGTGGCTGGCGCTGCTCTACATCAATGACGCCGCGCTCTACCCGCTCCAATATCTGCTCTATGCCATCCTGCGCAACGCCGAATTTCTGACCACCAATACCGCTTCGTCGGCCATGCTGGGGTCGGTCGAGGTGCCGTTGCAGACCGTGCGTATGGCGATGGCCGTCATCGCGATTGTCCCCGTTACCATTGCTTTTGTCACGTTACAACGTTACTTTGTGCGCGGGCTGACCATTGGCGGGATTAAGGGAGAATAAGTTACGAGTTCCGAATTACGAGTTACGATCCGCTCCATGACGATGTGCGCTTCGTAATTCGTAATTCATAATTCGTAATTCAACATATTTATTGTTTTCAAAGGAGAACTATATGCACAAACGATGGAATCTAGTAACGCTCCTCCTGGTCATCAGCCTGTTGCTGACGGCTTGTGTGGGGCCAGGAGCGCCGGCGGCGGGTGGCGGCGAGGCGTCAAGCGGTGATTCTTCAACGATCACCGTGACCTACACCTATCCCAACACCGTCTTTAAGGATGTGGGGCTGGTGGAAGAGGCGTTGAATAAGCTGCTGGTGCCGGCGATCAACACCAAGATCAAGCTCAACCCGATTGACTGGGGCGCCTTTGATGAGAAGATGAAGCTGGCCTTTGCCGCCGGTGAAGAGTGTGACATTGTCTTCACGGCGCCCTGGATCAACAACTATCTGTTGAACATTGCCAACGGCAACTTTGTCCCGCTCGATGATCTGCTGCAACAGCACGCACCAGGGTTGTGGGCCAGTATGCCCGAAACCACCTGGGACGCGGCACGTGTTGATGGCAAAATCTATGGTGTGATCAACCAGCAGATCTTTGTCAAGCCCTTTGGCTTCACTGTGCGCCGCGACCTGGCCGATAAATACGGCCTGGATGCCTATGCGCTGAAATCGTATGACGAACTGGAACCCTTCCTCAAGACCATTTTGGAAAATGAGCCGGATGTGATCCCGCTACCGGGCGCCAGTACCTGGAGCAACGAAGGCAACGGCTTCGACCCGATCATCACCGAACAGGTGCCGGTCGCGATCCGCTATAATGACAAGGACCTCAAAGTCTTTAACGCCGCAGCCAGCCCTGAATTCCAGGCGTCGGTTGAGCGCGCCCGGCGCTGGTACGAAGCCGGTTACACCCCCAAGGAAACGATTGCCAGCGATGACAGCCAAGCGATGTGGCGCGCCGGCAAGTTTGCCTTGAGCGGCTTGGTCGGCGTGGTCAAGCCTGGCGGTGAGATCGAATCGGAACAGCGCTTTGGTCAGCCGGTCTATTCACAGTCGATGACCCAGCCCTTCCTCACCACCGCCGGCACCACAGCGACAACCAACGCCATTTGCGCCACATCCAAGAACCCAGAAGCGGCGATGAAGGTATTGGAACTGCTCAATACCAATGTTGAAATCTACAACACCCTGGCCAAGGGCATTGAAGGCAAACATTGGGAGTGGGCCGACAAGGGCAATCTGGTGATCAAGCCCGGCCCTAACAACGCCGACTACAACCCCAACACCGACTGGGAATTTGGCAACCAATTCCTGGCCTATTACATCGACCCCAAACAGGCCGAGATCAAAGCCTGGGAAGCGACCTATGATCTGAACACAACCTCACCCCCGTCCGCCGCGATGGGTTTCAATTTCAACGCCGAGCCGGTGAAGACCGAACTCGCCAACGTTGCTGCCGTCGTTGGTGAGTTGGCTGGCCCGCTCGCCTCCGGCCAGGTCGATCCGGCCACGGCCCTGCCCGACTATCTGGAACGGCTCAACCAGGCCGGTATCCAGGCGCTGATCGATGAATGTCAACGCCAGTTGAATGACTGGGCGGCGAAGAAGTAAGGCGATATTGGATATTGGGTATTGGTAGTGTAAAGCAATTTTGTCCCATCGGGACGCCTGAGTTTAGAGATGAAAGAAAGATCACCGCCATTCCTAAACCCAAGCGTCCCGATGGGACGGACAAACCCGCCCTGTTTGATAGCATAGGTAATGATTATGTCAACAACAACCGCAACGCGCCCCTATCGGGTTGGGCTGGTGGGGGCCGGAGGGATCGCACGCGCGCACGCTGGCGCGTGTCAGCAACTTGATTGTGCTGAATTGGTCGCCATCTGTGATGTCTCTGCTGAGGCGTTGCAACGCTTTGGCGCAGAATTTAATGTTGCGCAACGCTATCGCGATCTGGACGCCATGCTGGCTGAGGCCGATCTCGATATTGCGATTATCAGCAACTGGGGCGTCTATCATGCGCAGACCGGTGTGCAGATCGCCCAGTCCGAACGGGTGAAGGCGATCCTTTGTGAGAAGCCCTTTACCAGCACCGCGGCCGAAGCGGTCGAACTGGTGGCGGCGGCAAAACAACATGGCATCTTGCTGGCCGAAGCCTTCAAGTTTCGTCATCACCCCATGCATCTGAAAGCCAAAGAACTGGTGACAACCGGCGCCATCGGCGAGGTGATGACCCTCCGCAGCACCTTCTGCACCGGCGGCAACGGGGGCGGAGCAGAGACGCGCCGCCCGGAGAGCAACTGGCGCTTTAACAAAGCGCAGGGGGGCGGCAGCATCTATGATCTCGCCTGTTACGCCATCCACCATGCCCGCTTTATCTTTGACGCCGAGCCGGTGCGCCTCTTCGCCGCCAAACAGCCGGGCATTGAAGTCGATGATGCGGCCTATCTGCTGCTGGTCTTTCCTGGTGACCGGACAGCCCAAATCTCGGTCGGCTTTAATTCATGGAATTCCCAGTATGCAGAGATTGCCGGCACCAAGGGCATGTTACGTCTCGACAAAGTCTGGAACAACGAAAACCAACCAACGGCTATTGAACAGTGGCAACGCACAGAAGCGGCGGGTAGCGGGCAAAGCCCTACCTGTATTACCTTTGATCCCGTCAATCAATTTGCCCTGCAACTGCAACACCTTTGTGATTGCCTGTCTACTGGCATGGCGCATCGCATTCCGCCGGACAACAGTATTGCCCAGATGCGGGTGATCGACGCCGCGTTTGCGTCGATGGCGACGGGTCAGGTAGTGGAGTTGGGATAATTTCGACAGGGACACCTTATGACAAAACCATTACGCGTAGCAATTATCGGCCACACCGGGCGCGGCGACTACGGCCACTATCTGGATCGCGCCTTTACTGGCGTGGCGGGAACAGAAGTTGTTGCCCTGGCCGATCATGATGAACAGGGACGACTGGCCGCTATGGCGCGCAGCGGCGCCCAACGGGGCTATGCTGATTATCAGGAGATGTTACGGGTCGAACAGCCCGACATTGCCGTGGTCGCCAGCCGCGAGATCGGCGATCATCTGGCCGTGGTGCTGGCCGTGGCGGAACATGGGGCGCACGTCTATCTCGAAAAACCAGCGGCGGCTTCCGCGGCGGAGGTCGATCAGATGATGGTCGCTTGCGCCAAAAACAACTTGCTGCTGGTGGTGGCCCACCCTTGGCGTGGCCATCCACCGATTCAACGCGTGGCGCTGCCCCTGATCCGTGCCGGCAAGATTGGCGAACCCCGTCTGGCGCGTATCTATGGCATGGGCGGACGCCACGGCGGCGACGAACTCTTTATCGACCTCTGTCCCCACTTTTTTGATTTTCTCTGGCAACTCTTTGGTACGCCGCGCTGGTGTCACGCCCATTTGACCCAGGATGGCCGCACCGTCACCCCCGCCGATGTGCGACCAGGCGCCGAAGGGATGGGGTTGGTGGCCGGCAATGGCATCAAAGCCTACTACGACTTCGGCCCAATCAGCGGCCTGACCAGTGGTTTCGCCGCCGACTTTGAATCCTATCAGGGCGATGGCAAAGAGATCCCCTACCGGATTGACCTTCACGGCACCACCGGCACCCTCTCGATCCCCGGCCCCATGAGCAACCAGCCAGACATTTACTACCACCCCCTGGTCAACCCCGGCCTCTTCAACGACAACCGCTGGGAAACCATCCCCGCCGAGCCGCCGCCCGATGCCCACAAGTGGGTCAACGCCCATCACCGCATGGCGCAGTCCATGGTCGCCATGCTCAAAGGTGAGGAACCGGAATATGAACTGGTACAAGGGGAAAATGCCCGCATCTACCTGGAGATGGCGATGATGGCCCACGCCTCTCACATCGCCGGTGCGCGGGTTGCCTATCCGCTGGGTTATGCGACGAATCCATTTGATAGCTGGGTGTAAATTTATGACAACCGCAACACAAATCGGCGCCATTCTCGACGCTGGTCTCCATGACTGGCAGATTTTACAACAAGACGCCGCTGGCTTTGCCACATTGGCGCTCCAAGGTCGCTGGGTGGCTGATGAAGCTGCCGCTGGCCAACCGTGTGTCGTCCAAGTGCGTGTGGTGGCGGGCGACACCGGCGTTGCCGTTAATCGTTCCCTAGACTGGCAAGCCGCCACCACCGAAGCTAATGGCCGTTGGCAGATTACGTTGCGTGTCCCTGCCGGTGGTCTCTATCGACTGGAAACGCGTTGTCGCGTCACTTCCCAAGCCGAGGCCGAATGGTCTCTGCGCGGCGACATGCGCCACTTTTGGGGTGTCGGCGATCTGTGGGTCATTGCCGGTCAGAGCAATTCCGCCGGTTATGGGCGGGGCGCGGTTTATGATCCGCCGGAATTGGGTATCCACCTCTTCCGCAATAACGAGCAGTGGGCGTTGGCCGCGCATCCGATGAACGACTCAACCGACACGGCCCATAGCGTCAATCGCGAACGGGCCAATCCGGCCCACTCGCCCTATCTGCACTTTGCGCGGTTGCTCAAACAGCAGTTGCACTATCCGATTGGCTTGATCCAAACCGCGTTGGGCGGTTCGCCCCTGTCCGCCTGGAACCCGACGGAAGCGGGGTTGGCGGTGCTGTATCACAATATGATGCAGAGCATTGCCAAAGCCGGTGGCGCAGTCAAAGGAATTCTCTGGTATCAGGGTGAATCGGATGCCGGGCCGGGGTTGGCCGAAAGTTATGCCACCCGCTTTCAAGCCGCCGTCGGCGCCTGGCGAGAGGCGCTGGGCCAGCCGGATCTACCAATGCTGACTGTTCAGTTAAACCGCTACTATCAGCCACCAGAAAGTGTAACCGCTGAGAGTGCCGGCATGGCGCGCGCTTGGACGTTGATCCGGGAGACGCAACGGCAACTAGCGCGCACGATGAACCGTGTCGCAGTGATCCCAACTTTGGATTTAACCCTCAGCGATTTGATCCACACTGGCCCAACCGGCAATCTCTTGATTGGCGAACGGCTGGCGCGGGCGGCGCTGGGCATGGTCTATGGGCAGCCGGTCGATTATCAAGCCCCTGATTTGCAAGGGGCGCGGCTCATCGACCAGGGCGCTACGGTGGAACTCCACTTTGCCCATGTGCTGGATCGGCTGGACAACCTGGATCGCGCCGCCAATTGTTTCAAGGTGGAAGACAGCGCCGGTGATGTGGCGATCATGGCTGTACATTATCCCATGAATGCCACCATTCAGTTACGGCTGGCGCGTCCATTAGTGGGGACGGCGGTGGTGCATGGCGCGTATGGTTATAATCCCGCCCTGGCGCCGGTGGATATGGATCGGGTGTTGCCCATCTTGGGTTTTTCGCAGGTTCCGATTGAACAGTAAGCGAAGGTGTTATGCAAATTAAAGCCGTTCAATTCTACATCCTCCCCGGTGAACCCAAAGTACGCGAGGTCGATGGCAGCCGTGGCGGCATGGAGAAGGTGCCGCCGGGCTGGACTGGCCTCTTTACCCACACCCACGGTCTACGCGGCCATCTGGGCAACCCGCCGGTCTATTACCGTGATGACAAGCCCTCCCCCACCTTTCGCTCGGTGTTGCGCCTGGTCACTGATGGCGAGTTGAGCGCCTACACTGACTTTGCTACCGGCTTCCACGCCGATGATTTGGCCTGGAAGGCACGCGAGTTTATGGCGACCATCGCCCCCATGTTGGTCGGCGTCGATGCCTTTGACCGGGAGCAGATCTGGCAGAAGCTTTGGTACGCCCAACGGTTCTTCTACACCGGGCGTGGGTTGGTGGACACCATCGACAACATGCTCTGGGATCTTGCCAGTCGTCATGCGCGGCTACCGATTTACAAGTTGCTCGGCGCCTATCGCGACAGCATCCCCGCCTATGGGCTGATCGGCGGCACGACCATTGACGAATACATTACCGATGCCCTGCGCGTGAAGGAACTGGGCTTTGTCGGCGCCAAGGATCACTCCTATCGCGGGGTCAAGGGCAATATCCAACTAGCCAAAGAGTTGCGCGCTGCCACTGGCGACGACTTTCTGCTCATGCACGACCCGGTCGAGTGTTACGACTACGATGAGGCCGTACAGGTGGGACGGGCGCTAGAAAAGTACGACTACAAGTGGATGGAAGAGCCGTTGCAAGATTATGATCTGCTCGGCCTCAAACGCCTGAGCGACCGGCTTGACCTGCCGATCCTGGCCCTGGAGTGGATCGGCTATCTCGGCGGGCAACCGTTTAACGCGTCGGCCTTTCTGGCGCAACAGGCGTGCGACATTGTGCGTCAGCGCGGTGTCGGCATCACCGGGCAGATGAAGCTGGCCCATCTGGCGGAAAGCTTTGGCGCGCTGGTGCATGGCGGCAACCACCACGTGATCCTCGCCATTCGCAATGACCCGGTTTTTGAAGCCTACATGGGCATCAAGCCGTGCCCGCCGGAAAGTGAGTTAGATTGTCGCGGCACGCTGGTGGTGGAGAACGGCGCCATGTCCATTGCCTACAATGACCGTCGTCCACCGGAACCGGATTGGGATGTGTATGGGCGACAGGCGGTTGCGTTCGTTTCTTGAAGACAAAGGATTGATTGCGTGTTATCAGGCACGACCTTGCAAATTCTATGGGTTCACGAGTAACTCGAACTCACCGACCTGCACCGGCACTCGTCGGGCTGGGTCACGTCTCACCAATTTGATATGCAGGATGTTGTCACCCACTTGCAGTGGTGGCGCTCCCAAGGCAGCCCGCCAACGCGCAAAGCGAAAGGCTGGCCCATTCGGGGGCTGACAGGTGTGAAATTCAATCGCTTGGGCTACAATGTCCTGTCCATTCAGGCTGACGACAATCGCGTCATGATCACCTAGATCACGCAATTTAAACTGGAAGGCTGCCTTGGTCGCGCCAAGATCACTGCCAAAGAGCAGTGGATAGGTCACCTCATCGCCCACGTCATCGAGTGGGAAAGGGGTAAATGCTTCGATTTCGCCCGGCGCATAGCCGTCGGGCAGACCAAACGAGTAATATTCGGTGGGTAGATACTTGAGACGGCGGGCGTAAAAGTAGTGGCGGGGACGAGTGGGGATCTGCGCCGGGTCGATCCAGTCGCGCAGGAAGGGGTAGGCGTCCTTGCCAAAGGCGCGCACATAGAAGTTGTAGAACATGATGCCATCGACACCCTGGCAATAGGCACTCTCTACCAGCGCCTCGATCTTGGGTAGATCAAACTGTTCGTAGCCATCGCCCAGCCAGACCCGCTTGTCCTCGGTGACGGCTGCGGTCGGCGTCACGTTGGACATGAGCATGGGATAGACCTTGCACCGGCTGCCTTTGGTCAAGGCGACCCAGTCGGCGTAGGGGATGTTGTAGTCCACATAGAACCATTCGCCGGGCGCGACGTAGTCAACCAAGCCTTCGTCAATCCAAGTTTTGACATCCAGCCCTTCATCCAGACAATAAGTAAGATCCCACGGCAGCGCTGCCGACAGCATAAGGCGTTGACCGCGTTGTCGCCCCACTGCATCCACCATGGCCCGCACATCGCGGATGAACTGCGTCATGACGGGCGCCTTTTCCCGCTTTGGTTCGGACACGTAGGGCGCCGAGCGGCCAAAATCAAGCTGTAGTCCATCGATGGGGTAACGTTCAGCGATCTCGCGCAAAATACCCAGCCGTCGCTCTTGTACACCGGCAATCGCATAGTCCATCTGGCGCAGATCGCCGATCTCACGCCAGCCGCGATCCCCTGGCACCGCAAAGGTGCGCCAGGCGCCGGTCTCTTTACCCAGCGACCAGGCTTGATGTTCCCATTCCCACGACGTCCACATATTGGGCGCGCCATGATGATCGTTGACGCGGAAGTTTGGCACCACCGCAATGCCCGCCGCTTTGAGCCGCTGTACAACCATGCCATAGGGGTCATAGCCCGCCGCCAATAGCCCATCCATCGGGACGCCTGTACTTGTCGTCCCCGCCACCGACGGATAGTGGCAGCGATCATTGTCGGCGACATCCATCGAAAAAATATCGGGGCGAGCAGCGCAGATGGCGTCGGCGATCTGCTCGACCTGGGTCACGGTCGTAGCGGCCAGCACGTCATCGCAATCAACGGTGATCAACAACATGGCAGAACTCCTGCTTCTCGTGTACCACTACCTCATGCACAATCCGGTTGCGCCACCCCGCGCCAACGACTGGGGAAAACCACCTCGCCCCGTTCGATTAAGCGGGTGCGTGCCGCCTCCCACAATGCGGTCCACTGGCGATGATCGGTCAGCACCGTTTCCGGCTGTTGCCGGCTGCGCGCCACAAAGCCGGGAAATTCATCACGCCCCGTGGGCAAGCCGACCGGTGAATAGCGCAGGTCAAAACTAAAGCGGATGTCATCACTGTGGTTGGGCAACGAGGAATGTTTGGTCAGGCGATGGAAAAAGAGCGCGCTCCCCGCTTTCATTGGCACCGGCGTAACATAGGCATCCCGGAACTTGGCCGGGATCTCAAAACAGTGGGGCGCCAAGCCGTCGCGGTGGCTGCCGGGGATCATACAGAGACAGCCGTTTTCTTCGGTGGCATCGGTAATGGGAATCCAGACGCTCAAAATGTCAGTGTCGTCGGCGTCGGCGGTAATCACCCCTTGGTCTTGATGCCACGGCGTGGCGGAGAGATAACCGTTGCCCGGCGCACCGGGCGGCACGGCGGACTCTGGCGGTTTGATACGGGCATGTTGAATCGGGTTGGAGTAGATCTCGCCGCCGATCAATAACTCCACCACATCAAGTAAGCGCGGGTGAGTGAGCAGCTTAAAGACCGCTGCGCTGGTATGGATCGGCGTCTCAGCATTGTAACTGGCCAGTTTGGGCAGCGAGATGTCCAAATGGTAGCTCTCGGCATCGCTAATCTGGCTGATCACCGCGGTGGCGCGCTGGTGAAAGGGCAGGTCGGCGTAGGCGGACGGCAGCTTGCCCTCTTCATACCAACGCACAGCCAAGCGATCCAGCAGCACCGCATAATCGTCAAGGATCGGTTGGATGTCGGCTTGTGGATCGAGGAGGTTTTCGACCACAACATAGCCGTTTTGCGCAAATTGTGCTTGGATGGTTGCGAAAGTTTGGTTTGTCATGATTGCCTTTGGTATCGATAAATGTGCCATTGATCCAGCATTGCCCAATCCAGGTCAACGATAAAGTGAGTGTGTTATAACGGCGTGGCAGGTTCATAAAGCGTTAATCCGAGCGCCTTGGCTAAAGCGACCAGGTCAGCATCAAGCGTCCACAGATTAGCATCAGGTGGTACTTGCAAGGCAATGATGATGTCGCCCAGCGGCCAGCAAGCGGACTGCCCCAGCGCCTCCTGTGAGTTTTCAATGGTTGATCGCAATATACGTTCAACGCGTTCTTGCTCTTTGATACAGCGCGGGTGCGTTACAAGATAATCAGCAATGGTACTGAGTTGGGTTTGCCGTTGGGCTAGAAAATGCGGGAGATGGCAGGTGGCAGTCGCTTTACGACATGAATCGGCGACCATAAAACTGCCGTCATGGTGGCGTGTAGATCCCTTTTGAACAAGATCGCAGGTGATGAAATCATGAATCGGCTTTACGCTGCGCCAAAAGCGTTTTGTCAATTCGCGTTCAATTTGTATTTTGAGCAAGTTTAGCGCGATTTCCCGCTGCATTTGGCTTGCAACCATTGTGCGGGTAAAGATTTGCATCATCCGTGCTAAAGCGCGCGGTCGATAGGTTCGCACGCCGGAACGTAACCCAACGACTGTTTCTTCCCAATCATCATGCTGCAATACCTGATTATGCACCTGCACATGATCAGCAATGATGGAACGTTGGAATTCCATGAAAACGTAATGGCTGGATACGAACTGATAATTTGCGCTGGTTAGCTGATGCTCAATCTCGATTTGCCGCTGTTTGGCGCCCAGCATCCGTTCAATTTGAATGCTTGTATCCAGAAATACGGTTTGACTAGGATTCATCTAAGTAACTTTGTAATGCATCTTGATCCAGAGAAAATGAAAGAAAGAGATCAGCATCCAACAGCTTTTCATGACTTGCGTCAATGTCTGATTCGGTTAATTCTTCCTGTTCAATTTTGTTGAGAACAAAGTGAATCGCATCAACCTGGCTAGTCGATAATTTCTCCGTTCCCAAATTTTGGATCGCCAGTAGCACCATAGCGCACAAGTCACGGCGCGTTGGAGGAGAAAGATACCAAAGCGTTTGCAGGTTATCACGAAAGATGTTGGTATACGTTTGCTGAACAATCTTCTCCGACCATTGGTGCGCAAAGCGTGGTAGAGCCACGCGTAAACGGGCGACATAGTGTTGAATCGTCGCCATCTCTACGCCAGCGCTGTCGTCTGGCGACAGATGGACTTGCACCATCGTTGCCTCTGGCAAGTCGAGTGGCTCTAGTGGATGGAAGACGCCTTGTTCATAAATAGCTGAAATGGTTGTATTCATGATTTACCTGATTTAGTAGTAAGCCACGGTACTTTGCCATAGTATAGCATAAGCCAGGATAAAGACGAAACCGATCGAGAATTTCAACGCATACTTGAACAATCGGCGAAAGTATGCCATAATTATCGTAATTCACCGCGTCACAACTGTACAGCAACGCCCCCGTCCATTGTCGCTTCACCGGTCCAGGGGCGGTCTGTCGCCAAGTCACCGTTCAACCACGAGGTGTGCTGCATGGGCCAACATCTGTTTATTTCACATTCTTCGCAAAACGACGAGTTCGTCAAAAAGCTGCGCGAAACGCTGGAATTGCACGGCCAACTGCCGTGGGTCGATTCGCGCGAGCTGACCGGCGGCGCCGATCTGGACGCCACCATCGAGCAGAGCGTGCGCAGCGCCCGCCACCTGCTTGTCGTCCTCAGCATTGCGGCGCTCGGCTCCGACTGGGTGCAGCGCGAGGTGCGCTGGGCGCTGGACGAGGCGGCGCGCCGCAGCGACGGCTATAAGGTGATCTCGGTGGTGCTGCCGGGCGTGCCGCCGGGGCTGCTCAAGCTGCTCTTTCCCAACGAGCCGCTCCACATCTTTGTCGCCGACACGCCCACCGGCTTTAGCGAGGCCATGCCCAAGATCTTTGCCGCGCTGGGCCTGACCCTGCCCACCGATTGGGCGACGGCCCAGCCGGTGGCCGCCCCACCGGTCGCCGAATTGGTACTGAAGCTTACCGACCCACAGATTGTCGAGGTCGAGCAGGACGGTGTGCGCCGGGCCACGGCCACCGCCGATCTGACCTATAACCCCGCCGACCAGAGCCGCGAGATCAGCAGCCGTCGCTACAAATTTACGGCGCCGCTGGGGCCGGTCGAGCTGGAGGAGGTGCGCTGGTACATCGAGCGCTACTACCAGTGGCCGGCCGGTGTCTTCAAGGAACGGGCAGAGAAGACCGCTAAGCTGTTGCCCCAGTGGGGACAGGCGCTCTACGCGGCTGCGTTGGGCGCTGCATCGGCCCGTGAGCCGGTTGAGGCGTGGCGGGGTCAAACGGGCAGCCGCCGCTTTTCGGTGCAGGTCGATTTTGAGCCACCCGAAGGGACTGACGCGGCCGCAACCGCCCTGATCTACGCCGCCGCCAGCGATCTGCTGGCGCTGCCGTGGGAGATTCTGCACGACGGCGGCGGCTATCTGGCGCAGGGGGCCAAGGCGGTGCGGGTGCGACGGCGGCTGCCCAACCGCAAGCGCACCCCTGCTGTACAGCCCCGGCTACCCATCCGCGTGCTGCTACTCAGTCCCCGGCCCGAAATTGATGGGAGCGGCAATGCCGTTGGCTATTTGGACCACCGCAGCAGTGCGCTGCCCCTAGTGCAGGCCATGGAGAACCTGGGCGCCGGGCTGGTGCAGGTGGAGATCCTGACGCCGCCCACCTTGCCCGCGCTCAAGGCCGCGCTGGGGCGGGCAAGGGCGGAAGCCAACCCCTACGCCATTGTCCACTTTGATGGCCACGGCGTCTATGACCGCAAGGTGGGGCTGGGTGCGCTCTGTTTTGAAGATCCGCGCGACAGCCAGAAGCTGGGCCAGCGCCTGCTCCACCTGGTCCACGCCGGCGAACTGGCCGCCGAACTGCGCGACTATGGCGTACCCCTCATCTATCTGGATGCCTGCCAGACGGCACAGGCGACAGGCGACCCCACCGCCTCGGTGGCGGCCCGGCTGCTGGAAGAGGGGATTGGCTCGGTTGTCGCCATGAGCCACACCGTGCTGGTGGAGACGGCCCGCCGCTTTGTCGAGCCCTTTTACCGCGCCCTGGCCGAGGGGAGGCGGGTAGGTGACGCCATGCTGGCCGGCCAGATGGCGCTCTATGACGACTCCTATCGCGGCCAGATCATGGGGGCTGGCGAGTTGCGGCTGCAAGATTGGTTTGTGCCGGTGCTCTACCAGGAGCGGGAGGACCCGCAGATCTTTCCGTTGCGCCCGGCCGCGGCCATGCAGGCGTTGGTGGGCCGGCAGCGCCAACTACAGTTGGGCAAGCTGCCGGCCCCGCCGGCCCACTCCTTTGTGGGGCGCAGCCGGATGCTGCTGCACCTGGAGCGGCTGCTGGCGCAGAGCAACTACGCCGTGATCCGCGGTTCCGGCGGGCTGGGCAAGAGCGCGCTGGCCATTGAACTGACCCGCTGGCTGGTGCGGTCGGGCCGCTTTGGCCGCGCCGCCTTTGTCAATGTGGAGCCGCACAATGTGCAGGATGGGCGCGGCGTGCTGGACGCCATTGGCCGCCAACTCCTGCCCAGCTACACGGTGGCCCAATATGGCAACGACCTGGCCGCCGCCCTGCTGCCGGTGACGCGGGCGCTGCATGACTTTTCCACGCTGATCCTGCTGGACAACCTGGAGAGCGTGCTGCCCGACCAAGCTGGCAATCACCCGGCCGGCGTGGCCGACGTGACCGAACTGCTCGACCTCTGCCAAGGGTTGCTGGCCGCCGCGGACACCTGCCGCCTGCTCTTTACCTCGCGCGAGCGGTTGCCCGCGCCCTTTGCTGCCGACCGCAACACGGTGACGCTGGAGCGGTTGAGCCAACCTGAAGCGATCCAACTGGTGGAGCGGGTGCTGGCCCAACAGGGCTGGGCGCCCCCGGCCAACGACAGCGCCGCCACGCCGGCAGAGGTGGCCGAACTGGTGGAGACGGTCAACCGCCACCCACGGGCGCTGGTGCTGCTGGCCCGTGAAGTGGCCCACGGCGTGCGCGCCACCACCCGGAACCTGGCCCACCTGATGGCGGAGCTGGACGCGCAAAACCGGGGCGACCGCGAAAACTCGCTCTACGCCAGTCTGGAACTCTCGTTGCGTCGCCTGCCGGACACGGTGCAAACGCAGATCAACCGGCTGGCTGTTTTCCACGATGGCGGCAGCTTGGCCGTTATGCGCAGGGTGATGGGCATCGAAACCGACAACATGGCCGCCATCGCCCAACGGCTGATCGACGTGGGCATGGCCGAACTGCAGGAGTACAACTACCTGCGCCTAGACCCTGCCCTGCCCACCTACCTGAAGCTGGCCCACGCCCCCGCTGGGTTGGCCGAACTGGAAGCCGTCTGGGCTGACGCCATGACGCAACTGGTTGATTTTCTTTATCGAGAGCAGTTCAAAGACAGCAAACTGGCCGCCCGCCTGACCCTGCTCGAACTGCCCAACCTGCTGGCCTTGCTGGAACGGCTGGCCCAGCAGGTGGCGGCGGACCCGACCAGCGCCGAAGCGGTCAGCAACACCGCCGGAGCGATTGAGCAACTGCTGGAATTCCTGAACTGCCCGCCGGCACTGGCGCGGGCGGTGGCCGTGCGGGAACAGGCCGCAGCCGCCATTCCCGAATGGGGCCGCGCCCGTTTTGAACATGAGCGGCTGCTGATTGAGCGACTGCTCGATCAGGGAAAGGTACAGCCGGCCTATGCCAAAGCCACAGCGCTGCTGGCGCAGGCCAAAGCGGCGGGGCCGGCGGCCTATGACGGGGCCGATTATAATTTGGCGATGGCGCATTTCCTGCTTGGCCGGGTGTTGCGAACGGGTGGTCAAGCTGCACCCGCCCTGGAACTGTATACTGAAGCTCAGCGGCTGTTTGAAGCGTTGGGGGAATCGAGTGAACGCATGGCGGCAGGCGCCCTGATCGAACAGGCCGACTGTCTCGTAGCGTTGGGGCGGCTGGGTGATGCGGTGGCAAAATATAAGGAAGCCATCGAGCGTAACGAAAAACAAGAGCGCTTCCGCGATGTGGCCGTGGGCAAAATGCAACTGACGGATGTGCTGCGCCGACAGGGCAAGTATGCCGAGGCCGTGGCTGGTCTTGAAGCGGCGCGGGAGCTCTTTGCCGCACAGAACGAACCGACCACGGTCGCCGCCGTCTGGCACCAGATCGGCTGGGTGCAGCAGGATGCCGGTCAGTACGATGCGGCGGAAGCGGCCTACCGCCGTTCACTGGAGATTGAGACTCAGCTCAACAACCGGGCCAAGCAGGCGGGCAGTTTGACTATGTTGGGGAATCTTTATGTTGCCGACCTAAATCGACCGGAAGAGGCGGTGATCTTTTACCGGCAGGCGGCCGATATTTATGTGGAACTGGGCGATCAGCGCTATGAAGGCGTCACGCGCAACAACATTGCCGACACCCTGCGCCAACTGGAACGCTACGACGAAGCCCGCACCGAAATCAGACGGGCGATTGAGTGTAAGCAGGAGTTAGGACATGCGGGGACGGTGTGGAACGCCTTCAACATTCTGCGCCAGATCGAAACGGCGGTCGGCAACGGGGCGGCGGCGCGGGCGGCGTGGGTGCAGGCGCGCGACGCCTATCTCGCCTATCGGCGGCAGGGTGGGTATGCGCAGTATGATGGTGGGAAGCTGGTGGATCATGTATTGGGGCTGCTTGCCCAGCAAAAGGTTGATGAAGTCAATGCACTTTTTCAGGAGTTTGCCAACCATTCAGAGACACCCGATTCGCTCAAGCAATTGATGCAAGCCATGCTCGCCATTTTCAACGGCGCCCGCGACCCGGCCCTTCGACAAAGCGCAGGGCAAGCGCTGGCCGATGATCCGGCGCTCGATTATGATGATGCGGCGGAGATTCTCTTCCTACTGGAACGGGTGGGGGGCTAGCCGACAGCGTGCGTGGCACTGACCAAGATCGCTTCCCCTCCCTACAGCGTGCGTGGCACTGACCAAGATCGCTCTCTCCTTCCTGCGGACTACTGGTCAGTGCCGCGCACGCGATTGTTGACCCCGCGTGCGCGGCACTGACCAGTGGATTGGTGTGTAAACGGCGTGATCTTGGTCAGTGCCACGCACGCTACCTAGCGCCGGTGTAAAAAGTTGTGGGTAAGGGGTAGGCCATTTCCGTCGATTGGCCGCCTGGCTGGTATAATGCCCCTATGACCAAGCAACTGGGGCTTGGTCGCAACCGAAGCGCTTGTCGTTGCAGAGGAAACTATGCTATGAGTCACTCAATCCAACTTTCGCCCGAACTCTACGGGATCTTACAGCAACAGGCTGTGGTGCTGAATGCCACCATTGAATCGTTGATCGAAGCTGCCGTTCGTCGGGACTATGGTCAGGCCAGCCCCACGAAACCGCATCGAGCAGGGAAAGGTCACAGCGCCAATGGGGTCGGCAACGCGGCTGAGAGTACAACGCTAGCGAAAAATCTCGATGAACTCGATCAATTAGCCTTTTTAACCGATGCTGAACTCTGGCAAGCCGCGCGTACACGCTTACATCCCGCTGATCGTCACCGGATGGAAGGGCTTTTACAGAAGCAACAGGCCATTGGTCTACAACCGGATGAGCTAACCGAAGCCGAAATGCTAGCTGACCGCTATGATCGCACGTTGCTCGTTCGTGCGAAAGCGGCTGTACTTTTGAAAGAGCGCGGTCATGATGTCGCCAGCCTTGGGCCAGATCCAGTTTGACCATGAGTATTACCTGCTTACTCAAGGAATAACGCCTACCGGGAGAGCAACCGTTTATGCGCTCCAACTCAACCGCCCTGGCTGATCGAGTCGCGCAAGCTTTGGATTGCTGCCGGTTGGCATCCTCCGCGTGAATAATTCACAACATCCTCGTATACAGTGGAGTTGGGACGAACCAATAGCGTGCGCGGCACTGACCAGTGGATTGACGGGTAGACAGAGTGGTCTTGGTCAGTGCCACGCACGCTACCGAGCGTCTGCAAAAAGTTGTGGGTAAGGGGTAGGCTATTTCCGTCGATTGGCCGCCTTGCTGGTATAATGCCCCTATGACCAAGCAACTGCAGCTATCCCTTTTCCAAGAGCCGGTGATCCCACCGGTTGAGCGCAAAGCGGCCCGCGCCGGCACCTTTGTTGACAACATGGCGCTGCCGGTTCATCGCTGGTTTCGCTATTCGGCGGGGTTTTCGGCGCAATGGGTGGAACAAGCGCTGGCGGATTGGCAGATGGAACCACACCAGACCGTGTTGGATCCCTTCGCCGGCTCAGGCACGGTTCCGCTCGTCTGCGAGCAAATTGGCATTGGAAGTATCGGGGTGGAAGCCCACCCGGTAGTGGCGCGGATTTGCCGAGCCAAGCTCCACTGGGCAACGGCCGTTGAGCAATTTACGACGCTGGCCGAAACCGTTCAGAGCGCGGCGCGTTGTCGACCGGAAGGGGCTGTAGCTTACCCGGAACTGATTCAGCGGAGCTTTGCACCAGAATTTCTGGCTGATCTAACGGCCTTAAAAGCGGCCTGGCAAGCCAATGCGGATCAATCGCCGGCCGCCGAATTGGTTTGGCTTGCCATTACGGCGATTTTGCGCCCCTGCGCTAGCGCCGGTACCGCCCAATGGCAATACATTCTGCCCAACAAAACCAAGAAAAAAGTCTTGCAGCCTGCCCTGGCCTTTCGCCAGCAGATTGATATGATGGCGCACGATATGCGCTGGCTACAGGCGCACGCCACGCAATCACGGGCTTGCCTGGTGGCAGGGGATGCGCGTCGGTTTGTGCATACGCTTGACCGGCAAGTGGACGCCGTCATCACCTCACCGCCCTATGCCAACAACTATGACTATGCGGATGCCTTGCGCTTTGAAATGACCTTCTGGGGCGAGGTCGCGGGCTGGGGGGAGATTCATGACAAGGTGCGCAAACATTTGATCGTCTCTTCGTCACAACATTCCTCGCGCGAACGCTTGAACGCTGATGATCTGTTAGCGGAACCCGTGCTTGCCCCGATCCGTGCTGAACTGGCGGCGGTTGTGGCCCAACTGGCTGCGACCCGTGAAGATCACGGCGGCAAAAAACATTACCATACCATGGTAGCGGCGTACTGCCGCGATCTTGGCGTTGTCTTCCAAGAATTACGCAAAGTTTGCCGCCCCGGCGCACGGATGTGTTGGGTGATCGGCGATTCCGCTCCCTATGGGGTTTACTGCCCAATCGACACGTGGCTCGGCGAGTTGGCGCTGGCCGCCGGCTTTCATTCATACCACTTTGAAAAATTGCGCGATCGCAATACCAAGTGGAAAAATCGCAAACATCGGGTACCCCTCAAAGAAGGCTTACTCTGGATTGAAGGTTAAGTATGGCTGAATCACCGGCGCATAAGTTTGGTCAAGTGATTGGTGGCTTGTTGGAAGCGGTTGTCCAGCCGCCGCTGGCGCATTTTTGTGAACGGCATGCCTTGTATTTGGATTATCAGTTGCAAAAGCGATCCGTACGCCGCGGACGCAAAGTCAGTTGGGAAGATCCGTATGGCAATCTGCACGATCTTGATTTTGTCATTGAACGCGGGGGTAGTGACCAGAAATTAGGCCAGCCGGTGGCCTTTATTGAAGTGGCCTGGCGCCGGTATACCAAGCATTCACGCAACAAAGCCCAAGAAATTCAAGGGGCAATTTTGCCGCTGGCAGAGCGCTATAAATGGAATAACTCATTTTTAGGCGTCGTTTTGGCTGGTGAATTTACCGCAACCTCGCTGGATCAACTGCGTTCGCTGGGGTTCCATGTCCTCTATTTTCCCTATGCAACCTTAGTTGCTGCCTTTGCCGCGGTCGCTATTGATATCCGCTTTGATGAAGAGACTGCCGATGAGGAATTCCGTCGCGTGGCCAATCTGATTGTCGCCGCGCCGCCTGAAACGCTCCAGCGCATAAAAGCCCATTTGATCGAAGCGAATGCGACCCAAATCGCGACCTTTTTTGCTGCGCTTGAAGCGCGCTTTGGTCGATCCATTCACCGGGTCCAGATTATTCCTCTGTACGGACGCATCAATGAGTTTGCGACCCTAGATTCTGCCCTACAATTTCTCGACGCCCATCCCATATATGAAGGCTCCGGTGAATTTCGGAAGTATGAAGTCAGGGTTGAATTTTCGGATGGCGACAAAGTGGAAGCCTCGTTGAAGACCAAGCAAAGCGTCCGCGAATTTTTGAACTTGATTGCCATGCAGTGAGTGGCGCGCAACCATCGGCTGCCCTTCTCCTGACCGCAAACACAACAGCGGATTCAGTGAGCAACCGATGGTTTGCCAGCGTACTGGAAACGAAGCGAATGGGGGGCGCAAAGCGTTGATCCGTCGTAGGCCCGCACCGCCATGAAAATCCGCTGCTGCCTACATCCGTTGTTGTGTCTTGTTCACCAGGTCGATGAGGGCGGTCATATAGCCAATGGCATAGGCGCGACCGCGGTGGCCCCAGCGGGTGTCATCGATCATGTCTGGCACATGATCGTCGATGAGGAAACCCGTAAAGCCATTCTCCTTGAGCGCTTTCATCACTTCAAATTTGTCAAAGTTGCCTTCATTGATAAAGCACTCGGTAAAGTTATCTGCTTCGCCCACTACATCCCGGAAATGGACGTACAGGAGCTTGCCGCGCGGGGCGAAGTAGCGGATGCCCCGTAGCACATTCTCCATACCGCCCATCTCCGACCAGCAGCCGGTGCAGAAGTTGAGGCCGAGATGGGGGCTGTCGATGGTGTCGGTCATCCGTTTGAAGCCCTCAAAGTTGCGAAAGATGCGGGCAACGCCACCCAGCGACTCAACGGGCGGGTCGTCGGGATGCACGGCAAAGGTCACGCCCACCTCCTCCGCCACCGGCAACACCTGCGCCATGTAGTAGGTGAAGTTCGCCCACATCTCCTCTTCGGTGAAGACGCGCCCGTGCGTAAGTTGATCCGCCGGGTGGTCCGCCAGCGTGAAGCGGCGAGCCGAGGCGCCGCCCCGCCGCTTGGCGCGCGGTTCGGTACTCCAAACGCCACTCGGCATCCAGTGAATGCCCAGGATCGGAATGCCGGCGCGACCCATGTTGCGGATGGTGTTCTGCATGTGGGCAATCTGCTCATCGCGACCGGGCAGACCCAGCATCACCTTATCGTAGAAGGGAATTGGCACATTTTCCAGCGACATCAGGCGCAGGCCATGCTGTTCGACCTTCTTGCGGGCCGCCAGCAGATCTTCATATTCCCACTGCGCTTCCCCGGGAAAGCTGGCCGTGTTCAGTTGGATGTCTTGCGCCCCCAGTTGGGCAATATAGGTGAGCATATCAGCGGAAGGCTCGCGGAACTGGCCGAGCGCAATGCGGATTTCCTTGGGCATACTGTCGAGTAAACGAGCGGTCATACAGTTTCTCCAATCTTTGACGATAGGGTGTTGTTGATGAAGTCATGATCGGTGGAAACGTCCCAGCCATATCACCGCGGATCCTATGATTCGCAAATCACGCTAGGGGAAAAAGATTCGCTAATTCCTGGATTCGCGGTGATATGGGCCAGACGATACAACCCATCAAGACTTCGTTGACAAAACAATTAGGGTGTTGTTGATCAAGGCAGCTATGGACTGTTACGGCGTTTCAATCACCGAAGTGAGGCCGCCATCGACAACGACATAGGTGCCGGTCATATAGGCCGAAAGGTCGGATGCCAGAAAGAGCGCCACGTTGGCAATATCTTCCGGCTGACCATTCCGCCGCAGAATACAGTGCTGAGCAATCTGCTGGCGTTGTTCCGGCGTGACATCTTTCCACAAACCAGTTTCGACGGCGCCGGGCAGGATGGCATTGACCCGCAGCGTCGGCGCATGGTCAATGGCAAGGGAGCGGGTGAGGGCCAGCACGCCCCCCTTTGCCGCCTGATAGGCCGAAGCATTCGCATAGCCACGAATTGAATGCACCGAGCCGGTGATGATCATCACCCCGCCGCCGTCGGCCAGCATCCGGGGGACAGCGCAGTGGGCGATCATCCAGGTCGCTTTCAGGCAGATGGCAATCGTCCAATCCCAGTCGGCCTCGCTGATTTCGGGCGCCGTCCCGCCGATGGAAGCGGCGGCGTTGCTATGAATAATATCAAGGCGGCCATAGTGCTGGTAGGCAGCGTCGATCATGGCGCGCACTTGCTCCATTTTGCCCACATCGGTCTGGATAAAAACGCTATCGCCGCCAGCCGCACGAACCGCATCGACCGTCGCCTGGCCGTCCTCAACATTCACATCGACCACAACCACTTTTGCGCCTTCACGGGCAAAGAGGTGGGCCGTTGCCCGACCAATGCCCGATCCGGCGCCGGTAATCAAGGCAACTTTGTTTGCCAGTAGCATAGCTCTTGTTTCCTCGAAGAAAAATGTTCGTAACGATTCTGCCAACGATTGACAGACGCGGATTCGGGTGACGCGGATTTTGATTGTACAGGAAGCTAATCCGCGTCACTCAAATCCGCGTCTGTACCCTCTCATCGCATCAAGCCACAAGATAAAGCGGTTCCAGCCCGGCGGCAAGGCGATCCACATTGTCGGCGCAACACTGGGCGCGTTTGCGCGAGGTGCCGTCGGTGGTGCCGGCGGTGTGGGGCATGGTGATGACGTTGGGCAGATGAAAGAGGGGCGCGCTGACATCCGGTGGCTCCTGGCTAAAGGCATCCAACCCGGCGCCGCCCAGTTTGCCGGCCAGCAGCGCTCTTTCCAATGCCGCTTCATCGACCAGCGCACCACGCGCGACATTGATCAAAAAGGCGTCCGGTTTCATCAAAGCCAGGCGGCTGGCGTCAATGATGTGGTGGGTCTCCACGTTGAGGTGCAGGTGAAGCGAAAGAATGTCCACCTCTGCCACAACGCGATCCAGATCCGCTGGCGTGCCGACAAACTCCAAACCATACGTTTGCACTTCGGCGGCGCTGACTTCGCGCACATCAATGGCCGAGAGGCGCAACCCAAAGGCTTTGGCCCGTTTTGCCAGTTCGATCCCGCTGGCGCCAAAGCCGATAATACCGAGACGCAAGCCTTCTAGCTCCCGTCCCAGCGGTTCATACAACTTGCCCTGTTGGAGATTGGCCTGGGCCACCGGATACTTGCGCGCCAACATCAGAATAAACATCATGGCACATTCGGCCAGCGCCGTAGCGCTAAAGGGGCCGGGACAATTGGCCACCGGCATCCCTTTGGCGCGCCAATACGCCAGGTCAAAATGGTCCAGCCCCGTCCCCAGCACTTGCCAGAGCTTGGCAGAACCGGCCACATCGAGCATTTCGCGCGTACCGGCTGAACCACCGTGGTCGATCACCACATCAACATCAGCAAATTGGGGCGCCAGCGGTTGGCTTCTATCCAAAATCCGCAGGTTGTGCCGATCCCCAATCGCCGCCACCACATCTTCGCCCCAAGGCGTAAAGAGTTCCGGGCGCACCGGGTGGGTGAGAAAGAGAACGTTGAGGCGTTTGGTTGTCATGAGCAATTCCTTGACAAGGTGACAGGGTAACAGGTGACAAGGTGAAGGGGTGACATCGCCTAACTTCACCTTGTCTGTTTATTTGTGAAAGGCCGCCACAGCGGTACGCGCCGCCCCCACGAGCAGATGATAGTCCGTGCTATAGCTCAACATGGTGTAACCCTCGGCGCGGCGCTGGTGCAGTTGATCAACGTTGCCGACGCCCATGCCGATGGCGACGCCGTGGCGTTGACCGATGGCGAGGGCGCGCTGGTAGATCGCCTCCACTTCAGGAAACGGTTGGTGAAAGGGGTTCAGCCCCAGCGCGAGACAGAGGTCAAAGGGGCCAAAGTAGAGTGCATCCACGCCCGGCACGGCGGCAATTGCCGCTAGATTTTCCACCGCCTCGCGCGTCTCAATGATAAGGACGACCAGGAGATTGTCGTTGGCTCGTTGGAAGTAATCTTCATTGTCAAAGGTATAGCGCGAGGCCCGCAAGGCGCCGAAACTGCGCGTTCCCTGCGGCGGGTAGCGGGTGGCGCGCACAATCGCCGCCGCTTCCTCTGCCGTCTTGACCAGCGGCACGACAATGCCCAGCGCACCCATATCCAGCGCCCGCTGACTATAGACCGGATTGGCCGACGGCACGCGAACCAGGGGAATCGTCTCGCTGCCGTTGAGCGCCATCAACATCTGTTGGACTTCGGCGGCGTCGAGGGCGTTGTGTTCCGTCTCGATCACTAGCCAGTCAAAGCCGGCGTGGGCCAGCAATTCGGCAACATTGGGGCTGCCCAACCCCAAAAAACAACCCAACGTTGCTTCACGGGCCAGCAATTTCTGGCGAACATGGTTAGTGCGCATCAGTTTAGCTCCTTACCCAATCCCAGTCGATTTTAATTGTCATTTTCGTTCTCCTGATTACGAACTGGGCCGCCGGCGCGGTTTGAAAGGCTGGATAATCGCCAGCCGTTCGGGCGTCAATCGGGCGACCAGTTCGGCGGAGGGTTCATAGCCAAAGCGGTGGGCATACATGGCCGGCACGTAACGGATGGTGATCATCCGGCGCTGACCAGGGTTGATGCGCTGGGCCGAGCCGTGACACAGGGCGTCGTTAAAGAGCAAGGCATCCCCCGCCTTGAGGTGAACTTCCACAGCGCCGATAAGCTGTTCGCCTGAACCCTGGCTGATGCCGCCGCGGCGATCCTGTTGGGGATGAGGGAAGTCAGACTTGTGGCTGCCGGGGATGACCACCGTAGCGCCGTCGCCCGGCCCCACATCGGTCAAGGGGGCCAGCAGCGAGAGCATACTACAGACCCATTGACCATTGCGTCGTCCACTGCGCACATGGTGATCCACATTGTGACCGCCTGAATGGACGCCAATGTAACCGCCGGACTCGCGCACGTTGATGAAAATTTCGTAGATGTAGGGTTTGGTGCTGGGGCCAAGATAGTGGCGTGCCTGTGCGATCCAGGCGGGATGGTCGATCAGCCGCTCAAAAATCTCGCCGCCCTCGATAATATCTTGCAGGTTGATGCCGTCAATGCCGCCATAGGATTGGGTGTAGACATTGCCGAACCACTGGCCGGTCTGCAACGGCGGCAGGGCGTCGATCCAGGCGTTGAGCGCGGCCAGATGGTCGCGCTCCAGCGCCTGGGGGATGACGGTGTACCCTTGCAGGTCGAAGAGATACTCATCCATCGGTGTCAGCATACACGAGCATTCCTTTCTGTCAAAGCAAATCTATCGGCTTATCAACTGCTGGTCATGAAAAAGAGAGTTGTCCTCCTGGCACAGTTTACGGCAACGGCTCTTTGTAACGCTCAAGCAGTAGCTCGATCACGGTTGCACATGACCAGTTGTAATCTGGAAAGCCGATTGCCTGGTGCGCATCCCAGCCCAGGCCCGTGGCCGAATTATAGTTTTCATGTAACCACGGTGTACGCAAGAACAACGCGAGAATGCGATCAGCCGTGGCTTCGGCTTCGGCCTGGTAGCCGTTGTGCCAGAGAAGCTGAATCATCCAGTAGACAAAGTGCGGCCAGATGCGGCCACGCCAGTAGCCATTCGGGTCATACGTCGGGTCGTCGTAGGAGACGCTGGGAAAGGGTTTTTCGCCAAAGAATTCGTTGGGGTTCAGCATGTGTTGTTCGATGATTCTGTGGATCTCAGCCTGGGGGAGGGGCACGCCGGCCCACAGCGGGAGGAACATGTTGGGGGTTTTCACCCGACTGAACGGTTCGTTGGTTCCCACCTTGACATCATAGAACATGGCATCCTGCGGGAAGTACATGACCTCAACAATTTGTTGCCCCAACGCTGCTGCTTGCGCTTGCCAAGCGGTCGCCTCCTCTGGCAGATGCAAGGTGTGCGCAATGGCGGCCAGACACTTTAGCTCCATGACGATAAAGGCGTTTAAATCCGGGGACTCCAGGCCGTAGATCCATTCGTTGCCTTGCGGACGGCCATAGACCGGGTCAAAGCGGGGCGAATTATCCGCGATCTGGCCGGCGTTGTAATACTGTGCCAACCCGCGTGCTGAACTGTGGTATTTCAACCAGAAACGAAGCTGCGCCGCCAGGCTTGGGTAAACTTGTGCGAGCCAGTCACGGTCTTGGCTCACCTGATAGGTGGACCAGGCGGCCCAAGTCATAATCGGCGCCTGCCCTTCGCCGGCGCGGTGGGTGTCGCACAGCGTGCCGGGCATGGCGCCACGGGGGCTGCGGTTGTCAGCAAAACAGGCAATCGCCTCTTGCGCCAACTGCGGCGCAAATTCGCGCGCGCCGACACAGCTAAAGGCCGTATCCCAAAAGAAGGCAATCGCCAGATGATGTTTCGTCGTCCACGGGATGTGTCGTTGCCCGGTATAGCCGCCCTCGCCTTGGATAAACAAGCTGTTCAGCGTGGTAATCGCATGGACATAGAGGCGCTGATAGCGCTCCTGCGCATATTTCGGCGGCAGCGCAGGCGCCCGATTCAGTATGGCCTTGAGCCGCGCCGTTTCTTTGTCCGGTCGCCATTCCTCCGCCATTGGTTGCCAGCTTTGCGCGGCGGCGCGGGCGCGACCGCGACTCAACCCAAAGGCCAGCGTGATGGTGAATGCGCACTTTTCCCCAGGAGCAAGGACGCAGTGGCGATCAGCCAAATCGGCAAGGCAGACGGCTTCGAGCGTTGTCTCCGCCATGCCGGCAACAAACTCGCTCACCCACATGAAATTGCGCCCATGTTCCTGGTGACGGAAAAGGGTTGACCACGAACCTTCCGCTTCGTCTGCCAGGCTGACGCAGTGGCCGGCGGGAAAGGCGCCCTGCCAATCCGGTTGGACGCCTTTGCCGGGGTAGGCAAACTGCACTGTCAGCGCTCTGGTGGTTGCGGCCAGGTTTTCGAGCGTGAAGTGAAGCGCCAACCCATTGCGTAACGGCCAAGCCGCCACTGCGGTCAACCGCACCTGCTCCCCCTCGTCAGTTTCCGTTACCCGGTCCGGGCGAAAGATGCGTGAGGTACAGGCCAGGGGTAAAGGGTGGCCGTTTTCCAGTACCGTCCATGCCAGGAGGCGGTTGGTCAGCTCTGTGCCGCCCCAACCGATCAGGGCTGTTGCCACTTGTAGCCCGGAAACCGCCGGTTCAGGCCACGTCAGTGCGAGCCAGGAATGGTGATCGCTCCACGCCGCTGGCCGCTCGGTATAGGGGACAAGATTGTCAAGGTTTACGTTGTTCGCCCAACTCATGGCACATTTTTCCCATTCTCGCCAAACAAGGGCCAAACCTCCGGGTTGAGCAAATGGGGCGGTCGTTCACCACGCAATACCTGGAGCGCCTGCTGAATGGCGACCTGCCAGACCCGATCTTTCCCGGCGATAGTCGCCCCGGCAATATGAGGTGTCGCCACCACGTCAAGCCGTTGCAACAACGGGTGATCGGGCGCAGGCGGCTCGCGCTCAAAGACATCCAGGCCGGCGCCTTGTAGATGGCCCCGTTCCAGCGCCGCAAGTAAGGCTGACTCATCGACCAATCCACCACGAGCGGCATTGATCAGGATGGCGCCGGGCTTCATCTGTGCCATCCGTTCGGCATTGATCAGGTGGTGGGTTGCTGGTGTCAAGGGCAGGTGAAGAGAAACTACATCGGCGGCGGCTAAGAGCGCGTCCAGGGTTGGCGCCAGTTCGACGCCCAACGCAGCGGCCTGTTCTGCCGGGATCAACGGGTCATAGGCCAGCACCCGCATCTCCAGCGCAAACGCCATGCGCGCCACCTGCCGGCCAATCCGCCCCAGGCCAACCAGACCCAGCGTGCGGTTGTAGAGTTCAAGGCCATTATTGGCGCTGAAAAAATCTTTCTGTTCACCGTGTTTGACCGCGGCTTCAACCGGTTTGATTTGCTTGGCAACGGCCATCAGCAGCGTGAAGGCATGTTCAGCGGTGGAAATGGTGGGCGCCTCCGGGGCATTGCAAACAGCCACACCACGTGCCGTGGCATCGGCCAGCACAATGTTGTCAAAACCGATGCCGGTGCGGCTGATCACCCGCAGCGTCGGGACTCCATCCAGAAAGGCGCCGTCATAGCGAATGCGCGCCCCGGCAATGATCGCCTGGGCGCCGGGCAACGCGGCTAGGGGATTTTCGGCATTACCCGCGCCTACATAAAGAGCAACGCCTTCTAACAAAGGCAGGTATTTTGTTGGTAATTCTCTTTCACACCAGAGATGGTGCATAGGTGGCTCCATTGGTTCAGTAGATGTGGCGGTCCGCACAAGTACACCTTATCCTACGGACGGCGACCCTAAAAAGCCCAACTCACCCAGCCGACCAATCCAACGTTGGCGGAGCGGGCTGCCCGACTGATTTTCCAGCCACGCCGGGTGATAGATCGGCTCATGCGGTCGACCGAAGTGGGCATTCATGGTGACAAAGCCAGCGGCCCGCTTGCGCGAGGCTGCCTCGGCGACCGGGTCCGCGGGGTTGTTGTAATAGACAAAGGTACACATCCGCCGCCCGGCTGCGCCGCCCCAACTGGCGTGCCACAGCCGCAGGTCGAAGGCCACCACATCGCCCGGTTGGCTATCGCAGACATAACTGGGCACGGCGCGAATGTCGAGCTTGCCCCGCTTGATGGTATCGCGTACTTCCTGATGAAACGGCTGCTTATGAGAGCCGGGGACCACGCGCAGCGCCCCCGTCTCTGCGCCAACTGGATCCAGATAGTAGGCAAACTTGACCCCATAACAATCTTGGGTGGGATCAGCGTTGTGATCAGGATGCCAGTTAGTATGGCCGACATAGCGGTTGGCGTCGGCGATCATGCCGATCACATCGTCGCCATAGAGTTGTTGCGCCGGTCGATGAAAGCGCTCATCCTCCAACAGGCTGGCCATCAAAGGGGTTTCCGGCCCCATGGTGCAGGTCCAGTAGCGTTGACTGCCGTCAAACGGTTTGTCACGATAGGCGGCGTTGAGTCCCCGTTCGTATTCAGTTTCAAGCGTCGCTAGTTCTGCGGGGCTGAAGAGCTGACGAAAAACCAGAAAGCCAAAGGTGTTGAATTGATCGATCTGTTGCTCGGTTAGCATGGGTTGCTCCTTCGGGTATCACATCTATTGTTACGCAATGAACTTTTTGATTTGGCTTGTCCAGCCGCGCGTAATGGCTAAGAGTCCGTAAAAATATAAGTTGATACACTGCTTTGCGCGAGTCCGTGACTCGCCTTGCCCGTTGCGAGTCACGGACTCGCGTTGAGCGTTTTAGCTGACCCTAAGTCCGTTCCCGCACTAGCACGACACGCGCTCCAGCGTTTGTCCAGAGGCGGCGGACAAGACCAGCGCGTAAGAGCGCGACATCGCCTTTGTAGAGTTCAACTTCCTGATCCGCCAGCGCCAGATGCAAAACACCGTCGCAGACCAGCCAATGTTCGTTGCTGAGTAATTGGGTTGGGGGGACGGTTTCTCCGGCGGCCAGCGTTACCATCCGTAGTTCCTGGAAGGGGCAGCGCGAGCCGGGGTCGGGGATGGGGCCGGTATTCAGCGCACCGGGGATGACAAAACCGGGCACGGTCTTCACCGGCGGTCCGTCCTCCTCGACCAGAATGTGGATTGGGCGTTTCTGCCGTTCCAGACGAGTGACAATGGCGTTGTTTTCGCCGTTGCGATACATCTGAAAGTGATGGACGCCCCCCATCGGCGTATAGACCAGGGTGTTGGGTGTAATGGCATAGCGTTCGTCATCCAGCCAGACCTCGCCTGTGCCGGCGGAAAAGAGCCAGATTTCGTCGCAATCATGGTAATGGGGTTCGACCCCCGCCCCTATGCGCTGATCGGGAAAGTGGCGGATGATGGCAAACGGCGTCCAATCCGGGTAGACATCCTGTTCCCAGTAGTGGTTGTTCGAGTTTTGCGAAAAGATCAGGTAGTGGGTGTTACGGATGATCATGATTTCCCCCTTTGGTGACAGTCATTCTATGCCACGCCGGCGGCTTTGTCAAAGGGGTTGAAATTATCGGGTGCGCCCAAAAAAGGGGCAAGTTTTCGTTCCGCTTGCTAACGCTTGCGGTTCGGACAAAATGGTTGCCCCCAATTGCGGACGCACCCGAAGTGAGACTACTCGCCACCGGCGTTAATCCGCACCACGTAAGGCGCCGGCGCGCCGATGATGCCGGTATTGGCGACAATCACCTGCAGGAAATCACTTGACGTCAATTGGTCAAAGGTGACGGTTTCGTTCTCTGGCAACGTCTCACAACTCCCTTTGCCTTCGCGGTAAATTTTGTACCGAATGGTTGCACCCCCCTCGACCCAGACTGAGGGATTATCCAATGTGTCATCAATGCCGATTTGATAGACATGGGCGGCTAATCGATCTAGGGAACCAGACCATTGCTTGTTATTGCCGTCGGCCAGGCCAAAGCCCGTGCGGGTCTCGTTGACCAGATCCAGCTCCGGTGCGCAGGCGCCGCCGGTCAAGGCGCCTTCTAGTGTATTGCTCTTCTCATAAAATTGGTTTTTCACCCAGCTCCAATAGGCGCCGCCAAGGTTGCCCCCCATTGCCCCGTTCACCTCGGTCAAATCCGCCCCGGCTTCAAAGATCGGAATCAGATAGTTCAATTGCGTTCCCTGTTCCTGCCCCAGATAGACCCAGAAGTCCTGGGTTTGGTAGGCGATATTATCGGGGCTGCGATAGTCGGGCAGGGCCGGGTCAATCGTGCGCACTGAAAAATCGGGGCTACGGTGCAGCCCGCTGATCGAGGTCTCGGCGGCGGCGGCGGTTCCCTCGGCCACCCAATTGATGATGCCCCGATGAAAATCGGCGCGCAGCCCCGGATAGGCAAATTGGATGGCATGGAAGAGTTCATGGCGCACGGTGCGCATCACTTCATCATTGACCCCCGCCGCGCCATCGATACAGATAAAGAGACTTTGGGTGCCCGGACGGAAGCGCCCAACCGCGCCATTGCAAGGGGCCGGCTGGATATAGACTGGGTAGAAGCTTTCATAGAGGGTCAGCGCCGGTTTGCCGCTGCCCGGAAAGAATTTGGCGATATGGCGATTGAGCGCCGGGTCGCGGAAGCCCTTGCTGCTAAAGTCGTTATAGGCGGTGAGCAAAGCGCTTTTGAGGGCGCCAATGTTGATGGCGCTACAGGCCGCCGGCGTCAGCAACGGCAAGGAATATTCGGCACATTTGACGGTAAAATCAACATTATCGGTTGGCGCCGCACTTTGCACGGTTGGTAACGCCGCCGTCGCTGGATCAAGCGGCAGCAGCGTATGGGTTTCATGGACGATCAAGACAACTGACAGACCAGTGGGCAACAAGCGGGGCAAGGTAAACGAAAAGAGCCGGGTCGTCGGGTCGAAAGCGCCGGGGAGGGAGACCCAGCCGGCCTCGTCCAACCCGGCTTTTTCCGCGCCATCCGGGTTTTCTAAGATCGCCACCGCCAGTTGACGCGTGTCCACTCCCTCTGGCACAGGCAAACCCACCAGGAAAGGCTTGTCCACGGGTGCATAGACTAGTTCGTCCGCACCCAGAATGAAATGGTTCCCCACCAGGGTGACAGCTTGGGTCAGCGGCACGGTAGGGGGCGCACTTTGCTGGATGTAAACATTGATCGGCTGCGCTAGCGTCCCCGCCACGGCCCCCAGCCGCGCCCCGGAGGCGTCAACGACGGCGTTGTCATTGGTCAAGAGGCCGGTGCTGCGTGCTTCTTTGGTCACCGCCGGCAAGAAGAGCTTGGCTGTTGGCGGCGCCGCTGCTTCGACAAAGAGATAGACCGCCCCCTGGCCGTTATCCGCCCCATTGGCGCCGGCCAGTACCAACCCGTCGTAGACCGCCACGCTGCGCCCTAGATAGCCTCCCTCCTCCGCGGTTGCTATTGTATACTTGGCGGTTGCCTGCCACTTTTGGTCGGCGGTGGGGCCGGTCGGTTCAAAGCGATAGAGCGCGCCCTGATCGATCAAAAAGTTCTGATCGGCGTCGGGCGCCCCCACGACCACCACAGCTTTGTGTGCCGCCACGGCATAACCAAAGTAATCGTAGGCTTGACCATCATTGGCATAGACCATGTGCGTCCCAACACCGGCTTGCGTAATCCACACGCCGCCGACGCCGCTCTGTCCATTGCGTTGAATGTTGTAGCCGCCAATGGCAACCAAGGGGGTGGCGCCATCGTTATCCAGCGCCACGGCATGACCAAATTGATCGGCATCTCGGGCTGGTTCCCGTTGGCCGCGCAGTTCAGTCGGGGGGATGTTGAGTGCGGTATAGTAGTAGGCGCGCCCTTCGTTGCCAAAGAGTGTATCGAGATCGCCGCTCTGTTCACCGACTAACAAGTGTTGGTTGCTATAGGCCACCGCCGAACCAAAAAGATCGTTGAAGCGGCCGGCTTCGTTGTGAATGGGGAGTATCGTGGCCGTAATCCATGCCCCTGGTTGCTGCTGGCGGCGGCTATACGAGTAGACCGTGCCGAAGTTTTGGCCGATAATATGACCACTGATGTCATAGGCATCCGCCCCCGGCGCACCAACCCGGACGATGCCCTGGTCGATGGCGATGCTGTGGCCCAAATTGGCAAAGGCCCCGCTTCTTTGGTCATAGGTGATGTAGGTGCGGTGCCAGAGCGGGGTGGCGCTGGTGCGTTCAAAAAAGGCGACAAAGCCAAGCTGACTGACACCCAGCATCCTGGCTCGTGGCGCGCCCCCCACAATCACATCATCTTCCACCGCCACCGCCTCACCGAGCAGGGTAAAGTCTGTCGTCAGGCCGTCGGTCAGGGTGGCGGTCAATTGCCAGGCGTCCGGTTTGGCCGGGTCGAGATCGTAGACATAGAGGGCGCCGGCCTGTTGCCGGCCCGCCACTGGGGTTTGCGGCGCGCCCACCACCAGCGTTTTGCCGTCATAGGCAATGGCATAGCCAAAACCGCGCGCACCCGGCGGCGCCGGAATCTTGATGATGCGGGTTGTGGTTGTCCCGGTCGGCGTTGGCGTTTGGGCCGCCACCGATGTACTCTCCCGGAAGACAAGCGCAAACAGGCCGCAAAACGCTACCGTCACCACGCACAATTTGAACGATCCCCAATGGTTCATTACCCACCCCCTCGGCTTGACTGGTTTGTTCATTATCGCTGAATTGGTTATGGGTAGTATAGCGGGAAAACGCGGCGGCAGGGTTGTCAAAAGTGTCACTTTCAGACACTTTTGTCCCAGAATCTAACTTCAACGCAATCTGGGTGTGCTGATCTTATCATGCTGTTGAACCGTGCGCAGTCAAAGCCGATCAAATGCGATCTCCGATCAAGAAAAAAGGAGCCCAATAATAGGGGTGAGCAAGAAGAAATCGGCTATCTTGTTGGTGGCTTGTTTTATGTAAAAAATCTAGCTTTATCGCAGCATCTTCACGACTCTCTGACGAAGCAAGAATTGCCTCGTATAATTCATCTTTTGTGATATGACGGATCTGCTGCTGTGCGCGACTCAGCGCTAGCGCAATATTCATCGATCTGTTTTGGCTATCTCCGGCTAATTCGCGATAGAAATTTTCCATAAATAAGCGCGTCGATAGCTCATCAACCACCCATTGACTCACCAAAACGGAGGGCGTTCCAGCATAAAGAAAAGCGCGGGATAGCCCAACCAGTTCATCGCCCTGCATGATATGACTCCGTCCTGTCTCACAGGCGCTCAAGCAGACAAGTTCGGCATTAAGTTGTAACCGCTGCAGGATATCCGTAACATCTATAGCGCCATCGGCAATGGTGATACTAGAGAGAAGGGGCCAGGTTGGATTAAACCACCCATGACAAGAAAGATGGACAAAACGGTAGTTGCTTGCCTTGGTAAAAATGGCTGACCTGGTTGCTTTTTCGCCCACATAGCTGACCCCGTTCATAATCTGGGCGATTCGTTGCGCTTCAACTTCAGCTTGGGTAAGCGTATGATTGTTAAAGCCAAGTGCGAAGCAGCCGGTCTGCGTGGAAAGTGGCTTTTGTTGACAGTAGTTAAACAAAAGTGTTGCGCTTGGCGCATAAACGAGGGGGCGCGCTTCCCCACCGATCTCGGTTAAGTAGCGCGGTACAGCCTTATCTTTGGCATAAAGGGCATGGAATGGCACGTAGTGAAGCAAGCCATGCGGGATAATGGCGAGAAACTCTGCTTCCTTGACAACTGAACCGAGTGGTTCAATCAGGCGCTGGTAAAGGTTATGCAAGATCCAGGGCGAATACAACTGCTGGTCGATGTCACGGGTCATATTATGCAGTGGCCCATAGGTTGTACTGCTTACACGTTTAAAAGCAAGGGCCAATTCAGAGAGCCGCAAAGGAAGGGTGCGGACTTCAACTGACTGCTTTGTAATGACAAAGGCCCAAATTTCATCAGCAACCGTAAAATATTCAAGGAGTAACCCTTTATCGGGCAAGGCGGCTTGTACTGCCTCTAGTGAAAGCGGTTCAGCCGTATCGAATGATTGGAATTCTGCATCTTGCAAACGAATCCGTTCGCGCAATTGGGTTAATTCCATTTCCAGATCCGCGATCTGTCGATTTTTGGCAAGATCGAGATCGGTGTGTTCGCGGTAGAACAGATTGAGCTTTTGTCGAAGTTCATTTTCCTGTGTAAGCCATGCGGTTGGAACATTTTGGGGCGGTCGCAACAGGCGTTTGTCTAATGTTTCGACAAAGGTACGCGATTTGGCAAGTTCCAAGTTGTAAAAAGCTTTTGTGTAACTTTTATTTTTATTTATAGTTGATTCATTGGCTTGCCGGCAAAGACAGCTTACCATCTCTTCATAAGCATGTATTCTTGAGGCAGTCATTCGTGCGCGATCATCAGGCAAGAAAATTTTTGCACGGAGTGATTCAGCGCTTTCAACAGCAGATTGTGTGTCAACAAGTGCGGCATCCCAATCGTTTTGATATTTATGCCATTGGGCGCGAGTAAGGTAAAGATCGGTAATAATTTCATAACTATTGGCAACGTGTGCAAAATGAAAAGCGTGATCTAAGAAACTATGAAATTCCTCAGCATTAGATGAGTGTAGTCTTAGTAAACAACGACCATATAACGCTTCAGCAGCTTCACGTACATTCTGCGTTTTTTGGGTCAACTCATAACCAAGTTGATAGAATATGTCAGCTTGATCGATCTCTTTTAATTGACGATAGACGTGGCCCAGATTAGTGTAAGCAATACCCTTGTCATATTCAGTATCGAGAGTATCGAGATTCATAAAAATGGACAAAGCTTTTTCAAAAGCTTTTTTCGCTTCATCCAATGCATTGCGTTTTAGTTGAACAAAACCATAAGTATTCCAGGCAATGCTGGCATGATGCAGCCATACTTTGTCTTCACAATGGGTTTCAAGAATAGAAATACTGCGTGTCGAAGATACTAGTGCAGCGGTAAAATCTTTTGCCTTCCAGTGTAGAATGGTGAGATTATATAAGGCAATGCCTAGGCGAAAATAGTTGCCTTCTGTTTCATAAACATCAATACATTCCTGGAAACAACGTAATGCACGATCCCACTGCTCATCCATCTCATAAATTGCACCCAACCCATTTAAGACACGACCGCGTAATCCAGCAGCCAGCGTTTGTTCTGCTTGCAGTGATAAAAATAGCGCGATTGCTTCTTCACGTTTTTGTTCAACCATACCTACAAGCCAAGCGCGTGCAAACGTATGCCACTGATGTAAGGCTAGCTCATTATGTGTAAGTGGCTCAAACTCAGTGACTAAAGCATAGACTTGTTCATGCCCATAACTGTTCAATGCTTTATCGAGCGCATTTTCAAACTGTAAGGCTAGATTCATTTATATCAGTTACCCATGAAAATATCAGGAATGTTTACAAATAGGCAATAGTTGCTTGAATTTCCTAAAAACCCATTTGGGAGGGTGGCCCTCTAAAACTTCTTCGACAACCATCTACGCTAAACCAAAATGGAACGCGGCCGTTTGCATGAGCGAGCTTTACCATTGCGAAACCAGAGTGAGTCCTTAATTCTGCTCCTCGAATAATAGCAAAAGTAAAGGTATAATCGCCATCAATTGTATAAACTTCTCGCTCTGTTGTGAATTCGAGATAATGGATGTTCTCCACAGACACTAAACCAGAAGCAACAAGTTGCTCGGTTGGATCAATCAATTCGTAGTGAATCGTGGCGCCTACTGGAAACTTACCAAAAAATGTAAAGTCGCGGCCAATGAATTCACCAATCGCAGGTGACGACATCTCATCAATAGAGAAGGGACTTTCGCTGTGAACAGGCAGCACATAGGTAACAAGAATAAGTAATATTGCACTTACTCTGAAATAGGTAAAGTATTTACGTAGTAGTTTTGGGGTAAACATGGTTTCTCCTCAGACACGCTTACTAGGAACCGATAAGTTGATTTAGTTGTAAAGATTAAGTATCCATCCAGGAATTATTTCTGGGGAAAAAAGGTTAGTTGGCAGTCGCCATATTGAAAAGGATGTCGACGCAGG
>JAPKMW010000076.1 GCA_026645575.1 Caldilineaceae bacterium
CCTGCTTCAAGTGTTTGTTCGCACTCTCACTTTACCAGAGACAGCCCTTTTCTTTCAACTCATTTGAATCACACCCATTTGAATTGCTTGAAGATGCACTAGGTAACGGCGAAAACCGTTCTGTTGCTATAAGCGCATTAGGAGGAATGGGCGGAATTGGTAAATCAACGATAGCTATCAATGTAGCATATAGAGTATTACAAAATTATCCAGATGGTCAAATTGTCATAGATCTAAAGGGAACATCGCCTTTTCCGTTGCAGTCACATGATGCTATGTTGAGTGTGGTACATTCGCTAAACCCCACTAGTAAGCCATCGGCGGACAAACAAGTAATCGAACGCGAATATCGGAGTATATTGAGCCAGAAACGAGTTCTATTGATATTTGATGATGCATCCGACGCTATTCAGGTAAAGCCTCTACTTGTACCAGCACCAACAGGCATTATCATTACATCTAGGAGGGTTATTGTATTACCAGACACATTGACAATTCGTTTAGACAAGCTCAGCCGGGATGAATCGATAGCTCTTTTGAGAACTATTATTGGTGGGAATCGTGCAAAACAAGAAGAATTAAACGAAATTGCTCAACTATGCGATTATCTACCTTTGGCCCTTCGAGCAGCCGGGACATTTATTTCTGTCCATACTGATTGGGAAATTCCGCTCTATATTGATGCACTTAGAGATAAAACCAAACGATTACAACGATTACAACAAGATGATATAAATGTAACAGCCTCGCTAATGTTAAGTGTGGAGAAATTAATTCGGGACGATTCGAACTTAGCCATATTTTGGCAAGAGTTGACAATATTTCCGTCGAGTTTTGATCTTCAAGCAGTATCGACTATTTTCTCTATCGACATTCTAAGCACACAAGATAAATTGAGTTATTTTGTAGAAAGGAACCTACTGCAATTCGATCAAAACTCAAGACGTTATAGATTTCACGAGTTAATGAGACTAGCTTCAAGCACAATACTTGAAGCTAGTGTTCATGAGTCCAGAAATAATTATCAAAGTCGTTTTAACACTATAGCTAAATCTCACGCCAGCTATTATCTTAATATGCTCAAAATTGCTTATGATCTGTATCATGAACAGTATTCTAAGTCCACATCTGGAATAGATTTATTCGAACAGGAATGGGATAATTTTCAAAGTGCCCAGCAATGGACAGCAACTACACTAGACTACATCGTTGAGTCATCAAAAATATGCTATGAATTGGGAAAGATAGGTGTTGGTCTGTTGCAAGTGCGTAAACATGTTGATGTACGAATAACATGGGCGGAAGATACAGTAAGTGCAGCTAAAGCAATGAAAGACACTTCTTTAGAAGCTCAAGCAATGATAAATCTTGGCACTGCTTTGTTTGATTCAGGAAAAATTGATGATGCAAAATCAACATATACCCAAGCATTAGAATTATCACAAATTAATCTTGATAGGAAGACACAGGGTAAAGCATTGAGCTGCTTGGGAATAATTTATAAAAGCTTAGGAAAACCCAAAGAATCTATAGACCTACAGCTACATGCATTAGATATTTTTGAGAAAATAGCAGACGACAACTCCCGTGCGTTAACCTTAACCAATTTAGGAATCGCCTACAAAAATTTAGGTGAATTTGATAAAGCGATAGCTTGTTATATGAATCAGATTGAAATTGGTAAAAAGTATGACGACTTACTAATACTGGGGATGGCTTATGGCAACATCAGTATTGCTTATAAACATAAAGGAAACTATCAAGATGCATTAAAATATGCAGAATTACAACTCGCTGCTTCTGAACAAACTCATGATTACGCCAAAAAAATCTCTTCACTAATCAATTTAGCAGATGTTTATAAGTTAGTCGAGAACTACGAGTTATCTCGAAACTTATACCAAGATGCTATTGCTTTAGCGAAAGATATAGGCTGGCGACGTTTGCAAGGTGTGGCGTTACATAATTTGAGCCTATTATATGAAAAATTACAAAATATTAAAACGGCAATTTTGCTTGCTGAGGAAGCCCTCATAATTTATGATGATCTGAAAGATTACGAAGCAAATGAAATCCGATCAAAGTTAGCAGAATGGAAAATGCTTTGAATGACTATTTCGCAAGCGTCGAAATCCAAAACACGAACCGATGAGCTAGGCCCGAACATCCATTTCAGACGATTTGCCCTTGATCAAGCGTTTTCATTGTTTGGTACTCGCTTCGGCATTTGATAGGTATTCAACATGTTGCCCCGCAACCGGGCAAACGCCTGAATTTTGCGTTCGTTCGTGCGATAGACCGCTGGTATAATTACTGCCGAGAAAAATTCGTAGAGGAGGGTAGTATGGCAACACACTTTGAAAATCTCACTCAGCAAGTACTCGATGCACAGGTAAAACTTAGACAGCTTACTCAAATAGATTATACCAGTCACGATATAAAAGACATACTCAAAGATCTTGGTTCTAATCTTGAAGTTTTTCTAAAGATATCTGCTTTTCCATACAAAAACCAAAGACATGATTTTGTACAATTTATCAACGAATTATTAACCGTTGGAATAGCACAAGCTGACATTGATGTTTTACATCTATTAAGAACAGGCTACAATAATTCGAAGCATAATCCACAATATGAACCAAGATTACTTGAGACAATCAACCTCATAAATGATGTTCAATTGTCGCTCAGAAAATTAAGACTCATGAACTTCGGTCGTATTAAAGAGCAAGTTCCACAAAAATATAAACGAGTATTGTGGTTGTTTGCTTGGGATCATTATAATGGAGGTGATACGGAAGTTTCCATAATGATACCAAGTTTTGATAAAGATCTCGCTCCTTCCCTAGACGATATATATATAGATATTTCTGCTTGGGATGCAGTTGTTAGTGATTTAAAGAGTGTAGGCGCATTTGAGATTGGCGAGCAATTCTTCCCTAAAAATCTATACGACTTTTATGCAGGAGAAGGAGATTTTCTGGCAGGCGGCGTCTTTGAGGGCGAGTACAAATATCTTATCAAAACCTTAGCGAAATATGAACTTAGACAAGGATTACTATATGGATTAAATCGACATGACTCACCAATATCGATGTTGCAAGCACTAATTCTAGCCGCAGTTGAAGTTGCTCCTACCTTTGGGGCTGAACCATCAACAGACGCTCTTGAAGATCATATTAAAAACGTTGCTTGTAATTCCTACGCTGTTCCTTCAGAATATCGCCACTTAGAAAAACTTGTGAAGGAAGTTGCAAGACTTTTAGAGATGCTAGACTTTTCGCTTTGGCAGGCTGTAAGTGGACCTACTTGGTTAAATATTGTACACTATAATGAAGCCGAACAAGATGCACTAGCCATTTCACCAGAATTATTTATTATGATTGACAAAAACTGTGTATTTCGTTTAAGCAGAAATACTTGACACCAAAAAAGCACCTGCGGGCTAACGCCAACCTGTTCGGCCGCAAAAAAGCAACATAGCGGAAAAACAGGCAAGCTAGATAGAGTCTATTTCTATAAAATTGTCGCAGAACAGGCGTAAAAGGCCATGCTAGTATTAAGTGATCAATTATGAAACGTAGTATTTTTTATTCCTGGCAATCTGATTTAGAAAGTTTTGGGAATAGAAACCTCATTGAAGATGCTTTAAAGCGAGCTATTAAAAGTATTGGCAGGGATGAAGCCTTCGCTCTTGCTCCAGTTTTGGATCGTGATACGGCAGGCTTATCTGGTTCGCCATCAATTTCAGACAGTATTTTTGCTAAAATTGCCTTAGCAGATATTTTCGTTTCTGACATTTCGATAATCAATAATGGCTCAGGTGAAAGGCTAACTCCCAATCCCAATGTCCTTATCGAACTAGGTTACGCTGTTTCTCAGTTAGGCTGGGATCGAGTTCTCCTAATACAAAATACCGCTTACGGTAGCCCAGAACAGTTACCTTTCGACCTCCGCGAACGTAGAGTAATCTGCTACTCATTTGAACACAACGCGGGTAATCGCTCAGAAGTGAGAACCTCGCTTCAAGGTAAATTAGAGCTAGCCATTAAGTCAATGTTGAGCGAATCTACTCAAACATTTTTGCCAACTGGCCTAGATGCTCAATTATGGTGGGGTAAATGGAGTATAGAGAACAATGGGCTCGCGTATGGAGGGGAGATGTTTATTCGTGATGTAAACGCTACTGGTTTTCTTTTCGATATTTCTGTGTTTAGTGGCTCTCATATTGGCACACTTACTGCTCAAGCTAGACTAGTTTCTCCTAATCTAGCATATGCAAGAGTAACAAACGGTAAATCTGGTGAGTTTGGGGAAATTATTTTTAGACGAGAGTTGTCCCAGGGGCGACGTGTTATTCATGTAGAAGAAACAGCTAACTGCTCTTATTACCGAGGAATTGGTGTGATTTTTGCTGGTGACTTTGCGCATATCAAAGACTCTTTGTTTGATTCTGGAGTATTAAACGAATTACAATTAGCTCGACTTTATAGCATCACAGGTGAGTATTATGATTCTTTCAGACAACGTTTTCAACTCATACGTTCTGCAGAAAACATTGATACATTCCCTGCTAGTGTTGTAGTCGGAGGCGTTCGTGGACTCTACACAATTATGGAGGGAATCCTTATGCGCGGAGAAAATGGCGCGCTCTGGGTGGCATACATTGATAACGACATTGTGAGATATTTTACATCTCAATCCAAATGGAAATATGTACTTCCCAAAACGATCAACGACTGGCGCATTAGATTTCAGGAAAAGAAAGTCATAGCTCATCCATACGTCGATATTGTTCCCGGACATGTGGATTCAATCACACCAACAAACTCAAACATTGATGAATATTATAGACTAAATAGGACCTAACCACTTTGTTGGTTGATGAAGTTCATTACAAAAGCAATCTGACTGTGCACAAGTGATTTGGATCTAGTTTGCGCATAGGCATCTTACGTCGAACATCTGCTGGTGTTGACCAAGGATAAGATTACGGCTTTCATGACTGTTACGGTCCATGGTAGCACAGCGTGGCGTTCGGACCCCATCATTGTCGTCTCGATATAGTCAGTAGGCACGCGGCATCACTCTGCTTAGCAAGCTCATCGCCAAAGGAACATGCTGTATGGCGCTTGAAGCGGAACCCATCTATCCCCATTGCCGACAGTCATCCAAGTCGTGCCCATCGGTGGTCTGACCAAGGGGGAGTTGCTGGCGCAACGCCAACGCAACGCCATCTTGCTGAACGCGGCGGCAGAGGGGTGATTCGCCAGCCCTCATTTCACAACCGCTGCAACACCCCGCACCTGCCCAACCGTCGAACATCGTGTGGAACTGACCAGGGGGTGTTCTCGCCTTTTTCTTGATGCTCACCTTTCCTCTGGTAGTTCACACAGGTGTTCGGCAAAATTGTGGTGTACACGAGTACAGGGAAGGCAACAGTCCAAAGGCGCAAATGGTAGGTCAATGAGCCGGTGACTTGCGTTGTCAACTACCACTTGACGAATCGTACCATTTTTGATACAATCGGTGGCATGGACGACGAAAATCTGATTCTGCAAGTGCGATTCTATCGAACGGCAGCAGGAAAAGAGCCAGTGCGAGAATGGCTGAATGAGTTAACGTCGCCGGATCGCAAGGCGATTGGCAAAGACATCAAAACCGTACAATTTAGCTGGCCGTTGGGTATGCCACTAGTCAGAAAACTAGAGCCAAATTTGTGGGAAGTCCGGTCGTCCATCACCGATGGCATCGCTCGTGTTTTGTTTACAGTGGTCGGTGACATCTTGGTGTTACTGCATGGCTTTGTCAAGAAAAGTCAAAAGACACCGCAAGGCGATTTGGAAATCGCCAGACGACGGTTAACCGAAGTACAACGGACAAACAATGATGACTCCTAATCCACATATCGGTAGCAACTTCGATGACTTTTTAGCAGAAGAAGGCATTTTGGCAGAGGTCGAAGCCGCCGCGCTCAAACGCGTCTTAGTCTACCAATTGGCGCAAGAGATGAAGCGTTCAAAATTGACCCGCACCGAGTTAGCGGCGCGTATGCAAACTAGCCGCGCTTCAGTCAATCGCTTGCTGGATCCCCAAAACGTATCCGTGACGTTACAGACAATGGAACGCGCTGCACTCGCCATCGGCAAAAAGCTACGGATCGAATTTGCCTAAACAGCCTTCTGTCTCGTATTGCCACGCTTGAACGATGGCCATCACTCTCAGCCAAGCCAAATAGTCAATCGTGCGGAACTTTCTATCTTGCGCCGTTTTTGACGTTTCTCGCCCGCTTTGTGGTTTTTTGATTAGTAACGTTTTCGTCCCGCAGTCGCCAAAGCCGCTGATGGGCGTGTTGGTCGCCATCCCTAATTGTCGCGCTTGATACAGTCAATATCTACTTTGCATCGCTTTGCTCAACAGGCGCATCGCCAAAGGAACATGCTGTATGACGCTTGAAGCGGAACACATCTATCCCCATTGCTCGACAGTCAGCAACGTCGTGTCCATCGGTGGTCTGACCAAAGAAGCGTTGCTGGCACAACGGCAACGCAACGCCATCTTACTGAACGCGGCGGCAGAGCAGTGATTCGCCAGCCCTCATTTCGCAACCGCTACAACACCCTGCGCCTGCACAACCGTCGAACTGACCGTCCGCGATTTGGGCTTCCCGCACGGGGCAATCACCGCCACGCTCTACACAAAAGCGGCTACGTTCGGCCTTGCTCTCTGCCCGCTTGCTGGTGAAACATTTGACATGTGTCACGTGACGAGTTACAATCCATGGCATGATCAAGTCATTTGCTGGCCAGCGGACCCAGGAACTGTACATCAGCGGCAAGGCAAGAAGATTTCCACCAGATGTAGCAAAACGCGCTGCCCGGAAACTGGAGTATATCGATCTTGCCATCCGATTGGAAGATTTGAGCGTTCCACCCGGTAATCGATTACACGCCCTGGAAGGCGATCGCAAAGGACAGTACTCGATTTCAGTCAATGACCAGTGGCGAATCTGCTTCCGCTTCGTTGACGGCGACGCCTACGATGTCGAAGTTTGTGATTATCATTGAGGCAAAGAGTAAACCATGAGTATTCCCAATACAATGCGCATGACGCGCAGGCCAACACACCCCGGTGAAATGCTGCGTGAAGATTTTCTTCCAGACTATGGTCTTACTACATCCGGTTTGGCTGAAGCAATCGGCGTTTCACGGCAGTCCATCAATGAACTGCTCCATGAGCGGCGCGCAGTCAGTCCGTCAATGGCGCTACGGCTGGCAAAGTTATTCGGGAATTCGCCGGAATTCTGGCTGAATGCGCAGCGCGCCGTTGATCTATGGGATGTTGCGCAGGAGATTCACCATGATGTAACGCGCATTAACACATTAACACCTGCATGATGGAAGGGAAGCTATCAAGTCGCGTATTAGGACTGGCGATAGAGTGGGCAGCGTTGCATCAAAAAGCATTTTGGAAAACTGGGAACTGATGCGTGAGGACAAGCCTCCTCGTAAGATTCCACCTTTGAAGTAGGAGGAGAACGATGTTACCAAGAGTGAAAAGCGTAGCCTATCTGGATGGGTATCGGTTGAAGCTTCGCTTTACCAATAAACAAGAAGGCATCATTGATTTTCGCCAGAGAATTGTCGGGCGCGGAGGCGTGTTTAAGCCCTTAGAAGAGCTTGCGTTTTTCAAGCAAGTAAAAGTTGATAAAGAAGCCGGTACGCTGGTTTGGCCGAATGAGGTTGACTTTTGCCCAGATGTATTGTATGAGCTTGCCATGAATCAAGTTGCTGGCCAACAAAGTCCAGACCAGATAGCACTTCCGTTACCATCAGCCGTGGTTTCACGGTAACGTAGGGCCACGATCACCATCACCTCAGCGCCGCTTATCCGCCATCAAGCGCAATGCTTTTGGCCTTTTACAGATTGCTTGCCTCATGCTATAGTAATGGCAAGTCAACCAAACTCTTTTGCGTTTAAGGGCAACTTGTGCGCTTCAAAGTCATCAGTACGATCACGAATATCCAGGTGATTGCGAAAGGAACAGGTGTTGATATTCGGCAGCAGTTAAATCGCACCTATGCCGGTGGTCGTAAAGTCAATTGGCGTAAGCTAAAAGGCATTGCGACTGTCGAATATGACAACGGCGAACGATGGGAGGTCGAGTTGCACTGGTTCGAAGCGCATGGGATCGGTCGTCGCGATGAAAAGGATAAGCATAAATTGAGGAAATTGTCATGAGTTACGTGCGTTGTGTACAAAATAAAGCATATATTCAATTTGGCGATGAACCATTGCGCGAAGAGCCATTAGCGAGTCTAACCGTCGGTTACATCTACAAAGCGCTGCCCCCAACCCCAGATGAGCAACGATTAGGCGAAGTGCGCGTCATTGACAACGAGGGCGAAGATTATCTCTATCCGGTAGATTATTTTGAACCTGTCACCCCCAATGAATCACAGGAGAGCAGCGAGACCGCTACCGTCCATCTTGATCCTATCACCAAAGGCATTCTGCGCGCCGAAGCCATTGCGGCGAAGAAATCGGTGAGCGCCTTGTTGCGGACTTGGATTGATGAACGCTTAGATTTACCAACGCCATAGCAAGCCCGCTTTGCCGTTAGACAACCACTATCGCTGCCGTAGCACAGGTCTAATCCGTGAAGTCGAAGTTGCGGGTGCAATGGGAATCTTCATGATGCGGCAGCAACCGCGACCCTGACCGCTCATCTTCCGCCGCTGTTGTGCGATATTTTACAAGCAGAAGCATTGGCAAACGGGAAGTCGCTCAGTGCGCTACTACGCGAATGGATCGAAGAGCGGTTAGATTTAGCCACTGCCTGAGTTCAACGTTGTTGACGACAGGGTGACAGGGTGAACATCACCTTGTCACCCTGTCACCCCTTCATCTTTACCCCACCCGCAGCGGCAACTTCGGCAGGGTGCGACTGGCCGCGTCGCCACATCTGGCTTGAGGATGGGATGTTCGGCCAGCAAGCACTGTCGCACGCAACCGCGATTTGGGCAAAGGGATTCATCCGTATAGGAACAAGAGTAGCAAGGAGGTCCGAAAATGAAAGATCTGTTCTCATTGGAGGGTAAAATCGCACTGGTAACCGGTGGTTCGGTTGGGATTGGGGCAATGATCGCCGAGGGCTTTGTCAATTTTGGCGCCAAGGTGTACCTCGTTGCGCGCCACGAAGAGGCCCTGCACAAGAAACAGGCGGAACTGCGGAAAATCGGTCCTTGCGAGTATATTGCGGCGGATGTCAGTTCAGCCGCCGGGATCAAGGAGCTGGCCAAGCGCTATGGCGAACGGGAGCAATCACTCGATATTCTGGTCAACAACGCCGGCATCAGCGACGGTCGTCGGGAGATCGAGGCGGTTACCGAGGAAAGATGGGATGCGGTGATCGATCTCAATCTCAAAGCCATCTTCTTTCTGATCCAGGCGTTTCTGCCTTTCCTACGGGTGGGGGCTTCGCCTGAAACCCCGCGCAATGTCATCAATATCGCTTCGATTGATGGCTGTGGCAAGCTCAACCCTTTTTACAACTATGCCTACGGCGCCAGCAAAGCCGGCCTCATCCAGTTGGGTCGGCACTTGGGGGACAGCTTAGCCTGGGAGGGGATTCAGATCAATACGATTTCCCCTGGTGACTTCCCTACCGATTTGAATACGACGGCGCGAGATCACACCGACGCGATGAAACAGGTCATTCCGGCCAAGCGGATCGGCGAGAAGGAGAATATCGCCGGGGCGGCCATCTTTCTCGCGTCGCGCGCAGGGAACTTCAATGTCGGATCCAATCTTGTTGTGGACGGCGGGGAGAGCGTGCGCGGCATCCAGCGGGACTTTTACGCCAAGATTTGGCCCGATATGGTTCGGCTAGACAGGTAGATGATTCTTGAACTTCCTGGAGGCTTCCTGTGACTAGGCCCAAGCTCTATCTCATTTGTGGTTTGCCCGGCGCCGGCAAGACCACGCGTGCCATTGCGATCGCCAAAGCGACGGGTGCAGTGCGCTTGTGCCCGGACGAATGGTTGGTGGCCATGGGGATCAGCCTGGTGGATTACCCCATTCGTTTTCGACTACAGGATCATATGATCCAGCATGGCGAAATCCTACTTCACGCAGGCGTGTCGGTTATCGTCGAGTTCGGGTCATGGTCGCGTGGCGAACGCGAAAGCATCCGGCAGATCGCCGTGCAGACGGCTGCGACAACGGAACTGCACTTCGTCGACGCACCGCTGCCGGAGTTGGCACGCCGAGTACGGGAACGCGGTGGCCCAGATGCGCAGCGCCTGCTGGAGGAGGTGCTGCTGAAGTTTCCGGAAAAGTTCGAACGGCCCACCGCCGATGAGACCGCACTGTATGATCGCTATTTCGGTCCCGACGACCGCTTACCAGCCGACCGCTTCACACAAGATTCTAGCGATTTCAGGAGGTGAGTTCGCGGCTTTGCCCGTTTTGCCGCCGTAGATCGCTTATGTCGTTAGCGCGACCGAGGAGTATCCAATATGAGCTTCATGCTAATAGTATTGGTAATTTTCATCAGCATCATTGCAGTTATTTTTTATTCAGGGCCTCGGCTTGAAGATGAAACCCTACGAATAATTGATGAGACAGTAAACGAAGAATTACCGGAGCTAATCAAAGGAAAAACTGGGTTTGTCTTATCCAATAATGTCAAAATTTGGTATGAGTTACTATCGCCTACAACACCCGCAAAAGGGGTGATCTGTTTATTAATGTCAAACGCTGCCGATGCATTACAGTGGCCCCCTTCCTTTATAAATCGATTGACATCAGCAGGATTTGAAGTGCTTCGCTTCGATTATAGAGGGACTGGAGCGTCGGATTGGATGGTTGATTGGAGTAAAAAAAATGCGTATTCACTCCATGATATGGCTATGGATGTTAAATCAATCATCGATGCGTTAGATATTTCGCGTGTCCACCTTTTTGGGTTTTCCCTTGGCGGAATGATTGCACAAGAATTCACCATAAACTACCCAGATCGGGTTTTGTCGCTCACCTTGTTGATGACAACTGGTGATGCTACGGATTCCACGATGAAAGTATTTTCTATGAAGTATCTTATCCGTTCATTGATTAGATCCATTCCAATCATGCGGTATCGAATCATTGGTGGAGAACGGAATTTAATCATCGAGCGAATCCTAAAAATGAAATTAGTACTCGACGATCATAGTTTTGATGTTAAGGAGACAGCTCAGCAAGTATTGTATGATGTAAGGAAGAGAAGAGGCATTAACCTAAAAGCAGTCTTTCAACATTTTAGAGCCGTCGCCATATCAGGTTCGCGCTATGATAAATTAAAGCGTCTAACCTTGCCTACACTTGTAATTCATGGGACAAATGATGAAATCTTTCCGTTAGAACATGGGAAAAAATTGGTTGAGTTAATCCCCAATGCCAAGTTTATCTGGCTAGATGGTGTTGGACATATGTTCCCAATCCCAAATATGGATACGATTATAACAAAAGTTATTGAACACATGAGCGCTCCAACAACTGCTTCAACCTGACAGCGCGACTGGCTCAGTTCATGCTGTTGGCTATCGCTCACATACGCACAGACCGAGCCAATTTTATGTGCTGCAGGTTAAGCAAATGTTGGGCCACCACGCATCATTTTGGTAAGCCTTACCGTTGGCAAGCTTTACAAAGCTGTTGCCACGACGCCGGCAGAACGTGCGCGCGGGTTTGTTCGCGTAATTGATAATAGTGGAGAGGATTATCTTTATCCAACCACGCGTTTCGAGCCGGTTGTTGTCAATGGGAATCTTCATGATGTAGCAGCCACGGCAACCCTAACGGCCCATGTTCCGCCGCTGTTGCGCGATATTTTGCAAGCAGAAGCATTGGCAAACGGGAAGTCGCTTAGTGCGCTACTACGGGAATGGATCGAAGAGCGATTAGATTTAGCCACTGCCTAAGTTCAACGTTGTTAATGACAGGGTGACAGGGTGAACATCACCTTGTCACCCTGTCACCCTGTCATCCAACGCGCGGCGGCAACTTCGGCAGGGCGCGACTGGGCCGCGTCGCCACATCCGGCTTGACAATGGGATGTTCGGCCAGCAGGCGCAGAATCTCGCTAATGGCTCGTTCCAGTTGCGGGTCGCGACCGGCGCGGTAATCCTGCGGCGTAATGTCCACCTCGATGTCCGGCTCGGTGCCGTAATTTTCAATATTCCAACCCACATCGCTAAACCAGAAGCTGTATTCCGGCTGCGTTGTCACCGTACCGTCGACCAGAGCGTGATGGGGCGAAATGCCAACGACGCCGCCCCATGTGCGCTTGCCGATCAACGGCCCCAGCTTCATCAACTTAAAGCTGTGACAGAAGATGTCGCCATCACTGCCGGCATGTTCGTTGGTGATCGCCACCAGCGGCCCCGCCAACGAATCCGCCGGGTAGGCCGACAAACCACCCCAGCGCGAGAGATCATAGCCGAGGCGACGCCGCGCCAATTTTTCCAACAACAACTGGCTGACGTGACCACCGGCGTTGTAACGGACATCAATGACCAGGGCGTCCCGCTCCACTTCGGATAAGTAGCCCCGGTGGAATTCGGCATAGCCACTCACCCCCATGTCGGGAATGTGAACATAGCCCACCCGTCCGTCGGTCGCTTCATGGACGCGGCGGCGGTTCGCTTCGATCCAGGCGCGATAGCGGGCCGGCATCTCATTTTCAATCGTCATCACCACGGTGGAACGGAACTGCTCTTTGGGCGGAACACGCTTTGGGGGCGCGGTGTCGCTCTGTTCGTCCACGATTGAGGCTGTTGCTTCCCCGTCGGCGGTTGGTTCCGTTGCCACTAGCGCTTCGACGGGCGTTTCCCCTGTGGTTTTGGTTGCGTCTTCCTCTTTCGTTGGCGGCGCAGGAGCAGGCCGCGGCGCCAGGGTCAGCAAAATCTCCTGACCCGCCTGGTTGACCAACAGATGGGCCGGGCTGGTCTGTTCATCCAGCCGTTGTCCATTGATCGCCAGCAGCAGATCGCCGGGGCGCACATCAACGCCAGGTGCCGCCAAGGGTGATGTATTCTTGGTGTCCCACGGGTCGCCCACCACCAACTCACCGACGCGATAACCGCCAGCCTCGGCATCCCAGGTGAAGCTGGCGCCGAGAAAGCCCTGGTTGAAGTAGGGGCGCGGGCGGTAGTCGCCGCCATATTCGTAGGCGTGGCTGGTGCCAAGCTCGCCCTGCATCTCCCACATGAGATCGCTAAATTCGCTGCGCGTGCTGACCCGATGGATGATCGGGAAGTAGCGCTGGTAGATCATTTGCCAATCCACTTCCGACATATCCTCGGTCCAGAAGTGGTCGCGCTGGAGGCGCCACGCTTCGCGGAACATCTGCTCCCACTCGCTCTGCGGATCGATGGAGACTTTGATGCGATAGAGGTCGATCCAGCCCGTGCGGCGGTAGGCGCCCGTTTCGCTCACCGGCTTCTCGCCGGCGGGAATGACGCGCAGACGGCGGCGGCTGGTATAAAGCAGCTTTTTGCGATTCTCGGCCAGTTGGAACCAGGTCACATCGTCGGCAATCGCCTCGCTCTTGTATTCCTTGAAGTTGTACATGCGCAACGCACCGCTCTCGGTCTCTTCATCATCCCACTCTTGCCCATTGTCCAACGAGCCGTGAATGGGGAAGACGGTAAAGATCGCCTTGTTGGGAACGCCGGCAATCTGCCCGTAGCGCCCATCCGGCACCGGGAAGGGGAGGACGCGCCGCTCAATGCCATCCAGGTCGATCAGCATGGGGTTGATCTTCGGTTTGGCGGGGTCGCCTTTGCTCTGCTTCCCCTTCTCCCCCTTTTTCTTTTCGCCGCTCTCTTTCTTCTCGGCTAGTTGGGGAATCAAGGCATCAGGCGCCATTTCGCGTCTCCGGGTAATGACGGCGAAGGGGTGATGGCGTGTGCGCTGACGATGGCTTGCGATTACGCCATCGTCAGCCATTTCGTCATCCGCGTCACCCTCATCCTCTACATCATCGTCCGCGTCCTCATCACCTTCACCTGCCGAACCGGCGTCCTCTTCCTCATCACCGGCCCCCTCGTTGGCTGTCGCTTCCTCTTCCTCGTCATCCTCATCCAGTTCAGGCTGGGGAATAAAGGGGTTGGGCAAGTCGGCGCGCAAGGTGAGCAGATAGGGGCGCATCCCCCAGGGAAAGCCCAGGTCGAGGTGCAGCCCGTCATAGACCGGGTTAAATTCGCGCTGACTCAGGAAGTAGAGAAAGTTCCCGCCCGGATCAAAGGAGGGGTTGAAATCATGCAAAATGGGGCGCGTCACCGTAAAGATGGCGCTTTGCCCGACGCCTTCGTCTGTAGCGTTGGGATCCGCCAGCCGATAGAGCCGAATCGCCGTTGTCTTATCGGTTGCACCATAGCCATAGGCCAGCCACCGACCATCAGGCGACCAATCAAAGCCGGCAATTGGTCGGTTGGGGCTGCGATCCACCACCGTCAGTTCGCTCGTCTGCAAATTGACCAGCAGCAACTCGTGGCGGTGGTTGGTGAGCGCCAGCAGATCCTGCACCGGTGACATCTTCAGGCTGATCGGGCGGCCAATGTCCAGATTTTCCAGGCGACGCGGTTGCCCTTGCGGGTCGAGGGGGTGAAGTTCGATCACCTCTTCCCCCGGCTCATCGCTGATCAAGAGCAGATGCTCTTTATCCGTCGTCCACTCCGGTAGCCGGTAGCGCACACCCGTGCGCTTGCCATATTGCAACACTGGCCCTTCATGGTTGAAAAAGGCAAAGGCTTTGCCGCGCGTAGTGAGCGCCATCGCTTTGCCTGATGGGTGGAGGCGAACACTATCCCAGTAGCGCATGGCGTCGGCAAAGCGACGATTGCGTTGGACGCGTGGACTGTGGTAGGCGACCGAGATCTTTTCAGAACGATCGGTGCTAATCGTATAGCAATAGAGTTCACCACCGGCATGGTAGACAATCGACGCACCATCGGTGGTGGGATTACGCACATAAAAATCTTCGTGATCGGTGTGCCGTCGCAAACCGGAACCATCCACGGCGCAACTGTAGAGATTGCCGATGCCTTCATGGTCGCTGATAAAGAAGATGCGCTCCTGCGTGGCCCCATCGACGCCGGTCACCGTCAACCACATGGGCGCGGCAATGTTGCCCTTCACCCCATCGAGAAAGCGGCTGAAGCTGCCCTTCCCCTGGCTGTCGATCCAGAGGTGGCCAGTGGTGCCGCCCCGGTAGCGCTTCCAATAGGCCGGGTCTTGCGTGTTGCGCCCGATGACCACCTGCCCTTGCGGGCCAAAGGTCACCGTGCGTGCCGGTCCGTAAGGCAGCGCTTCAATCGCACCGTTGACACTGGTGTACGCAATGGCGTAGAGACCATATTCGTTCGGCGCAATCTGGCCGTAGTTGCTGCTAAAGAGAATCTGCTGTCCATCGCGCGTCCAGCCGACCACACGGCAACTGCTGTTTAGATAGGTCAGGCGACGGGCGCTGCCCCCCGCCGCCGGCATCACATAAACCTCGGCGTTGCCCTCTTCGCGCCCGACAAAGGCCAACCAGGCGCCGTCGGGCGCGAGAACAGGGTGGGTCACTTCGCCCACATTGCTGGTGAGCCGTCGCGCCGCGCCGCCGTGGCGCGTCACCTGCCAGAGATCATCTTCACAAACAAAAATCACATTATCACGATAAATCGTCGGGTAACGATAATAACCTTCGGTCATGCCGTTAACTTTGTCCTCAATTCCATTTGGGTGTAGACAGGTAAACAGGTAGACAGGTAGACAGGTAAATCCAACTCGTTTACCTGTCTACCTGTTTACCTGTTTACCTGCATTTTCTGCGCTAAGTATACCCGCAATTGGCAAAAAAGTGTTAAAACCGATCCGTCTAGCTGGCTATACGATGGGTAATGCAACTAACAACAAATGACACAGCGAAAGATCCTAAGTTAGGAAGTTGATCAGAACGGGCAGGCCATGTATACTGGCGGTAATGCAGAGATTCGCCATACATTTCTTCTTTACCCGACACTTCATGAATTTTCGATCCATTTTTCGGCCTGCTTTTCGACTTATTTTTCCACACAATGGCTATGGAGCAGGGCATTGGCTGCTTTTCTCCTGCCTGGCTTTTCTCCTGATGGCTTGTATGCCCACGCCGGAAGGCAATGTCATCGGCTACCTATTGGCGAAACGGGTGGGCCGCTTTGAGGCGCCGACGCCAGTTGCCCGTGGGAGCGTACAGGGCTTAGTTTTACATAATGACGCTCCACTCCCCGGCGCCACCGTAGTGCTGGCCGAACGCAATGGTCGCCCACATAGTGCGCAGACCGATGCCCAGGGGCGCTACCGCATTGACGGCGCACCGCCGGGTCACTATTCTTTGGCGGCGATTGCACCCCACTTTGAAGAGCGCCGGCTTCAGGACAAACTCGGCCTGCCGCTGTTGGTGACAATTGGCGCCGACGCCGTGACCGAAGCGCCGCCCATTACGTTGCAACGCCATGTGCCGACCCCGTTGCCCCAACCACTGGCCGCGGCGACCCAATTCACCCTCACCCAAACCGCGGTTGTGACTGCGGCCTTTCCAGCCGGTTCGCGCGCCCAGGTACAGGCGTTTCAATTCACCTATGCCGGCGCCGTCGTGCCTACCTTGCGGCTCTACTTGCCGACCAACACTGAGCTTGAACCAGAGTGGCCCATGCTTTTTATGGTCTACCCCACGGCGGTGGACGCCTGGCAATCGGTCAGCACGGCCTATGCGGCGCTGGGCTTTGCCGTGGTGGCCGTCTCGCCGGTGGCCGACCGGGCGCTGAACATTGATGCCCACGCCCAGGATGCGCGGGTGGCATTGGCGTTGGCGCAAGGCGGCTATCTGGATGAACGGCTGCGCGATCGACCAGCCGTGGCGCTCGGTGGCAGCTTTAGCAGCGCCATCCTCCACCGCTTTTTGCGCGACACCGACGGATCGGTCGTCGCCTGGGTGACGGTCGGTGGTATTGCCAATGCCTTTAGCGGCACGGCGGATTTCTATACCGGGCAAATCGAGATTCCACCGGAATACACCTATCTGATCCCGGCGCTGGGGCCGCCTAATCTCTATCCGCTGGCCTTTCTGCGCTATTCGCCGGTCTACACCGCCGCGCAACTGCCGCCAACGTTGCTCATCCACACCGACGCCGACCGCATTATTCCGATCAGTCAAGCCTATGACTTAGAAGCGGCCCTGCGCGCTGCCGGCGTGCCGGTGACAGTCTTCTACTATCAAGATGTGAGCCATTATCTGCAAATTGATGACCAGATGACAGATGCGGGGCGCGAAATGTTCTATCGTGTAGTAGAGTTTGCACAGCAATATGGTAAATGAGCATAGGAGTGGAACACTGTGGCGCCAACCATGAATAATGAGTATACAGCACTGACCACCGCCGCCGCGCTGTTGGAACGCCCAACGGCTGGGGTCTTGGTGTTGACCGACGCCGATCGGCATGATTTTTTGCATCGCATGACGACCAACCAAATTAACAAGTTACCAGAGGGCGAAGCCACTGTTACTGTTTTGACCAACCCGACGGCGCGCATTCTCTTTGCGTTTACTGTGCTGGTGCGCGCCGAAGAACTCTGGCTGCTGCCGGCGCCTGGGCAGACAACCGCGCTGGAACGCCACTTGCGCAGCCAGATTTTCTTTATGGACAAGGTGAAGGTGCGCAACGCCGGCGAGACCCTCCGCCGCGCCCGCCTCATGGGGCCACAGGTGGTGCAACGGCTAACCGACCTGGGCTTTGCCGCAACCACGCTGGCTGATGATCACTGGCTGGAACAGGATGGCGTTGTGATCCTGGCGCAGAGCAAGTTTGACGTTCCCGGCTTTGAGATCATCGCCCCACCAGAGCAATATGGCGCCCTGTTGGCTCAATTGACCGTTGCCGACGTGCCCTTATTGTCCGATGAAAGCGCCTATGAGAGCTACCGGATCGAACTGGGGCGCCCAATCGCTGGCCACGAGTTGACCGACGGTTACAACCCGCTGGAAGCCGGCTTAGCCTGGACATGCGCCGACAACAAAGGCTGTTACACAGGGCAAGAGATCATTGCACGCCAGATTACCTATGATAAAATTACCAAGAGTCTGGTTGGCGTGCGTAGCGCGCAACCGTTGCCGGTCGGCGCTGAAATTAGTGTTGATGGACGCGCCATTGGTACTGTGACCAGCGCAACCGAGAGCGTAGGGCTGCAAGCGCCCATTGCCCTGGCAATTGTCAAGCGCCCTTATCATGAAGCCGGCTCCACCGTTACGGTTGATAACCAACCGGTGGAAGTGGTAGCGTTGCCGTTTCGTTCGTAGGAATTGAACCGCTCGCAGCCGGTCCGTGACCGGCGACCCATACGCCGGTCACGGACCGGCTGCGAGCGATTTGCCAACAATACCGGTGGTGATGCTAAATAACCATGGCTCTCTCTGAAGCTGAACTGCTCCCGCCCGCCACTTGGCGGCTATTGATCGAAGAGGAACCGCGTTCCGGCGCGGCCAACATGGCGCTAGACCAGGCCATTGCCATGGCGTGCGCTGCCGGGGAAAGTCCACCCACCCTGCGTTTCTACCGCTGGCAACCGCCAGCCGTAAGTTTGGGGCGTCACCAACCAGTGGCCGACATCGATCAAGCCGCGGTCGCGGCACGTGGCTACGACATTGTGCGGCGCACCACTGGTGGTCGCGCTATCTTGCACATCGACGAATTTACCTATTCGGTCGCCGCCGCCGCAACGGAGCCGCGGGTGGCCGGTGGGGTGATGGACGCTTATTTGCGGTTGAGTAATGCCCTGGTGGCGGGATTACAGGCGCTAGGGGTGGCCGCCGACAAAGCCGGTGGCGATACACGCACCGGGCCGGACGTTTCGGCGGCCTGTTTTGAAGTACCCAGCGCCTATGAAATCACCGTGCAGGGGCGTAAACTGATGGGCAGCGCCCAAAGCCGGCGCGCCAAATATGTCTTGCAGCATGGCAGTCTACCCCTCTCCGGCGATATTACTCGTCTAGTGGAGGTTCTGATCTTGTCGGCAGAAGAACGCGCCGTGTTACAGCGCCAGTTAGGCGATCACGCCTGCACCCTGGCGACTGCGCTTGGCGTCGCCGACGATGATCCCGTGCTACGTTTTGAGCAGGTCGCGCAAGCCATGATGCACGGCTTTGCCACTACGCTCAATCTCTCCTTTCAACGTGGCGCACCAACCGCCGGCGAACTACAAAGCGCCGCGCAACTGATCCGTGAGCAATATGCGAATGTAGCCTGGACAACGAGTCGTTAATAAGAGACTAGAGACTGGGGATTAGGCAGTCTCTAGTCTCCAGTCTCTAGTTTCTTATTTTCTTTGCACGTGCCGGAGAACACACTTTCTCCACCAAACAGATGGCAGCGATTGGCAAACTGACCCTCGAACTGTACCTCCCCCTGAATGATAGCTTGAAAGGCAAGCGCGGGATTTTGAAGCCCATGATTGCCCGGTTGCGCCGGGATTACAATGTCTCGGTCTGTGAGGCGGACGCGCAAGATGTGCTGACGCGCGCCAGCCTGGAAGTGGTCTGTGTCAGCCAGACCAGTGCGTTGGCCCATCGTCAACTGCAAAATGTCGCCCATCGCGTGGAAGAGTGGCGGATGGACGCACAGTTGATCGACTATTTCATTGAGATGGTTGATTGAGACGGTAAGACGGTGTGACAGTAAGTCAGTGGCCCACTTATTGTCACACCGTCTTCCTGTCTTCCTGTCTTCCTAAACCACTGATTCATTCACGCCTTGGCGCACTGGTTGATGATGGCGGCTGAGGACGTTCAGCGACGCTTCCGGCTGTTCCCGCCAAGACCAGTTGCGATGGCGCCAGAACAAGGCAATGATGCTAAAGAGGATGGCGCCAATCGCAATCCATTGGGCGGTGGCTAATTGCCCCCAGACCCAGGCATCGGGGCGGAAGAGTTCAACCCAGAAGCGACCGAGCGGATAGGCGATCAGATAGAGCAAGGCGCCGTCGCCTGTGCGCAGCCGCGGCCCCCATTGCCAGATGATCCAGGTGAGCAGGAGAAACATGAGCAAGTTCCAGCCGGCTTCGTAGAAGAAGGTCGGGTGATAGCCGTGGGTCGCGTACCAGGTGAGCGTCTCTTCCGTGAGCGTAGGGGTGCCGCAGAGTTGAATGGTTTGCGGCAGATCGGGCGGCAACTGACAAGGATAGCGCGGGTTGATGTGAAAGGCCCAGGGCAGTGTAGTCGGCGGTCCGTACAACTCCTGGTTGGCAAAGTTGCCAATGCGCCCGATGGCTTGGGCAAGCAGCGCATTGGGCGCGATAAAGTCAAGATAACGGAGCGGTGACAAGCGGTTGCGCCAGCAGTAGAGAACCACTGCCAAGATGCCGCCGACCAGTCCGCCATAGATGCCCAGCCCGCGAAAGCCGCCATTCCAAAAGTTGATGATTTCCCAAGGATTTTCGCGGTAGTAGGGCCAACCCAGCCCATCCGCCGGGTTGCTAAAGACATGGTAGAGGCGGGCGCCAATGATACCGGCCACCAGCGACCAGGCCAGCAAATTCCAAATATGATCCGGATTTTCGCCGGCCTTTTGGGCGTAGCGGGCGGCAACCCAGGCCGCGATCACCGCGCCGCCCACGATCAGCAGACCATACCAATGCAAGGAAAAGGGGCCGTATTCAAAGATGACCGGATTCATCCGTGTTACTCCTGGGAACGCGACAGGGTGACAAGGTGACAGGATGACAAGATGAATAGTTCTTATCGCATTTGTGCATCCCGGCAAGCTTTATCGGGCCGAAACAATCTTCTAGCGAGTCAGTATACCGTATGTCTTCGATTTTGAAAGCAGCAAGCTTCCAGTTTTGGCAAATTCGGCACAGCAGCGCCCCAATACGCAAGCGCGTCGTTGGCTTGAGTATGCTCTGGCTTTTGCTTATAGGATGCGCATCCACTGTCCGACGGCCATTACCGCCGCCAACGCCCACCCTGATCACAAGCGAGGCTTGGCCGGAACGCTTGGGGCAACAGCCCACGGCGGAAGCGGCCGTGGCCGCCCTCATCCTGGCCGAGCGGCAGGCGGCTATCGATCACGATTTGGCTTTACTGGGGCAGCTTTGGGCCGAGGATGCACAGATCATTGATGGGCGTAACAACACAATTTCCGCTGATGATTACCGCTGGCAAGGGCGGGCAGCGATTTTGAACCGGTATGTGGTGGCCGTCTTTCCTTTTTACGTGCCGCCGCTTCCCAGCTTGGAACCGACGGCGCTGATCACGATCACCGGTGAAGAGGCCACTGTCCAAAACGGCAACGACGATTGGCAACTAGCCAAGATCAATGATCGCTGGTGGCTAACGGAATTGCGGTATGGGGCGCCATGAACACTACAGCGGATTTGGGACAGAACGAATTTTTGCATACATAGCAATCCGTTGCGACCTAAATCTGTTGTTGTGTTACACAAACGGCGTGTTGATCGAATCAGGCGGCGCCACCCGTTGCACCACCTGATAAAAATAGTCGATGGTAAAGGGCTTGTGTAGGAGGGCGACAAAGCCGCATTGCTTGATCTGGTGGGTGACAGCTTCCGTTGAATGGGCAGTCATGGCGACAACCGGCAAGGCCGGATACTGGGCTTTGACCCAGCGCATAAGATCAAAGCCATTTTCGCGGGGGATGACAATATCGGTAATGACAAAGTGCCATTGGCTGCTATTCAACAGGCGCCGCGCCTCTTCGACGCTTTGACAAGTAGTCGCCTGCACGCCCATCCGCTTTAAGAGCATACAGACAAAGCGACCGAGCTTTTCTTCATCATCTACCACCAGGGCATAGACCGGACGGCGACCTTCACCTGACAATTCCTTCATACCTCTACCCCGTAACAACGGGAGCGATAGTAGAATCCGCCGTAAATCTGACAGCAAGGCTACGGGCCGGCAGAGTGCGGATTCATATTCACTTCCCTAAACAATGTTATTTTGCAGCCGAGGCTCATTGTACTATAAATTTAGCAGAAGGTAACTGGTACGCTAGTCCTAATTTTATCGGAATAGTCTACATGAATTTTCGGTAACTACCAAGCCTCTGCCCGCTCGCCGCCGGTCCGTGACCCGCATGCCAGACGCCGGTCACGGACCGGCGGCGAGCGGCTTAGCAGTCACAATTTTCGATCATCTTGCTGCCTGCGCCTCTGTTGAACCGGCTTCTAACCAGTTTTCCAATGTCCGCCCGACGCCCAGCAGGCTATCGGCGCTGACTTTATCCAGCGTATCCTGGGTGGTGTAGCGGTGCGGATAGGTAAAGCTGGTGATCATGATGGTCGGCGCGCCCAATTGCAAAAGTGGAGAGGTAATGATCCCGGCGCTGTCACTGCGAAATTTCGCCGCATAGCCCAGATCATCGGCCACCTGTTGGAGCGAGTCACGGATGGCGGTCGCGCCATTTTCAGCGACAATCGATAAGCTCTGTCCGGCATAGCCAACGGTGTCCACCAGAATAACAAGACTGGGTTGCCGGCAGCGGTCAATGCTTTCCGCACTATTCTGCACAAAGAATTGTGTTCCCCCAAAGGCATCCCAGTTGGGCAGATTGCCGTTGTCATCTGCGTCAAAGAGCGCCAGACAGAACGTATAGGGGCTTTTCTCTTGGTTAAAGGTGCGAATCAACTCCAGCAATAGGGCAACCCCTGAGGCATTGCTGTTGGCGCCAAGCGGCGCCAGCCCTTGCCGATCTGCCGCCGGGTCGGCATCTGCCAGGAGACGTGTGTCATAGTGCGCGGCCAACAGAGCAACCGGCGCTGTCCTATTATTCGGATCAGCGAGGGCAATAATATTGCGCGCCCCAATCCCATTCGTCAGCGTAAAAGGTTGTAAATAGACTTTCCACCCGGCATCGGCGATCTCCTGAGCCAGCCAGTCACCGACTGCCGTATTGTTGGCGCTGCCGGTGGCGCGGTCGCCATTTTCCACCTGGTGTTCGACATAACGCAGCGCTTGTTCGCCGGAAAAGGTCGGGGTTGTGTAGACTAACCCATAGCCCAGATACCCAAAAAAGGCAATGGCGCCAAGCAAAGCGGCCACCAGCACCAGTTCAATACTATAAAGGCGTAATACCTGCATAACCAGCCTTATTCTTGTTTGTCACGCCACAAGCGCTGCACCTGGCCAGCCCGTAACGGGCCAGGTGCAGCGCTTGTGGCGCCATCTTACGCTTGTTCATTGCGCTGGGCGCGAAAGAGGATACGAATCGGCGTCCCGGTGAAGGGATAATAGGCGCGAATGCAATTTTCCAGATAGCGCTCGTAGGAGAAGTGGACCAGCTCCGGGTCGTTGACAAAGAGGACAAAGGTCGGCGGCTCAGTCTCCACTTGGGTGCCGTAGTAGATGCGCAGCGGACGTCCATGACGGGTGGGTGGCGCCGCCTTGTCATACGATTCACGCAGGAGTTGGTTCAGTTCGCTCGTTGAAAGGCGATGACGCCGCGCCGCGACCACATTGAGCGCTGTCGGCAGCACCTGATGAACACGCTGGCGCGTCTGTGCGCTGATAAAGAGCACCGGCACGTAAGCGAGAAACTTCAGATCCTCGCGCACCTGTTTGGCAAACTCCACCAGCGTATGTTCATCTTTCTGAATCATGTCCCACTTATTGACAATGACAACCACCCCTTTGAGCCGTTCCAGGACATAGCCAGCCACATGGGCGTCCTGCGCCGTCACGCCGTCATTGGCATCCACCAGCAGCAAGGCGACGTCGGCGCGATCAATGCTGCGCATACTGCGGGCGACGCTGTAGCGTTCAATGCCCTGCTCAATGCTGCCCCGCCGGCGAATGCCAGCGGTGTCGATCAAGACCAGCCGCTGTCCCTCATAGGCGATTTCCGTGTCAATAGGGTCGCGCGTGGTGCCTGGCACATTGCTCACAATGGCGCGCTCGGCCTGCAACAGGGCATTGAGCAGGCTGCTTTTGCCCACATTGGGGCGCCCGACAATGGCAATGCCGACCAACTTTTCCTCTTCATAATCGACTGGATAGGCCGGTAAGCTAAGCACCACCGCGTCGAGCAGATCGCCGATGCCGTCGCCATGATAGGCGCTAATGGGATGCGGCTCACTAAGGCCCAAGTTCCAAAATTCGACCGCATCGAGCTTGCGATCCACATTTTCAGTCTTGTTGACGGCGACAAAAATTGGTTTGTTAGAGAGGCGCAACACCTCCGCCACATCCTCATCGGCGGCGGTTAAGCCTTCGCGGCCATCAACCACAAAGATGATGGCGTCCGCTTCTTCAATTGCCACTTGCGCTTGATTTTGAATCGGCTTGACAAAATCGATTGAGCCGGTTGCTAAGGGTTGGGCATCGGGCTGACGCAAGCGCGCCGCACCAATCTCAGAAGGCGCTTCCAGACCGCCCGTATCAATCAGCGTAAAGGCCACACCATTCCAGTCCGCATCGCCATAGATGCGATCGCGGGTTGTGCCGGGTAAATCTTCAACAATGGCGACCTGTTGTCCCAAGACACGATTAAAGAACGTCGATTTCCCTACATTGGGTCGCCCTACCAGGGCCACTACCGCTTTTTTTGCTTTCATAAAGTATACTCTTCGGTTCCTTATGACGGGGTGTTGGTTTCGATAGGCTCAACCAACGTTGGTTGAGCCTATCGAAACCAACACCCCGCCCTACTCTTGATTTTCAACCGGCGCTGTTATGGTTGTGGTCGCCGTTGCCGTGATGGTTGGCGTGACCACAGCCGGCACAGTGCCGCCGGGCGCTACCGTGGGCGTGACGGCGGACGTGATCACGACAGCGACAGTTTCCGGCAGCACCCCTTCGGTCCGAATGCCGTTGGGCTTGGCGACTTGGGGTTGAATCGGGTAATTCCCCTCGACTAGGCCGTTAAGATCCAACAAGACATACACATCGTCGGAACCTAGCGAACGCAGCAAATTTAGCGGACCACTCAAAATTACATCCACTGTATCAGGAACAAATGCGGCGCGCAACCCTGGCGCCAGACCGGTCACGATTGGCTGCAAAGTAACGGTGCGCCCATCTTCCACGGGTAGAATTTCGGCCACCACCGCTACACTATTGCCGTCAGAGGCGTTGACCCCCGCCGGCAATTTCAGATCGAGCGTTGTGCGAATATTTTCTGTGGCGCCATCCAACGGCAGCGGCGCCGTTTCCACAACTCCCGCCACCTCGTCTAGCGCATTGAGCGGCCCATAAAGGACAACGCTCGACGGCGTGGCTGTTACCCGCCCCAACCGATAGCCATAGGCCAACTCACCCGTCAACTTGACCCGAACCGCCACTGGTCGCTGCCCCGGCCAGCGCGCCACCGGAATTGTCACCGCCACCTCGCTTGGTTGGGCCGTGACATTGGGAACGCTCTGATTCTGGCGATTGACCAGTTGCAGATCTTCAAAGCGCTCGATCTGACTGCTGGCGCCGCGTAGATAGACCGCCGCCACGGCCCCTACCACTGCATTTACCTGTGCTGCCGGCCCCAGAATGGTGACAACCGTCGGACTGATAACCGGTTGCTGCCAGGCGTAACCATAGGCGGCGTTATCCATCACGGCAACTTCGGCAGCAATGGTTTTGGTGATGACTGTGTCCAGTTGGACGCGCAACTGCCCCCGTTGCACCTCAATAATATCCACATTGGCATCGTCTTTTTCAATTTGAATCGGCACATCATACGAACCTTGACCTAAGCCACTCAGATCAATGTAGGCTGAAATATCGCGCGGGCGTAAACTGGCCCATGATGTGCGCGGCGCCCGCAGCACGAGACGTACATACTCTTTACTCAAATCCTGAATCGGCTGTAACTGACTTTCGTCCAACCCTCGCACCTCTACCGGAACGGTTTCGGGAAAATCCTGCGTAATGAGCGGGTTGACTTCATTGATGGCAATCAGCCAAACAATGGTACCCATAATCAGCGACAGCAGCAGCGTACTCAGATGACCAACCGCATTGCTGCCAAAGCTGCGCAAACTTTGTCTAATTCCCATATTATACTCGATAAAAATTGCTCAAAATGGTGCGCAAGACCCCCGTTTCCACACGTAAAATCCGTCCATTTTGCGCAACAGACACAGAGCCGCGCTCCTCGGAGATGACAATGGTGAGGGCGTCGGTCTGCTCGGCAATGCCAAGCGCCGCTCGGTGACGCGTCCCCATCTGCTTGTCGCTCAGTTCATTTTCCGAAAGGGGCAAGACACAACTGGCCGCGATCACCCGATCACGGCGGATCACAACGGCGCCATCATGCAAAGCCGTGTTGGGAAAGAAGATCGTGGTCAACAGTTCAGCGGTAATCTCGGCGTTGAGCGTCACACCATGCACAGCCACATCATTCAACCCTGTCGTCCCTTCAAAGACAATCAAGGCGCCATGCCGGCGTTGCACCAATTGCTCCACCGCTTTGACTACTTCACTGATGACACTCTGCGTGCCGGTATTGTCGGCGCGGCGCCCGAAGAGCGGCGCCGACCGCCCTACGCGTTCTAAGGCTCGGCGCAATTCCGGCTGAAAGATCACGGGAATCGCCACCAGAATCACACTCATACTCTGACCAAGCAGCCAGTTAAAGGCGCTCAGGTCACTGAGCTGGCTGACAACGGCGGTGGCAAGGGCAATGAGCAAAATGCCGCGCAAAAGCTGCACTGCCTGGGTTCCATGAAAGAAGCGAAGCAGAATATAGAAAACCAGGGAGACCAGGGCAATGTCCAGAACATTCTGGAAATCTTTCAAACGGCTCAGCGAGGCCAAAATCTCAGTCATCTTTGCGTATACGCCTCAATGCAGCCAAAAGTTGCGTCTGCCTCGCTCGGCTGCGACACTTTCAAACATCGGTATTAGATTTCCGATGCATGCTCGAAAAGTAATCTGCCAAATCGCACCTATGATCATCAGCGTCTGACAGATTTTTAAAAATTCCCTAAACCAGGGGGACGCCCCCCAACAGGTGGGCCAGTACAGCTTTTTGCGCATGTAACCGATTATGCGCTTGGGGAAAGAGCAGGCTCTGTGCGCCATCGGCCACCGCATCTGTGATCTCTTCGCCCCGGTGCGCCGGCAAACAATGCAGCACCTTCACCGCCGGGTTGCGGGTATGAGCCAGCAGCATTTCATTGATCTGATAAGGCGGGAAGAGAGCCAGCCGGGTTTCCCGCTCGGCCTCTTGCCCCATACTCGTCCAGACATCGGTGTACAGGACATCGGCGCCAATCACGCCATCGACATCATCGGTGACGGTGACATCGGCGTCAGTCTGGTCGAGAACGCCCGGCTCCGGCTGGTAGCCACGCGGGGCGACAATGCGCATGACCATCCCGGCTTTGCCTGCCGCCTGCACCAGACTGGTGGCGACATTGTTAGCGCCGTCGCCGATGTAAACCAGCGTACGCCCGGTCAGATCACCGAGATCTTCCCATAGTGTCAGGAGATCGGCCAGCGCCTGACAGGGATGGCTAAAATCGCTCAGGCCATTGATCACCGGCACGCTTCCCCACTCGGCCATCGCCACCACCAACGCATGTTCAAAGACACGAGCCATGATGCCATCGACATAGCCGCTCAAGACGCGGGCCACATCCGGCGCGCTCTCGCGCGTGCCCAACCCCACCTCTTGCGGACTGATGTAAAGCGCGTGACCGCCCAGATGCTGCATTGCCATTTCAAAACTGACGCGTGTGCGTAGGCTTGGCTTTTGAAAGACCATTGCTAATGATTTGCCGCGCAAAATCGGCGTATTGTGGCCCAGATGCACCCGCTCCGCTTTGAGCGTCTTCGCCAACCGCAATAGGCCCCAGAACTGTTCCGTGGAGAGATCGTGAAGATCAAGAAAATGTGTGAGTGCGGGGATCGAATTCGTCTGCGTTGCCACCTGAAAGTTACTTTCTGTAAATTAAATAAATCATTAAATGCCAAATTTTTAGACAAAAGCTTGAGATATTGGGTATTAGATATTGGGTATTGTTTTCCTACCCAGCATTCAATACCCAATATCTAATACCCAATATCTAATACCCAATCATAATTACGAAAAGCGCGTATCATTAATAATCAATTGAAACTCACAACCTAAAAAGCGCACGGCCTGGCGCACCATGGTCATGCGGCTGAGAAAGATTTCAAAGTATTCGATCACCTGGGCGTATTCCGTGTCAATTTGCAGCTCCAGAGCAATCACCTTTTCATCGGCGCGCACACGGACAAAACTGCGGGTGGCGGCATAGTTGACCCGGTCGTGAATGTCAAAAGTCGCCATATCCGGGTTTTGCACACGACTGCGATGAACATCCGATTTGTCAGCGACGATAAGGGCGGCGGAAACGGCATTGGTCGCCAGGCCGCGCTCCTCTTCATGGTTGCCGATAGCATTCATGATAATAGCGCATTCATCAGCCTCCATGCCCATGCGTGACAGAATGTGCCAAGCCATCAAGCTCCCGCTCAAGGCATGGTTTTCGCGATGAATGGTGTTCCCAATATCATGCAGATAGCCGGCAACGTTCGCCAGTTGACAGGTGCGTTCATCGTGACTCAGCCGTTCCAGGATGTTGGCGGCGATATTGCCCACCAACCCGGCGTGGCGCTGTCCATGTTCCGTATAGCCAATCCGGCGCAACGCTTCGTTGGCGCTGCGAATAAAGCTAATCACTTCCGGATCGCGGCGAACTTGCTCAATGGTCACTTGGTGGGTTGCCGGATTGGCTGCCGGCGGCGTGCCATTGGGGCGGCCAATCAACGCCTGCTGTGCGCTTGTCTGGACCACGATCGGTTCCGGCGTCGCTTTTTCTACAAACCCATTCATCAATATCATCCTTTCCACGTAACGCAAGGCGCACCCGTGCTGATAGTGCAGGTCCAGTAGGACAGTGAGTCAGTACCCCAGTAAAACCATGACTGTCTTACTGACCTACTGCCCACGCACTCAGAAGCAACGCAGCCAGCCAGAGAAAGTTGAAGCGCCGCAGGTTTTGGCCTTGGTAGATCGCCAGCCAAGTGGGCAACCAGAGCAAGATCAGAAAGGCCAGCCACAAAGGCGCCTGTACGAAGAGCAGCACACTGACCATTCCCATTTCGGCTACGCCTAATAATAGCAAACCCCACGGCTCGGCGCTGGAACGCAGATTACGCCCTTCTCCCCAATTGTGGAGTGTCCAGAAGGCAAGCAAGAGCAAGTAGAGCGGTCGTTCCTCGGCGCCGCTCACGGGTGGAAAGAGGTTGAGCGCCAACCCGGCTGGCAGAGTCACTGTCACCACACTGTGTAAAAAATTAGCGGGGCTATGGAGTGTGCGCCGCACAATCCATGCCAACACACTGGCAAGAAAGACAGCGCCGGTCAACCAGATCGCCAGCGGATCAAGCACCGCCGCCACCACTAGCGCCAGCAGCAGACTGGGAAGCCCCACGCGAAAGAGCAGCGTCACCGCGCGCACATAGTTCCAGTCAAAGAGCCGTGCCGCCGGTGAATCCGGTTTCAGATAGGGCAGCCAAACCGGTCGTGGCGCAACTCTGGTTTGCAGCGGCAACAATTCATCCCGTCCCGCCGCCAGCCGCCAGATGCTCCCCCAGATCGGATCGACCAACAACAACAACAAGATGATCGTGCGCCATTCACCAGCGAAGGCTTGCCAGCCGGCGCCAGTCGCCAACAGCGCCGCCACCACCGCCCAGGCCGCCGTCGGCCGCCAAGGAAATTGCTCCAGCCAAAACTGCGCGTTGAGGGTGGCGCTGCTGCTAAAGGTCATCTCTTGCTGCGCTACCATTGTCGCGGTTGTCGGCATGACCGGTGTTACAGATCTGTGCAGTGATTTCCTCATAGATTTGGCCTTGAACTAAAGTTCAGGCTAACAGCCAAAGTCGGCTCAAGCCGACTGCTGAATGCCACCAGTCGGCTTGAGCCGACTTGAGTTATCAGCCTGAACTTTAGTTCAAGGCCGAACCGTGTTAGCCTTCTGCTACCAACACAACCGCGTCGCGGGCCGGCACAAAGATGTTACTCACCTTGCCGCCCTGCATCGGCACGACGCCGTCGCTGCTGGGCCAGACATGACGGTAGCGCCGATCCACGCCCTGAAGCGCGTTGACTGTCAACTCAACCGTGACCGGCTGCCGATCACTGTTAAAAATAATAAGCGCAGAAGCATCGGCTGTCGTCCGCCGAAATGCGTAAATTCCATGATCCGCCAGCAATGTCTCATAATCACCCAAACTCAGAACCGGATGCTGGTGGCGTAGCGTAATGGCCTGGCGGTGAAAGGCTAGTAGGCCCTCGTCCCACTGGCTCTTGTCATGCCAGGGAAAGGCGGCGCGACAGTCAGGATCGGTGGCGCCGGTCAGGCCGATTTCGTCGCCGTAGTAAATGCAGGGGGCGCCGGGCATGGTCATTTGGAAGAGGGTGCAGAGCCGAAGCGCACTCTTGTCCTCATTGACCGTCCAAAGGGTGCGCGCTGTGTCATGGCTATCCATCAGATTTAACTGGCTCTGGATCACCGGCCACGAGTAGAGCGCCAACATCTGTTCCACCGTTTTGGCAAAGGCCGGCGCCGTTAACGGCGCCAGGTGAAAGCCGCCGGGATGGTAATCCATACGTAACGTCTCAGCGGCAAAGAAGCCCAGTGCCGCGCGGCTGAAAATGTAATTCATCACCGCATCAAACTTGTCACCGCGCAGCCACTCTTGGGCGACATGCCAGATTTCGCCAACAATGTAGGCGTCCGGGTTGGCCGCTTTGACGACGCGTCGGAAATCCTGCCAGAATGCTTCATCTTTGATCTCCTCTGGCACATCCAGGCGCCAGCCGTCCACGCCAAAGTCGATCCAGTAGCGGGCGACTTCTAACAGATAGTCACGCACGCCGGGGTTGGCGATGTTAAATTTGGGCAACGCCGGAATGCCCCACCAGGCGGCGTAGTTGATCTTCTCTGTGCCATCCTTCGGGTAGGGGTTCAGCGGCCAATCTTCGACAATAAACCAGTCTAGATAGGGTGAATTCCCGCCACATTCCAAGATGTGATGAAAGGCCCAGAAGCCGCGACTGGCATGGTTAAAGACGCCATCCAATACCACCCGCATGTTACGGGCATGGGCGGCATCCAACAGGGCGCGCAACCCCGCTTTCCCACCGAGCAACGGATCAATTTCCAGGTAATCAAAGGTGTGGTAGCGATGGTTGGCCGCCGACGAAAAGATCGGGTTGAGATAGAGCGCCGTGATCCCCAGATCTTGCAAATAATCTAACTGCTCGACAATGCCATAGAGATCGCCTCCCTGAAAACCTTGCTCCGCCGGCGGCGTTCCCCACGGCTTCAAGGTGATGCCACGCGGATGGCGCATCTGTGCGCCACGGGCAAAGCGATCCGGGAAGATTTGATAGAAAACGGCCTGTTTAACCCAAGCCGGCGTCTGCACCGTTACTCCTGCTGTCATGGTTGCTACTACCCCTGTCCGGTCAGTTTTAGAATTTTTTCGCGAGTTTCACGCCAGGAAATTTTACTGAGACCCATCTTCTGGCGCAGACGGTCTTCCGGCACCCCACGACGGAAATCGCGCACGGCGCAGGTCCAGCGCAAGGTTTCAAAGCCAACCTGGGTGTGATGAATTTCGGCCTTGCGCCCTACTTCGTCGAGAACATACTCCAGATTGCGCGGCGTACACTCAAAGAGAAAATTTTGCGGCTTGTATTCCGATAGATATTGCTGGAAGACCGTCGCTAGATTGGGATCGAGCGCCATGGTGCGGTTTTTGTGGGCGTGCCGTTCATCCGGGTAGCGCACCGTCAATTCAATGACATCAGCGCGCGAGAGATCAACATCAGCGACCAAGAGGCGCGCACACTCCGCCTTTTTCATCCCCGTCTGCAAGAGCAAATTGATGAGCAGATAGGGCCGTGCATCGGGCTTGTTGCGATCCCAGAGATAATCCTGGGCCGTGCGCACCAATTGGGCAATCTCACTATCGCGCAGGATAATGGGCAGCGGCGTGCGCGCCGGTTGTTGGATCACCGGTTCCGCCGGGTCGGTGCCGATAACGCCAATGCCATGAATCCAACCAAAAAAGACCTTGATCGTAGTAATGCGCCGGGCGAGACTTTTGGCGCTGCATGGTTTACCCCGCTCATGTTGCAGCCATTCGAGAAAGTCATAGAGATGCTGTGTATTGACTTGATGGAGACGCGTCTCCCGCCCCAAAAAGTCTTGGACAATCTTTAAATCATTGCGAAAGGCTTTGATCGTATTGTCGCTAAACCCTTTGCGCACCATATATTCATCAAACGCGGCCACGGCTTTGACAAGGGTGCTATCGGCGCGCAAGGGCGGTGGCAGCGCGGCATCCTCTTTGTCGGTTTGGATCTTGTCAGTTTGAATCCTGTCGGGTTGGGTGGTTGGATTGACAATTGCGTTGTCGGTCATTGTCATCAGAAGATTCCTCCAAGTACAGAATAAGACTTGCGCACACTGCCAGACCTTTAGGGGCTCGCAGACCTTAGAGGTCTCTGGTGGCGAATCCGTCTTGCGTAAGTCCTCAGAATCAGTCGAGCCGCGTGGCAGGGGCTCGACCCAGAATAGGCTTTGCTTCGCGTAGTTGTAGTATAAGCCCTCCTACACATTCTGTCAAAGCAATCCCCGCCAAATCTCTGCGCATAATCATCGGGCATGAAAAAGGATAGAGACGCAGCAAAATGCTTGCCACGTCTCTATGTCTGTGACTTCTGGTAAATTGAATCAAGGCATGATAAATAATTAATGGAAAATAATGAATAATTCATTATTTTCCATTAATTATTAGAAGGTAAACCAGCCATCGCCAAAGGCGCTGGCAAAGACCAAAGCGACAATGCTCATCAGTTTGATCAAGATGTTGAGCGATGGGCCGCTGGTATCCTTGAAGGGATCACCCACCGTATCACCAACGACAGCAGCCTTGTGCGGGTCAGATCCTTTGCCACCCATCTGGCCGGTTTCGATCCACTTCTTGGCATTGTCCCAAGCGCCGCCGGCATTCGCCATCATCACGGCCAATAGAAAGCCGGAGGAGGTAGCGCCAATCAGCAGCCCAGCCAATGCCTCTTTGCCCAGGACAAAGCCAACCACAATCGGCACCACCACAGCCAGGGCGCCGGGGAGAATCATTTCGCGCAACGCACCTTCGGTGCTGATGCCGACGCAGGTGCGGTAGTCCGGCTGGGCGGTGCCTTCCATTAGGCCGGGGATTTCGCGGAATTGGCGGCGCACTTCCAACACAATCTGATAGGCTGCTTTGCCCACGGCGGTCATGGTCAGCGCCGAGAAGAGATAGGGCAACATGGCGCCGATCAGAATACCGGGCAGCATGGTGGGGTCAAGCAGATTCAGGCTCTCGACCTTGGCCGCGGAAACGTAAGCCGCCAGCAAAGCCAACGCCGTCAACACGGCCGAGCCGATAGCAAAGCCTTTGCCGGTAGCGGCGGTGGTGTTGCCCAGGCTATCCAGCGCATCCGTGCGGTTGCGAATTTCAGATGGCAAGTGGCTCATCTCGGCAATACCGCCGGCATTGTCGGCCACCGGGCCATAAGCATCGGTCGCCAAGGTGACGCCCAAGGTGCTGAGCATCCCCACACCGGCCAACGCCACGGCATAAAGACCGGCATTGATGGTGCCATCCGCTTGGATGCCCAGCCAAATGCTCAACAAGGTCGCCACGGCAACGATCAAGACCGGAGCGACGGTACTCATCATGCCGACGGCCAAGCCTTGAATGATCGTTGTCGCCGCGCCGGTTTGCGATGCTTGGGCAATGCCCTGGGTTGGTTTTTCGGTGTAAGAGGTGTAATATTCGGTGGCGTAGGCGATGCCGTTGCCGGCTACCAAGCCGACCACGATCACCAACCAGTAGTTGATGCTGACGCCGGTGAGTAACACCGATAAGAACGAGAGAATCAAGACCAATACCGAAGCGCCCCAGACCGAGCGGCGGAGTGCCGTCAGCAATTCTTCCTGGGTGGCGTTTTCGTCGATCTTGGCGACAAACTGCTTGATAAATTTCACCACACTGCCAATGGCCGATTGTACCGTAAGCGGTTCGCTCTTTGGCAGTGAATAACGGGGCGTAATCGGTGCGGCTGTGCTGCCTGGCGCCGTTGCAGTTGCATCCGTGTCAACCACTTGGACGGCGCCGCTGGTTGGCACCTTGGTGTCCTCATGGCTGGTAGGCGTGGCGTCCCACACTTCGCCAATGACCATATAGATGCCGAAGAGAGCGGAGATGACGCCAACGGCGCTGACGAGGAAGGGCAAGCCGATAAAGGCCAAGGCCAGATCGCCGCCAAAGGCCGCGCCCAATGTTGCCGCCGCAATCACCGAGCCGCTATAGCTTTCAAACAAGTCGGCGCCCATGCCGGCCACATCACCGACATTGTCGCCCACGTTGTCCGCAATGACGGCGGGATTGCGGGGATCGTCTTCGGGGATGCCCTGCTCCACCTTGCCCACCAGATCGGCGCCGACATCGGCCGCTTTGGTGTAGATGCCGCCACCGACACGGGCAAAGAGCGCAATGCTGCTGGCGCCAAAGCCAAAGCCGGTAACATAAGTCAGTTGGTTCGGGTCGCCATTGAAGACCAGATAGAGAATGGTCATGCCCAGCAAGCTAAAACTGACTACGCACATGCCCATGATCGAACCGCTGCCAAAGGCGACGCGCAGTCCTTCGTGCAGCCCACGGCTGGCAGCGGCGGCAGTGCGCACATTGGCGCGCACCGCGACATACATCCCCAGGTAGCCGGCGCCGGCCGAGGCGATGGCGCCCAACACAAAGGAGATCGCCGTTTGCCACGCCAAGAAGGCCGCAATGACGACAGCAACAATGACGACGAAGATCGCTAAAAAGCGATACTCCCGGTTGAGAAAGGCCGCCGCGCCTTCTTGAATGGCGGCGGCAATGGCACGCATCGTGTCGTTGCCCTGGTCATAACTGAGCACATTGCGCAGTTGCCAGAGAACATAGCCGACCCCGATGATACCCATCAAAAAGGCAAAAACGACTGATGCAGATCCTTGTAACAAGATACATACCCTCCTTCGCAGTTATCCGATAATGGTAGGTTAGGTTATAATGATTACGTGGACAGAAAAACTTCTGCAAAAGCGCAGGCCCGATTGCCTGGAAGCTTTGCAGAAGTTCCTAAATCCAGTAGTTGCCTCAGTGCAACAGCGCTGCTGAGTCCTATCCTAGACCTGTTTCAGGTCAGTTGTAAGTAGGCAGACGCTGCTTTCACCCATTTGCGACTTTTGGGGGCAAACGCCACAATGGCAGCAAAACCGGCCCCAAGCTACGCCCGCTAAAGTTGCGCATTGGCGCCGGACTTTGTCATCAACAAGAATCGATGACGACAATGATCAAAGAACATGACGAGTATACCATAGCCTTTTGCGAAGGGCTAAAACTGTTGGGCAATAGTTGAAATGTAATTTGTCGGTTGGTTGGTTGGTTGATTACTAGAGAAGCTAACCAACCAATAGGACAACCAATAGGAAATGCACAAAGTGACACCCATGTCTCGCCTCATCTATCTGGATCATGCGGCGACAACGCCAGTTGCGCCGGCCGTATTGGCCGCAATGCAACCCTATTTTACTGAGTTCTACGGCAACCCGTCCAGCTTGCATCGGTTTGGCCGCCGAGCAAGCGTTGCTTTGGAGGGCGCGCGCCGTAGGATTGCCGAACAGATTGGCGCCGCACCCAAAGAGATTATCTTCACCAGCGGCGGCACCGAGGGTGATAATGCGGCGCTGCGCGGCATTGCTTTGGCGCGACGCGCCGCTACTGGCGCCAACCGCATCATTACGACCCCAATCGAGCATCACGCGGTGTTGCATACCGCCTTTGATCTGCGCGAGCACTTTGGCTTCGACTTGACCTTGTTGCCGGTAGACCAGGAAGGATTGGTCGAGCCGGCGGCTCTGGCAAACGCATTGGAGGACAGCAAGGAAGTGGCAGTGGTCAGCATCATGTATGCCAACAACGAGATTGGGACGATTCAACCGATAGCGGCGTTGGGCGCCTGCTGTCGCGCGGTGGCTGTACCGTTCCACACGGATGCTGTACAAGCGGCGGGTAAGCTGCCATTAACGGTGGAAGAATTGGGCGTGACGGCATTGAGCGTCAGCAGCCACAAGTTTTACGGCCCCAAAGGGGTGGGCTTTCTCTATCTGCGCAACGGCACACCCTATTGGCCCTTGTTGACCGGCGGCAGCCACGAACATGATCGCCGCGCCGGCACCGAAAATGTGCCGCTAATTGTGGGTATGGCGGAAGCCTTTACGTTGGTGGAAGCCGAGCGTACAACGGAAGGCCCGCGCCTTAGCGCGTTGCGCGATCAATTGATCGGCAGCATTCTAGCGGGTGTTGATAATGTTTCTCTAACTGGCGCCCGTGACCAACGGTTGGACAATCACGCCAGCTTTATTGTGCGCGGGGTAGAGGCGGAAAGTCTGTTGATCGCCCTCGATCTCGCCGGGATTGCAGCCAGCAGCGGCAGCGCCTGCGCCAGCGGCTCGCAACGCCCCAGCCATGTGTTGGAAGCCATCGGCCTCACGCCTGCCGAGGCGCGTGGCGCCCTCCGCTTCAGCCTGGGCCACAGCACCACCGCCGACGAGATCGCTTACGTTGGCGAAAAATTGCCTCAGATTGTGACGCAACTCCGGTAGTGTTCTGCTAACTAGCCCAACGAGCGCCAGGAAGATACACTTTTTACATGAGTAATGGGTTACTTCCTGTGCTGCTCGTGAGTATCAGTGCGCGCCAGGAAGATACACTTTTTACATGAGTAATGGGTTACTTCCTGTGCTGCTCGTGAGTATCAGTGAGGTCTACCAATAACTTCCCGATTTGCTCTGTGCGAGTCTGTGACTTGCCCCATCCGGTTGCGAGTCTTTGCTCTGTGCGAGTCCGTGACTCGCCCCATCCGGTTGCGAGTCACGGACTCGCACAGAGCGGAAGCTATTGGTACATGCTTACGACTACCCATTCACCTGTTCCGCCTGCCATGCATCGGCAATGAGGCGAAAGATGTCGGTTTCGGTGACAATGCCCACCAGCCGCTGGCGATTACAATGGGTGACGTCAATCTCCACCACGGGCAGACCGCCGACCTTGTGTTCCATCAAGCGGCGCGCCAACTCGCCTACGGTGGCGTCAGACGTAATGGTAAAGACGGTGCGGCTCATAATATCACCCACCGAAAGCCATTCAGTTTCGGCGCCGGGTTCGTAATTGTTCAGCACTTGATTAGCGGTTTCGGCTTCCAATACATCGGTGTCGGTGACAATGCCGACTAGACACCCCTCTTCGTCAATGACCGGCAGGCGGCGAATGTTAAATTCGGTCATTAACTGGGCGGCATCAGCGGCCAACGCGGTCGGATGAATGGTGATCACCGACCGTTGCATAATTTGGTTAACAGGTATCCGGTGCATAAAACATCCTCCCATGTTCATCATTACTGCTTCATCGCCACACATATAATAATCAGTAGACCGTAACACACCCGCCAGCACATAGACTGACTCTGGACTACTGATAATAGTACGTATTGCGCCCATCAAAAGTTTTGTTTTTCTGTAGCGCTGCCCCGGCAAAGTACATCTGACCTTTTGCTTGCCAAAAGCCTGTTGGCGTTCTACCGTGACTTTGGTATATACTATCAAGGTCTTTTGTTCTAGCCACCCATTACCAATTCTAGGAGGAAGTTTATGCGAAAACAGCGCCTGTTGGCTGTAAGCGCCAACGTGTTGCTTATTTTTGCTCTGTTGTTGGCCGCCTGCGCCCCCGCCGTTCCTGCCGCCCAGCCGGGCGCCGAGAGCAGTAGTGGCAGTAGCAGCAGTGATGCCGGTGACTTTGTGCCAGTCACCTACACCTACGCTGGTCGCGGTGTGCCGGCTGATCTGCAAAAGGTGCAAGATGCCTTAAACGAGATCATGCACGCCAAGATCGGCGTTCACCTGACCTTGGAGCCAATCGACTTTGGCGCCTACAATGACAAGATGCAATTGCGGCTAGCCGCCGGCGAAGAGTGCGACGTGATCTTTACGGCGCCCTGGATCAACAGCTACACCAACAATGTCGCCAATGGGGTCTTGTTGGAGCTGGATGATCTGCTCCAGACCGAAGCGCCCGGTCTCTGGGCTTCCATGCCGCCAACCACCTGGGATGCTGCTCGCATCAAGGGCAAGATCTACGGCGTGATCAACCAGCAGATCTTCCCCAAGCCTTGGGGCGTTCATGTACGCACCGACCTGCTGGAAAAGTACAACTTCAGCCTGGACACTGTGGAGCGTTGGGAAGATATGGAACCCTTCCTGGAAGCCGTGCGCGATGGCGAAGGCATTACGCCGATCATTTCCGCTGACCAAGGGGCCAGCATGTGGCGCGCCACCTACTACGGCTATGATCCGCTCGACGATGGCATTGGCTTTATTGCCGTCAAGGCCGATGACCCAGCGCTGACGGTGGTCAATGTACTGGAAACGCCCGAATATCGCGAGGCGGTCAACCTGACCAAGAAGTGGGTCGATGCCGGTTATTTCTCCGACAGCCCCCCGACAGCGGACGAATCACGGGCCAACTTCCGTGCCGGTCTCTATGCCATGGGCTATCATGTCGAAAAGCCGGGCAACGATGTGGAAGTGGAAACGATGTATGGCTATAAATTCCAGAGCAAAAACCTGACCGATCCGCTGATTCTGGACACCGCCGGCGCCACCGCCACCCTCAATGCCATTTGCAAGAGTTCCCAGCACCCGATTGAGTCTATGCGTGTGTTGGAACTGCTCAACACCGACGCCGAAGTCTACAACCTGCTCTCGCGTGGTATCGAAGGCGCCCACTGGGAGTGGGTCGATGAGGCGAACAAGGTGATGGGCTATCCCGAAGGCGTCACGGCTGAGACCAGCACCTACGATCCCAACACCGACTGGATGTTCGGTAACCAGTTCAATGCCTACTACCGCGATGCCCGCCAGGTTGGCGCTTGGGAAAAGACGAAAGAGATGAACGACACGGCTTTCCCTTCCGCCGCGCTGGGCTTTGTGGTCGATCGCACACCGATCCAGACCGAGATCGCCCAGGTGACGGCCATCCTCAAGGAAAAAGGGACAGTGATCGCCAATGGCTTTGTTGCCTATGATGAAGCCGCCCCGGCGCTGATCGAGGAGATCAACGCGGCCGGCGCGCAGAAGATCATCGACGAAGTGCAACGTCAGTTGAATGAATGGGCCGCGGCGAAGGCGGGAACGGTGAAGTAGGGAGACAGGGAGACAGGGAAACAGGGAAACAGGGAGACAGGGAGACAGGTATTGTTGACTTGGGTCCTTGGGTCCCTGTCTAGGAAAAACGCAGATGATGGTAGGTGTAGAGTAGAATGGCGGGATTGACGCCCTGTTTGCGGGTAGGAACAGGATACCATGAAACAGAGATCGGCTGAACGGCTACCGTGGCCGCGGGTGATAGCGCGTCGTTTTGTTACCCACGCCTTTGCCACCGCTGAGTTTCAAGGTGTTGCCACCCTGCTTTGCATTGACGCCGTCCGTGAACCATTCTGGATCGAGTGGCAAGGAGCGCGCTTCTGTCTGTGTGACAGCGGCTACACCTGGCTGCAACACTTTCCCGCCAACACCCACTATGCCGTCACCACCCAGTTTGATCCTCAAGGGCAGGTGATCCAGTGGTATATCGACATTTGTCACCGTCATTGGGTGGATGAACAAGGTATGCCGTGGTGGGAAGACCTCTATCTGGATCTACTGGTCTTCCCCAACGGCGGCTGCCACATTGTCGATGGCGATGAGCTAGACGAAGCGTTGCAGACCGGGGTGATTGACGCACGGCTCCATACCTTGGCTTGGGATGAAGCGCGCCGGCTGCAAACTGCGATTGAAGCCGGCGCTTTCCCGCTCCTGTCTCTTAGCTATGCCCACCGCTTGCAACTCCTCCAATCATTGCTTAACAAATAAAACTGCACCGGGCTGTACTTGTGTCCCGGCTGACAATTGGCCCCACCCCAGAGCGCCACGCCACTGCCCGTCCGCTGTCACCAGTGGTACGCCGATCTGTTGGGCGATAGCTTCTGCTGTATCAGGCAGAAACGGCGCTAGATAGTGAGCGATCAAGCGCAGGCTTTCCGCCATAACAGCAAGGCTGGTTGTTAACCTGCCCTTTGTGCGCTGATCCGCTGTTGCTTTTGCCTCTTTTGCCAATGCCCAGGGTTCCACCTGGACAATATATTTGTTGGTGGCGGCGATGAGATCCCAGACCGCGCCAAGGGCGCGATGAAAGGCTAACTCGGCGACTGCCTGGTGATATTCCGTTTGGGTTTCGCCGGCCAGGGCGATCAAGGCGCCCTCCAGATCGGTCAACGGGCCGGACGCCGGAATCGTACCGTTGCAATAGCGCTCAATCATCTTCACCACCCGGTTGAGCAGATTGCCCAGTTGGTCGGCCAGGTCGGCGTTATAGGTATAGACAAACTCGCTCTGGGTAAAATTGCTGTCGCCGGTGGTCGGCACCTTGCGCAGCAAGTAGTAGCGCAGCGCATCGCGCCCGAACTGTTGTACCAGATCGACAGGGTCGATCACATTGCCCTTGGATTTGCTGATCTTTTGGCCGTTAATGGTGAGAAAGCCATGGACCAGCAGCGTAGTGGGCAGCGGTACGCCGGCCGATAACAGCATTGCCGGCCAATAGATGGCATGAAAGCGGGTAATATCTTTGCCGATCAGGTGAATGCGTTGATCGGCGGCGTCCCAGAAGCGTTGATAGGTCGCGCTTTCTGCGGCATAACCGGGGCCGGTGATGTAGTTGACCAGGGCATCGAACCAGACATAGATGACTTGGCCGGGATTGTCCGGCACAGGAAGGCCCCAGCCACGGCTGCGGCTTGCATTGCGCGAGATGCTAAAATCGGCCAGCCCCCGACGAATAAAGCTAAGTATCTCGTTTTTGCGCGTCTCGGGAATGATCCGCAATTGGTCGGTTACAATCAGCCTCTCTAGTTGCGCTTGATAGTGGGAGAGACGGAAAAAGTAATTTTCTTCTTCGACCACCTCCGGTGGACGCTCATGGATCGGACAGAGACCATCCAGCAGCTCATCTTCGTTGTAAAACAGCTCACAGCCGATGCAGTAAAGACCCTGGTAGCGCTGTTTGTAAATGTCGCCATTGGCGGCACACGCACGCCAGAATTTGGCGACGCCGTCCCGATGACGCGGTTCTGCACTTGTGCGGATAAAGTCATCCCAGGCCAGATTAAGGGGTTGTTGTAGCGCTTGAAAACGGGCGGCATTATGCTCTACCAAACTTGGCGTGGTTACGCCGGCCTGTTCGGCCGCCTGCACGTTCTTGAGCGCATTCTCATCCGTGCCGCTTTGAAAACGCACGGCATGACCCAGCAAACGATGATAACGCGCCAGTGCATCCGCCTGCACGATCTCCAATGCAAAACCAATATGGGGCTGGGCGTTCACATAAGGGATCGACGTGGTAATCGTCCAGGTTGCCCTATCATCCGTTGTTAAATTTGTCGTCATGTTGACCTCCATAGGAAAATACCAGACAAAACAAAAAAGCCGCCCACACTGTGGACGGCCTTTGGCGCTCTTAATTGTCTTGTGATTGGCTTGGTAGCGAACTTACAAGAGCAGCGGTTCCGGCGGACAGCATGGGACATCAGGTGTGCCTTTGCACATCTGCATGACCATGCCCATCATAGGAACGAAGATTGTTACTGCCGGTTGCGTTTGGCTCATGGCTTCATCATAACAGAAAAATGGCGGTTGTCAAGCCGAAATTTTTTCGGGTGTTTCAACTTTGGGGCAACTTCAGAACGGGAAGCGTTAGCGACCCGACAGCGGGTCGCTAACGCTTCCCGTTCTGAGCGCTTCCCGTTCAGATTACCGGGGCGTAATGCGGGCATACTCCGGCCAGGCCAGGACAAAGCCCAGCGTATTGGTCAGGAGGCTTTGAAATTCGGCCAGCCGTGCGCCATCGGTGCGCACCTGGCGCGGGGAGGCGCCGGTGGTCAAGCAGTAGGCCGCCAAGGCGCCGGCGGCTTCGCCGATGGTCCACTCGACCGGATGTAGCCGGTAGCAACCGTTGGTGATGTGGGTGACGCCCAGGTTTTTACAAGCGGGCAGCAGATTTTCCACCCGCACCGGGATCAGCGCGCCCAATGGGATCTGAAAGGGCCAACTGCTAATATCGACATAGGTGCGTAGGGCGGTGCTGGGGTGCAGATCGATGCGGTAGCTGCCCACGCCGACCGAATCGGCAAAGGGGGCCGCCCCCACCAGCTTTCCCCGCTGTTTGACGCCGATATGTTCTTCCAAGACGGTAAATTCAGCTTCAATCCGGCGACTCTCGCGAATGTAAACCGCTTTGGCCAGCCCATGTGGCGTGCCGACCACATCGTGGCGCAAGCGTAGCCCGCGGTAGCCATAGCCGCCATCGTGGCGCGGCGCTTCGGTTTGCATCCAGTAGAGCAGGGCGTAGCTCAGTTGGGCGGCGCCATGTAAGTTATTCTCTTTCTCCTCGTCGCTTACCCCCACCAGCGGTCCCAACCAGTAATCATTGTGCGGCCAGTTGATTAGCGAGATGTCACTGGGGTAAAGCCCGGCGGGATAATGTCCCTGGTCGAAGATGCGCCGGTAGCGCCAGAAATCGCCGCTATCGCGACCGGGGACGGGGCCGTGAAAGATGCCCCGATTGCGAATTTCGAGCGTCTGCGGATCGACATCCTGCCAACCTAGGTTCTTGCCGGGCCAGAAATCGGCCTGATAACCGCGCCAGAAGTCGTAGTTGGCGGGCCGCTCAATGGTATGATCCTCCCCCGGCAGATAGTCGAGGGCAAAGCACCAGGTGATCGCCTGCTGGTCGTGGGGTTGTGGATCGCCGGTAACGGCGTGCAGTTCACCGGTCTGCAACTGGGATTCAGCGCCCATCACATGTTCAATCTCGGCCAGTTCCAGCAGATCGCCCAACTCCGTAGCGTCCAGAATATAGGGTGCGGTGAGGACAACTTCGGCGCCGGTTTCCTCATTGAGCAGGGTGACGGCACGCACAGTGTCACCCACAGTTTCGGCGGCGATGGGGCGATGACGCAGCAGCACATCGATCTGGCGGCGGGAACGGTAGGGCGCCAGCATCTCCTCCAACACAGCCAGCGCCACCCGCGGTTCATGGCAGAGGCGGCTGACCGTGCCATTGCCGGGGTTAAGCAACAGATCGCGCCGCGCCGTTTCGGTTAGGGGGTGGTTGCGCCGGTAGTAGTCACGAATCCCCTGCCGCAAGCGGCGGTAGCTGGCTGTGCAGCCGGTGCTTTCGATCCAAGGATGTTCGTCGGGCGGTACGGCTTGGGCCGTCAGTTGACCGCCAATCCAGTCGGTCTCCTCAGTGAGGATGACGGTTTTGCCCAGGTGGGCGGCGGCGAGGGCCGCGGCAACGCCCCCCAAACCGCCGCCGATGATTAAGATGTCACACTGTCGTTCTTGCATGGGTTACTCCGGGAACAGACGCAGATTTTGGTGACGCGGATCGTTTGTCGTTATTAGGTAATTACTAATCCGACCCGCTCGTAGCCAGTCCGTGACTGGCGACCCTAACGCCAATCACGGACTGGCTACGAGCGGATTAGGCGTTACCTCAGCAGAAGCAATCCGCGCCGCCTGAATCCGCGTCCCTACACTCATTCCGCCACCAACGTAGCCGAAAGATGCTCTGCCAAATAGGCCACCGCCGCGGCGACCGTGGGCGCGCGTCCGGTAGCGACAAAGCCCAGCGCCATCAGTCCCAACATTGTATCTTCGGGAGTGGGGCAGAGGCGGGTGGGCCGGTTGAATTGTTGCTGAATCAACCCTTGTAGGACAGCGATCTTCTGCGCCAGGCCACCGGAAAAGACCAATTGGCGCCACGGCTGCGCAGTATCCAGTTGCAGGGCGCTGCGGTAGTAGTTGTTCGCCATGCTTTGGAAGGCGGCGTGGAAGAGATGCCCAACGGTTAGATTGTCTTCGCGAATATTGGCAATCGCGCCGCTGCTGCCGCCGACGCTGTCAAAGAAAGAGAGGTTGACCGCCAGATCGCTATGGTTGACATTGGCGGCGGCTTGGGCAATGGCGGGCCAGGGGTCATCCAACGGCTTGCCTTGCATTTGCGCCAGCTCGGTCAGCAGATCCACCAGATGATTGAGGGCGCGCCCAGCCGGAATGCCGGTGAAGGTGTTGAGAAAGCGGCCATCAAAGAAGGGGCGCGTCTGGTAGGCGCCCAGCGTCAGATCTGGGGTGATCAGGCTAACCTGTGACCCGGTGGAGATGTTGAGCGATAACTCATCCGGCGCCAATAATGCCCCGACGACCGCACATTGATGGTCGCCCACAGGGGCAAAACAGGGCAACGCCTGGCCGTCAATGGTGATGGTCGCCACGGGTAGGCCGAAGGGCTGAATCGTCGGCCAGCGCAACTGATCCAACCCCAGGCGCGCCAGCAGGGAGGTGTGCCATTGCATGGTTTCGAGGTTGATCGCCCCATGCGCGCCGGCATTGGTCGGCTCGATGGTGGGGGTGCTGCCGGCTAGGTTGGCAATGACAAAGTCGGCCAGCGCGGCGGGGATCACTTCTTCCTGCGGCAGTTGACCATTGACTGCCATCCAATAGAGATAGGACAAGGGGCGGCTGGGTTGCACTTCGCGGCCCGTCTGTTGGCGCTCTTCCGGCGTGATAGTCGCCAGCAATTGCGCCAGGTGGGTGCCCTGTCCGTTGGGGTGGGGGGTCAAGCTGCGCTGATCCTGCCAGGTGATGGCATTCGAGCGCGCCTGACCGTCGGCGGTGCAGAGCACCATCCCGTGCATTTGCGTACAGAAGACAATCCCTTCGCAGGCCGGCGCATGAGCTAGCAGATCCGTCAGCAACGTGCGCACCGTCGTCACAATGGTCTGAGGATCGACTTCATAAAAGAGCGGGGGCCGGTTGGGTAACGGCTTGGGAAAGGGCTGGCGACAAATATGGCGCATCTGAAGCTTCTCCAGATCAAGGACAGCGCCTTTGATAAAGGTAGTGCCCAAGTCAAGTGCAAGTAGGGTCATGGCGGGTTCCGTTACGAAAACTAAAAGAGCAGATTTTGATAAGCAAATTGTACTGGCTGAGTGGGAAGATGTCAAAGCGTTCCTTTAATTTGAGCAAAGCCGACCTCGTATGCGACAATCAGAGGCCATTGCTCCGAGTTGGCTAACCTACGGCATGGCGCTATGGTTTGTCAACCGCTCTTGTGCCGATCAGGATGGCAAGGGCCGGGCCGCCACTGGAAACGGGGTGACCTCCCGACGTTTCGGCAAGCGTGCCGGAACCGACTTGGAAAGGAGATACAACATGAACCTTGATCTGCAAGCGATCTTGCAGGAATCGTCAGCGCGCCACAAACATCTCTGTCCGCGCCAAGTCTTGGGGGCGCGCATGGGGTTGGCCGGCGCCGCCGCCGTTCATCTAGCGGTTCCTCGGCGCGACAAACGCTTGTTGGTGATTGTCGAGACCGATGGCTGTTTTGCCGATGGCGTCGAAGTTGCCACTGGTTGCACCATGGGCCACCGCACCTTGCGCCTGGAGGATTGCGGCAAGGTGGCGGCGACCTTTGTCAATGTCAAGAGTGGGCAGGCAGTGCGGGTGGCGCCGCGGCTGGATGTGCGGGAACGTGCCTATGCCTATGCGCCGGGCGAAAGTCGGCACTACTTTGCCCAACTTCATGCCTATCAAATTATGCCCGACGCCGAACTGCTCACCGTCCGATCTGTCATCCTGACGCCATCGGTTGAGGCAATTGTCAGCCGGCCAGGGGTGCGGGTTACTTGCACCCGCTGTGGCGAAGAGATTATCAATGAACGTGAGCTGTGGCTTGATGGGCAAATTGTCTGTCGCCCTTGCGCCGGTCATGGCTACTATACTATGGCCCCTGTAATCCCGGCGGCTTGCGACAAGATAAATTGCGGCGACTCATTGCCGGGCGGCGAGGCAGCCCACGGTTGCACCGATCCAGTGTATGCACAATCGTTTGCACCACAACCGACCTATGCTTGACCCAAACACTTTCCCGCCGTGGCCGTTAGTGCTGCTCGCCTTTGGCGTCGCTTTTCTCTATGCCAGTGTAGGGTTGGGCGGCGGCTCCGGCTATCTGGCGGCCATGAGTCTTTTCGCCATTACCACACCCTTGATTGCCAGCACAGCCTTGACACTGAATATTCTAGCCGCTTCGGTTGCTTTTGTCACCTACCGGCAGGACGGTCATTTTGTGCCGACCTTGCTCTGGCCCTTTCTGTTGACCTCGCTGCCGGCAGCGTTTGTGGGCGGCTATCTACGGCTACCAGATACCTTCTATCTGCTGATCTTGTATGCCGTGTTGGCCTATATCGGTCTGCAACTTCTCTTTTGGACGCCAACGGCGCAGCCCACGGCCACGCCAACGCGTTTGCCCTGGCTGGTCATCCTGGTGAGCGGCGGCTTGATTGGTCTCCTCTCCGGCATGGTTGGCTTAGGGGGCGGCATCTTTTTGTCACCGCTGATTGTGCTGACAGGGTGGGGAACACCCAAACAGGCCGCCGCGGCGTCCTCAGCCTTTATTGTGGCCAATTCAGCGAGCGGCTTGCTCGGTCGCATCCTTGGCGGTACGTTTGTGCTTGGGGTGATGGGGGCAGCGCTGTTGCCGGTAGGTTTTGTCGGCGCCCTGTTGGGAAGCCGACTAGGCGCCCGGTATCTCTCTGGGACATCGCTACGGCGGTGGTTAGGGCTTGTCCTGCTGCTGACCGTGGTGAGTTACCTGTACCAATTGTTTTTCTTGTAACCTTGCGGCCAGAGCATCGTCCGGCCGGTTCATCACCGGTTAAGCGCTACTGGTATACTTTTTCTAGCCTAATGATTCTAGCCTGATGAAAAACGGAGGCATTACCTGGATGCGTAAGCGTCTTCTCGTTCCCTGGCACGCCAGACGGTTCCACGAATACGTTGTGGTACAGCCGCTCGATTTCTGGGAATCACTGAAGTTGATCACCAAGTGGACCGTGCTCGGTGGGATGGCCGGCGCGTTGGCTGGGACGGCGGCTTATCTCTTCCTGATCGCCCTAGCCTGGGCAACAGCAACGCGTCTGGCGTATCCCCATTTACTCTATGGGTTGCCGTTGATTGGTCTGGGGGTGGGCTGGCTCTATCACCGCTTTGGCGGCGCGGCGGCGCTAGGCAACACCCTGGTGATCGACGAGGTCAACAACAACCGGGCCAAGATTCCGCTGCGTATGGCCCCTTTTGTCCTGTTTGGGACAATCTTGACCCATCTGGGGGGCGGCTCGGCGGGGCGGGAAGGCACAGCAATTCAGATGGGCGCCAGTCTGGCCGATGGGCTGCGCCGCTTCCTGGGGCTGACCGGTGAGGATCGACGCTTGCTGCTCATGGCCGGCATTAGCGGCGGCTTTGGCTCGGTCTTTGGCGTGCCGGCGGCCGGTTTTGTCTTTGGCATGGAGGTGCAGGGCATCGGGCGTATTCGCTATGATGGCATTGTGCCTTGTCTGGCGGCGTCGGTGATTGGTGATCTGGTCGCCCGCGCCTGGGGGGCGCCTCACAGCCACTATCCCCACTTTGACCCCATCCCGCTGGAAGCGTTGCTGCTGCTCAAGGTCGGGCTGGCCGGCATTGCCTTTGGCTTGACCAGCCTGCTCTTTGTCGAGCTGACCCACGCCATCAAACTTTTGATGAGTCGCATCACGCCGTGGCCGCCCCTGGCGCCGGTGATCGGCGGCGTTGCGGTGATCGGGCTGACCGGATTGGTTGGTACGCAGGACTATCTGGGGTTGAGTCTGCCGTTGATTACGGCCAGCGTCGAGGGGACAGGGGTGGCGCCGGGGGCCTTTGCGCTCAAACTGCTCTTTACGGCGCTCACACTGGGAACTGGCTACCTGGGGGGCGAAGTGACGCCGCTCTTTGTCATCGGTGCGACTTTGGGTGCGGCGTTAAGCAGTCTGCTGGGGGGGCCGCCGGGGCTACTAGCGGCGGTGGGGCTGGTGGCAGTCTTTGCCGGCGCAAGCAACACGCCGTTGGCCTGCGCCATTATGGGTATCGAACTCTTTGGTAGCGGCGCCACGCCCTATTTCTTTATCGGCTGTGTGGTGGCCTACCTGGCGTCGGGCCACCGGGGGATCTATATGACGCAGCGGGTCCATCACCCTAAGAGCGCGCTGACCGATTTGCAGCCGGAGGAGAATCTACGCACGTTGCGGGCGCGACGGGGGTAGGGGTGCGTGTTCCTCAATCCACGCCCCTATCCCTACGGTTGCACTGGCTGTCAAGCCAGTTGAAGCTTTGTAGCTGCTTGTGGCACGTCTGATTTTGCACTTCGAGGGCGAGCAGGTGCGGCGTATACACATGCTTGATAAATTGTCAAATAGCTGATTTTGGCAATTCACAATTCCTTTTTTGCTAGTTGCGCACCCTTCAATCCCATGTTATACTGACATTGGAATTTACCTTATGGGTAAATTTTTGAAACTCCCCATTCCCAATTGTTTCATGAAGTTTCATGAAGGAGTAAAAAGTAAAATGGCTAGTGTAACCTACGACCACGTGTACAAGCGCTTTGGTGATGTCGTCGCCGTCAATGATCTGTCGATCAGTGTCGAGGACAAGGAATTTCTGGTCTTCGTCGGTCCATCGGGTTGTGGCAAGACCACCAGTCTTCGTCTTTTGGCGGGGCTGGAGGAGATTAGCGACGGCAACATCTTGATTGGCGACCGCATCGTCAACGATGTGCCGCCGAAAGATCGCGACATTGCGATGGTGTTCCAGAGCTATGCGCTCTACCCGCACATGAGCGTCTATGACAACATGGCCTTCGGCCTCAAGTTGCGCAAGACGCCCAAGGCCGACATTGACCGCCGCGTCAAGGAAGCCGCCGACATTCTGGACATCGGCCACCTGCTCGACCGCAAGCCGAAGCAGCTCTCCGGTGGTCAGCGCCAACGTGTCGCTGTGGGTCGTGCCATCGTGCGCGAACCCGCCGTCTTCCTCTTTGACGAACCGCTCTCCAACCTGGACGCCAAGCTGCGCGTTCAGACCCGTGCCCAATTGACCCGCCTCCACCAACGTCTGGCCACCACCTTCATCTACGTGACCCACGACCAAGTGGAAGCGATGACCATGGCGAGCCGCATTGCCGTTATGCGCGATGGCGTGTTGCAGCAGATTGATACACCGCAGCACCTCTACAACCACCCGCACAATGTCTTCGTGGCCGGCTTCATTGGCAGCCCCAGCATGAACTTCTTTGACGCCACCGTCGTCGAAAACGATGGTCGCTTGGAAGTCAACACCGGCGGCTTCCGTCTGGCCGTACCGGAGCCGAAGGCTTCCGAATGGCGCCAATTCAAGGGTCGCGAAGTGATCTTCGGCATCCGCCCGGAAGATATGCACGCCAAGCCCTTTGTCGCTCCTGGCATTCTCGAATCTGACATGAAGGCCAAGGTCGATGTCGTCGAGTTGATGGGTAACGAAATTTACCTCTACATGATGACCAAAGATGAGAAGTCCTTCATCGCCCGCGTCGATCCGCGCGTCGAATCCCGCCGTGGCGACGAAGTCGATTTGGCGGTCAACATGGCCAACGCTCACATCTTCGATCCCAAGAGCGAGATCAGCCTGGCCGGCTAAGGTGCGTAGTCCGTAGTCCAAAGTCGTGTAGTCCAAAGTCGGCAGATAGAAGCCGGTCTTTGTTGTAGCGACTAACGCGGACAAATCGTTGATAACAGTTGTATAAAAAACAGCCGAGACTGGCGTAAGCTGGCTCGGCTGTTTTTATTGGTGTAGAATCAATGGTGGATGCGGTTTGCAACTGCACAAGCTTTGTTACCCGGAAATGTGCGGTATAGAAACACGTCGGTATCAAGCCAAGAAAGTATAGGATGGGTGTAAAACACTACAACAGATTCAGAAAGCAACAGATTTTTCATGGCGCCTACGGTGAATAAAGTGTTGTTTGACACTTGTCGTATCACCCGTTTCCTGTAAATAAACATGCAATCCGTTGCTTTCTGAATCCGTTGTAGTGTTGTTCTCTATCTTAGTCCAAATGCCATACCTACCATTTTGCAGGAGGCGATCATGAATCCAGTTGATATCATTGTGAAAAAGCGCGATGGCGGTGAGTTGACTACGGACGAAATCCACTACTTTATCAATGGCTTTGTGACCGGCGCCATTCCTGACTATCAAGCGGCGGCAATGGCGATGGCTGTCTATTTTCGCAGCATGACCCCTGTGGAAACCACCGCCCTTACCCAAGCAATGGCCGCCAGTGGCGACCAACTTGATCTTCATGATGCTGTCGCCCCTGGCACGTTGATTGTCGATAAACATTCGAGTGGCGGCGTTGGCGACAAAACAACGCTGGCTGTCGGGCCGATTGTGGCGGCGTGCGGCTTGCCGGTGGGCAAGATGAGTGGCCGCGGTCTCAGCTTCACCGGCGGCACCATTGACAAATTAGAAAGCATCGCCGGCTGGAACCCCGACCTGAGCGAAGTCCAGTTTCGCCGCCAACTGCGGGAGATCGGTCTGGTGGTCGCCGGCCAAACCAGCAACCTGGCCCCTGCCGACAAAATTCTCTACGCCCTGCGCGATGTCACCGGCACTGTGCCGAGCCTGCCCTTGATTGCCAGCAGCATTATGAGCAAAAAGCTGGCCGCCGGCGCCGATGCGATTGTGCTGGATGTCAAATGTGGTCATGGCGCGTTCATGGAGACGCTAGAGGAGGCCCGCGCCCTTTCCCGCTTAATGGTCGATATTGGCTACCACGCCGGTCGCCAAGTGACGGCGTTGATCACGCAGATGGAGCAGCCGTTGGGCCACGCCGTCGGCCATGCCCTCGAAGTGAAAGAGGCGATTGAAACGCTACAGGGCAACGGCCCCGCCGATTTTCAAGAACTGGTGGAAACGGTCGCCGCCGAGATGTTACTCCTAGGGAAAGCCGCAACATCAACCGAAGCGGCGCGCCAACAAATTCGCACAGCCATCGACAGTGGTGCACCGCTGGCAAAGTTTCGCGCCTTTGTCACCGCGCAGGGTGGGGATGGGGCAATGGTTGATGATCCAACCCGCTTGCCGACGGCGCCTGTTTGTCGGCCCTATGTGGCGCCGCAAAGCGGTTACCTGGCAAGTATTGACGCACGTGAGGTGGGGTTGACTTGTGTGGCGTTGGGCGGCGGTCGCCAGAAGAAGGGGGAACCCATCGATCATCGCGTTGGCATCCTGGTCAAAGCCAAAGTGGGTGATCAAGTGACCACCGGTGACGAGTTGGGGCTGATCCTGGCCGCCGATGAAGCCGCAGCGACAATCGCGGCGACCCGTTTGCAACAAGCCTACACCTTCACCGCTACCCAACCGGCGCCGTTACCAATTATTTATGACCGGATCACAGCTACTGTTGGGTAGGTGGTTGGTGCGTTGGTTGCGGCTTCGGTGTGAGTCGGTTGCCTGTCAGGCGCGAACGCTTGTCGAAACCAACGAACCAACCACCTACCCTTGCGCCGTCAAAAACTGTTTCAACTCCCAATCCAAACGGTCGGCGTACTCCTGTTGAGCGGGGGCGAAAAAGTCGGCAAAGATCGGTTGCTCATTTTTGAGCGAACGGGCAAAGCTCTCGACCAGTTGATGCCGTTTGGCCTGCCACTGTTTGACCAACTGTCCGTACCGGTACATTGCCACATATTGCGCCGCCGAGGCGTCCCAACTGGCGTTGTTGCTCATGGCGGTGCGCAACAGGTAGTTATGGCGCCCCGGATTGTGGCGGTAGTCATCAATGGCTTGTTTGATCTGCCACCAGAAGGCGTTGGCTTCACCGGCGCGGTCGCTGATGTCGAGCCATTCGTAGAGGTAGGCGCAGTGACGCACTTTGGTCAAGCCGCCGGTCGCCCGCCCGATGACAACATTGCCCACCAACGATGCTTCATAGTCTACCAGACCACACGGTTCAAAGCGTGAGGGAATCAAAGTAAAGTCGCCGCCGGCAAAGATCAATTTGGAGAGGGGTAGATTGAAACCATTGTTAAAGTAAACCCGCCCCGGATAGCGCTGGGCCAGCGAGAAAAAGTGGGCTTCACTGGCCTTGCCACCCACATCACCTTCTGGCGCTGAAGCCAGAATGATAAACTTGGTGTTGCCGTCATAGAATAAGGTGCGTTCGACAATGTCGGCCACCAATCCCAGGTTTTTCTGTTCCACCAGCCGACCGACGGCTGTAATTAAGATCGGGTTCCACTCCGGTTCACTGCCAAAGGCTTCCAGGTGCAGCAACCGTTTTAATTCGGCTTTGACTCCCAGGTTGTTGAGATCAAAATTATGGTCGTGCGCCAGCATTTCGGTTTGGGTGATCGGATTGTTGAAGATCGGCCGTTGCGGGCCGCGTCGGGCTTGTTGCGCTTGGAGGACACTGGCCTTTAACTCCGGTAAATTCTCGGCGCGATTGCTGTCGCTCATGCCATTGGTAATGCCGGCAATGGGCAACTTTTCAAAGAGATCGAGATGGCGGTTGGGAACAAAAACTTCCCCTGGCGGCGCCCCTTTTTGCGCATAGGCTTTGGCCCAGATGGCGGCGTGGCTCTCCTTGAGTTCCGCCGCATAGCCCCATGTGCCGGCCAAGTCGCCGCTGACAGTGGTGATTTTGCCGCCGCTTTCATGCACCTTGAGCATACACGCTTTCATTAAATTGAGATGATCAAAGAAATCAAAGTACTTGTGAAACAACAGATGACCCGGCAGGTTGATGCGATCCAGCGAACTGTAACCGCCCCCCTGCAAGGGGGTCATGCCCTGGTAGGTGGCGTTGTGAATGGTAAAATGGGGCGTGACCTTTTGTAGATAGTCATCGCCCAGGTAAAAAGGCGCCAGCCCGACATGGTAATCATGCAGATGGACGGTATCAAAGTTGCCCTGCTTGATGTAACCGGCCATCGCTTGACTGACAGCGGCAAAAAGGGTTAGGCTAAATTGAGGATCGTTAGGATAGATCGCATTGGCGTTCGTCCACCCCAGTTGCCACTCATCCCAGAAGTAGATCACCTTCTGTCCATCGGGGAAGATATGTTCATACACTTCAAAGGCAAAGGTGTGACCGTCAATGGTAACAGGCAGACGCAGATCGAGCTTGGTCAGTTGACGCTTGTCATAGTGGGCAAAGCAGGGCGTGAGGGTTTCCACTTCCAGTGCAATGCCTTGCTGCGCCGCCGCTTTGACCAGCTCCGGCGGTAGCTCCTCTACGATCACGCCCAATCCGCCAATTTTCACCCCCAACCCCGTGCCGACCCGCCCAATCTCCCAAGCCGGCATGGCGACGCGCAATGTTTTCCGTGCTTTTGGCATGATCGCAATTACTCCCTTTGTCGATGCTGGTTGCTTATCCATTTTGCGTGATAGTATAGCATAGCCGCCGTCGGCTACCAAGCCGCGCGGTTAACAACCGCTAAGGGGGTGGTTGCACCCCCACATAGCGCGACCGCGGACGAATCAGTTGATTCAACCCATACTGTTCGATGATATGCCCAATCCAACCGGCGGTGCGTCCCAGGGCAAAGAGGGTAAAGGGGGCGTAGACCGGCAATGCCAGCGCCCGCGCCAGCACCGCCAAGCCAAAGTCTATATTGGGCGCCAACTGGATTGCCTGCTCGGCTGTTTGCATCACCGCATCTGCGACGGCGAGGATCGGCGCGTCAGGACGGGCATTGTGGGTCAGTTCCAGCAGCAGGCGCGCACGTGGGTCACCGGCCGGATAGAGTTGATGCCCAAAACCGGGCAACGCTTCACCGCGGCGCAGATAATCGCGCACGGCGCGCTGAGGATCACTCGCCGCCAGATCGAGAAAGGCGCTCACCCGTTCACCAACCCCGCCATGTTTGTGGCCTTGCAAGGCCGCCAGCGCCGCCACCACCGCCGCATAGGGCGTCGAGCCTGCCGAAGCAACACAACGGGCCGTGAAGGAGGAGATGTTTAATTCATGATCGGCGCAGAGAATGAGGGCGCTATCCAACAGCGCAATAACATCCGGTTCCCCCGGCCGCCACGCTTGTTGCAACCGTTCGGCCATCCGCTGTTCGGCGCCCGGCCCGGTGACAACCTGGGTCAGCACGGAGAGAATGCGGCGCCCCGTGCGCATAACCGATGAAGCCGCCGCATGATAGGCGGTCAGATCCGTTGGCGCCGCTTGTAATAAGGCCATCTGAAACAACTCGGCGGGTGTGGCTTGGCTCGATGTAAGCAACACCAGTTGTTCTGTCGCCATTGGTTCAATCAGGAACGGTTGGTCTGGTAGTTCACCAGTCCACAGCAGCAGCGCCACTTCCTCAAAATGCTGACGGCGCGCCAGATCAATCACAGAATGACCCCGGTAATAGCATTGTCCATCCGCAATCAAGGTAATGGCCGATTCCAGCACGGGATCGCCAAAATGGAGTGCGGTTGCCGCCGCTTGGGCAGGATTGCGCCGCTGTTCCTGGCGCTGTTGGAGCGTCGCCACATCCTCGGCCAGATAACGCCTATTGCGTGTTTTGCCGCTGGTTTCCTCCGAACGCAAAAAGCCACGGCTGACATAGGAATAGAGTGTCGCCTTGCTAATGTCCAGCACAGCAGCGGCCTCATCAGCGGTTAGATAGCGTTTGGTTGACATAAATATATTGATTTGTGAATCAAGATTGACAACGTTGATTTTTATAGTATGATACCATTGAATAAGAATCAACGCCAGTCAGGCTACTCGTAGAAGGATCGATACAATGGCCATAACAACCGCTCCTACACAAACAGGGGCAACACAAAACGACTTTAAACCGGGATTGGAAGGGGTGGTGGCGGCGGAGACGCGCCTGAGCCATGTGGATGGACAGAAGGGGGAACTGATTATCGGCGGGTTTCCACTGGAAGCGTGGGCAGGCGAAGCAACCTTTGAAGAGACTGTCTATTTGCTTTGGCATGGCGACCTGCCCAACCCAGAAGCGTTGACGGCCTTTCACCAACAACTCGCCGGGCTACGCACCCTGCCCGATGGGGTGGTAGCCCTGTTACGCTCAGCGGCGCAACAACGATTGCCGGCCATGACCGCGCTACGGATGGCTGCCGGTGCGCTCGATCTGGATAGTCACGAGGAAGAAGCCGCCTTTGAGCAGGCCGCTCGCTTATTGGCTCGTTTGCCGACCATTGTCGCCACCTATTGGCGTTTGCGCAACGGACAAAGACCGATTGGGCCGGATGGGGCGCTCAATCACGCCGCCAACTATCTTTACATGCTTACCGGTGAACGGCCCAGTGATGCGCAGGTACGCGGTATGGAAACCTATCTCAACACCGTGGTTGATCATGGTCTCAATGCGTCCACCTTTGCGGCGCGCGTGATCATTGCCACCGGCACCGATTTAACCTCGGCGCTGGTTGGGGCGTTGGGTGCGCTCAAAGGGCCGCTACACGGTGGGGCGCCAGGGCCGGCGCTCGATATGGTCTTTGCCATCGGAAAAGCTGAACGGGCCGAAAGCTATATGCGTGCCATGCTGGAACGGGGTGAACGGCTGATGGGCTTTGGGCATCGCATTTACAAAGTGCGTGACCCCCGTGCCGAGATGTTGAGCCAGGCTGCCGAAAAAATGTTCCGCAGCGGTGGTGGCGACCTGGCGCTCTATACCCTGGCTAAATCGGTCGAAGAGACCGCCGTCAAGCTCCTGGCTGAATACAAACCAGGGCGCAACCTCCAGACCAATGTCGAATTTTACACCGCGCTCCTGCTCCACGGCCTGGGGCTGGACACCGATCTCTTCACCCCCACCTTCGCCATCAGTCGCGCCGGCGGCTGGCTGGCTCACTGTTTTGAACAACAAGCCACCGGTCGCTTGATCCGCCCGCAGTCGCGCTATGTCGGGCCGATCCGCCAGCGGTGAAGGGGTGACAAGGTGAGGGGGTGACAAAGTCGTCTAGTTTACCTTGTCACCTTGTCACCTTGTCACCTTGTCACCTTGTCACCTTGTCACCTTGTCACCTTGTCACCTTGTCACCTTGTCACCTTGTCACCTTGTCACCTTGTCACCTT
>JAPKMW010000077.1 GCA_026645575.1 Caldilineaceae bacterium
GTCGTCTTTGTTGACAGGATCGTCTGGTCAAACCTTCCCGGAAGATGGCGGTCAACTCCCCCAGTTCCGATTGAGCCGGAGTTATCTCTTCGCTATGACATCATCAACGGGTGGACAGGATCTAGCCTGCCCTGTTGACTAGTGCGCCCCTGGGCATTTTCCGCTATGCTAACCATAAGGATTGCCAGAGGGCGTCATGCTTGGCGTCTACCAGAACCCTAGCAGCGCACTGCTGGGGTTCTTTGTGCAGGAGGAAAGATGCAACAACCCTTTGATGTCATCATTATCGGCGGCGGCATTGTCGGCTGTGCGCTGGCGCGGGAATTGGTGCGCTACCGCCTCCGCGTTGCCTTGGTCGAGAAAGAAGCGGAAGTCGGCTTTGGCACCAGCAAGGCCAACAGCGGCATTATTCATGGCGGCCACCATGCCAACCCGGCCACGCTTAAGGGCAAGCTAGAATGGGCCGGCAACCAGCGCTGGGACAGGCTCTGCGCCGAGTTGGGCTTTGGTTTCAAGCGTATTGGCGAGTTGACCGTCGCCCTCAGTACGGAGGAAGTGCCGGAGCTACACAAGCTGCTCGATCAGGCAACGACCAAAGGCGTTCCTGGGCTGGCCTTATGGGACGGCGAACAGGTGCGCCGGGAGGAGCCGGCGTTGAGCGCAGCAGTGATCGCCGCCGTCTATGCCCCCACTACGGCGGTGATCAACCCTTATGAAGCCTGCTTTGGCCTGGCCGAAAGCGCAACGCACAATGGCTTGACGCTGCTAACGGCTTGTCGGGTGCAGGGGTTTACACAAACAGCAACCGGCTGGCTGGCCCACACCACGCGCGGCGAACTGGCAACGCGCTTTGTGGTAAATGCCGCCGGGCTTTACGCCGATGCCATCGCCGCATTGGCCGGAGTGCGCACCTTTACGATCCAGCCGCGCAAGGGCGAAGAATACCTGCTTGATAAACGGCTCAAAGGGTTGGTCAAGCATATCATCTTCCCCTGCCCCACGCCGCTCTCCAAGGGCATTCTGATCATCCCCACTTTTGATGGCACGTTGATGGTCGGCCCTACCGCCGAAAGCGTCAACGACAAAGAGGATCGCACGACCACAATGGCCGGCAGCGCCGAAATCTTTGCCGCGGTGCAACGGCTGACGCCCGGCATTAGCGAACGCGATTGTATTGCCGAGTTTGCCGGTGTACGCGCTGCCGCTCGCCCTGAGCTTGCCGAATGGGCTGAGGGGGAAGATTTCATCATTGGCCCAACGGCAAAACGGGGTTTTCTCCATGTAGCGGGCATCCAATCCCCCGGCTTGACTGCGGCGCCGGCCATTGCCGAGTTGGTGGTCGAACTCTTGCGTGATGAGGGGTTGGCGCTGGTGCCCAAGGCCGAGTTTGTGCCGACCTTACCCAAACCGATCCACTTTGCCGCCCTCACAACGCCGGAGCAGATGGCGCTGGCCGCCCGTGACGGACACTATGGACGCATCGCTTGTCGCTGCGAAGTTGTGACCGAAGGCGAGGTACGGGATGCGATTCGGCGGGGCGCTTGCACCTTGGACGGTATCAAGTTTCGCACACGGGCCGGCATGGGGCGCTGTCAGGGTGGGTTTTGCACGGCGCGCTGTATGGCGATTCTGGCGCGTGAATTGGCGATCCCGTTGAGTGCTGTCACCAAGCGGGGCGGCGATTCGTGGCTGGTCTGCGAACAGCCGGCAGAAATGCCCACAGCGACGGAGATGGGCAATGAGGTAGCGTATGATTAGCAATCTAGTGCGTCACTTCCACCCGGCCTACGATGTGGTTGTGGTCGGCGGCGGACCGGCGGGACTGGGCGCAGCGCTGGCGGCGAAAGAAAATGGCGCCGAACGGGTGTTGGTCATCGACCGGGAAGCGGAGGCCGGCGGCATTCTGCTTCAGTGTATCCACACCGGTTTTGGCCTCCATCACTTTGGCGAGGAGTTGACCGGGCCGGAGTATGCCCAGCGGGTACTGGAACAGGCATTGGAAAAAGAGGTCGATCTGCTCACCGATGCCTATGTACTGGACATTGCCCGCGACCGTCAACTCAAGGTGCTGTCAGGGGCGCATGGCGTGCAACTTCTGCAAGCCGGTGCGGTGGTGTTGGCGATGGGGGCGCGGGAACGGACACGCGGCGCCATTCGCATTCCCGGCGAGCGACCGGCCGGCGTCTTTACCGCCGGGTTGGCGCAGAAACTGGTCAACCAGATGGGCTATCTGCCCGGTCGTCGCGCCGTGATTCTTGGGTCGGGCGACATTGGGTTGATCATGGCGCGGCGGTTGACGCTGGAAGGGATTGAAGTGGCCGGCGTCTTTGAAATCATGCCGCACGCCAACGGACTAAACCGCAATATCGTCCAATGTCTCCATGATTTTGATATTCCGCTCCACCTTTCGACAACGGTGGTCGGGATTCATGGCCGCGACCGGGTGGAAAAGGTCATGGTGGCGCCGGTGGATCACCAGTTACAGCCGATCCTCAGTCGCGCCTGGGACATTCCTTGCGATACCCTCTTGCTTTCTATCGGCCTCATTCCCGACAATGAGTTGGCCCATCAACTACGGCTGCGGCTCGACCCCGTAACCAGCGGTCCCGTGGTGAGCAGCACGATGGAGAGTTCCATGGATGGCCTCTTTGCTTGTGGCAACACAGTGCATATCCACGATCTGGTTGATTTTGTCAGCGCCGAGGCCGCTCTGGCCGGCGCCAATGCGGCGCGCTATGTGACCGGTCATCTGCCACCCGCGGACAACGTGCGTCTGATCCCTGGTGAAAATGTCGCCTACTGTGTGCCACAGACGATAGCCACCGATCGCGAGCATACGGTCTACCTGCGGGTGCGCCAACCGTTGGAGCAATGCAGCCTGCGTCTGGGTTCTCTGCTCGGTAATGTAGTCTACGAAAAGAAGTTGCGCTATGTCTTCCCCGCTGAGATGGTCAGCCTCAAACTACGTCCACGCATCCTGGCCGATTTTCATGGCGATGCGCTGGCGGTGGATGTGGTGGCGCGGTAGAGGATAGAAGACAGAAGATAGAAGCTAGGGCAAAGGGGGGGTAGTGTGGAGACGACGGTGAATTATTTGTGTATTGGCTGTCCATTGGGCTGTCGGTTGGAGGTGGATGAGGCGGGGGATGGGCATGTGGTGGAGGTGCGGGGCTTTTCTTGTAAGCGGGGGCAGGCGTATGCGTTGCAAGAACATTCGTCGCCCCAACGGATGGTGACGACCACCGTAGCGATTGAGGGCGCACTGCTGGCCCGGCTGCCGGTGCGCACCAACAAACCAGTAGGCAAAAACCAGGTCATGGCGATCTGTCAGGTGCTACGCACGTTCAAAGTCCTGGCGCCGATTCAACGCGGGGCCATCATCCTCCCCAACGTTCTGAACAGCGGCGTCGATGTCATTGCCTCCCGCAGCATGGGGGCGATCTAAAAACAGTGGAGGGCGGATAGTGCCGACCATTTGCTATCGGTAGACCGCAACGCAATCAAGGGTGAGTCGATTGACGTTGGACTACGCGACCACCCGACTACGAACTACTGACTACGGACTATGGACTATGGACTATAGACTATAGACTATCCACCATCCACCAAACACAAGGTTGCACCCATGAACCTATTTGGTCACTCCAGTCTGTTTTGGTCGAAACGGCATCGGCGGCGGAGCCGGGAGATTGCCGAAATTTTGACGCGGCATGGCTTGGGGGCGCTGGTGGCCCAATTGGGGTTGGTGCGGTATTTGGATTGGTCGCGCCGGCTCTTGCACAGAACGGAGAATCGGACACACAATAGCCCAGGACGACACCTGCGCTTGGCCTTTGAGGAACTTGGCCCGACCTTTATCAAACTGGGGCAGTTATTGAGTACCCGCCCCGATCTCCTGCCGCCGGAGACGATTAGCGAACTCAAATTGTTGCAGGATCACGTGCCGCCGGCGCCGTGGGCGGATGTGCAACCCTGGCTGGAAGCGGAGGTAGGGCGACCCCTGGCGACCTGTTTTGCCACTATTGAAAGCATACCACTGGCTGCCGCCTCGCTGGCACAAGTGTATAGCGCAACACTGGCCGACGGCAGCCAAGTGGTGGTGAAGGTGCAACGGCCCCAGATCGAGCCATTGATTGAGACCGACCTGGAAATCCTGCTGGCGTTGGCCCACCGTGCGCAACAGCGCAACCCTGTGGGTGAACTCTACGATCTGGTGGCAATGGCTGAAGAGTTTGCCGTCACCATCCGCAGCGAGTTGGATTACCGGCGCGAGGCGCACAATGCCGAACTCTTTGGCGCCAATTTTGCCGACGCCGCTTATGTTCACATCCCAAAGATTTACTGGAACTACACCACACGCCGCGTACTGACCATGGAGCGGTTAGACGGCATCAAAATTGACGACATTGACGCGTTGACCAAGGCCGGCCATGATTGTAAGGAAGTGGCGCGCGCCGCCACTCGCTTTGTCTTCAAAGAAATTTTAGAAGATGGCGTCTTTCACGCCGATCCCCATCCGGGGAATTATGTGGTGCTGCCAGGGACGGTGATCGGCGTGATGGATTTTGGCAAGGTCGGCTATGTTGATACGCGCGACCGGGTGGCGTTGACCCTGCTCTTTATTGCCCTGATCCAGATGGATGCACCAGCAATCGTCGATCAGATGATCCGGCTGCGCTTTGTCGAGCGCACGGTTGAGCGCGAGGCGTTGGAGGCCGATCTGCGCCGCCTCTTGAAACAGTTTCAGGGCGTCCCCTTGCATGAGATCAGAATCACGGCGCTGCTCAACGCGCTGTTGGCCCTGGTCTTTCGCCACCGCTTGCGCCTGCCAACCGATTTCATTCTACTCCTGCAGACGCTCTCGATGATGGAGGCGGCAGCGATCAAACTTGACCCCGACTTTGAGATTTTCACCGTTGCCAGGCCCTATGTACGGCGCTTCCAACGGCAGCTTTGGCTCCGTCCGCAGTGGGGGCCGGAGGCGTTGCGCAGTACGGTCGCGTTAAGCGATCTGTTGCTGCGCTTGCCCCAACGGGCCGTGCGTATTTTGGATCGCCTGGAAGAAGATAATCTAGGGCTTCAGGTGCGCGTACCCCAGTTGCCAACGATTTTGCACAAGGTGGATCGCGTTGCCAACCAATTTACCATCACCCTCCTGACCGCGGCTTTTATCATTGCCGTAGCCTGGCTGCTACCCTTGCTCGATCTCACCTGGCCCTGGAACCTTGCCACTTGGCTAGTCGTCGGCGCGTTTGCCATTGTGAATGGGGCCGGCTTGTGGTTGTTGGCACGCATTATGCGATCAGATTGATGGTTAAGCCGATCGCTCCTAGCCAGTCCGTGACTGGCGTTGTAGGCCGCCAGTCACGGACTGGCTAGGAGCGAATTTATGTGGTAATAACAAAACGCTGCCAGGCTGACCAGTCTGGATCCTATCCAGATAGGTAGCGACAAAATGGTCGAGGGTTGCTATTGTAAGAGGTAACATCAACCGAGAAACCGAGAAAGTCTAGCAATGCTTGTGCGCAAACGTTTGCCTGATCTGGTAGCGGAACATCGACCGGCGGCCATCCGCTCCCGACTTGATGGGATGCAACAACATAGTTATGTGGGTGATGCCGTCTTAGGCGGGATCGATGGTTGTGTGACCACCTTTGCCGTGGTGGCGGGCGCCGTTGGCGGCGGTTTTCCAACAGTGGTCGCCATTGTGTTGGGTTTTGCCAACCTGCTGGCCGATGGCTTTAGCATGGCAGTGAGCAACTATCAGAACACCAAGAGTCAACGCGAATTTGTTGAAGAGGCGCGCCGCACCGAAGAGCGCCACATTGAACAGATCCCAGAGGGCGAACGCGAAGAGATTCGTCAGATCTTTGCGCGCAAAGGCTTTGACGGCGAGACACTGGAACGCATTGTTGATGTCATCACCCAGGATCGCCAACTGTGGGTAGATACGATGTTGACCGAGGAATTGGGATTGCAGATTGAGGGTCCCAGCCCGTTACGTGCCGCGGCGGCCACCTTTCTTGCCTTCTTTGTCGTTGGCGTCATCCCCCTGATTCCCTTTTTAGTGCCTACGTTAACGCCAACCCAAACATTTGTCACCAGCGCCGTTGTCACAGCCCTGGCTTTCTTTGGTGTTGGCATGGGCAAGGGGTTTGTGTTGGGGCGAGCGATAGTGCGCAGCGGCTTGGAGACACTTTTCGTGGGAGGCATGGCGGCCTTATTAGCTTATGCGGTGGGGGCATGGCTGCGCACCACTTTTGGCGTGGCGTAGGGCATAGAGCATTATTCGCTGTTACACTTTAGCCGGCGGTGTGTCCACCATCGTGCCATACCGCATAACCGAATAGACAAGGAAGTCAATTATGGTCACGGCTGTGAGTAAACTTAAAACTTTCCGCATCAATCCTTCCTTATCGTTACCAGTGCGCCAGATCGCACTGATCATCCTGTTGGCGTTGGTTGGGTACAGTATAGCGCCGCCCAACCTCACGACCGGCGCCTATGTGGCTCAAATCCACACGACGGTCGCCGGGCAGACGATTACGCTCGACTTCCCCTTTGCACTTGGGGATGCCGCCGGCGCCCAAGTCACCCAAAGCGCCACGGTCAATGGCATCACGCTCCTAGTCATGGGCCAAGAGCAATATCGGCTGGGCATTGGGGAACGGCTGCGCTGGCAAGTGCGCGCGTTCGATGCAGCGGGTCAACCTGTAGCGCTCGATCTGAAAACGACTGGTTCTCTGCTGGTCGGAACGGGCTATCAACAGAGCCTGCCGCCCACCACCCAAGTGCAAGATGAAGCGGGGACATGGCTGCTCTTTACCATGCGAATGCCATTGCAGGCCAAAACTACGCTGGCTCTCCTTTTTGCCGTGGCTGGGTTGTGGTTAACCGAGTTGATCCCGCTAGCGGCGAGTGCGCTCTTGATCCCGGTGGTGGCTGTTGTCACCGGCATTGCCGGCGAGACGGCGGTCTTTCAAGCCTTTGCCGACCCGATCATCATGCTCTTCCTGGCCGGTTTTCTGCTGGCCGAAGGGATGCGACGCACTGGGCTGGATCGCTGGGTGGCGTTGGCAATTCTCCACCGTTCCAGCGCCCAGCCGGCCTATCTGATGTTGACGCTCATGGCGCTGACCGCCTTTCTTTCCATGTGGATGTCCAATACCGCCGCCGCGGCCATCACCATCCCCATTGCGCTGGCGATTCTGGCCAAGATCCCCGACGACGAGGAGCCGACCGGCTTTCGCAAAGCGCTCATTCTCGCAGTTGCCTACGCAGCGACGATTGGCGGCATCGGCTCGGCTATCGGCACACCGGCCAATATGTTGGCGGTGAGCTTTCTCAACAAATATACAGGGGCGGAGTTGGCCTTTGCCCATTGGTTTGCTTTTGGTCTGCCCGTGGTTGTCTTGATGCTCCCGATTATCTGGCTCTATCTGCTCTTTACCTTTGGCCTCAACCCCTGGCGCGTCAATGGCGCGATTCGCCATTCGATTCAGCACGAACTCTATGCCGCCGAGTTTAAGCAACAAGCCCCTCTGGGTCGCGACCAGAAATTAGTGCTGGGCATCTTTCTGGGCGTCATGGCCTTCTGGCTCACGGAGGAATGGCACGGCATCTCGACTGCCATTGTCGCGATCGGTGGCGCGCTGCTGCTCTTTTTATTGCGGTTGGTGAAAGAAGAGGATCTGAATGCGATCAACTGGAACGCCCTGCTGACCTTTGGCGGCGGTCTGGCGATTGGCACGCTGTTGGTCAATACCGGCGTTTCGGACTGGATCGCCTTGCAACTGGTGGGGTTGAATAGCTTGCCGGCGGCGCTGGTCGTCTTTCTGGTGGCAGGGTTGACGCTTTTGCTGGGCGCCTTTATTTCCAACACGGCCTGCGCCGCCATGCTTATCCCCCTGGCGATACCGCTGGCGCAACTCCTGGGGCTAGACCCGCGCCTGCTGGTGGCGGTGGTGGCGATTGGCTCCTCCATCGACTTTGCCCTGGTCATTGGCACCCCGCCGACCATGTTGGCCTACGCCACCGGCTTCTTCCGCACCAGCGAAATCTTCCGCCGCGGTCTGCTACTTGACCTGATTGGGCTGCTCTTGCTAAGCTTTGGCGTGATCTGGATCTGGTGGCTGCTTGGCGCAGTCCAATTGTAGATGGTATCATGTGATTGGATTTGTGGCGTGGGTTTACAATTGGGAAGTAAGCAGATTAGACAAAGTAGAGATTGAGAGATTGAGAGATTGAGTAGCTGAATCTCTCAATCTCTCAATCTCTCAATCTCTCCCGTACTCGTAATTGCCTTCTCAACCCTTGTTACTTCTCAACCCTTGTTAATTGAGTAGAATGAGCGTCAATGCCGCCGGTTACTCGTACTTTTATTAAAACTGGCTTGCTCTATTTGGTGGCCGCCTTGTTGACCGGCTTGCTGGTTGCCGGCTATGCGCCCTTTGGTTGGCCGGTCTGGTTTGCTGCCCTCTCGCCGGTCTATTTTCATCTCTTTATGGTCGGCTGGGTGACGCACTTGATTATCGGCGTCGCCTATTGGATGTTCCCCAAGTTTACCAAAGAGCAGCCGCGCGGGTCAGCAACACTGGCTTGGACAGTCTATGGCTTGCTCAATAGCGGGCTGCTCCTGCGCGTGGTGGCCGAGCCGTGGCAGAGTGTGCAGCCGGGGCCGCTTTGGGGCTGGCTGCTGGTAACGTCGGCGGGGTTGCAGTGGCTGGGCGGGGTGGTCTTTGTCATCAACACGTGGCCGCGGGTGAAAGAGAAATAGGCAGTCGTCCGTAGTCGTGAAGTCGCGTAGTCGTGAAGTCGCGTAGTCGTGAAGTCGCGTAGTCCGTAGTTGGCTGGTGTACCGCGGCTGCATTGCGGTCTATTTGGTAGTTGATGAGATAGAGGGGTTCATGCCTCGTCTGAGTGTTTGGATGATCCGCACCGCCCTGCTCCACCTACTAGCAGGCTTTACCATTGGTGCGTTGCTGCTTGCCAACAAAGGCATACCGATCCACCCAATGGTCTGGCGCTTGTTACCGACCCATATCGAACTTCTCTTGCTGGGCTGGACATTGCAACTGGCGCTGGGCGTGGCTTTTTGGATATTGCCCCGTTTTCAGAATGACCGGCCACGGGCGTGGCTGGCCTGGGTGGCCTACCTGCTGTTAAATCTTGGGATCGGGTTGGTTGCGGCCGGCGCCTATCTGACAACAATTCCGGCGCTGACCTTCTGGGGTCGCTTATTAGAAGTGGGGGCAGCGCTGGCTTTTGCTCTTCATGCGTGGCCCCGTGTTAAGCCGCCGATGGCCATATAATTGGGCAACAAGGAGTTCGCACGGGGGGCGTGCGAACTCCTTGTTACCCCAATTATGTTTTACGCTCCTTTACCGCCGCACCATCGGCAAGAAGAGACATTGACCGCTACAAACCGGCAGCGGCAGAGTGCGCGCCTGGCCGTCACCGGGGGTGTAGTAGCGCCCTTTGTTGTGCGCCGTGGTGACATTGCCAGCCTGATCAACCACCTGGACAAAGAAGCGCGTCCCCGGCCCACCCGTAAAGACGCCGGACCAGACCTGCGCCGCGGCGTCAAAGGTCAACGGCTGAGAGAGCAAGCGGTTGGGATCGTCGGCGTTGATATAGGCGACCGTCACCTGGCGAATGCCGGCAGCATCGGTGGCGCCCACCTTCACCTGCACCTGACGCTCGTTACCAAAGAGACTATTCACCAAATGAATCGTCGGCGGGGTCTGGTCGGGGCTGTCGTTGTAGAAGACCTCGACGGCCAGCCGATCATAGATGCGCAACTGGTTGCTGGCGGGTTGATATTGACCAATCTGGGCCACAACCGCCGCCGTGTTACCATCGCTGCGTAGCTCGGTGATCAGCGGCGGGTACCAAGCATCGGTGTTGCCGCTGGCGGCCCAAGCCGTTTGCACAGCAGACGCGTTCACTTGTGCGCTATATTCGTTGTAGGGCGCAGCAATCAACGGTTGGAAATTGCTTTCCGTGCGGAAGGTGGCGCTGCGCAGAACGATGCCCCGTCCGCTTTGACCAGCCGGTATGGTTTCGGTGTAGAAGAAGAGCGGCTGAATCGGCTCGCCGGGGGTCTGGGCGGTGTTCCGGTTGCGCCCCAGGGCGTAGTAGTCGCCGGCTGCGGTGTCCGCTTTGGCAAAAAAGGCAGCGTTATTGAGCGTTGTGCTGAGGTTGTAATCGCGCACAATCATGCCCAGCGGCGGGAACGCGCCACTGACCTCCAAGCCGGGGAATTCGTCATTGCCGGACAGCGCGCCAGCGCCGCCACTCTTAACCCCAAACATGGGCAAGCCATAGAAGATCATCGTCTGGAGAATCTTTTCGTCAAAGGCATCCAGGCCACCGCTCTGGCGATAGTAATCCTGCTTGGCATCGGTCAACGATTGGCCCATGCTCGCCTGTTGACCCTTGAGCAGCCGTTGGGTGTAGAGTTGCAAGAGCTTTTCCGACCAGCCAATGTCATAGACATGACCCCAGCCATAACCGGTGTGACCGATGTAGTTGGCGCCCTTGCCGGCAAAGGCTTGCACCAGGTCAATTGCTCGGCTGCTATCGGTCGGCGGGACATTGAGACCAGCATGGCAACCGGGCGTGTAGATCAGGGCGCCGCTCAGATCCAGCCCGTTGGCGGCGATCAACTCGTGGGCCTGAATGTTGTCATTGTTGGGCGCACCTTCGATCCAGTGAGCGGCATGGCCGGCGATGATCTGGATCTTATAGGGCTGGTTGGTGCGGGTTTGAGCGCTGCGCAGGTTGGCGCCCAGCCAGTTGTCGCCGATCAAACTACAACTGGCGATGCCGGCGTTGCCATAGTCGGTCTGCCAGAGCTTACAGACATTGGTTGCCATATCCTGCACAAAGTCATAGCCACTCACCAGCACGGCATCCTGCGCCGCCAGCGTGGTGACCGGGTTCGCCAGGAAGGCGTCGATCACCCGGATCATGTCGCCAGGCGACTCGACCAGACGACCCACGGCCAGATCAGGCAGGTAGAGCGGATGGCCCTGCACTGTGGTTGGCTCTTTGTCGGCGTAGTAGTCATCAGAGAGATAGGTATTGCCGTAGAGCGCGGCGCCGGTGGGATGGGTTTTGTCGGTTTCGCCGTAAGTCTTCTCCGGGTAAAGATCGGTGCGATCCTGGATGCGATAGAAGGGCAGCGCCCGGTCATCGCCGACGAGAACCAAGTATTTGAGCGTTCCCTGTGCCTGCCAGTGGTTGAGAATCAGGGTGCGAATGGCCGACGCCACCCCGTTGGCCTTCTCTACACTGGTCAAGTCGCTCTGCCAGGCGCTATAGGCAGCGCGCACAGTATCATTTTGACTGAGGTCGATGATCGTCCCCTGGACTTCCGGTCGTGCGGCCAGAGCATCAAGCTTGCTCATCAATTGCGTAGCGTCGGCTTCACTGTAGAGCGCGGCGATCTGAGCGCGATTGACCAGGATCAGGCCCTGCCCTTCCGACGGTTGGGGCGTGGGCGTGGGGGTGGCGGTGGGCGGCGGCGGCAGGGTCGGTACGGGGGTCGGCGTACCGGGTTGCAAGCGCAGGCTATAGCTCATGTTGTTGCCAAAGGTAGCGCTATTATAGGGGGCGACTTTGGCGTAATAGGTGCCGGCCTGGCCAAAGGTATAAGCAATCTGCGAAGCGCCGCCGGGGGTGTGGTCATCATTTTGCGCCAACTCTTTGCCGTTAGCGTCGTACAGCACCACCAGGGTATCGGTGGCAGCGCCAACATCGGTCGTCTCCAGCAAATAGGGCGTGTTGGCGTTAACGGTAAAGGAGACCCAATCCTGATCATTGGCCGGGCAGAAGTTATGTTGTTGCCGTGTGCCATCAGCCGGCAGCGGACGCGCGCTTTCACGGCTGTTGTCCGGCTCGTTGCCATCGGGGGTGCAGACCCCTTCCTGAATGCGCAATTGATAGGCCGTCTCCTCACCGGCCACGTCTTGTTGATAGTTCTTGGCCTGAACAAAGTAGTCGCCGGCCTGGGGTGCACGCCAGGTGATACGTCCGCCGTGTCCACCACCGTTGTCGTCATCACAGGCAAGTTGCGCACCGGCGCCATCCACCAGGCAGAGTACCGGGTCGCTGCTCGTCTTCAAGTTGACCGTTTCGATGGTGTAGGTAATGTTGGCCTGGGCGGTAAACTTGACCCAATCCTCGTCACCAGCGGGGAAGAAAGTGCGCGCCTGGTCGGTGGCGCCCACGGTCAACGGCTTGGCATTCTCCCGGCTGTTATCCGGCTCAAAGCTGTCACCGCTGGCGCTGGTGATCGGCTGCACCTGGATCGTGTAATTGGTGCCGGCGCCGAAAGCACTCTTCAGGTTGGTGGCTTCGACATAGTAGACGCCGGTGCTATTCGCCGTAAACTCCACAATATTGCCCAGATTGTTCGCCTGGTCGGCGCTGCAACTGGCGCTCAGGCGCAGCTTGACATCGACATTGGCGCCACTATTGGCCGTGCTGACCCGATATTTACTCCCCGCCGTCACCGGGAAGGTGAGCCAGTCGGCGTCGTTGGGTTTGCAAAAGGCGTGGGTTTGGGTGTTGCTCAGGCTCAGTTGACCGGCGGCGCTACAGGCATCATTGCTTTCATAGTTGTCAGTGCAACCGGCGTCGCTTGTCACCTTGAGGCGATAGTTGGTGGCCGGGCCGTAATTATCATCCTTGTGGCGGACCCGGACAAAGTAGACGCCATTGCTCGGCGCTTTGAATTCGATCTTGGCGCCGCCGCCAAAGCTGGGCGCATTGCATTTGGGGTAGAGCGCCAATGCCAGATCAGCGTCGGCGCCGTCGGCAATCGCCTCGATAAAGTAGGTCACATTGGCGACGCCTTGGAATTGCACCCAGTCGAAATCGGCATTCGGGGTGCGGGCCAGGTTGTGTTGCTGCTCGGCGCCATCGGTGGTGATCGGCTTGGCCTGAGTGCAGGTGTCGTCCTCCTCATAAGCGTCGCCGCTGCCGGTCGGGGGCGTGGTCGGCGTGGGTGTTGGTGTTGGATCAACGGTGTTCGGATAGAGATTATTATTTTCGTTGCTCTCCGTCACCTGATTTTCCCACGCCGGATCAACATAGGCATAGACTTTGGCGTTGGCGGGGAAGGGTTCATCGGTGCGTGTCCAGGTGAAGCTGCTCTGGGGCGCCATTGGAATGCCCTGGGTAAAGAGCGAAATGTACGGCGTCGTCTTGCCCGGCGGCACTTCGCTGGGGTTGATGTAGAGATAGACGTTAAACTCAGCCGTGTCGGGCGTAGGAGCATCACCCTGGTTTTTCACTACGACCACAATATTTACCAGTTGACCGGGGCTGGGGTTGGGCGGCGAAATGGTCAAACTTTCGATGACCAGATCGGGGCCGGCCGTGGGCGCTTGGTTCGGCAGCGCCAGTTGAGTAGCACGGGCAGACGGTAAACGCCCCAAGAGCGGCAACAGCCCGATCAGGCATAAGATTATGATAAACTTGATGATCCGGTTTGATAAGCGCATGACCTTTCTCCTACTTGAATTGCATTACGAGTTACGAATTACGAGTTACGAAATGTCGTACAGAGATCTTCGGGATTCCTTTGGGTGCGGAATTCGTAACTCGTAACTCGTATACCCGATCTAATGCTCATTGTCGAATAATTGGGAGATAGTTGCTATTTTTCATTGCGCCAGTTGGCGGTTGTTCTTTACTCACGAGGGTGATACCTTCGGCGCGCAGCAGCACACTGCCATTAGCGCCGGCCAGATCAATCCCAGCGCTGCCACCCAACACCGGGGTGAGCAGTGTGCCGCTAGTGGCCGCTTTCAGGCGCACTTTGAGGGTAGCAAGGGGACGGGCAGCGGCAACCGGCTGGTCGGGGGCCAGGATGACCAGGAAGCGGAGTGTACCGGCGTGGTTGTCTACCGCGCTTTGCAGCAGTAGCGTAGACGGGTTGTTGCTCAGGTCAATGGCCAGCACTTCCAGACTACTGGCCGCAAAGGTGTAGTAGCCGGTGACAGCCAGCACCGGGTCGCCTGCGCCCGGATCGACATAGAGCGGCAACGTCAGCACGGTGTTGAGATCGCTGCTAATGGTCACGGGCTTGTTGTTGGTCACAGAAGGAGAAGCAAAGGTCAGGCGCGCTTGGGGTTGGCCGCCGGCGCCAATGGGGGCCGGCACTTTGTCCGGCGACGCATAACTCCGGTCGCCCGCGGCGTTAAAGTTGGCGACCAGCAGCGCGGCATCGCGCGCCGTGACACAATCGTCGGTTTCATCGAGATCGGCGTTTGGCACATAGCCCGTCGCACCGGCGCACTGATTGAGCGCGCCGCTCAAGATACCAAAGTCAATGGTGCCGACGCGGTTATCGCTGCGGTCATGCTCGACATCCCCTTCCAGCAAGGTGCCAAGGTAGAGGCGGTTCTCACCCGGCTGCAATTCAACCAGGCGAATCGCGCTGCCGAGGGTATGATCCCCTTTGACCCGTACCGTATAGCGCCCAATCGGCAGACCGGCCAGGGTGAAGCGCCCCTGCTCGTCGGTCGTGACCCGTTTGCGGATTGTCGGTTGTTCGCTATTCTCCAGGTCAGTCATACTCAGGGTTAACGGAATGCTCCACGCCTTGTGCGGTTTGGCGGGACGCCCTTGGAGATCAACCTGGCCCAGGATCATGGCGCCGGTAGCATTCTCGGTGACATGCACTACGCCATTATGGGCCGTTTGCAGGATGCTCCCGCCGGGGCCGGTGATGTCAGTGGCCGGGAAGGTGCTGAGGAAGGTAATAGCGGCGCCCGCGGCAGGGGTGGCGGCTTTGGCTTTGATTACCAGCGATAACACAACAAAAGGTTCGTTGACCGTCTGGTTGAGACCGCCCACGGCGTATTGAAATTCACCGGTGGTGGGGTCAAAGCGGGGCGCTTCCATTACCTGCGCCAACCCGGTGGTGCGGCTCAGGACGTCCGTCAATTCGAGGTAGGCGGGGTCCACTTTGCCATGTAGTTGCACCCCATTGACTGCCGTTGCGCCAGGTGTGACAATAATATCCAGAGTGCGCACACGGTTGACCAGCAAGGTGGTTGGCGCGGGAACAACGGCTAATGTCGCATCTTTGCCGCCAGCGCGCTCAACCGTGAAGCCGTTGCTGTGCTGGATGATCTCCTGCGCGTTGGTATAGGTGGTGGTGACCGTGATAGGACGCGACCCCGCAGCGGCGTTGGCGCCGATTTGCAACTTCACCCTGAATTGGGTCGGGCTGGTGACAGTGAGCGCTTGCACCGTAATGGCCGGACCAAAGTCGGCAGTGGTGGCGGCAGTGAGAAAGTGGCTGTTGGTGGCGGTGACGGTCACTGTTACTTGTGCGCCGGCAGCGGCTTGCGCCGGCTCCACGGCGGTGATCATAGGCGGCGCCAGGGTGGGGAAGCGGTTGTTCTGTTCATTGCTCTCGGCGACGCGATCTTCCCACGGCGGGTCAACCCAGACAAAAAGCTGCGGGTTGGCGCCGGTAAAGGGGTGGTCGGTACGAGTCCAGGTGTAGACCGCGCCCGGCGCCAGCGGCACCTCGAACAGAATCGCGCCGGTGGTCGGGGTGGTGGCGGTGGGGGTTGTCGTGGCGGGGTCAACATAGAGATAGGTGTGAAAGCCAGCAGTCGCCGTGAGATCGCCCTGGTTTTTGATCACCATGATAATGTCGCCGGTTGACCCTGCGCCGGGGTTGGTGGGGCTGAGGATGACCCGGCTGATAATGAGATCGGGCGCCGCCGTCGGGGTCGCAGCATGGACGGAGGCCAATCCGGCGCCCCGCAATGACCACGTTGCGGCAGTACACAAGAGGGCGAAGAAGAAACCAGCGAGGGCAAAACGTGAAAAGATGGATAAGTGCGGTTGTTGCATGGGTTGGCTCCCTACAATAGCTTTGGTTAACAGGAAGACATAGGGTTAACCATGCAATCTTCCGGGAAGGTCGGTCCGGTTGACAGGATCGTCCGCGCCCAGCGGGCTCCCGACCTGCCCGGAAGATGGTTGGCAGGCCCCTGTAGGCGCCGATGAGGCGCGATTGATTCGATCTACTCGTCCCGTAGGGACGCTTGCGTTTAGGAACAAATGATCCATGATCAATCCTCTCTAAACTCAGGCGTCCCTACGGGACAAGTGACTGGTATGACGGTTACGCTTTACCGGCGCACGACGGGCAGCAAGACCCGGTTGCTACCGGCGACCTCGGCGGCCATGACGCTGCCGTTGATGCCGGCGATGTTGGTGTCACGCGGGCCGCCGACGATGGCGGTGAGCAGGGCGCCGCTGGGGGTGGCCTTGATCTTCACCTGGAAGGTGGCAATCTGGAGGCGTTGGCGCACCGAGCTGCCAATGGCGGCGCTGGCGCTGAACTTGACCGTGCCTTGCGTGTTGTCGATCACTGGCTCCAACAAGACATTGGGCAAGCCGCCGGTGAGAACCACCTTTACCACCTCCACCACTGCCGGGTTAAAGCGGTAGTGAGCCGTGACGCCGACCACGGCGTCGCCGTTGCGGGGATCCACGTAGAGCGGAAGGTCAATGGTTGCACCGACGCCGGCCACGGCCGGGGCTTCCAACGCCAGCACTGCCTGTTTGCTAGAGATCGGCATAGGGGCCGGGATGCGGGTCGGCGTGTCATAGGCAATGTCGCCCTGTTTGTTAAAGTTGGGGGACAAGAGGCCAAAGTCCTCGACGGTGATACAATCATCGGTCTCGTTCAGGTCCGCGTTGGCGCGATAGCCGCTGTCACCTTTACATTTGTCATAGGAGCCGCTCAGGAGGCCAAAGTCGGCAATCTGGACGGCGTTGCCGGTGTTGCTGGTATCAATATCCCCTTCCAAGAGGGTGCCGAAGAAGATTTTGTTGACGCCGGCCACTAGCGCCGCACTACGAATCAGGTTCGCCAGGGTATGATCGCCCTTGATGCGCAACTGGTACGAGCCGGCGGTCAGGTTATTCAGGGTAAATTCCCCTTTGTCGTCGGAGGTGACGAGATAGACCGTCGGGTTGCTGGTGCCTTCGAGCGTCATCTCCAGCGTGAGCGGGATCGACCAGGCCAGGTTGGGCTTGGCCGGGCGCCCTTGGAGATCGACCTTGCCTTGCAGCGTTGCCATGCCGCCGTTGCCGCCACCAATGATCACCACGCCGTCGCGGGCCGCTTCCATGATGCTGCCGCCAGGGCCGGCAATGTCAGTGGGTGGGGAGGTGTTGAGGAAGGTGATCGGCGTGCCACTGGCGCTGGTGCTTTTCAGCGCTTCTACTTCCAGGGTGAGGACAGTAAAGGGGTCGGTGATGGTGCGGCCCAGGACGCCGGCGCCAAAGCGGAAAACGCCGGTGGTCGCATCAAATTTCAGTGGATCCAACTCTTCACCCAACTGGATGGCGCCTTTGGTCACGTTGGTCAGCCGCAGATAAGCCGGGTCAACCCGACCGTGGATTTGCACACCATTCATGGGTGTTGTACCAGGGGACAACACAATATCCAGCGTGGCCTTGGCGCCAACGGTCAGGGTGGCCGGCGAGGGATCAACATAGAGGGTGGCTGCACCCGGTTCCTGTTGCACCACATTGACCCGGAAGCCGCCGGTTTTGGTCGCGGCCACGTTGCCGGCGGTGAGCGTCACATCCCGTTCGCCGGGGGTGGCATTGGCGGCAATGGCGATTTCAACGACGGCTTGCGTCGCACTGATGACGGCGACATTCTTGACGGTGATGCCGGCGCCAAAGTCGGCATCGGTGCGCCCGACGACAAAGTTGGTGTTCTTGCCCTGCACGGTCACGGTGGTGGTAACGCCGGTGCGCGCGTTGTTGGGTTCGATCTTGGTCAGTTCCGCCGCCGGGCCATTGGCATAGACGGTAAAGCCGGCGGTCTTGGTCACCACTTCGTTGCCGGTGGTGATGGTGACAACGCGCGGGCCGGGTTCGGCGTCGGCAGCCACAGCCAGGGTGGCGACCAACTGGGTCTTGCTATTCACCACCACTTTGTTCACGGCGATGTCTTCGCCAAAGTCGGCGGTGGTCTGGTTGGCGGTGAAGACTGTGTTGAGGCCGGTCACCGTGACATCCACGGTTTTGTCCACTTCACTGCCGCTCGGTTGCAGATCGGTCAGTTCCGGGCGTTCGCCGTCCACAATGCTCAAGGCGCCGTTGGTGACATTGACCGGCACCGCCGCCGGGGTTGTGCCGCCACCGACCAGGGTGGTCTTGGTGGTGTTAAAGGTCAGCTCCGTGCTGCCGCGGGCTTGGGGGGTGGTGGTATAGTCCACCTTCAAAATCGCGCCGTTGCCGGGGGTGACGCTCTGTGAGCCGAGAACGTAGAAAAGCACCTTCACCTTGACATTGGCCGGGTCGCTGGCATCCTGCGCCATCGTTACTTGATAGCCGCTCAGGCGATTCTCCGGCTGGGCGTTGGTTACTTGCAGGCCAATGGTCGAATCATAGGCGAAGTGGATTTCGCCGGAAGAGATGGCCACGGCATTGGTAAGCCGCAGCGGGAAGGAGCCGGTGGCGCCAGGGGCGGCGCTGACCGTATCCAGGGCTAACTGATTGGCGCTCTGGGCCGCCACCGGGGGCGCCGGGAAAAGCGCTAGGAGGAGGGCCAGGAGAAGAAACAGATTGGGTAAGCCGGTTGCTAGACGAGTACGCATGGATAGAGGCTCCTTTAGCCAGTGATGTTAGCCAATAATGTAACTATTCAGCCCGCCTGCTCTTAGCCAGTCCGTGACTGGCGCCGGTCACGGACCGGCTCGGAGCGGGCGAAAAGCTACCCGATGATGATGTTAATAACCTGTTGCAGATCGACAATATTCCAGGTGTTATCGCGGTTGAGGTCGCCACGGGTCCACCACTCACGGGGGTAGAGGGTGTAGTCCGGGTTGTCGCTGCGCAGAATCATGTTGATCAGCACTTGCAGGTCAACAATGTTAACCGTGCGGTCACAGTTGATGTCGCCGGTGATGACACAGTTATCGCCGGGGCCTTGATAATCGACGACCAGGGCAAAGGGCTGGGTACCGCCGGGCAGATTGGGGTTAGGGCTGACCGGCACATTGGTTCCCCGCACTTCCACGGTCCAGATGCCGGGGGCCGCGGTTTGAATGTAGACATTTTCCACATTGTTGGTGCGATCGGCCTGGCCGCCGCCTTGCAAGGTCCAGCCGCCGCCAAAGTGGTTGCCGATATAGGTCACCGCTTCGGGCGAGGTGACAACCAGATCCAGGTTGTTGACCAGATCGGGGCCAGCCACCGGGTTGCCGGGGGCATCATTCCAGACCAGCGTGATCTTCAAGGGGCCACCGCCGCCGGGAATGGTGTAGCTGTAGCGGGCGACATTGCCGGTGGCGACGCCGGTGGGGTCATCGACGAATTGGTTGGTCTTGTCGGTGGCGTTGACCAGGTTGATGCGCCCCCAGCCTTCATGCATATTAGGAATCGGGAAGCGGTTGTCGTTGACGCCGTCGTTGTTCTCATCCAGCAGATCCACCGCCGAGTTGATCAGGGTGGCTTTGATCAAGGCCGCGCTAGGGGTGACGGTGTGCGCTTCCTGGTAAAATTCTCGCACAATGGCCGCCGCGCCGGCGACAATCGGTGATGCCATAGAGGTGCCGCCAGAATATTTGTAATGCTCACTATAGGGCAGGCCCCAGCCGTCATCTTGATATTCGTTGTTCTGTGGATTGACGGGATCGTTGTTATAGCCCTGTTGGTACATATCCGAGTAACCGGAGAGAATCCAGGTGCCGGGCGCCACCACATCGGGCTTAATGCGACCATCGCGCGTCGGGCCACGGCTGGAAAAACCGGCCATCTGTTCGGCATTGCCGGCCATGGGATCATTACGGAGCGGAGCAGCCGTAAACCCCCTATCCCCCCAGGATCCGATGAAGTTGCGGCCCCCCATTTCGGCGCAGGTTTGGTCGGTTGTGCGATCTTTATAGCTCAGGTTGTTGTCACAGGGGAAACCATCAGCACGGGCATTTTCACTGGCGCCGACGGTGATCGCATTCTTAGCCGTGCCAGGCGCACCGATGGAGCCGTTATCAACAATCCCGTCACCATTCCGGTCAACCCCGGCATTGCCGGCTGCGAAAACGATGGTCATATCCGGGATCTGGTGCATAAAGTGATCAACTTGGGCGGCGTTAGCGGTATAAGCGCCGTTGACATCCGCACCCCAGGAGTTGTTATGAATCCGTGCGCCGGCCCGATAGGCTTGGGCAAAAAGTTCGCGCGTATCATTTGGCAACCCAATAAAACGATACTGACTTTCCGCCGTGCCACCACATTCGGCTTTCATCACAACATAATTTTGCACAGCCTGGAAGACCAATTCCGCCTCAGGCGCAACCCCACGCCCGATGCCATTTGGCCCAGCCAGCCCGGCGCCCAGCGCGGAAACAGCCACGTGGGTGCCATGACCGTCAATGTCCTGAGTGCCGTCATCGACAATGCTGGCAAAACAATTGTGGTTGATCACACCGGGCCAATTGAAGATTTCACGAATCCGCCGATTGGGAATGTCGGGAAATTCTTCAATCTTGTCGCCCCGATCCAGACCGGTATCGGCGACAGCGATCACCTGATTTTGGCCAGTGTACCCATTGGTCTGGACGGTGTTGGCACCCACAATGACGCCGCCGCCATAATCGTTCAGGGCTTGATTGGGGATGTTTTCTTCAATCCAGGCTACGTCGCTTACCTTGGCAATAGCCTTCACCTGTGGCCCGTTGGCGCTGACCACCAGAATCTCATTCTGACGGCTCAAAACCGGGATGTTCTGGGCAATGATGGCCTGGGCGACCGCTCTGGCGTCGGCGCCGGGGTGGACCAGAACAGTATAAGTTTTCGCTGTGCCGGCATCGAGCGCCAGGTTGAATTTATAGCCCGGCTGGTAGGGATCGACAAAACGCACATTGGCCTGCCCCTTCACCTGGTTCGCCTGCTCCGGCGTCATGCGGGTGACAAAGGCGTTTTCGGGAATATAGTCCAATACTTGGGCGCCGGTGGCTTGGACGGCGGCCTTCCACGCGCCCTGTACTGGGCCGGCAAATTGTACCAGATAATAGGCGGGCTGACCGGCGGGCAAAGCGCCCAACGTCAATTCCGGGTCGAGCGGCAGCGCCGTCTGGCCGGGGGTAAAGGTGCCGACTTCCAACTGAATCGGCGGCGGCGGTTGCTGCGCCGCTGGCGCAGCGTAACTGGCGGCAGGCGTCATGTTCAACAAGAGTGAACAAGCGCCAATAAAGGCAAGGGCATTCAAAAACGATTTGCGCATGAACCTTTCTCCTTCGGGGTCGATGCTGGGCCGGCCAGTGCGCCGGCAGTCGTGGATACGATTGTGATTGGTAACTCATTTGCTCGTAGCCGGTCCGTGACCGGCGGTCGGGTCGCCGGTCACGGACCGGCTACGAGCAAATGGGTAACTGTACTTGTTTGTGTAGAACCGGTTCTGTTTTCATCTAATGCCGGTCGGGTTGTTTTTTGCACATGGGCGGGGACGAACACGACAACGGATTTAGGCAGGAACGGATTGACTGCTTGTTACGCGGAAATGGATGAAGCAGGCAAAGTTTCAACAAAACCTTCCTCTTTTTGTGAACATGCCTTGATGCCACGAAAATCCGCTACTTTCTGAATCCGTTGTAGTGTTCCGCGCACACGCGAAAAGGAGCGCATGGTCGTTGCGCTGACCATGCGCTCCTTTCTCGGAAATCTGGTAGGGGGAGAGTGGAAGAGTAAAGTTTTTACTACCGCCGCGTTAGCGGCAGGTAGAGGCGATTGTTCAGCACGATGGGCGCCATCACAGCGGTCACTTCGGCGGGGCGGGCGTGGAGACCCTCGCTGTCCTGGGCGTAGACGATAAAGCGGTAGCGACCATCCAGGTTCAGCCCAGCGCCATACCGCCCGTTTCCTTCCGGCTGCAACTCGACCAGGGTGAGTTTGGCGTCAGCGGCGGGGTCTTCGAGAATGAAACCGGCGCCGCTGAGGGGCGGGGTGTAGTCGGGCGGGTAGAGCAACGCCCAGACGCGCAAGGGGGTTTCGCGATTGTCGGCAATCGTCACTTGTAGGACATTGGTAATGATGCGCACATCGGCCAAGGTAGGGGGCCAGAGCGCAGCACCGGCGACAGGAGTGGCGCTGCCAAAGCTGCGCAAGGAGGCTTGCAGCGCGTCATCGACTTCGTTCGGGACGCCGTTGCCATTGGCGTCGAGCCAGGGCAGTTGCCAGAGATCGCCTTCGCGGGAACGGTGTGAGGCAAAGAGCGCCGTGCGTGTCTCCCAATAGGCGCCAAAAAGATGTTGCCCCTGGCGCAGCGCCGTGAGCAGATGATCCGAGAAGTGCAGCCCCTGGCGCGACGCAAAGGCGCGCTGGGTCGCCGTGGTAGCGGTGAGGATCACCCGGCCCGGCTTGCTCAGGGTCGGGTCGCCGTTGATCAAGCCGCCTGCATAAGGGGCGTCGATGATCACATTGATCGGTACGCCGGGAACGCTCTCCTCCAACTGCGTCAACCACGCGGTCAGGTCAGCAACCGTGACCGCTTTGCCGGCGGCCTCATCGAGCCAGAAACGCCCAGTCTCGCCATTGCCGACCAGGTAGAGGGTCAGGGCGCGTTGCGGGTTCACTTTGTCTAGCGCCCAGGAGACAATCGCATCACGCAGTAGTTCGGGGGTGATGCTGCCATCGACACCAGGCTGCGTGGCAGTGGCGGCCAGATAGCGGATATTCTCGTCGCTGTACCCGTTGCTGCGGAAGAGGTTGTAGGCAGCGTCCGCCACGGTGTCGAGATTGGCCTGGAGGGGTGCGCCATTCGGCAGCCGGCCCGCCACCAGGATCACAGCGCCGGCGCCGGTCTCATCGCCCAGCGCCCGCACGGCAACGCGGTAGGTGTGCAGGTCACTGCCGGCCTGCCCATTTTGGTCCACTAGCTTCAGCCAGAGCGCGCCGGCCTGGGTCGGCTGATAGTCGAGACGGGCACCGTTGCTAAAGGGTTCATTCTGCTGCGCCACCGGTTCACCCGCACAATCGGTGTAGAGCGCCAGGGTGACATCCACCGGCGAACCGGCGGGAATCTGCACATCAATGCGGTAGGTGCGGCCAGGCTGGACAGGGATTTGGAGCCAATCAACGTCGCCGGGGGTGTGGAAGGTATGGTCGAGCAGCCGACCATCAACGGCCAGGGTGCGCGCGGCGGCGCAGGTGTTGTCTTCCTCAAAGGCGTCGCCGGCGCCGGGTGCGGCGGTGGCGGCGCTGACCACCGGCGTCCAATCGCTCCACAATTCATTTTGTTGCTCGTGATGGGCCGGAGTGTAGCTACGAACTTGGAAGTAGTAAGTGGTATTGGCGGCAAGACCTTCCACCGTGTAAGCGCGGCTGCGCTTGCTGGGAGTCTGGCCGTGGACGGTAAAAGGGCCGGCAGGATCGGTGGCGTAGCTGACTTCATAGAAACCACCATCCAGGGTATAGGCTGCCGGCGTCCAGGTGAGGGCGATGGCGCTGCTCGACTGTTGGTGGGCGATCAGGTTGGTGGGCGCCAGCGTCTGCGTGGCAGACCAGCCGGGCGCTTTGGCGTCGAGTAACTCTTGCAGGCTGGGCAGGGGGGCGTAGAGCGCGTTGTAATCGAGCTTTACCTCGACCAGATCGCGCATGTTGACTATACCCAGCGGCAGCGCGCCGCGCAAGCCGTTGTTGTGCAGATAGAAGTTGCGCAGATTGACCAGCTTGCCCAGATCCGGCGGCACGGCGCCACTAAACTGGTTGCCATGCAGGTCAAGTAACCGTAGCTCGGTCAAGTTGCCCAGCGCCACCGGCAGCATCCCTGACAGCCCATTTTCAGCAACCGTTAATTCAGTCAGGTGGGTCAAGTTGCCTAAAACGGTCGGAAGTTCGCCGCTTAAGTGGTTGTTGTGCAGTTTCAATTGGGTCAGTTGGGTCAACACCCCCAGTTCCACCGGCAGTGGACCGCTCAGTTGATTGTTGTCCAGGTGCAGGGTGCGTAAGTTGGTCAACTTGCCCAGCGCCGGCGGGATGGGGCCTTGCAACTGGTTCTCTTGCAGCACCAGATGCACGAGCATGGTCAGGTTGCCCAATTGCGGCGGGATCGCTCCGGTGAAGCCATTGCGGTACAAAAAGAGGGTTGAGAGGCGGGTAAGCTGACCCAGTTCCGGCGGCAGGGGACCGCTCAGTTGGTTATCCGAAAGGTACAGTTCTTTCAGGTTGCGCAGTTGGCCCAGAGTTGTCGGCAAGGCGCCGGTAAAACGATTGTTGGCCAAACTCAACGATTCCAGGTAGGTCAGTTGTCCCAGCGCCGTCGGCAGTGCGCCTTGCAGTTGGTTATTGTCCAGGTGTAGCGTTTTCAGATTGGTCAGCCGTTCCAAGCCCGCCGGGAGTTCGCCTTGTAGTTGATTGTTATTCAGGGTCAAGAAGGTCAATTTCGTCAGGTTGGTCAATTCGGGCGGAAGGGGTCCACTCAACTGGTTCTGATCCAGGCGCAACACCGCCAAATTGGTCAGGTTGCCCAGCGCCGGCGGAATTGATCCTTGTAAGCGATTGTTGAATAGATAGAGAGCCTCAAGCTGGGAGAGCGCACCCAGTTGGGCCGGGATGGCGCCGGTGAGATAGTTGCCATGCAGCGAGAGCGTTTGCAGATTGGTCAAGTTGCCCACTTCCACTGGAATGGAACCGCTGAAACGATTGCCGTCAAGATAAAGCAAATTCAAAAAGTTGAGTTGGCCCAAGGCCGGCGGCAATAGCCCTTGTAATTGGTTATCGTCCAGGGCCAAATAGCCCAGGTTGGCTAAGTTCCCAATCGATGGCGGAAGCGTCCCCGTCAGTCCATTGGCCGAGAGCGTCAGCCAGGTCACATTGCCAAAGAGGCAACGCACCCCCACCCACCCAGCAGGGTTAAAGGTTGGCCCTTGCCAGCTACAGGGCGTGTTGCTCTGTAACCAGTTGCTGTTGTCGAGCCAACCGGGGCCACTGGTCGCGTTATAAAAGTCGACCAGCGCCGCACATTCGCTCTGGGAAATTTCCGTCACGGTGCTACAATCAAACGTATTTTGGGCCAGCGCCACCGCCGGGGCAACGCCGAGCGCTTTGGTCAGGCCGGGCAAGCCAAGGAGGAGAATCAGCAGGCCACCACTCACCAAGTGGCGTAACCAATGATAGGTCGTCGTCATTATGGCATCCTTTCGGATTAAAGATTTTGGTTCAACCGGATCTCATGTAGTTGACATGCGTAGGTCACACTCGGAGTGTGACAAGCCCGCTGCGGTGGAACCGTGTCACTCTATATGAAAGTTAGGAATTTATTTCGGTAACGGTACGGGCATGAGGTTGGCGGGAAGAGTCTCTCTGGTAAAACCCGTCGATCCACCCGCCAACCTCGTGCCCCTACGGCTACCGATTGATTTACCTAACCTCCATTAAGAGTAACCTACGATAGCCAGCCTTTCCTTGTCAACCCCATGAATTCCCGCAGAGCCAAGATTTTGTCGTTATCGAAAAACACAGCAAACACTACAGCGGATAGAGGGAGCAACTGATTTTTAATGGGCTGGGTAACACAAATGCCGCTACCGGATTGCTCTTGGCGAGTCCGTGACTCGCCCTGGTCGGTTGCGAGTCACGGACTCGCCAAGAGCGCAGGCTTGGGCCGGACGGTTTGCCGGCAGGATGCCGGCGCGCCCAGGTCAAAAATCCGTTACTGCCCCAATCCGCTGTAGTGTTGCGCCCCCTACCGCGTCACCAACGGCAGATACACTTGCGTGTTGTCCTCAACTTGCCCGCCGACCGGCGCCGCCGTGTTGATGGTGATGACCGCCGGGCGGGCCTGTAGACCGTCGCTATCTTCGGCATGAACAACCACCCGGTAGAGGCCGAGCTGGGTAAAGCCGCTATAGTTTAACTGGTAGCGGTCGCCCACCAAGATCAGATCGGCTTTGGGCGCGTTGTCGGGGGTCAGTTCGTTGCCGCTGGTTGGCGGTTGGTAGCCGGGCGGGTAGATAACGGCCCAGACCCGGGCAATGGCGCCGTTGTCGCGCACATCGGCCTGGATCTGGCGTTGGCCGTTGACGGCGGCGGCTTCCTGCAGCGACGCAATGTAGGGCGGCCAAAGTTGGCTGGTGGCCTGACTGTTGACCGGGAAGAGGGTGCGGCGGGCAGCAATGGCGGCGTCCTCCAACTCGTTGGGCGCGCCGTCGCCATCGGCGTCGAGCCAGGGGTCTTGGATCAGGTTAGTCGCCTGGCGGGCGGCAATGCGCGCTTCCCAGAAGCCGCTAAAGAGATGATGGCCCTGGCGTAGCGCCGTGAAGAGATAATCGGAGAAGTAGGCGCCCTGCTCCGAGGCAAAGGCCAGGTTGTGTAGATTGGTCGAGGTCATGATCACGCGCCCCGCTTTGCTAAGGGAGCCGGCGTTATTGAAGCCCGTGATAAAGCTGCCGGAGTTGCACGCTTCGATCAGCACATTGATGGCGACATTGGGCGCCGTCTCTTCCAACCGGTCGAGCCATTCATCCAGTTGGGCCGGGGTGAGGCGCTGCCCCTGGGTCTCATCCACATAAAAGACGCCCTTGTCGCCGTGGTCGATCAGGTAGAGGGTCAAGCTGCGGCTTTCGCTGACGCGGCTCTTGGCCCAGGTGGTGATGGCAAATTGGAGATTCGCCAACGTCGCCGCGGCATCAACACCGGGGGGAGCGACACCGGCTGCGTTTGTGGCGGTCGAAAGGTAGTAGATATTGTCGGCGTTGTAGCCGTTGTTGAGCAGCGTCTGGTAGAGGGTGGCGGTAACATGATCAATGTTGTCCTGCACATCATCGTTGGTGGCATAGAGCCGGCCACCCAGCAGAATGACCGCGCCGTTGGCCGTTTCGCCATCAAGGGCGCGCACGGCAATCTGGTAAGTGGCATTGGCGCCGGCGGTTCCCCGTTCATTACGCAGTTGGAGATAGTAGGCGCCAGCAGCAGGGGCAGTAAAGTTGTATTGGACGCCGGGGCTAAAGCTTTCGTTGGATTGTTGCGGGTTGGGGTCGGCGCAACCGGCATAGAGTTTTAAGGCGATATCCACCGTGGAGTCTGCCGTCGGCTGCACGTCGATGCGATAGGCGACGCCGGCGCGGGCGGTGAATTGCACCCAATCAACATCGGTGCTTTGGTGGAAGTTGTGATGGTCAAAATAGCCATTGGTGACGATGGCGCGCGCCTGGGCGCAAGTGTCATCGTTTTCATAGCCATCGCCGACGCCGGAGATGTTGCTGGTGGTGGCGCTGACCGGGGCGCTATAGTCGCTCCATAGCTCATTAGGCTGACCACTGCCGGCGGGTGTATAGGTGCGCACACGGAAGAAGTAGGTCGTGTTGGGCGTCAGGCCATCAACAGTATAGCCCGGTGTGCGTTTGTCTACGGTGCGCCCGTGGGGTGTATAGAGGCCGTCGGCGCTGGTGGCGACCTCGACGGCATAGGCGCCGCCGTCGCCACCATAGGCAATCGGCGTCCAACTGAGGGCAATGGCGTCGCTCCGTTCGGGCAGCGCCTGGACAGCCGTCGGTGGGAGCGTTTGGGTAGCATCCCAGGTCGGCGCTTTGCTGGTCAAAAAAGCGCGCAGGGCCTCGTCAGTAGTCGTCAGTTGGTTGTTGGCAAGCTCGAGCGTGACCAGCCGGGTGAGCCGGGCTAATTCAGGCGGGAGGGGGCCGCGCAGGTCATTAGCCGATAGATCCAATTCGAGCAGGTTGAGCAGATTGCCCAGTTCCGCTGGGAGGGGGCCAGCCAAGCGGTTGCCGGCCAGGCGCAACGTTGCCAGGTTGGTCAATCCGCCCAGTTGGGGCGGCAGGGCGCCACTCAGTTGGTTGCGTTGCAGCGAAAGTTGAGTCAAACGGCTGAGATTGCCAAGCGACGCTGGAATCGTCCCTTGCAGCCGGTTGTGATTAAGCCAGAGGGTGCGCAGGTGTGGCAATTGGCCCAAGGCGGCGGGGATGGGGCCGCTCAATTGGTTGACGCTTAGGCTCAGATCGGTAAGCTGTTGCAGTTGGGCCAGGGTCGCGGGAATTTCTCCACTCAGTTGGTTTATATCTAGTTCCAGGGTGGTGAGATTCGTCAGCTTACCCAACTGGTCAGGAATCGGCCCGCTCAGGCTATTGTCATAGAGGCGAAGAACCTGTAAGCGCGCCAGGTTGCCCAGTTCCGGTGGAATGGGGCCGCTGAAACGGTTGCTGTCGAGCCAGAGGGTTTCCAGACTGGTTAACCTGCCCAGGGTAGTCGGCAGTGGCCCACTGAGGTAATTGTTGCTTAACCAGAGATAACGTAGGTCTGGCAATTCACCTAGCGCCGGCGGCAGCGGCCCACTCAATTGGTTGTTGAAGAGCCATACGTATTCGAGCGCTTTGAGGTTGGCCAGCCCTGCCGGCACTTCACCACTGAATTGATTGTTGCTCAGGCGCAGATCCGTGAGTTGGGTCAACCGGCCTAGTTCGTTGGGCAGGGGGCCGCTCAAGCGGTTGTCCTGGAGCCAGAGGGAAGTCACGTTGGTTAGCGCGCCCAGCGTGCTGGGGATGGCGCCCGTAAGCTGGTTTTCCCCCAACCAGAGCGTGGTCAGGTTCGTCAAGTTCCCCAATTGGGTCGGAATTTCGCCGGTTAGCTCGTTACCGAAGAGCATAAGGGATTGCAAGCCGGTCAGGTTGCCCAATGTGGCCGGGATGGGGCCGGTAAGCCGGTTGTTGTAGAGCAGCAAGTCTTGCAATTGCCGCAAAGCGCCCAGCTCGGTCGGCAGTGGGCCGGTGAATTGGTTGTTATAAAAAGCGAGCGAGGTTAAGCTGGTAAGTTGGGTCAATTCGACGGGGATGGGGCCGCTGAGTCCATTGCTGCCCAGGCTTAAACTCTGCAACTGGCGCAAATTGCCCAGCGCCGGCGGGATGGCGCCGCTCAGGTCGTTGGTCTGGAGATCGAGCAACAGCAAATTGGCAAGCTGGCCCAACTGGGGTGGAATGGCGCCGCTCAGACGATTGATCTGGAGCGAAAGGCCGAGCAGATTGGTCAGTTGCCCCAGTTCAGCCGGAATCGAGCCGCTCAGGCGGTTATCCATGAGGGAGAGAAAACGCAACTGCTGTAATTGGCTCAACTGGAGCGGGATGGCGCCAACCAAGCGGTTGCTGCTGAGCCAGAGTTGGGTCAAATTGTGCAGGTTGCCCAGTTCCGGCGGAATCGGGCCGCTCAGGTCGTTGCTCTCCAAACGCAGGATCTGTAAATTGGCGAGCGCCCCCAGGTTGGCCGGAATCGGGCCGCTTAAGCCGTTGACATCCAGACGCAAACTTTGCAAGGCGGCCAGCATTCCTAGTTCAGCGGGGATGGGGCCGCGCAACCCGTTGTAACAGAGAAAGAGTACATTGAGGTTGGTCAGCCGTCCCAGTTCCGGGGGGATGGGGCCGCTCAAGCTATTGCCGCAGAGGCCAAAATTCTTTAGCCCGGCCAGGTTGCCCAGTTCGGGCGGGATAGCGCCGGTGAAGCGGTTGCCCCCCAGATCCAACGTTTCCAGGTTGGTCAAGTTGCCCAGATAGGTCGGCAATGGGCCGCTCAAGCCATTGTTATAGAGATCGAGAAAAAAGAGATTGGTCAGGAAGGCCAGTTCCGCCGGCAGCACCCCCGTCAACTGGTTGCCCGACAGATCAAGCCACTGCAAGCTGCGCCAGTTGCCGATTGCCGCCGGCAGTGGACCCGTGAGGCGGTTGACGCCTTCGGCTGTCAGATATTGGGTATTAGGTATTGGATATTGGATACTGGGTATTGGATATTGGCTGGCAGCACTGTTGGCAACAGAACCGAATAACGAATAGCCACTATCTGCACTGGCGGGTTTGAGAATCGCCAGTTGATTGCGCAGGTAGGTGGAGCTTTCGGCCAGGGGGCTGCGGCTATCAAGTTCGACAGGCAAATCGGTAGCCGCAGCAGTGATTGGGTTGTTGTCGAGTGCAGGGCGGGTGGCGCTCACAATGGCGCGCGCTTCGACCTGTTGCGCCGTATGGTCAATGGCGCCGGCAAGGCTGATGGCACTGAGGCGTTCGGCAGTGGTTAGCGCCGATTGCAGATCAGCAGACAGCGCAGGGGCGCCTGTTTGCAACGCCATTGCCGCCGGGGGGGTTTCCGCCAGGTCGAGGACGCGCAGGTAGATCAGCGCGCCCAGTTCCGGCGGCAACCCGCCGTTCAGCCCATTGTCCGGCAGCATGAGCATGGTGACATGGTTGCCGGCACAGGTGACGCCAACCCAGGTGCAGGGGGTGTTGGTCGCCAGCCAACCGTTTTTGACCACCCAAGTCGGGCCGTTGGTGCTGTTGTAAAACGTCACCAGAGCCTGACATTCGGGTTGGGGAAGTTCGGTCACATTGGCGCAGGAAAAAGCGCTTTGCGCCACGGCAGGACGGGTGGTCGCACCGTCAGCGCTGAAGAGGAGGAGCAGCAAGACAACCGCGCCCCCACCGCAGAGCAGCAGGCGCCAGAGAACAGGACGACAGGGCAACAATAAACGGGGCATAGCTTCCTCTCTGTTCGTTGATGGGCTGGCGTGACCAACAAGGCCACAAGGTTTGGATCAGCTACCCATATCTAATGCACCTGATGCCATTTTTTGCCTATGTCAATGGATTGTTCTTTCCTTGGGTCTATGGTATGCTACGAGCTATGCGCTATTTCAACACATCGGGTCCCTGTGACCCGGACCGCCATTATACCCTGTTCCGCCCGGCCTTGCTGGCCAAAGGGCAACGCTTGGTGGAGCAAGGGCGCTATTTTACCCTCTTTGCCCCGCGCCAGACTGGAAAGACGACCTATTTTCAACTGCTTTTTCGTCAATTGCAGACCCAGGGCTATCTGCCCATTTGGATCAGTTTTGAAGGCATGAAGACGGCGACACGCGACGAATTTTATGATGCGCTGCAATGGAACCTTCAGTATGAATTTTCACAGGTTGGCCTACAAACCGACTATCCGATCAAAAACCAACTTGATTTACAGCGCTACCTGACCGAGATATCAGAGCATTCGGCGCCGATTGTCCTGGTCATTGATGAGTTTGAAGATATTCCACCCGTGGTCATGAGCGAAATGCTGCATATTTTCCGCGCCCTTTATCACAAGCGCACGCGGCACCAACTCCATGCCCTGCTGTTGGTTGGCGTTAGCACGGTGGCGGAGTTGGTGGTTTCTTCGGCTTCGCCCTTTAATATCGTCGATCAACTGGAACTGCCCTATTTTACCTTTGACGAGGTGCAAGCCTTAATCGACCAATATGTCAGCGAAGCCGGGCAACCATTTGATCCGGCGGTGGTCAAAGCGATCTATGAGAACACACGGGGGCAGCCGGGGCTGGTATCGGCGCTCTGTCAATACCTGGTGGAAGAGATGGCGCCCGACCGCAGCCAACCGGTGACGATGGCGGCCTTTTACCCGACGCTCAAACATTTTCTTACGGCGCGCAAAGATAAGAATATCTTCAACATTGTACAAAAGGCCAAAGAAAAACCAGCCTTTATGCTGCGCTTGTTGTTCAACGAAACGCCACTGCCCTTTTCCATTCATGACCCAACCATGGCCTACCTGGCGGCACATGGCGTGATTGAAAATGTGGGCGGGAATGTCGAAATCCTTGTGCCGCTCTATGCCAAATGTGTCCTCACCGCCTTTCGCCCCACAATCAACGGGGAAGCCAGAGACTACCGCCCTGACTTGCCGGACTTAAGCATCTATGTTAGTGGAAACCGCCTCAACATCAATGCCTTGTTACAAGACTACCGCGCCTATGTCCAACGCCGCGGCTTTCACGCCTTTGACACGGAACATCTCAAAGAGGGCGCCTGGCACTACTCACTGGATGGCTTTCTCCACTTTTTCATCCAACGGCTGGGTGGCGATACGCTCGTCGAAGTCCCCAGCGGACGCGGACGCACCGACATTCTGATCCTCTATAAAGGCAGCAAAGAGATTATCGAAACCAAGGTCTATCTCGACCAGGGCTATTTTGACCAGGGCAAAACCCAACTGATCGATTACCTGCTCGCCGAAGGGTTGGACCAGGGCTTCTATGTCGTCTTTAGCAACAAACATGGCGCCACCGACACCCTCTACACCGAAGAGACTATCCGCGGCAAACAGCTCTACACCTGGATCATCCCCACCGCTTTCAATGCACCCAGTCGGCGCGTGGCAAAAAAACCACGAAAACGCCAGCAATAAACAATCGTTGATTTAGCTTACATCCACCAACCACCTCATCCATTGGGGGACGAAATCAATTGGGGGAAGAAGCGCCTTTTCCCATCACCGCTACCCATGCCTTGCTATTTACGAACCAACGGCAAAAAGAGCCGGCTGCCGTTGTTGAACTCAATCGTCTTCGCCGGGCTGTGCAGGCCGTCGTCATCCTGGGCGTAGATGACGATGCGATAGCGGCCGGCTTCGTCAAAGGCGCCGTAGAGACCAACATACTCATGGTTGCCACGCGCTTGCAGGGTGATGGGCGGAGGGCCGACTGTCATCTCTTCGCTGTTGGTCGGCGGTTGATAGCTGGGGGGATAGATAACCGCCCAGACGCTCTCGACCTTGCCGTCATCTAGGACTTCGGCCCAGATTTCGCGGCGGGTGGTTGCCGCGGCCAGCCCAGCGCTGTTGCGCACGGTGGCTTGCACCACATAGGGTTGCCAGAGATTGGCGGTGCGATCAAAGGCGCCGGGGACGCGGAAGCTCAACTGGGCGGCCAGCGCGCCGTCGTCGCCATCGTTGGGGATGGTGTCGCCGTCATCATCGAGCCAGGGGGTTTGCACCGAGGGGCTGCGTTGGGTGTTGGCCTGGGCTTCGTGAAAGGCGCCCAGCAGCGTTTTGCCCATCGCCAGCCCGTCAAGCAGCGCATCGGAGAAGAGCGCGCCGGTGTTGGTCGCCCAGGCCAGTTCATAGGCGCCAGCGGAAGTGATAATAACGCGGCCGGGCTTGCTAATACTTTTGGTCGGGTCGATAAAGCTGCCTGAGTTGCACGCTTCAATGATCACATTGATGCGCACGCCAGGAACCGCCGTTTCGAGCGCCGTCAGCCACTCATGGAGATCCTGTGGTGTGAGCCGTTCGCGCCGCGGCTCATCAAGATAAAGTTTGTCATAGCCGCCATGATCCATCAGGTAGAGGGTCAGCGCTTGCCCGTTGCTCAACTTGCCGGCGGCCCACTCGGTGATCGCCTGGCGCAGATTGGCATTATCGGGCAGACCGTTAACATCAGGCTTGCCATCATTGTCCGGGTCGAGGTTGAGATCAGTCGCCAGGTAGCGAATGCGGTCGGCGGGGAAGCCCTGGTTGCGCCAGAGGCGATAGGCGCGATTGGTGATGTTGTGGATCTGGGTTTGCAGGAAGTCCCCCTCCTGGTTGCGCCCGGCGACGATGATCAGAGCGCCGGTGGTTGGCGCGCCGGTGAGCGCGCGCACGGCGATTTGATAGCGCACGTCGTTGCCAAAGCGGCTGGCCGGGTTATTACTTAACTTGATATAGTAGTCAGTGCTTTGGGTGGCGGTGAAGGTTACCCGCACATCCGGCGAGTAGCTATGATCTTGGGTAGTGGTGGCGCCGCTATTGCAACGGGCGTGCAGACTGAGCAACAGATCGGTGGGGTCATCCCCCGCAACATCGCCTTCGATCAGGTAGGTGGTGTTGGCTATCACCGAGAATTTGATCCAGTCGGCGTCGGCCTGGGCGTGAAAGTTGCGCGTTTGGGGGATGCCGTCGGTTGCCAATGGTTTGGCAGCGGCGCAATCATCATCCGCCTCGTAAGCGTCGCCGACGCCGGCAGGTGGCAGTGTAGCGGTTGGCGTGGCCGTGGGCGGCACCGTAGTAGGCGTCATAGTCGCCGTGGGGGTGGCAGCAGGCTGGGTCGGCGTCGCGGTGACGGTGGGCGGGGTAGTGGGCGTGGCGGTCGCACTTAAATTGAGCGTGAAGGCGCCAGTGGCACTTTCGCTCAGGATGGTGCCATTTGCGAAGAAGGCGGTGATCCACCATTGACCATCAGCAAGAAATGGAACGCCTGGACTGACAGTGCAGAGGGTGCCGGTGGCGCAGCCAGCTTCGACGGGTGTATAATCTTGATTAATCTTACCCGGCGCAAAGGGATCGCCATACTCATTGACCCACAGTTTGTAATAGACGACGTTGGGTAAAGGTTGCCAGGAGAAGTTGGGGGTATCGGTGTTGATCTCCCCTTGCGGCGCCACCAGGATTGGCGGCGGCAAAGGGGTGGCGGTTGGGCCACTCTGGCAGACGCCCAGGGCAACATCATCAAAGTTCACGGCGTCAATGGCGCCGTCGGCATAAACTTCAATGGCAAAATTGACGGTGCGCCCAGCCAGTTTTGTCACATCCAACGCCGGCGCAAAGTGCGTCCAGTCACATTCACAATCAAAGAGCAGGTAATAAGATTGCAGACGGTTGCTAAAGTCGGCGTCGTAGAGGCTGACATAGACATTCTGGTCAACCGTGCCGTTGATGATGATAGCTTCAAAGTCCAACGTTACCACTGATGCATTGGCCGGAATGGTGAAACGCTGCCAGAGGTCAGCCGTGCGCCCGTTGAAGGTGTTCATCGCCAACGAGCGGCTGCCGCTAAAGGCGTAGCGGGCGTCATAGAAGACATTGGCGGCGTCATTCACTGACCAGGCCGCATCCACCTCAAAGCCACCGTTATCCAGCGCATTGGGGCAGTGGTTGGTGGGCGACTGCACAGCAGCAGGGTCAACACCTACAACGACCTGGGTGTTCCGGGACGCGTTGGCAGCCGCGCGATGATCAGCCGGCCCGGCGATCAAAACGTTTTCATGAGCGGGCCGGCCCGCTTGCGCCGATACGGGTATCAAATAGAGCAGCCCAGCCAGGCAGGCCAAGATCATCAACAACGATATTTTCATGCAAAACTCCCTTGATCGTTGGGAACGCTTGCGTTCGTAGCCGGTCACTGGGAACCCGTTGGGGGCGGCTATGCGCGCAAGCGTTCCTATGGTGGTTAGGGTCGGCTCCGTACTAGCGGCAGATAAAGTTGTTGAGGAGCTAGCGGCAAGGCATCATTGATCGTCACGGTCGTCGTCACCGGCGCCGACCAGACCCCTTCATCATCCTGAACGCGCAGGCTGATGGTATGTTCACCAGCGGTCAACGTATTCGCCGCTAGGGTGCATTCATGGGCAGTGGTGCAGAGCGGCCCATCGATGTCGGAACGCCAATCCCAGGCCAACACTTGCGAGGCGGCGCCGCTGGGCGTCTCATCTTGATCGGCGGCGGTCGCGGTTAGGTGAAGGGTATCAGTCAACGCCAGACGCTGGGTGGGCGGCGTGGTTACTTGGGCGATGGGCGGTTGCCCCGGTGTCACACGACGATCCAGGTAGAGGATTGTGCCGTTCTGTTGCGCCGCCACCACGCGTTCACCGGCTGTGGCGACAGCGCTGATGGGCGCCGCAGCAACGGTGTCGGTCAACCAAAGATTGGCAGTGGCCTGGAAGTGAACACCGCCCGGGAGACCCGCCCAAACTAAACCATCATTCGCCACCGCCAGGGCTTGAATGGTCGCGGGGGCGCCGGCGAGAGCCGCATCGGCAGGCAGGCCGTGGGTGGTGGTGTAGGCGCGCCAACTGCCGGCGCTCAGGTCATAGCGACTGATGCCGCCGTGGTAGCCGTTGGTGTCCAGATACGGTTCACCGCCCACCCAGAGGTGATTGGCGTCAACGGCAAGGGTGCGCACCAGATCCGAGGCCAGCCCATCCCCCGTGCGGTAACGCTGCCAGCCGCTGTTGAGGTCACCCGTTGCATTAGGTCGATAGTAGACACCGCCTTCCCAAGCGCCTACCCAAAGGCCGCCTTGTGGATCAAGCGCCAGCGCCATGATCGGCTCGGCAATGGCGGTGATCAATTGCCAACTTTGGCCGTCATAACGGGCCAGGGCGCCGTTACTGTCACCGCCGCCAACCCAGAGGTGGCCGCTCTGGGGATGGACAGCGATGGCGCGCATTGTTGCCGCAAAGGGAGCAGGGAGCAGTTGCCACGGTTGCCCGCTCCCCGTTGCCAGATGGCGCGGGCCGGCGACCCAATGGACGTTGTTGGGGCCAAGCGCAAAGGCACGCACCGCCGGTTCCGGCCAGGGCAGGGTTTGTGTCGTCACCTGGCGGGTGGTGAGATCCACGGTAATCAACCCTGCCGGGCCGCCAGCCCACAGGGTCTGTCCTGCGATGGTCAAGGTGTGGGTATAGCCGCCGGTCAAGAGGGGCGTCCACTCACCCCTTTCCGGCAGCACGAGCGGCACTTCTTGTTCACCTTTGGCGACGCCATCAACGGCCGGTGCGGCACGGAAAGGACGCGCCAGTTGTTCCCCGGCAAAATTGACGGTGAGGGTTAAGATGTCGCTCCGCTGGGCGCCCAGCCCTTTGCCAGTGAGATCATAGTAGGGCAGGGCGCTGTTGAGGGTCGGCTGGGTGCGGGTGGTAAGGCTTTTGCCGGCAAAGTTCAGGGTGACGTTGGCGCCTTGCACCGGTTGCCCGCGATAGTAGAGAATGCCCCAGGTGCAGCCGCAATAGTCGGGGTCGGGCGTCAACGGGCCATAGCCGCGACAGTGGGGCGGCAACGCCACGGGGGGGTCATCCTGAGCATGAACCGGCAACGGCGCAAGGTTGGCAAACAGGAGGCCGATGAATAGGCAAAGGGTCAGGAATTTTTGGTGCATAAGGAATCCTTCCATTCGTCGGGAAATTTACGAATTTTGTAAATCGTTAGCTTTCTGCTGATCTAATGCGCTTTGAGAGCAGATTTGTCCATCAGGCCGACAATTGGTCGCCAATTGCCAATGAGAATAAAGGGCGCCCAGTAGGCCGGATGACGATACCGTTGGGTGGCGTCGGTGGCGGCGCGTCCTTGTTGCAAGAGCGCCAGTTGCGCTTCACGAAGCGCGGCGGCACGGGGGACGCCGGTTAGCAAGGTGCGATAGAACGTTGTCATCAACTGCGCCGCGAGCGCATCCTCGACCCGCCACAGGCTGACCAGGAGGGCATTGGCGCCGGCGCTGAGAAAGCCGCCGGCCAGACTGAGCAGATCCGCCCCCCGCACCTGGCCGTGACCGGTTTCGCAGCCGCTCAAGGTGACCAGGTCGGCATTCAAGTGGAGACGGGCGATTTCAGCCAGCGTTAATTGGCGGTCGGCCAGGGTAAAGGAGGAGAGCAGCGGTTTGTCCACCCGCAATTTAGCATGGGTGGCAAGATGCACAACCCCGTAGCGGCTGACTGCCCCCAAAAAGTTAGCTGTAGTGCAAGCCGCTGCAACAAGGGCATCGGCCGCAGGAAACAACTGTTGCAACGCTTGTAGTTCAGTGGAAACGGCGGCCAGATCCCCGTTGTCATAGCCGCAGAGTAACAGATTTTCGCCGGTGGCGCGGTGGGTTAACGCAAGCTCCAACACCGTAGCACTGGGCGTGTAACTGATGGTATGACTTTCCAGCAAATAGGCTTGGCCGTCATAGAGAGCTTGAAAGGGAATATAGTGAAGCGCCTGATCAGGCACGATGACCAAGGCCGGAAACTTTTGCAGATGGCCAGCCAACGGTTGGAGCAAGTGCTGATAGAGTTGATGGAGATGCTGGTTGGCTTCCGCCAGCAAGGTGGGCAAATAGCGCGGTAAACGGGTCAAGCCAAATTGCACCGAAAGCTCCAAAAGGCGGGTTGTCGTCAGCATCACCCCCTGGCGGGCGCGTTCCACCTTGGCCAGGTTGGCAAGCTTGATGTGATCGATAATGCCAGCCTGTGTCACCAGAAAAACCCAAATCTCCTGACGGTCAAGGTGATATTGGAGGAGCAGCCGGTCGTCCAGTTGGGCCTGGATCTTGGGCAGGGGCGCCGGTTCCCCAGTGGCATAGACCGAGAAGAGCGGCTGACGACGCTGAATCTGGTGAATCAAGCTTTGCGCTTGCTCTTCCAGGCGAATCAAGCGATTCGTGGCAGCAGAATTAGTGGCGGCAAACGAGGGAAGCGGGCTGCTGTTATCACCACTCTGCATTTCAGTCAGACGCGATTGGCGATTGGCCGTTTCGACTTGTTGGAGCAGATCACGAAGCTGCCCATTGAGCAAACGCAGATCCGCATCCTCATTTTGGACGGCGTCAGTCACTTCCTGTTCCAGCCGGAAGACTAACTTTTCCATGAGCAGGCGCGCTTTGGCCCGCTCGATCACTCCAAAGGCCAGCGCCGTCTCGCCCTGCTGGGCATAGCTCCGACAGAGCGCCTGATAGACCACCAGGCGGTCGGTGAGGAAATCGGCGCGCAAGGTCTCAATCTGGAAATGGCTGCGCAGTAATTCAATCTGCTGGATCGCCTGTTGATAAGCCTGGATCGCGGCGGCGGCTTGTCCTTGCACCTGCGCCAAATCGCCATGCGCGTGCCAAAGCTGGTAGGTTAGTAGCGGGTCGGCGCGTTGCGCCACCTCCGCTTGCACCTGTTGGAGGATCGTCTTCGCCGTGGCCCACTCCCCCCGCTTGAAATGACAGCGGGCCAGGATGATCCAGGCCAGATCGGCGGCAAAGGCCGGCCCGTGGTGGGCAAAGGCCGCTTGCGCCTGCGCCAGGTCCACCAACGTGGCGGTGGCAATGGGCCACTCCGCTTGCAGATCCAGCAGAGCGCGAATGAGGGTCAACCAGGAATGTTGCTGCGCCGACGCGCCGCCAGCGGCAATGAGCTTGGCCGCCAGATCCTGTTGCTGTCTAGCCCGGCTATAGTCGCCGATCAGCGTGAGCAGGGCCGCATAATTATAGTGGAAGCGGATCGTATCAGCCGGCGCGGCCAGGTCTTGCAAAAGCTGTTCGGCGGCCTGGTAGGCCGCCACCGCCTCGGTGACAGCGCCGATTTGGGTGAGAGCGTAGGCTTTGTTGATGCTAATTTGCGCCAACATCAATGGGTCGTCGAGGCGCTGGGCAATCGCGATCTGCCGTTCATAGAGCGCCAGCGCCTCTTCATATTGGCCAAGCAATTCATGGGCCACCCCGGCATTGAGCAGCAAATTGCCCAACCGCTGTTGATCGGCAGGGTCACTTTGGGCGGCGGTGGTCAAGAGCGGCTCGATTGCGGCGCTCAACGCCACGGCGGCTTCGCTTTGTCCACTATAGGCCAGGGCAAAGACCAGGCTCACCCCCATGCGGGCGGCGTCCAGCGGCTGGTTGATGGCGAGGTAGGCGGTGCGTCCTTCGACGAGCCGTTGGACTGCTTCGGCAAAGCGGTCGGTCGCCATCAGGGCATTGCCCAAGGCCCAAGCGCCCAGGGCCGGCGCCGGCATAGGCAGATGCTGACCCAGGCGATAAGCTTCTTCGGCGATCCGATAGGCGTGCGCCGGTTCGGTCCAATAGAATTGGGTGGAGTAGGCTTTCAACCCTTCGACGCTGGTCACGGTCAACTGCTGTTGCTGGATGAGTACCGGCAGTTGGGCAGCCGGCAGCGATTGTAGGGAGGTATATAGGTCTTCGGCAGGCATGGCTTGATTAGTTGTCATGAAATCATTATATCATTCTTAATCTCATGTAAATAGATTTACAATTATCAATGTACCTTATTGCTTTTCACTCATTATACCTGAAACTAAGTGTAATGCTCTGTTAAATGATTGATATTTTTCTGTCATTTGTCGTTGAGTTAAGCGAAAATGTGACAGATGAGCTTATCAGAATCGTCTTTTGTCAAACAAGGGTTGATCGGTCAAATCGTAGTAAAGACTTTAGTCTTTCTCCCGGTCAGAGAAAGACTAAAATCTTTACTACGGTTAGGCATGTGCTGGCAACAAAAAGAGCTTCTGCATAGAGATGCAGAAGCTCTTTTGCGGAGAAAGACGAGGAGTCGGATTTAGGACAGGGTCAGATTTGGCACAACGATAGCACGATCGGGCAACTTGACGATGAGTTGATAGACGCCGGCGGGCAGATCCGTCTGCGAGAAAGCGCCAGTCGCCGTTACATCGCCGGTCAGGGGTAGGGCATCGGGCGCAGCGTTGGTCAAAGTATATTGGGTGTCGGTCAAAGCGGCGGGGGCGAAGAGTTGACCCTCAAGCCGGTAGGCGCCGTTTGCCTCTTGCTGGATGAGCAGGCTGACATCGGTGTTATCCGCTTCAAAGAGCAATTGGGTCGGGGCAGCGGCGGTGGGGGTGACGCTACGTAGGGCAACGCCGGCCAGTTGCGGCCCCCCCGGTGTCACCAGGGTGGCAACCACCAGGCGCACCTGTTCCACCAACCCATGCAGTTGTTCCAACAACCCCGGTTGGGTGGGAGCAGTGAGCGGTTGCGCCGCTGTCACCGGCAATGGCTCGGCGGCAAAAGCATGGAGCGCAGCCACTTCAGCGCTACATTGAGGGCACCCGTGCAGATGGTTCGCCACCGCCTGGTACGCACTTGGGGTCAGTTCCCGCCAATCATAAGCTTGCAATGTGGCTGGCGACGGGCAGTCAAAACGGTAGAGTGCGCTTTGCAGCCGACGCTTCTGCTGCTGTTCCTGGCGTAAGGTGGCGGCGGCAGCCGGGTTGCGCGCCAGAAGTTCAGCAAGGTGGGGTAGATCCTCGCCATCGAGATAGGCTTCCACCTCCCAGTCGGCAAAATCGCCCAGTGATGAATATTGGTCACTCATGGTATTGGCTCTCCCCATAACTCCTGCAACTCTTTGTCACGCCACAGCCGGTTTTTCAGATTGCGGCGCATGGTGTAAATTTCGGCCACATCCACAAACAGGTCGGGGTGACGTTCCAGGATCTCGCTTGGCTTCAGATCGGAAACAAAACTGAGCCGGGCCAGCACCCGTTCCCGTTCATCATGGCAGCAGCGGTTGACGATCTGCCAAAGCTTTTCCTGCCACATCGTTGTCATCAAAACATGCTCCGGACGACTGTTGGTTGGTTGCGGCTCAGGGGTCGCATCCAGCGCTTCTTGATCCCAAGCCGCCTGTTTGATCCGCCGCTCTTCCCGCCGTTTGGCTTGTAAAACCGCCGTGGCGGCGCAAGAACGCAGGTAGCTGAGAACATGTGCCAACCGTTCGGCATTGGTCAACTTATCTGGAGTAAAGGCTCGCCAGAAGGCGGTAAAGGTATCGGCAACCAAATCCTCGGTCGGCGTTTCCAGCAAGGGGGCGTGCTGTTTGCTAAAGTGCCCGATCCAATTGACCACCAACTTGCCATATTGGGCATAGAGCGCCGACCAACATTGTTCACTCTTTTGTACAATCGCCCGACGAAACAGTTCAAAACAGTACGGCTCATGCGAAGCATCCGTCTTTACCTGGCGACAGCCCGTCGCCAAGTCGCTTGGCGTCAATTCCCCCGGCGTCAATTCCTTAAGCACAGTCATGGTTCACCCATATCAGATCAGAACGGCATATCGATCATGGTTAGCAACAATAGGTTGTAAGCTTACCAGAGGATCGCCAAAAACGCTACACCATTTGATCGGCGATAAGCTTGCCCGGCGATAAGCTTGATCACCGCTGACCGTTGGCTTTCATTGACTGCTACTCCAGCTAATGCCGACTGGCGCCCTTTTTGCACATCCCGACTAACTCTTTTCGTTGAACTGAACCAACCAACCCCTAAACCGCATTTGTCTCTCTCGCCGGTCAATGGCAAAATAGACCTGTTTGTCTTTACCGATTTATCCAGAAATCCAAGTTGAGGAGCAACTATGCGTGCAACACAGGTAATGGCGCCTGGTGAGATCAAGGTGATGGAAACCCCGAAGCCTGAACTTCAGCCCGGTTATGCCCTGATTCGTACCAAACAAGTGTCGCTCTGTGGGAGCGATTATCATTCGGTCTATTTTTCCGAGCCGGAAGCCTATCCGCTGCCCCCCGGCATGAGCGGCCACGAAGTGGTGGGGGTTGTCGAGGAAATTGATGCGCCGGGATCGGGCATCAAGGTGGGGGATCAGGTGTTGGCCTTGATCCGCACCAATCGCGGCATGGCGGACTACTGTCTGGTGGCGGCCAGCGATCTGCTACTACTGCCCAATGGCAAACCGCTCGATTATCTCTTGCAAGCCCAGCAACTGGGGACGATCATCTATGCCGCTAAACATCTGCCGACCAGCGTCATTGCCAAGACCGTCGCCGTCATCGGGCAAGGATCAGCCGGCCTATGGTGGAATTTTATGATGCGCCGGTTGGGCGCACGCCGGGTCATCGCCATTGATCTGCAAGCGCATCGGCTCGCCGTCGCCAAGCATTATGGCGCTACCGATACCGTTCATAATGCCGACCGCGATGCCGTCGAAGCTGTGCGCGCGTTGACCGGCGGGGAGATGGTCGATGTGGTAATCGAAGCGGCAGGTGAAGCAACGACGATTCCGCTGGCGGTCGAGTTGGTGAAGCGCCACGGCGCCATCCTCTACTTTGGCGTGCCGCGGCTGGAGAGCCTCGAATATCCCTTCTTCGCCTTCTTCCGCAAGTGCATTCTAGCCCGCGCTATCGTCGGCGCCCTCTCTGACCCCAACCATGAATGCACCCGCATGGCGCTCGATCTCATTGCCAAAGGGGAAGCCGATGTCGGGCCGATGCTGACCCACCATTTCCCCTTCTCGCAGGTCATCGACGCCTTTGAGTTGCAGACGACGCGCGACGAAGGCGCAATTAAAATCGTCGTAGATTTCCCATAAGAATACCTAACTTGGACAAGTCAGAACCCAAAAGTTAACACGGATAAGGAAGAAGACAGATGTTTGTATCCGATCCGTGTTTATCCCTATCCGTGTTATACTCACGATCAGCACAGAAAGTAACCTATTACTCCTGTATAAAGTGTTACTTTCTGGCGCTCGTTGGTATAACTAAACTTCTTGGCTGCTGTTCGAGAATTTGACATAGTCGATATTATCAAGAGGAGTTTCTCATGACAAACAATCCCGCCCACGCCATCGATCTACGCAGTGACACCGTAACCAAGCCAACGCCTGCCATGCGCGAGGCGATGGCTACAGCCGAAGTGGGCGATGATGTCTATGGCGAAGATCCCACCGTCAACCGATTGGAAGCCATTGTCGCCGACATGCTGGGCAAGGAAGCCGCCCTCTTTGTCTCCAGCGGCACAATGGGCAATCTCACGTCGGTGCTGGCCCACTGTGGCCGCGGCGATGAGATGATTCTGGGCGACAAGTCCCATATCTTCCGTGCGGAACAGGGAGGGGCAGCAGCACTCGGCGGCGTCCACCCCATGGTGATTCGCAACCAGGCCGACGGCACGCTTGATTTTGATGATATTCGCGCCAACATCCGCGCCGACAACGAACATTACCCAATTACCAAGTTAGTCTGTGTGGAGAATACCCAGAATCTCTGTGGCGGTCGGGTGTTGCCGCTCTCCTATATGGATGCGGTCGGTGATCTGGCCCATGAACATGGTCTCAAGCTCCATGTCGATGGCGCTCGGCTCTGGAACGCGGCGGTGGCGTTGGGGGTTTCGCCGGCCCGTGTCGCCCGCAATGCTGACAGCGTGAGCCTATGCTTGAGCAAAGGCTTAGGCGCGCCGGTCGGCTCGGTGGTCGTTGGGGACAAAGCCTTTATCGGGCGGGCCAGACGCGCACGCAAAGCGGTCGGCGGCGGTTTGCGGCAGGCAGGCATTTTGGCTGCCGCAGGCATTGTCGCCGTTACCGAGATGGTGGAGCGGCTAAGTGATGACCATGCCAACGCCAAACAACTGGCGGAGGGGCTGGCGCAGATCGAGGGCATTCACATCAAACCCGCTGACGTGGAGACCAATCTCGTCTTCTTTGAATTGACCCATCCTGATGTGACGCCAGCCCAGTTGGTCAATGGATTGGCTGAGCAGGGCGTGAAATTGAGCGCGTCCAGCAATCGCCGGCTGCGCGCTGTGCTGAACCATCATGTCACCGCCGCCGATGTCGATCAGGTGCTGGCGGCTTTCCGCACCGTTCTCAGCCAGCCGGTTCACGCCAACGGTCAAAAGGTTGTGGCCTACGGGTAACGTGTCAAAAGCAATCCTGTCCCGTAGGGACACCTGAGTTTAGGGAAGATTTTCAACATTTTCTAAACTCAAACGTCCCTACAGGACGGGTGGTCAGCGGTTGGTGACTGGAATTTGGACGGTGAGACGTGGTTGACCGGCCTGACTAATGATGACTTGGACGTCGGCCAACCGATCCACGATGGCGGTGGCGCGCATCAACTCGGCTTTGGGATGGGTGGAAGCGACAGCGATCACACGCGCGCCGGCGGCGAGACCGGCTTCAATCCCGGCGGGCGCGTCTTCAAAGACCAGACAACGACTGGCGGGAAGGCCCAGGCGTGCGGCAGCTAACAAGTAGGGATCAGGGTTGGGCTTGCCCCGTTGTACATCATCGCTCGTGACAAAAACCGCGGGCGTCGGTAAGCCGGCAAATTTGAGCCGCGCTGTCGCAACGGCGTGCGTGCCGGAAGTAGCGATGGCACAGGCAGTGGCCGGCAAGGTTGTCAATAGACGTTGAGCGCCTTCATAAACCATCAGGCCATCAATGTCAGCGGCTTCGGCAGCAGCCAGTGCTGTGGCTTCCGCCACACTATCCAACTGGGGCGCCACCATCTGGATAATTTCAATGGCACGCCGCCCGTGGGCAATTGCCATCAGTTGCACGAGGTCAACCTGGTTGCGGAGCGCCCACAGGCGCCACTGACGTTCAACAACCTGAGTAGAATCGACCAAAACGCCATCTAAATCAAAGAGAATTGCATCACAATGAAACTCGTACATCCTTCATCCCGTCTGTATTGTGGGTTACGCAGCACGAATCACGCAACACCTACCTAATGACCATCAAATTGCTAATTCTGCCAGTATAACATAGGTCTTGCATACAGACGGAGTTGTCAGTCGATGGTAAACTCGCAGTCTGGAACTTTGAAACAAAAGTTGTTATAATAGGCACGTTCTTTACCCGTGTATTGATTCTCATTCAATTGATCGGCTTTCAACTCTATGCTTTCTAAAGGCGTTAAATGGCCGCAGGGAGTTTTATGGCGGCTCTGGTTGATATTTCGTCAGCGGGAAACCTGGCTAGTCTTATTGACCTTGGCCGGTATCACGCTGTTTTTCTGGTTATTGAGCGAGCCGCTTATCTATCTCCTCCACCAAGGCGATCTGGTGAGCGACTGGATCAACAGCTTTGGCGTGCTAGCGCCAGTGGCCTATATTAGCATCTTTGCCCTGCAAATTCTCATCGCACCCATGCCCGGTCAATTTATGGGCATGATGGGCGGCTATGTCTTTGGCGTCTTTTTGGGGTCGCTCTACAGTATCACCGGATTGGCGATCGGCGCCGGCCTGGCAATGTTTCTGGCGCGACACTATGGCCGCCCCTTTCTAGAACGCTTTTTTAGCCGCGCTGAACTAAAAGTCTGGGAACGCAAACTCTACATGCGTTCGCCGGTCAGTTGGGGCTTGCTCTTTGTCTTTCCGGTGCCGGATGTGGTCTTTTACCTTGCCGGGTTGAGTACGATTCCATTGGTGCGCCTCTTGCCGGCGGTCATTGCCGGTCGCGGTCTGGGGCTGTTCTTTGCCAACATTGTCGGCGGCTTGAGCGCCACCCTGCCGCCGGAATGGGTGGTGGTCAAGTGGACGGTGCTGGCGCTGCTCGCCTTGCTGCTCTATCGACATGAACGCAAATTGCGCCTCTACTTCCTCTTGGGCGTGCGCTATTGGGAACGGGCGGTGAACCGTTGGTTCCGCCGGCGTACAACGACGCCGTCCATCACCGGGAATTCACCTGAGTAACTCATGTCATCTTTCGCCGCTTTCTTATTCACACACCAAAGACCATTGCTGGGGCTGGGCCTGGCCGCGTTGGGACGTCCCGGTTACATCAACCTGGGTCACGGCGGCGACCTGGCGCACACCTACGCGGTTGACGCCATGGAACGCCATGCCCATACGGTGCTGGATGCGGCCTGGGCGCAGGGGATTCGTTATTTTGACGCGGCGCGATCCTATGGCCGGGCCGAAGAATTTCTTAGTCATTGGTTGCACAGTAGGAAGATTGATCCGTCAACAGCCGCCGTCGGCTCCAAGTGGGGCTATACCTACACGGCCAACTGGCAAGTGACCGCCGAAAAACATGAAGTAAAAGAACATTCATTGCCGGTTTTGGAACGGCAGTGGCAGGAGAGTCAGGCGCAACTGGCCAGTTATTTACGCCTCTATCAAATTCACTCAGCCACGCTGGAGAGCGGTGTTCTTGCCAATCGCGCGGTGTTGGACAAACTAGCGGTGTTAAAACAAAGCGGGGTCGCCATTGGCCTTTCCTTAAGTGGCGCTCAGCAAGCGGCGATCCTAAGGCAAGCGCTGGCTGTTACAGTGGATGGTGTGCGCCTCTTTGACGCAGTGCAGGCCACTTGGAATCTACTGGAGCAATCAGCAACAGCAGCGCTTCAGGCCGCGCATGATGCTGGGGTAGCGATCATTGTCAAAGAGGCATTAGCCAACGGTCGCTTGACGTTACGTAACGACGCACCAGCCTTTGCCCCAAAATTACAGTTATTACAACGAGAAGCAGCCCGCCTGCAAAGTACCATTGACGCTTTGGCCCTGGCCGCCGTTTTGGCCCAACCGTGGGCGACGATTGTCCTGAGTGGGGCGGCGACGGTGGCGCAGTTGGCGTCGAATGCACGCGCCGGTGATGTCAAGTGGGATGAAACAGCCGCTGCCACGTTGTTATCCCTGACAGAAACGCCAGAGGCGTATTGGGCGCAACGCAGTAAGCTAGCCTGGAATTAAGAGGTACAGACGCGGATAGAGGAAGCGCGGATTGTCACAGAGAAACAATCCGCGCTTCCTCTATCCGCGTTTCTCCCTTACCGAACCCGCAATTTTTGGTCTAGTTGTAAGATGGAATTTTCGGCGAGGTTGTTGAGCGTCAACAATTCGTGCCAACCCATATTATGACGGGTCGCAATGCTGATAATCGTATCACCAGATTTGACGACATAGTATTCCGGTGAAGCGCTTTCGGTGGCTGTTGCTGATGCGGCACTGACTGTTTCCGTCGTTGTTGGCGCCGTGGTTGCGTCAGCGGCGGCTTCCGCCATCGGTTGCTCAGCTCGTTTGACGGCGCCGGGAATACGCAGTTGTTCACCGACACTGATCACGGAAAACTCACTAAGGCGATTTTCCCTAGCCAATTCTTCCCAGGTAATGCCATAGATGGTAGCGATGCCGACTAGCGTGTCACCTTTTTGCACGGTGTAGCGCCGGACAAAGGTATCACCGGTGCTTTCTTCTTCAACGACGCCGGCGGCAGCTTGCGGTTCCTCTATAACTGGACCGCCAATACTATCAACGCCGGGCAGCCGAATCACCTGACCAATTTGCAGCAGGGAATATTCGGATAAGCCATTCGCGGTGGCGATTACCGGCCATTCAATACCAAAACGTAAGCCGATGGAGAGAAGTGTATCACCGGCCCGAACCGTGTAGTCAACACCCCCGGCAGGAATGGGAAGTGGTTCGGGCGGCGGTGGCATGACGATCTGGGAAGCATCGCCATTCTGTCCAGCAGCAAAGACGGCGACAAAGATCAACTCGCCGTTGCTAGGATGGCTGCCGAAACCAATGCCATATTCATGCCAATTGACGTTAAGGATGTTACCCCGATGAACCCGACTGTTCATCCACCATTGAATCGCTAGATCAGGGCTGCTGACCGAGACCCAATTTTCACTGGCCCAAGCGCTGCCATAGCCGGTGCGCTGAACCCGCTGCTTGACATTGCTGCCATCGGTGCCGTAGTGGCTGTAATTGTAGTTCGCCACCATATCATTCACATGCACCTGCGCCGCCAGATTAAGCAATGGGTGGAGCGCTAACAAAGGTAAGCCGGCGTTCGCTCGTTGCTGGTTGATTGACAATGCCACTGTTTGCGCCGCTGGGTCAAGCTGGCTCAATACGTCACCATCTTGCGCATAAACCGGTGTAACCAACGGGGAGGGGAGAACCAACGTAGTTGTCACCAACAGGGAGAGCAAGAAGAAAGCCGTCAGTGATGTCGTCTTTGTAGTCCGTGTCACTTTTCTCATAGGCCCAAAGAATAGCAGAATTCCCCCCAATTGCGCAAAATAAATAAATCCACACGAATAAACAGTGTTCAATCGCTTCACAACGCCACGTTGATTGTGACATCCGGTGTAATTATGGCATATAATGGCCGTTGTGCGCGTGACAGTTGCGTTGCAGTTTGGGAAAAATGGCCTTGCCATGCGCTTTTCAACCCAGAGTCGTGTATGCTGCGTTGGGCAATCGTATGAAAAGCGCCTACCAATGTGGTTGATCATCAGCCAATTGTCAGCAACAGCAATTGGTAAGCTTCCCATAATTTGTAACCACTAAGCTCCTAGCCAGTCCGTGACTGGCGTTGCCCCGCCAGTCACGGACTGGCTAGGAGCTTAGTATTGTTATTTATTTATCACTTATCAGGAGGAGACTATGCCGATTACAGCACGGGGCGCTATTGCTCGCCAACCAGGGGCGCCGGTTAGTATTGAAGAGTTTACCATCGATGATCCGGGGCAGAACGAGGTTCTAGTACGAATTCTGGCATCCGGCGTCTGCCACACCGATCTGGGCGTCAAAATGGGCGCCTATGGCAGCGAAGGCTATCCCTTTATCTTGGGCCATGAAGGCGCTGGCGTGATTGAAGCAGTCGGCCCCGGTGTGACTAACCACAAGGTAGGCGATCATGTGATCCTGGCTTGGCGTGCGCCCTGTGGCAAATGTCGCTTCTGCCGCACCGGCAAACCCAACTTCTGCGCTGCCAGCTTGAACGCCGAAAAGCGAATGCGCACGCAGGATGGCCTGTTACTCAATCAAGTGCTGGGCATCGGCACCTTCTGCACCCATACACTAGTTCACGCCGATCAGGCGATTGCCTATGATGCCGCACTACCGGCGCCCCAGATGTCGCTCATCGGCTGCGGCGTGATGACCGGCGTCGGCGCGGCGCTCTATGCCGCTGGCGTCAAGCCGGGGAGCAGTGCCGCGGTCTTTGGCTGTGGCGGCGTGGGGGATAGTGTGATTCAGGGCGCCCGGCTTGGCGGCGCGACCACGATCATTGCCGTTGATATTGACCCGCAGAAGTTGGAATGGGCCAAACAATTTGGCGCCACTCACACGGTCAACCCGAAGGAAGTCGATGCGGTCGCCAAGATCAAGGAGATCACCGGGGGCAATGGCGTCAACTTCTCCTTTGAGGCGGTCGGCAAGCCACAGACATTGGAGCAGGCGCTCTGGTCGCGCGACCTGGCCGGCACCTGCGTCTTCATCGGCGTTCCCGGCCCCGGCCCCACCCTCAACTTGCCGTTGCAAAAGTTCTTTGACCTGGGCGGCCATCTCTGCGTCTCCTGGTATGGTGACTGCCTGCCCTCACGCGACTTCCCGCTCCTGGCCGACTGGTATCGCCAGGGCCAACTCAAGCTCGACGAAGTGGTCACCCGCACCGTCAGCCTGGACGAAGTGGAAGAAGCCTTTGCCGCCATGGAACGGGGCGAGACGTTGCGGTCGGTGATTGTGTTTTAATACTTGGAGATTGAGAGAGTAAGAGATTGAGAGATTTTGGTATGGCTCAATCTCTTACTCTCTCAATCTCTCAATCTCCAAAAGTAAAACCCATGTTTGAACTCATCAAAACCTTAACCGAATTAGACGGCCCGGTCGGTCAGGAAGCGCCGGTCTTGGCTTACATTGAACAGCTTTGGCACAAGTTAGGGGCGGAGGTCTCGCGCACCAAGGTGGGCAATGTGATTGGCCGTTGCGGCGGCAGCGGGCCGAAGGTCTTGCTGGCCGCACACGCCGATGAGCTTTGCTATCTGGTGCGCGCCATTGATCCGGGTGGTTTTCTCTGGCTGGCGAATGGACAGGGCTGGCAACGCGCCGCCGGCAACCGCAATGCCTTTTACATGGGGCAGCGGGTCAAGGTCTTGTCGCGCACGGGCGTTATCCCTGGCGTCATCGCCACGACGACCGGCCATTTGGCAAGCTATGCATTGCCCGAATTGCACGAGTTGACCTGGGATGATTTCTGGGTGGACACCGGTTTGAGCTATCAGGAACTTCAGGCCCGCGGCGTGACGCCAGGGACGCGTGTCATCTGGGATGCGACCACTGTGCAGATGGGCGATCATATTGTCGGCAAAGCGCTCGATGACCGGGTGCCACTGGCGGTGATCAGCGAAGTGCTACGCCGTGTGCCCAAGGACGAATTGCGCTGTGAGTTAACCCTGGCCTGCACCATTCAGGAAGAGATCGGCCTGGTCGGCGCCTTTGGCATTGCGGCCCATGAACAGTTCGACGCCGCCATCGCCGTCGAGATTGGACTGGCCGGCGACATCCCCGGCGTTCCCTATCGTGCCATGCCGACCCGCTTGGGCGCCGGCCCGCTGTTGGTTCACAAAGATTCGCTGGTGCATTATGACCACGCCCTGACCATGCGCTTGGAAACGATTGCACGTCAGGCCGGCATCGCCATTCAACATGCCGTCTTTGGCTCCTTCGGCAGTGACGGTTCGGCCTTTATGAAAGCCGACATTCCCAGCGCCTTGGTCGCCTTCCCCGGTCGCTATACCCACACCCCCTTTGAGACGGGCCATATCGACGATATTGAAGGACTGGTTGATTGGCTTTGCGCGTTTGTACGCAGTGAAGCGTCAGCCTAAGGGTTCACAAAAATGTAACTCGATACCTTGCTCTTCGCGAGTCTGTGACTCGCCCAGGTCGTGCGAGTCACAGACTCGCGAAGAGCAGCAACGTATTCTTTTACAGACCGTAGGTTATTTATCGTAATCGTAACTACTCAGCCTACCCGCTGGGTGCGGCTAGGAGCGGGCTAAATAGTTACCAAAATCCGACCAATCGTTGGAGTTACCCTATGCAAATTTTAATTGTCGGTGCAGGCGATGTTGGCTTTCAGTTGGCGAAACGGCTCACCCAAACAGCCCATGACATTACGCTACTTGAATCTGATGTTGAAAAGGTCAAACGGGCGCGGGAACAGCTTGATATCCTAGTGGTAGAAGGGAGTGGCGGCAGTTTTCATGCCCTGGAAAGCGCCGGTGTTCGACGGGTTGATGTGATTGCGGCTGTTACCAACAATGACGAGATCAATTTAACCGCCTGTCGGTTGGCCAAGAAGGTGGGCGTTGGGACAACGCTGGCGCGGGTACGCAACCCAGAATATACGCAACCTGATTTTATCCTCTCCGGCGCCGAGCTAGGCGTAGACCACATCATCCACCCGGAGCGGGAAGCCGCCGAAGCAATTCTCCGGTTGATCCGCCAGTCGAGCGCAAGCTACAGTGTTGAGTTTGAAGAGGGCAAGATTCAACTGCTTGGGCTGCATGTTGAAATTGGTTCGCCTCTGCTCTATACGCCCCTGGCTGAACTGGGCGTGCGCTACAAGAATCCGCCCTTGCGCATTGTCGCCATCCATCGTAACCACACCACCATTATCCCCACCGGGCGCGACATTTTACATCCTGGCGATCAGGTCTTTGTCGTCTGTGACCCAAACTATGTTCAGACCTTCAAAACATTGGCCGGCAAGGTGGAAAAGCCACTCAATAACATTATGATTCTCGGCGGCGGTCTGGTTGGTCAATTTCTGGCCGAACGATTGGAAGAAGAAGCGAATGTCAAATTGATCGAGAACAATCGTCAACGCTCGGAGCGGCTGGCCGATCTTTTGCGGCACACCCTGGTGCTCCATGGCGATGGCACCGATCTGGAGCTATTGCAAAGCGAAGATTTGGCACAGATGGATGCCTTTATCGCTGTCACCGGCGATGATGAAAACAACATCATCACGGCGCTGTTGGCCCGCCATGCCAATGTGAAACGCACCATTGCCCTGGTCAACCGAGTGAGTTACCTGCCGATTATGCCCAAGATTGGTTTGGACGCGGTGGTAAGCAAACAGTTGCTGACAGTCAACGCGGTGCAACATTTTATTCAACATCAACAGGTGGCGGCGGTGGTCAATTTGCCCGGTATCGAAGCCCAGTTGATCGAGTATATTGCCGGCGACAGTTGCAAAATTACGCGAAAACCCTTGCGCGACATTCACTTTCCCAACCATGCCATTGTCGGTGCGATTTTGCGGAACAACCAATTGGTGGTGCCAAGTGGGCAAACCCAGATCCGACGCGGCGACCGCACGGTTGTCTTCGCCTTGCCGCAAGCAGTAGACCAATTAGATCACCTCTTTTGCCAATAGGCTTTCACCAAGAAACAGCAGAGCGCAACAGCCAAGCACCCATTCCATTTATCATGAACTATCACAGTGTGATCCATTTGCAAGGGTTTTTACTCGGCGGCTTGGCCGTCACCATGCTCTTGCCGCTACCTTTCTCGCTCTATTACGGCACAGAGGATGTTGTGGCGTTGCTCGCCAGCGCACTGCTCACTGGGGTCGTCGGTGTACTGGCCTGGTACACCACCAAGGGCAAACATGACATACGGCTGCGTGAAGGCTTTGCCGTTGTCACCGTGGGCTGGCTGACCGTTTCTCTCTTTGGCAGCTTGCCCTACCTCTTCTCCGGCGTGATCCCGTCGTTCACCGACGCCTTTTTTGAAACCATGTCGGGCTTCACCACAACGGGCGCCTCGATTTTGACCAACATCGACCCGCTTCCCCAGGGCATTCTCTTCTGGCGCAGTTTGACGCATTGGCTGGGGGGCATGGGGATCATCGTGTTATCGCTGGCGGTGCTACCCATTCTTGGCGTAGGCGGGATGCAGCTCTTTAAGGCCGAAGTCCCTGGCCCGGTGGCCGATAAATTGACCCCGCGCATTGCCGAGACGGCCAAGATCCTATGGGGTGTCTACGCCTTGCTCACCATTGCCGAAACCTTGCTCCTTATGCTGGGCGGCATGAGTTTGTTTGATGCGCTTTGTCATAGCTTCGGGACGGTGGCCACCGGCGGCTATTCGACACGCAACGCCAGCGTTGGGGGCTATCAGAGCGCCTATATTGATTATGTCATCACCCTTTTTATGGTGCTGGCCGGCGCCAACTTCGCTCTCCATTACCGCTTCTTGCGCGGCGACTGGGGCGCCTACTGGCGCGATAAAGAATTTCGCATCTATTTGGGCATCATTGGCGGTGCAACCTTGATTATTGGGAGCGATCTCTGGTGGAATCGCTATGGCAATGCTCCCCAAGCAGTGCAATACGCCCTCTTTCAAACCGCCTCGATTCAAACAACCACCGGCTTTGCCACCGCTGACTATGAGCAATGGTCAACCACCTCGCAACTGGTCTTGCTCCTCTTAATGTTTATTGGCGGGTGCGCCGGCTCCACCAGCGGCGGGATGAAGGTGATGCGGCTCTATTTGTTGGTCAAATTTGCGCTGGGCGAGTTTACCCGTTTGCTGCACCCGGCGGCGGTTGTACCGGTGCGCATCAACCGAGTCGCCGTCCCGCGTGAGGTTGTCCTGAATGTGCTGGGCTTTTTTGTACTCTATATCTTCCTTGCTGGGCTGGGCGTCTTTGCCATGACCCTCTGTGGCCTCGACCTCGCCACCGCCTTTGGCGCAACGATCACAACCCTGGGTAATGTCGGCCCCGGTCTCGGCACAGTCGGTCCCAGTGAAAATTTCGCCCATCTCCCCGCCATTGCCAAGTGGCTTCTTGCGCTGCTCATGCTGATCGGCCGCCTGGAGATTTTTACCGTGCTGGTTTTCCTATCACCGGCCTACTGGCGCCGATAATTGCACGGCAGATGCTCACCTTTGGCGAATCGTGAGCGCTCACCGCGGCGCTGCGCTTTGGTTGACTTGGGTGACGCTAAAACCGGCGGTTTGTTTATAACGGGCCGCAATCTCTTCCAATTCCTGGCGTGAAATGACTTCTTCGATCTGGGTAAAGCCATGAGGCGCCCGTTCTTCGGCCAGTTGCATCACTTGTTCGGGGCCATTTTGGCGGTTCGACAGGGTAATGCGCGCCGTGGGTGGACGCCGCTCGGTTTCGTATTGCGCTAGGGCTTCCACAACATCATCAGTGGTTGCAAGCAGATTGGCAATCGCTTCAGCATCGAGAATCGCTTGCGATGCGCCATTGGAGCCAACCGGGTACATGGGATGCGCCGCATCACCTAGCAGCGTCATCCGCCCATGTGACCAGCGGGGCAGCGGATCACGATCTACCAGCGGGTATTCGTAGATCGCCACAGCGCTATCGATCAAGGCCGGCACATCCAACCAGTCGAACCGCCAGGATTGGAAGGGTTCGGCAAAGCGCGACTTATCCACCTGGCGGTTCCAATCCTGCTTGGGGGGCATCCAGTCAGGAACATTTAGCTCGGCCACCCAGTTGATCAGCGCCTTGCCATCCATTTCACCATTGGGTGAAATGGGGTAGCAGACAAACTTCTGGTTTTGATGACCAGCCATGATCATGCTGCGCCCGGTCAAAAAGGGCGGGGCCACCGACACCGCTCGCCAGAGAATGCGCCCGGAGTAGATCGGCCCGCCTTCGTTGGGGTAGAGTTGTCGCCTTGCGGTAGAGTGGATGCCATCAGCGGCGATCAAACAACTACCCACCACTTCCTCGGTGACGCCGTCGCGGCGCTGAAAACGCGCCACAATCCCATCACTTGCTTCCTGCCACGAAACCAGTGTACAGCCTGTCTGTACGGCGTCGCGCCCTAGTCGCTCCTGCACAGTTTCGTAGAGCAACATTTGCAACAGACCCCGATGAATCGAATATTGGGGATAAGCATAACCGGCGGCGCGACCGCGCGGTTCCACCCAGATGCGCTGACCGAATTTGTTGAAATAGCCCAACTCGGCGGTCTGAATCGCGATAGCATCCAGCCTTGGGCTTACGCCTAACCCGTCCAGAACGCGCACGGCATGGGGCAATAAATTAATACCCACGCCCAGCGGTTTGAGCATCGCCACCGCTTCAAAGAGTTGGACAGGAATGCCCTGTGCATGGAGCGCCAGCGCCGCGGTCAAACCACCAGGGCCGGCGCCGGCAATGATGACTGGGTGTTTATCCATTTTTGTAAACCCTTGACAATTAGAAAGAAAATGAATACAATTGCATCATTATGATTCTTAACGCGTCCTTAGATACATCGTTTTAGAGCCGAGCCACCGAAGTGGGGGTTGCCCCGTATCTCTTCCAGTTTTTTCGCGTCCACTATTGCGCCGCCGTCAAACGGGAGATCATCAGCACTGATCCAACTGAAACAACGCTGGTCTATCCACAAGCAGTGCTCTTTCAGATCTTTGACGAGGACAAACGCTTGCATCAAGCCGAACCAAGACAATCGCTGCGACGCTTTGGCGCTGGCGAAGCTCATGCCATTGCATTGGCACAGGAAAGGAATTGGCGATTGTTGATCAACGATTACAAGCCGCTTGTCTTTGCCCAATCAATAGGCATTGCTTGTATGTGTGTTCCTGATTTTTGCGTTCTCCTATATGCTGCTGGGAAAATTACTTTACCAGCGGTAAATGGTTTTTTAAAACGTTTGTCGCCTACAACAAGCCCTGTACTTATCACACTGGCAGAAACAACGTTAGGTAAGATCATTGACAAAAAGGGTGATGACGTATGAGTACAACAATGATTACAAAATCTGTACGACTTTCCCCCGATGAATCACAAGAGCTATCGGCTTTAAGTAAACAAAGCCTGATGTCCGAAACAGCCTTGATGAAAAAGTGGATCACCGAAGGTATAAAAGCCGAGAAACTCGAACGGGCGATCCAAGCTTATCAAAAACGCCAGGTTACTGATAAACGCAAAGGTTAGTAATAACCGCATTGTTGAAAACAAGCTTGGATAATCTCTGGTTTGTCGCCAAGA
>JAPKMW010000078.1 GCA_026645575.1 Caldilineaceae bacterium
GTTTTCTACACTTCCCCCTTCATAAGCACTTATCCGACCAGACGCCATTAGGCGTCTGGTCTTCTTTTTTCCCCCAGGTTTTGTTAGAAGCAACGCTCATTTACCATGCTGCCAGTAGAGTTACAGCCTGTCACAGAACTGCGCCCTCATCCCATCATCGCAACGTTGTTGCGGCTGTATCGCTGTCTTCCCGGTGGTGGCAATAAACTACGGTGGTTACAGCCACTTATACTACCGTCGCCCTACGCTACCCAACTCCGCCGCCTTGGCCGCGAACTGATAGTGAACGTGGTATAATCAACAAATTGTCTATATTTACCACAACACTAAACGGGCTTGGAAATCATTCATGTTCAAAACAAAAGCAACCCTACCGGGCGCACATCTACTTTCGGCAACGGCTAACCCTTTGTGGAGCGGTCTGCTGTTGGCTGTGATTGCCACCACCTTTTTTAGCCTTGCCACACCACTGAGTCGCCACGCTATTTTGTTGGGGATGAGCCCGACCGATCTTCTGCTGGGGCGGATGTGGCTTTCCACGTTGCTCTTAGCCACCCTCCTTGGCCCCAAGAGCGGCGTCAGTTTACGTTTTACGCGCCAGGGATTGCTGGCCGCCATCGTTGTTGGCTGCGCCAGCAGCGCGAATATTCTTGCCTACTACTGGGCGTTGACGCGTCTAGAAGCTTCGATGGCAATTATGTTATTTGCCGTCAACCCAATTGTTGTACTGGGTTTGCTGGCGTTTCGCGGTGAACAAGTAAAACCCCTCCACTTTGTGCGTCTGGCGCTGGCATTGGGCGGCGTCTATCTGCTGATCGGTCCTGAGGGTCAGATCGACCTGATTGGCCTCTTGTTAGTGATGTTTTCCGTGCTGGGCTTTGCTGTGCAGATGGCGCTGACCCAGTGGTATCTCCGCCCTTATCATGCCACGGCGATTACTTTTTATATTGTCACTATTTCGGCGGTAGGGATCACGGTCTGGTGGTGGGTAAACGGGGCAAGCTTCTATATACCGGGGGCGCAGGGGTGGTTGATCATGCTCATCTTATCAGTGGTCAGCACCTTTCTGGCGCGTCTCTGTTTTCATGGCGCAATTCAACGCATGGGTAGTGGACAGATGTCATTGCTGATGTCATTAGAGACGATGCTATCAGTCACCTGGTCCGTACTCTTTTTGGGCGAGCAGTTGTTGCAATGGCAATGGCTGGGCGCAGGGTTGATCTTGATTAGCGCCTTACTCGCTGCCAGCGAAAGACCAAAGCGACAGGAGCAATAAGGGAAAGTTGACTGAATTTCAAGTGTGAACTCCATTCTCCCGCTTACAACTTCTGCTACACTGTAAACTAAATTCGCAACAGAATACGGAGAGGAACACCCATGTTATCGCAACGTTACCCACTCGACCAACTCCGTTCTCTACTGATCCCGCGCGCCAGCTGGCAACCCTACCCTACGATTGTTGAGCGTGCGGCCTGGGAAGCGCTGCCGGCCACGCTACGCCACTTCCATCTTGTGCAAGGGGAAGCGCTCATCGGTTATGAGTGGCCGGCGCTGCCAGCGACCCTCTTTCTCCAATTCGCCCGCAACGGCAACCGGCGCAACTATGAGATTCCCCACTTTGAACGGCGCGGCAAATTGAGTGAACTGGTGCTGGCCGAATGTATGGAAAACCAGGGCCGGTTTCTGGATGATATTGTCAATGGCATCTGGGCGATCTGTGAAGAGAGCTTTTGGGGTGTGCCGGCGCACTGTTATCTGCAGGACGCCGGGCCGACGCTGCCCGAAACAAGCCGACCGATTGTCGATCTCTTCGCCGCCGAAACCGCGGCGCTTTTGGCCTGGACTGATTACCTGCTCGCCGACCGCCTCGATACCGTCTCGCCTGTCATTCGCCCGCGCCTGACGCGCGAGATCGATCAGCGGCTGTTGACGCCTTGCCTGGAACGGGATGATTATTGGTGGATGGGCTTCCGGCTGCGGCCTGATGGTCGCCGCGTCAACAATTGGAATCCGTGGATCTGTTCCAACTGGCTGGCTTGTCTGCTCCTCGTGGAGCAGGACGAAGCGCGCCGGGTGCAGAGTTTGAGTAAATGTCTCCTGGCGCTGGATAACTTTATCGATCCCTACCCGCGTGATGGCGGTTGCGATGAAGGGCCAAGCTATTGGGGGCGCGCCGGCGCCTCGCTCTTTGATAACTTGGAACTGCTCTATCGCGCAACGAACGGCGCCATCGATCTCTACAACGAGCCGCTGATCCAGGAAATTGGGCGCTTTATTCACCGGGTTCACATTGCTGAGGATTACTACATCAACTTTGCCGACGCACCGGCGTTGGTCTACCCAGATGCCATGCTGGTCTATCGCTATGGGCTACGCATCGGTGATGAGCAACTGATGGCGTTGGGCGCCTGGCTGGCCGAGCGTCAGGCAGTGCAGGATGGCGGCGGTGATGAATCGGCGGAACAGAAAGCGGGTGCGCTCAAGAAACGCAATGTGCCGACGAGCATGGCGCGCCGGCTGCCGGCCCTCTTTGCGCTGCACACCTTGCCAACTACACCAGCAGCGCCGCCTTTACCCCGTGACACCTGGCTGCCGGAAATCGAGGTGATGGTCGCCCGTGACCAGGAGGGCAACGCCGATGGTCTCTTTGTTGCGGCCAAGGGCGGTCACAATGCGGAGAGCCATAACCACAATGACATTGGCAATTTTGTGATCTATGTGGATGGCAAGCCGGTGATTGTGGATGCCGGCGTGGAGACCTATACGGCCAAGACTTTTAGCGACCGGCGTTACGAAATTTGGACCATGCAATCGGCCTATCACAGCCTGCTGCCAACGTTGGATGGCGTGCAACAACTGCCGGGCGCCAACTATAAAGCCACCGATGTCAGCTACCAGGCCAATGAGGCCGGCGCAACGTTAGCCCTGAACCTTGCTACAGCTTATCCACCAGAGGCAAAGATTGACCGTTGGCAGCGCACGGTAACATTACAGCGCGGGCAAGCAGTGCAAATTGAAGATGCATACACGCTCTCGGCGCAGCCCAACACGATTGAACTCAGCCTGGTGACGCCCTGTGCAGTTGATGTGACAACTGCCGGCGTCATTCGCTTCGGCGAACGGTTGGTGCTGGGTGGACGTGTCGCCGGCACGGGACAGTTGACCTATGACGCCATCTTTACAGTCACAACCGAAATCATTCCAATTACCGATGAACGGTTGGGTGGTACTTGGGGTGAATCCTTGACGCGCATTGTGCTACGTACTGTAGAACCAGCCTTACAGGCAACCTGGCGCTTCACGTTTACATGGTGATGAATGAGCAACATGGGCAAAATTGGCAGTTGACATTTTCCTCATTCTCTTTTATGATAATTCAACCTCATTGAATTTTATTCAACCTTGTTGAACAACTATATGATCCTGCCGGATAATCCTTGACGTTGCCCGGCAGACAGCCAGCGCAGTAAGGAGTGTGATCTCTGGAGATCGGCATTCGTATTCGCAGTATTCGCACCCAGCAGCGGCGCACGCTGGACGATATTGCGCAAGTCTGTGACTGTTCTAAGAGTCTGCTATCCAAGATTGAACGCGGGAAGGTCATTCCCGCGCTGGCGACGCTTTCTAAAATTGCCAATGCGTTAGGAGTGCGTGTTTCCGTCTTGATGGAAGATGGCGTGGATGAGGGGCCGGCGTTGACGCCCAATTTGATCCATCAACCCGGCGCTTTTGTCGCCACCGACAAAGGCTACACCATTTATGCCGTGGCCCCCCATTTTATCGGCAAGAAGATGCAGCCAGTGCTGGTCTATGGCCGCCAAGGCGAAGTCAAGCCCCATTCGGTCTCTCATGCCGGCGAAGAATTTATCCTGGTGCTGGAAGGGGAGGTCAAAGCCCATATCGGCAACACCCACTACCATCTGAAACAGGGGGAAAGCGTCTACTTTCAAGCAACAAGTGAGCATGGCTTCATGCCGGTAACGGACTATGCGGTCTACCTGGATGTGTTAGTGGAGTGAGTATAAGAAAGAGCCATATCTGCGATCCCAAAATTAACCATACAAGGAGGAAGCTGTGAAGCAAAAAGCGTTCTATCTCGTCTTTGTCATCTTGCTGGCACTGGTGATTGCCGGTTGCGCCCCTGCTGCGCCGGCAGAGGTCCCCGCCGCAAGCGAAGGGCAAGCCGCACCGGCGGCAGCCGCCAGCGAAGCGCAACCAGCGGCGCCCGGCGCATACAACGAAGCGCCCATGCTGGCGGAATTGGTAAAGGCGGGGCAACTCCCGCCGGTGGCGGAACGGTTGCCGGCCGAACCGCTGGTCGTTACCCCACGTAATGAAGTGGGCCAATATGGCGGTGAGCAACATGGCGCAGCCTTTGGTCCCCGCACCGGTCAACTGGACACCGAAGCGTTGCGAATGCAGAGCCTGCTCTTTATCGAGCCGGATCTGGTGAGCCTCTCCCCCAACATCCTCAAAGCCTACGAAGCTTCCGATGATTACAAAACTTGGACCCTCACCCTGCGCCAGGGCATGAAGTGGTCGGATGGCGAACCCTTTACGGCGGATGATTTTCTCTTCTGGTATGAAGACATTCTGCTCAACACCGACCTGACGCCGGCTGTGCCTGCCGTCTACGTTGCCGGTGGGGAGACGATGAAGATGACCAAGGTTGACGATGTCACCTTGCAGATCGACTTTGCCGAGGCCAACCCCAACTTTGACTTGACCATGTCCAAGAGCCACTGGAATGATCGCATGTATGCGCCCAAGCATTATCTCCAGCAGTGGCATCTCAAGTACAACGACAAAGCGGCGGACGTTGCCAAGTCGGAAAACTTTGAAACCTGGGTGCTGGCCTTCCAGTTTCATGACGACCATACCCAGGGCCAGCAAGATCCCAAGTTGCCTGATGTGACGCCGTGGGTTCTGACCCAAATTGACGAGTTGGGTAATAAATACTTTGACCGCAACCCCTACTACTGGGCCGTAGACACGGCGGGCAATCAGTTGCCCTACATCGACCGTCAGGTGGCTGTGCTGGTGAAGGACGCCGAGGTGCGCACACTGAAGTTTATTTCGCGTGAACTCGACAACGCTGGTGAAAACCCGCTGCCGGTCAAAGATTATCCACTCTATGTGGAAAATGAAGAGGCGGGCGACTACAAGGTCTACCTCTTTGACAACAGCCGCGGCAACGATGTGGGCATCACCTTTAACCAGACCCACAAAGATCCGGTGCTGAAGGCTATCTTCCAGGACGTGCGCTTCCGCCAGGCCATGTCATTGGCGATCAACCGCGACCAGATGAATGAAATTCTCTACTTTGGTCGCGCCAAGGTACGTCAGGCCACCATCCCCGACTCGGTCTCCTTCTATGAAGATTGGATGGGCGAACATTTTGCCCAACTTGATGTGGATCAAGCCAATGCGCTGCTCGATGAGGTCGGGTTGGCTTGGGACGATGCCAAGCAAGTACGCCTTCGCCCCGATGGCGCGCCACTGGAAATTGTATTGGAATGTTGGGAAGAGTTCTGCCCTCACTCGGAGCAGATCGCCGAGATGTGGAGCGCAGTTGGCGTTAAAACAACGATGAGCCAGATCGAACGCACGCTCTGGCTGGAACGCAACCAGGCCAACGACGCTGATGCTTATGCGCACCCCTATGACGCCATTGCCGAACCCAACCTGCGCGCCGCCAAGTGTAGCCGCATCCGCCCGATGGGCGCCGACAGCTATGCGCCCCTCTGGCGAACCTGGTACAACACGCAGGGCGCTGAAGGCGAAGAACCCTCGGAAGCCAACCAGCAGTTGATCGCCCTCTGCGATCAATTCGCCTCCGCCCAACCGGGTTCAGAAGCCTATATGACCGCCGGCCAAGCGATGGCGAAACTTTACACCGAGCAACTCTACTCGCTGGGCGTCTCTGTGGCGCCACGCGTCATCATCCTCTCCAACCGCCTGGGCAACACCCCCACCGAAGGCATGTTCGCCGGTGACTATATGTTCTGGGTGCCTTATCGCGGGGACCAGTGGTATATTAAGTACTGATAAGATGACAGGGTGACAGGGTGAGTAAGATAATCAATGAAACTTGGATGTATACCAGCAGTGTAAAGCTCTCAATCCCCTTTGCTGTTGATACATCGAGATCGTACTGTCACCTTGTCACCTGGTCACCTTGTCACCTTGCCATTCAACGAGGAAACTACCAATGAAAACCTACCTCCTCCGCCGCTTCCTATACATGATCATTCTGCTCTTTGCGGTGTCGGCCTTTTCGTTTTTTCTGGTCGATCTGCCGCCGGGCGACTATCTGACTTCGTATGTCGCCAGCTTGCGCGATGCACGGGGCAGTGAGATCGACGCGGCGGAGGTGGAGGCACTCAAACGCCAATATGGGCTGGATCAGTCGTTGGCGCTGCGCTATGTGAAGTGGATGTCGAACATGGCGCGTGGTGATTTTGGCCGATCGTTTGCCTGGAATCTGGAAGTGGCCGGGCTGATTCGCGAGCGCTTAGGGATCACCATCCTAACGGCGGTCTTGACCCTACTTTTCACCTATGCCGTCGCCATTCCGATTGGCATCTACTCGGCCACCCATCAATATTCGCTCGGCGACTATTTCTTTACCGTGCTGGGCTTTGTCGGGCTGGCCATGCCAACCTTCTTTCTGGCACTGGTGTTGATGTACTATATCAACCGCTCCACCGGCTTTAGTGTGGGTGGTTTGTATTCGCCGCAGTTTATGAACCAGCCGATGACGGTGGCGAAGTTTGTGGACATGCTCAAGCACATTTCGATCTTGGTGGTGGCAGTTGGCATGGCCGGGACGGCCAGCGTTATCCGCATTTTGCGCAGCGGGATTCTGGATGAGTTGCAAAAACAGTATGTGATCGCCGCCCGTTCTAAAGGGTTGACCGAGACACAATTGCTGCTCAAGTATCCGGTGCGGCTGGCGTTGAATCCGATCATCTCCACCATCGGCTGGATCTTGCCCAGCATTGTCTCCGGCGCCACCGTAACGGCGATTGTGATGAACATCCCAACCATCGGCGCGCTACTCTACGAAGCACTGCTGGCGCAAGATACGTATGTGGCGGCGGCATCGATCATGCTCCTCTCCTTTATGACGGTGATCGGCATGTTCATCTCGGATCTGCTGCTGGCCCTGGTCGATCCGCGGATTCGGTTTACGTAGACGAACAGACACTACAACGGATTTAGGAAGCAGCCGATTTTTATCCCGTTATCAGAGTCGCTGGTTACTTCATAAGTGTTTTTTACAAGGGAAATAAATCCGTTCCCTCCACATCCGTTGTTTGTGTATATGAACGAACAGACACTACAACGGTTGTAGGAAGCAGCCGATTTTTATTGTGTAGTGTCGCCGGTTAATCCATCGCTATTTTACAGGTAAAACAAATCCGTTCCCTCCTAAATCCGTTGTAGTGTGTACACGAGGATTTTATGACAGCCATAACAGCCAACAAAGTCAGCGCGCGATCGCGTGAGGAAGAAATTTTTATCGCCACGCAGTGGACGTTGATGTGGCGTAAGTTTCGCAAACATAAGTTGGCGATGGCCGGCACGCTGATCGTGATTCTCTTCTATGTGATTGCGATCTTCTGCGAATTTATCGCCACCCAAGATCCGCTGAAGCGCAATACGGACTTTATCCATGTGCCGCCACAGCCCATTCATTTCTTTGGGGCGCAGGGCTTTGGCCCCTATGTCTATGGCTTGACCGTGGAAGAAGACCCCAAAACTTGGCGCAAGATCTACGTTGCCGATGAAAGCGTCGAAGTGCCGATCCGCTTCTTTGTCAAAGGCGATCCCTATCAACTGTGGGGACTTTTCGCTAGTGACATCCATCTCTTTGGCGCGCCAGATGGCCCTTTCTTCCTCTTTGGCACCGATGATTCGGGACGGGATGTTTTCTCCCGCATCATGTACGGCATTCGCATCTCGGTCTCGATTGGGTTGGTGGGGGTGATCTTTACCTTTATCCTCGGCAGTGTTCTCGGCGCCATCTCCGGCTACTATGGCGGCGTGGTAGACTTTCTGATCCAGCGCATTATCGAGTTTATTCTCTGCATCCCGTCGATTCCCCTCTGGATGGCCCTTTCGGCAGCCGTACCGAAGGAGTGGCCGTCAACCCAGGTCTATTTTGCCATTTCGATCATCCTCTCGCTGATCGGCTGGTGTGGCCTGGCGCGCGTCGTGCGTGGGAAGATGTTGGAACTGCGCCAGGAGAACTTTATCACGGCCTCCAAGCTGGCCGGCGCCTCCGATACGTGGATCATCTTTGATCACATGTTGCCCGGCTTTATCAGCTACCTGATCGTCTCGCTCACCCTCTCCATCCCCGGCATGATTCTGGCTGAGACGGCCTTGAGCTTCCTGGGCTTGGGTCTGCGGCCACCGGCCATCAGCCTGGGCGTGCTGCTCCAACAGGCGCAGAATGTCAAGACGATCTCGCTCTACCCCTGGTTGATGCTGCCGGGTCTCTTTATCTTTATCATTGTCCTGGCCTTTAACTTTATGGGCGACGGGCTGCGCGACGCGGCCGACCCGTATAAATGACAAGGTGATGGGGTGACAAGGTGACAGGGTAGTTGCTCTACCTTGTCGCCCACCCTTGTCACCCCATCACCTTGTCACCCTGTTACCTTGTCACCTTGTCATGACTGAAGGAGATTTCCACTTTGGACGAGGCGTTGTTGCTGCAAGTGCGGAACTTGCGCACTTATTTCAACTTAGATGAAGGCACGCTGAAAGCGGTCGATGGGGTGGACTTTGCCATCAAAAAGCGACAGACATTGGGCATGATCGGCGAGAGTGGCTGTGGCAAGAGTGTGACGGCGGCGTCGATCATGCGCACCATTCTGCCGCCGGGGAAGATTGTCGAGGGGCAATTAGAATTTCGGCGCACGAATGGTGAGATCGTCGATCTGGGGACACTTGATCCCTTTGGCCGCACGATCCGTTCGATTCGCGGCCAGGAGATTGCCATGATCTTCCAAGACCCCATGGCCAGCCTTTCGCCCGTCCACACCATCGGCGACCAGATGATGGAGATGGTGCGTCTCCACCGCACGCGCAACAAAAAAGAGGCCAAAGAGGTAGTGCTGGATATGCTGGACAAGGTAGGTTTACCCAATCCGGCGCAACGTTTTTCTGAATATCCCCACCAGTTGTCGGGCGGGATGTGTCAACGCTGCATGATCGCCCAGGCGCTCTCCTGTAACCCGTCGCTGCTGATTGCCGACGAGCCGACCACGGCGCTGGATGTAACGGTACAAGCCCAGATCATCGAGTTGATTGGCAGTCTGCAAGAAGAGTTTGGCATGTCAGTGCTTTACATCACCCATGACCTGGGGGTGATTGCCGAAGTGGCCGATGTGGTGGCGGTGATGTACTTGGGGCGCATTGTCGAGTTTGGCGCCATGCGCACCATCTTTCGCAACCCGCTTCACCCCTACACCCAGCGGCTGCTCAAAGCGATCCCCACCTTGACCCGCCACCCCGGTGCCTATCTGGAAAATATTGCGGGCAATGTCCCCGTGCCGCTGAACCCGCCGCAAGAGTGTGGTTTTTATTCACGCTGCACCATCGCGCAGGAAGGGTTGTGTAATGGCAGCGTGCCGCCGCTAGTGGAGATTGAGCCGGGCCACCAGGTGCGCTGCTTCCTGGCTGAGAAAGGGGAGGGCAGAGGCTAATGGTGAGCGCACAATCCGAGTCTGTGCTGGTGGAAGTCTCCAACCTGCAAAAATATTATCCGATTGAAAAAGGGCTGCTCAAGCGGGTGGTCGGCCATGTCAAAGCGGTCGATGATGTCTCGTTCACCATTCGGCGCAATGAAACGCTGGGGCTGGTCGGCGAATCGGGCAGTGGCAAGACGACGCTGGGGCACTGTCTCCTGCGCGCCATCGAGCCGACCGGGGGCAAGATTCTCTTTCATCCACAAGATAGTGCGCCGCTGGATGTGCTGGCGCTGGACAAGCAGGGTCTCAAGGCCATGCGGCGTAAAGCGCAACTGGTCTTTCAGAACCCCTACTCTTCGCTTGACCCGCGCAAGACGGTGTTGCAAATTGTGAGTGAGCCGTTGATCTTGCATCGCATTGCCAAAGGGGACGAGTTGGTGGAGCGGGTGAAGGCGTTGCTGACCCTGGTAGGGCTGGAGGTGAAGCACATGAACCGCTATCCCCATGCCTTTAGCGGTGGTCAGCGGCAACGCATTGGCATCGCCCGCGCCCTGGCCCTCAACCCCGAATTTATCGTCGCCGACGAGCCGGTTTCGGCGTTAGATGTCTCGATCCAGGCGCAGATCCTTAATCTCCTACAAGACCTACGCCGGGAGCTAAATCTCTCGTTTCTCTTTATTGCCCACGGCTTGAATGTGATCAAACATGTCTCGAATCGCGTGGCGGTGATGTATGTGGGCAAGCTGGTCGAGCTGGCCGATGTGGTGGATCTTTTCGCCACCCCACGCCATCCCTACACCGAAGCGCTGCTGTCGGCCATTCCCAACCCTAACCCGGATGTGCGAATGCAGCGCATCATTCTGCCCGGTGAGGTGGCGAATCCATCGAACCCGCCCAGCGGTTGCTATTTTCACCCCCGCTGCCGCTATGCCCAAGCGCTCTGTCAACAACAAGCGCCACCGTGGACCGAAGCGGCCCCTGGTCATTTTGTCGCCTGCCATCGCACCCATGAGATCGAATTGGTCGGCGCGCCGTTGCTTGATTGAGCAAAACTACACCAACCTAGAAAGAACGACCATGTCTACAAACCAAACCCAAATCCGCGTCGATGCCGGAACGTGGCTGGGGGAACTGCCCCACAACTGGAACTACATCGGCTATGACGAGATCAACTACACCTACACGCCCGAAGGCGAGGAACTACTTGCCAAGTTCATGGCCTTGCAGGAGAAACCCTACTATGTCCGTCCCCATCATCTGCTCTGCACCGGCAACTGCCACGGTTTTTACAAGTGGGGTTCGACCAACGCCTATCTGGAAGATGAGGCGGGTAACCCGATCTATGACTGGACCTTTGTTGACCTGACCTTTGACACCCTGATCAAGTACAACTGCAAACCCTTTGTCGAGCTGGGTTTTATGCCGCAGGATCTGGTTGATCCGGCCCACTATGACAGCAACAAAGATAACTGGACCGCGCAGCAATATCGCGCCGTGGGGTGGGCTTGTCCGCCCAAGGATTATCAGAAGTGGTACGACCTGATCTATCATCTGGTGCGCCACTGCATCGACCGCTATGGCGAGGCGGAGATCAAAACTTGGTACTGGGAACTGTGGAATGAGCCGGACATCTTCTACTGGCGCGGGACGATTGAAGAATTCAACAAGCTCTATGATTACACGGCGGCGGCAGTGAAAGCCGCTTGTCCTGATGCCCGTGTTGGTGGGCCTGGCGTCACCAACCCGTCGCCAGAGCGCAAGTCGGTGGAGGTGCTGGACAAATTTCTAGCTCATTGTGTCAGCGGAACGAATGCCTGCACCGGCGCAACCGGCACGCCGATTGATTTTCTCAGCTTTCATGTCAAAGGGGGCGGCTATCGCGCCGATCCCAAACACCGCAAACAGCGTCCACCTTCGGTCAAACAGGTGTTGCGCGACACCGTTTACGGTCACACCATCATCAGCAAATACCCGACACTCAAGAACCTGGAGTGTGTCCTCTCGGAGATCGATCCCGATGGTTGGGCTGCGGGCGGCGCTTGGGACAATGCCAACCTGAACTTCCGCAACACCGAGTATTACCCCAGCTTTGTCGCCGCCGCTTTTGACAAGGTGAGCCGCTATGCCCGCCAACAAAACTGGGACCTCAAACTGCTGACCTGGGCCTTTATGTTTGTCGGCGAGCGCTGTTTTGAAGGCACGCGCGCCTTTTCTACGCAGGGCATCGACAAGGCGATCTTGAATCTCTTCCGCATGTATGGCAAGATGGGCAATCAAGAAGTGCTGTTTGAAAGCAGCAGCGTCAAAGATCCGCTGGCCTATACCGACCACAACGGCTTTGGTGAAACGCCCGACATTGCCGGTTTTGCCACGTTGGCCGGCAACAAGGAATTGGCCGTCTTGATCTACAATCATCACGACGATTGGGATCTACAGGATGCACATCCGATTGACCTAACCCTGGAAAATTTGCCCTTTGACATCCCATCACTAACGCTGAAACATTACAGGATTGACCAGGAACACAGCAATGCCTACGCCGAATGGGTGCGCCAGGGCCAGCCGATGTATCCAGCGCCGGGGCAGCGGGCGGCGATCAAAGCGCGGGAAGGCTTAGAATTGGTCGCACCGCCCCAATCGGTGGTTGCTACTGGCGGCAAGGTTAAATTGCATTTTGACCTGCCGGTGCATGGCGTTTCGCTGTTGCTGTTGGCGCCAGCCGGTTGATCCATAAAATGACGGTTGTTTTCGTAACCCAGGTGTGCTAGGATAAAGGTAGTTGGCAAATCCGCCAACTACCTTTATTTTTGACGGCTGCGCAAGCGGCATATAACGTAAGCAAACAGGAATCGTATATGAGTAATGTTTATCGGGAAGTGACCCGAACCGGTTATGGTCGTAATATTCTTAATTCATTTGTCGGTGCGCTGATTGGGCTGCTCCTCTTTTTCGGTTCGTTTTTTGTGATTTGGTGGAACGAAGGGCGCACCAACCTGGCCCTGGTGGCGTCGGAGAGTATTCCCGCCACCGCCGGTACAATTGACGCCGCCCATGAGGGCAAGTTTGTCGCCGTCACTGGTGATCTAGTAGCGAACGAGCCGGTTGGTGACGCACCCTACCTGAAACCGGGCGACTATCTCCAACTGGAACGGCGGGTCGAGATGTTCGCCTGGGACGAAGAGTCACGCAGTGAAACGCGCGACAAGGTCGGGGGCGGTAGCGAGACCATCACCGAGTACACCTACGAGAAAAAGTGGACTACTTCCCCGGAGAATTCCGCCAACTTTAAGCAACCGGACGGTCATACCAACCCGGCCCTTGCCATTGAGGGGAAGACAGTGCAAGCCCCTGGTGCAACGCTTGGCGCCTTTGGCCTGGATCTCGACCAGTTGACCTTGCCTGATGGTTCAGTCGTTGTGTTAACCGACCAAACGGTACAGCCAGAGAGTGGCGCCAGGCTTGACGGCGGCTATCTCTTTACGGGGCAAGGCACCCAAAGCAGCCCCCAAATCGGTGACATCCGCATCTCATATACGGCAGTGCGCAGTCCGGCAGGGGTGACGGTCTTTGGACAACAGAGCGGCGAACGGCTTACGCCTTTCCTCTATGAAAAGAGTAGCACCTTTTTCCGTGCGCTCAACGGTGACCGCAATGCTGCGATTCAAGAGCTACAGACCGAGCATACCATCATTACCTGGCTCTTGCGCGGCGGCGGCTTTCTGATGATCTGGATTGGCCTGCTGCTGGTGGTTAGCCCACTGGGAACCGTCGCCGGGATCTTGCCCATCCTCAAACAGATCACCGGCTTTATCAGCGGGATTGTCACCTTTATCGTTGCGCTGGTCATTTGGGGGGTGGTCACGTTAATCGCCGTTGTCTTGCACAATTTCTGGCTGGCAATCGCGGCGGCTCTCCTGGTGATTGGCGTTGTCTTTTTCTGGCTGCGGCGTCGGCAAACCGTATAAAGTAGGTGAAATTCATGCACAATTGGGTTGACACACTCCTCATCAACTACGATTTGACGCCGCCAATCAGTAGCTTTGAAATCGCCAGCGGTTTGAATAATATGATTCTTGGCATTCATAGCGGCGCCGGCGATTTCGTGCTGAAGACGCTGGCGACCGACAAACCACAAGCCAACCTCCGCTACGAACATGAATTGCTGGTTTGGCTGGCAAGTCAGGGACTTTCCTTTCAGACACCTACGCCAGTCTTGACCCGCACCGGCGAAACGGTGGTGACAACCGCCGGTGGCATACAACTACTCATCCCCTATGTCGTCGGTGCGCGACCATTGTATACGGCGTCGGTGCAAATGGAAGCAATGGGCGCCGCCTTGGCCGAACTGCACAGCGTATTGGCGCGCTATCCCATGACGCCACGACCGGAGACAACGCTTTTTGGTGTCTTAGAGCAGACCCATTCCCATCTCCCTGATCCCTATCAGCTATCGCCCCAACAACTTAGCTTGCCGGCGACCGTTGAAAATGAAGAGCTTTTTGGCTGGTGGCGAGCCGAATTAGCGAACTTACGCACCTTTCTCCAAGGGCCGTTTACCGCTTTGCCCCGCCAGGTTATCCACTGCGATTTCAACCCCAGCAACACCCTCTATGCCGACGGGCATATTGTCGCCATTCTCGATTTTGAGTTTGCCGGGCCGGATGTGCGGGCGATGGATCTGGCTTCCGGGTTGGTCTTCACGACACGCTTATGGGAAAACCCGCAGCCCTTGTGTAGTGCCGCCGATTTCTGTCGCGGCTATGGTCGGCAGCAACGGCTCACCCAGCCCGAAATCGAAGCCATTCCCTGGTTAATTCGCGTCGGTTACGCCACCTCGGCGGTCTGGTGGTTTGGCCGTGGCATTGCGGAGGGCAAGGGGGTCTACCCGCTGGAAAAGGTGCATGACATGCAGCAGATGGTGGCCTGGCTCACTGATCAGAAGCAGCCATTGCTCGACATCCTGTGGACACACCTGGGGCCGATTACCAGATAAACGCTTGGCGTCGGTGCGGTATGGAATTCCTGCATGGACTGTCACGAAGCGCCTACACATTCGTTGGAGGCGTCCTTATTGTGGCATAATACCCCTATCCCATTTCTCAAAGAGCCATAACCATACAAGTAGAATCATCCATGAACCAACCAACCACCTCCCCTCTCAAACTCTGGTATCGCCAACCGGCGACGCAGTGGGTCGAAGCGTTGCCGGTCGGCAATGGTCGTCTGGGCGCCATGGTCTTTGGCGGCGTTGCCAGCGAACGGCTACAACTTAACGAAGATACACTCTGGTCCGGGCCGACGCCAGCCTGGAATACGCCGGGGGCGCAAGCCGCCTTACCCAGTGTACGCGAAGCCATCTTGGCCGGTGATTATGTCGAAGCGGATCGGCGCACCAAAGCGCTACAAGGTGCTTTTACCCAATCCTATCAGCCACTGGGCGATCTCCATCTCCACTTTGCACATGGCGAGGCAACCAGCACCTACTACCGCGATCTGGATCTCGACAGCGCCGTGGCGACGACACAGTACACCGTCGATGGCATCACCTATACGCGCCAGGTGTTCATCAGCACACCGGCCCAAGCGGTGATTGTACAGTTGACTTGCGACCACCCCGGTCAACTCACCTTTACCGCCAAGCTGGATAGTCCATTACATCATCGCGTCACGGCTGTCGCGCCGTCCGTCTTATGCTTAACAGGGAAAGCGCCCGCCCATGTCGAGCCAAGTTATCGCAAGGTTGAACCGGCGGTGATCTATGCCGAAGCGGAGACAGGAGTAGGGCTAAACTTTGCTGCGGCGCTCACGGCAGTGACAACCGGCGGTTCGGTGCAATATGATGCGACGGGGCTGCATGTCACCAATGCGGATGCCGTCACCCTCTATCTAACGGCGGCTACTGGTTTTGTTGGTTTTGATCAAGTGCCAGGTCGCTCGCAAGCGGAGGTTGCCCAGATTGTACAAAGTGCGCTCAACGCTGTGGCAGGCAAGGGGTATGACGCCCTGTTGAGCCAGCACTTGACCGACCACCAGGCGCTCTTCCGGCGGGTTGTGTTGGATCTGGGGACAACCGCCGCGGCAGCGTTGCCCACTGATGAGCGCATTCGCACCTTCCAGATGGGTAATGATCCACAGTTACTCACGTTGCTCTTCCAATATGGTCGCTACCTGCTCATCACCAGTTCGCGACCGGGCACGCAACCGGCCAATCTCCAAGGCATCTGGAACGACATGGTGCGCCCGCCGTGGAGCAGCAATTACACGATCAATATAAACACTCAAATGAACTATTGGCCGGCAGAGACGACCAATCTGGCCGAATGTCATCAACCGTTATTGGACTTTGTTCGTGAACTAAGCGTCAACGGGACGGAGACGGCGCGCGTCAACTATGGCTGTCGCGGCTGGGTGGCGCACCATAACAGCGATTTCTGGCGGCATTCTGGGCAGGTCGGCGCGTATGGCGATGGCGACCCGGTCTGGGCCTGCTGGCCGATGGGCGGGGCGTGGCTCTGTCAACACCTGTGGGAACATTATGCCTTTGGCGGCGATGTAGACTATCTACGCGAGCAAGCCTATCCTGTCATGAAGAGCGCTGCTCAGTTTTGTCTGGACTGGCTGATTGAGGATGGGCAGGGCCATCTTATCACCGCGCCATCGACCTCGCCAGAGAATAAATTCACCACACCGGACGGTCAGCACGCTGCCGTGAGCGCAGCTTCGACGATGGACATGGCGATCATCTGGGACTTGTTCACCAACTGTAGCGAAGCGGCGGCTATTTTGGGCATTGATGCCGATTTTCAAGCGGAGATTCTGGCAGCGCGTGACCGACTCCTCCCTTGCCCAATCGGCCAACACGGGCAGTTGCAGGAGTGGTCGGTCGATTGGGATGATCCTAACGACCAGCACCGCCATGTCTCGCACCTCTTTGGTCTCCACCCTGGCCGGCAGATCACCCACGCAGGGACGCCGACTCTCTTCAACGCGGCCATGCGCTCGCTGCAATTACGTGGCGACGGTGGCACCGGCTGGTCGATGGCCTGGAAGATCAACTTTTGGGCGCGCTTCGGCGATGGCGACCATGCGTTGAAGATGTTGGGTGTCATGCTGAATTTGGTCGAACAGACCGGGGTTGTCATGGAAGGCGGTGGTGTTTATGCCAATCTTTTCGACGCCCATCCCCCCTTTCAGATCGACGGCAACTTTGGCGCCACTGCCGGCATTGCCGAGATGTTGGTGCAAAGTCACGCCGGGGAATTGCATCTGCTACCGGCGCTGCCGACAACATGGCAAGACGGCTCCGTCAAAGGGCTGCGCGCACGAGGCGGCTTTACCGTGGACATCGAATGGCGCGCCGGAAAGCTGGTTCGTGCAACGATCGATTCGGCATTGGGACAAGCTTGTCAGATCACTTATCAAGCACCAATTCAGGTGTGGGTTGACGGGCGTGCTGCGACTACAGAGCAAATTCGCCCGGGTAGCGCCAAATTTATGACGCGCCAGGGTAGCACCTATACCATCACGCCGAGCAAATAAGGTTGGCGCTTGAGATCAATGCCGGTTCGTTCATGGCTCGCGTGGCCATAGGCGGGGCGGCGTTTCATCACCACTGCCTAGCATAATGGATATAGTGATCCTACGTGAGTTTTGGCAACCTGTCAGGTTGCCAAAACTCACGTAGGATCACTATAAATCGCAGATTTGCTGTTGCTAATTTGACACAATCCTGAAGAATATGTTACGCTTCAGCCGCTCTAATCGATTAGATGAAACAGCAAGCTTCCCAAACATATAGCGCTCCATTGTTGAATCAAGACGCCTTTTCCCCTGCGGCTAATCAGTATTGCAAATTGTATTCGCCAATGTATTGAAGTTAACACGAATACAGAAACTTCCTTACCCGCACCATGCCAACTGTGCGTTTCTGTCGGCGTGTGAACGATAATTTTGCGTCCGTTCAAGCTGTTACCAATGCAAGCACCAAGGAGGAATGAACGATGTTGCGACACCACAAAATTGTGTCCCTGTTCGCCGTCATTATGCTGTTGGCCGTTGCCCTCAGCGCCTGTGTTGCGCCGGCCCCCGGTGGTGGGGCGGCCCCGGCTGCCGATGCCCCGGCGGCTGACGCTTCCGGTGAGACGATCAAAATTGGCGTCAGCATGTTGTTTGATGATCTGTGGCTCACTATCCTGCGCGATGCGATCACCGAGTACGCCGCCACCCAGGAAGGCGTCGAGCTGATCATGGTCGATTCCAAGGAAGATGTCGCCACCCAGTTGGGCCAAGTCGAAAACTTTGTCACCCAAGGCGTTGATGCGATCATCTTGATCCCACCGAACACGGATGCCACCGACCCGGCCACCAAGCTGGCCACCGATGCCGGTATTCCGCTGGTCTACGTCAACCGCAAGCCGGCCAATCTGCCCGAAGGCGTCTACTATGTCGGCTCTGACTCGATTATTGCCGGGCGCTTGCAGATGGAATGGCTGGCCGAGCAACTGGGCGGCAAGGGCAACTGTGTCCTCATGAACGGCAACCTGAGCCAGGAAGCAGCCCAAATGCGCACCGCCGGTGTGAAGGAAATTGTAGAAAAGAATCCCGACATCCAGATCATCAAGGAAGACACCGCCAACTGGAGCCGCGCCGAAGGCTTGGCCTTGATGGAAAACTGGCTCTCCACCGGCGACCAGATCGACTGTGTTGCCTCGAACAATGATGAAATGGCGATTGGCGCTTTGCAGGCCATCGAAGCAGCCGGTAAACTGGGGCAGATCCTCGTCGGCGGCGTCGACGCCTCGCCCGACGCACTTGCCATGATGGATGAGGGCAAGCTCAACGTCACCGTCTTCCAGAACGCGGCCGGCCAAGGCGAAGGCGGCGTCAAGACGGCCATCGCCCTCGCTCGTGGTGAAACTGTGGAACAACTCGTCTGGGTTGACTACGAACTGGTGACGCCGGAGAATTATAAGGAATATATGAAGTAGTACGAGTTACGAATTACGAGTTACGGAGATCATAATTCGTAACTCGTAATTCGTAATTCTTATTGTCAGGAGAACGCAGCATGAACCACGACCCCATCCTCGTCATGGAGCATATTTCAAAGGCGTTTCCCGGCGTTAAGGCGTTGCAGGATGTGGGGTTGACGGTGTGCAAGGGGACGGTTCATGCGTTGATGGGCGAAAATGGCGCCGGGAAATCGACGCTCATGAAGATCCTCAACGGGATCTATACGCCGGACAGCGGCGCTATTACCTTCAACGGCAAAACCGTGGCGATCCCCGATACCCAAACGGCTCTCAAACTGGGCATTGCCATGATCCATCAGGAACTGGCGCCCGTGCCATATATGACCGTCGCTGAAAATATTTTCTTGGGGCGCGAGCCGGTGGGGCGTTTGGGTATGATCGATTGGCGGAAACTGGTCGCCGATACCAGAGCCTTGCTCGACCGCCTGGAGATTCGCATTGACCCCAACGCCGTCATGAAAGAGCTGAGCGTCGCCAACACGCAGATGGTTGAAATTGCCAAAGCCATCTCCTACGACGCCAGTTTGATCATCATGGATGAACCGACTTCGGCCATTACGGAGCGGGAAGTGGCCCATCTGTTTAAGATGATTCGGTCGCTGCGGGAAAAAGGGGTGGCGATCATCTACATCACCCACAAGATGAACGAGGTCTTCCAGATCGCCGATGACATTACCGTCCTGCGCGATGGCGCCCACATTGCCACCGTTCCCGCCGAGAAAACCAATCGCGACAACTTGATCACGATGATGGTCGGACGCGAGTTGACTAATATGTTCCCCAAAGAAGAGGCGCCGATTGGCGAGGTGGTGCTTTCCGTGCGCAATTTAACGCGCAATGGCATTGTGCGCGATGTCAGTTTTGACCTGCGGCGGGGGGAAATTTTGGGGCTGGCGGGGTTGATGGGCGCCGGACGCACGGAAGTTATTGAAGGAATTTTTGGCATTCATCCAATTGATAGCGGTGAGATCACCATTCACGGCAAAAAAGCCGCCATCAAATCGCCCGCCGACGCCATCCGCCACGGCATGGCGTTGCTGACCGAAGACCGCAAGCTGACGGGGATTATGGGTGTTCTACCCGTGCGCGACAACATGATGATCGCCAGTTTACGCAACTACGAGACCAATGGCTTCCTCAAAAAGCAGATGATTGAAGAGGTTTGTCGCCAGGAAAAGGGGCGTCTGGAGATCCGCACGCCCAATATGGATCAGGTGATCAAATTGTTGTCGGGCGGCAATCAACAGAAAGTGCTGGTCTCGCGTTGGCTGCTCACCTCGCCGGATGTATTGATTTTGGATGAGCCGACGCGCGGCATTGACGTGGGCGCCAAGGCGGAAATTCACAAATTAATGTGCAAGCTGGCGCAAGAAGGCAAAGCGATTATCATGATCTCTTCCGAATTGCCCGAAATCCTGGGCATGAGTGACCGTGTGCTGGTGATGCACGAAGGGAAAATCGGCGGCGAATTTATCCGGGCTGAGGCTACGCAAGAAAACATCATGCGGGCCGCAACCGGACAATATACCATGAATTAGTAGTTTTTGCGATCTCTTATTTGTGTAGGGATCGGAGATTAGGAGATTGATAGATTAAGAGATTGGTTAGAAAGTCTCTCAATCTCCTAATCTCTCAGTCTCTCAATTCTGAGAAAAACCATGTCCACATCCACCTTTGCCAAATCCCAAAGCAGAGACGCCAACCGCGCTTGGTTGGGCGCCTTTATTCGCAAGTATGCCATTGTCCTGATCTTTATTGCCATGTTCATCGCAATGGCGCTGCTTTCCGATGCCTTCTTGTCGCCGCGCAATTTGCTCAACATTGTACGCCAGATTTCGGTGGTGGGTTTGATTGCCATCGGGGTGACAATGGTGATTATCACCACCGGGATCGATCTCTCCTCCGGCTCGGTCTTGGCGCTCTCTGCCGTCATTGTTGCCAGTCTCGCCCAGCAACCGGATTGGCATGATGCTAAGTTTCCGGGGATCCAATTGCCGTTGATTGTCCCGATCCTGGCTGCACTCCTCGTCGGCGCGGCCTGTGGTTGGGTGAATGGTGCCCTTATCGCCGGTTTTCGCATCCCGCCTTTTATCGCCACGCTGGGCATGATGACCGTTGCGCGTGGCTTTGCCTTGATCTATTCCAACCGTCCTGTGAGCGGTCTGACCGATACCTTCAATTACATTGGGCAGGGTGAAATCTTTAAGGTCATGCCGGTGCCGAACCAACCGGATATGGGTATTCCGATCCCGATTTTGATTTTGTTAGCCGTCGCCATTGTGGCCCATATTATGCTCAACAACACGCGCTTTGGTCGGCACATTTATGCCATTGGCGGCAATGAACAAGCGGCGCGCATCTCCGGGTTGAATGTGGGGCGGATCAAAATTGGCGTCTATACCATCGCTGGTCTCCTGGCCGGGTTGGCCGGGCTGGTGCTGACTTCGCGCATTGGGTCCGGTCAGGCCGGGTTGGGCGTTGGCTATGAATTGGACGCCATTGCTGCTGCTGTCATTGGTGGCGTCAGCCTCTCCGGCGGCATTGGCACGATCTGGGGGACGATGGTGGGCGCGTTGATCATCGGCGTACTCAACAACGGCTTGGACTTACTCAATGTCTCAGCCTACTGGCAGACCATTGTCAAAGGGTCGATTATTGTCGCCGCCGTCATCATCGACGAACGCAAGAATCGGTAACATCTTGCTCGTTCCCACCGCTCTGCGTGGGAACCCGATGGGACGCTTCGCGTCCTAGATACGGCAGACGGGGACGCAGCGCGTCCAACCTGCGTTCCTACAGAGACCATGGACACGAGATCGGGAAGTTATGCTTTATTTGCTTGGCGGGGTGGCGCGGACGGGAAAATCGACCATCGCGCGGCGTTTTTTGATAGAGACAGGGACGCCTTTCTTTGCGCTTGATTATTTGATGATGGGTTGTCATGCGGCGCCGCAACTGGGCGTCGATCCGAATGAGGATGATCGACAGATTGCTGCCCAGTTGGCCCCAATCATCAAGGCAATGGCGACGGCGATGCTGGAAAATAGCGAAGAGTATCTGCTGGAGGGCGTTCAGTTGCAACCCCAAGTCGCCGCTGAATTGAGCCGCCGATTCCCCGGTCAGGTGCGCACGGCATTTGTTGGCTATACTGCGATCGATCCGTTGATCAAAGTGCAGCAGCTTCGCCACTTTGACGGCGGCAATAATGATTGGTTACGCCACGAAAGTGATGAGGCATTGTTGGCAATGGTCGCCCGGCTCAAAGCGATAAGTCAATGGGTGCAGGCCGAATGTCAAAAGTATGGCTTGCCCTACTTTGACACGTCCGTTAATTTTACCGCTACCCTTGATCGGGTTGTTGATTTTTTGAAAGCAGGCTCCCAGGTTGAGTAGCATGAATTGTCACTGGTCGTCATGACGTCTAAACGAGTTACACATAAAGATGTGGCCGAACGCGCTGGCGTTTCTGTCGCCACGGTTTCCTACGTCCTCAACAATGGCCCCCGCCCGGTGGCGCCCGAAACCCGGCTCAAGGTGGAAGAAGCGATTGCCGAGCTAGGTTATTACCCTAATGAACTGGCCCGCAGTCTCCGTTTGCAACAAAGTTCGACCATTGGGTTGATTCTGCCCAATATTATGAATCCGGTTTTTGCCGAGATTGCCCATGAGATCGAGAGCGCCTGCCGCAAAGAGGGCTTTCTGTTGCTGCTTTGTAACAGTGATCGGGAACATACGCGCGAAGAGCATTTTGTGCAGATCCTGCGGGCGAAACAGGTGGACGGCGTAGTGATCACCCCGCACGATGACCCGGTGGCGTTGATCCAACCGCTGGTGCAGGCCCAGATCCCGGTTGTCGTGTTGGAGCATGACCTGCCGGATCTCCATTGTATTGTCATGGACGAAAAGCAAGGTGGTCGCATCGCGACCCAGCATCTGATCGATCTCGGCCATCGTCGCATCGCTTTGCTCAAACGTACCCCCAGCAGTGCGCTCAGCCGGGAACGCTTTACCGGCTATCAACACGCCTTGGCCGCCGCCAGCATTCCCTATGATTCTCGCCTGGTGTGCGAATGCGCGGCGGGGCAGACGGCAGGCGCTCAGGCCATGCAACAGTTGCTGGCGTTGGCGGAACCCCCAACCGCCGTCTTTACCCATAACGATGTGTTGGCGATGGGCGCACTCCATGCCATTCGTCAGGCCGGCTTAACGGTACCCGGAGACATTTCTCTTATTGGTTATGACGACATCACCAGCGCTGCTTATTTTTCCCCACCGCTGACCACCGTGCGCACGCCCAAAGCTGAACTCGGCGCATTGGCCGGACGTACGATTTTGGAACTGGTACGTCAGAAGAATTCACTGCCGCCCCAAACTGTCACCTTGCCGGTGGAATTGGTGGTACGCGCCTCGACGGCGCCGCCAATCCAACCCTAGAAATTGTTTAACTCATGATCCAAAAAGAACCAAAGCTGCTAGGTGTCGGCATTCTGGGCGCCGGCCCGATTGCCCAAGCGGCCCACTTCGACGCCACCCGCAAAGCGCGCAATGCCGAATTGGTCGCCATTTGTGACGCGGCGGAAGATTTGTTGCAACGCGCCGCGGCGATTCACCAACCGCAGATCACCTATACTGATTTTGATGCTATGCTGGCTGATCCGCAGGTTGATGCGGTCATCATCGGCGTGGCTGATCAATTTCATGTGCCGCTGGCGCAACGGGCGCTGCTGGCTGGTAAACATGTGCTGGTGGAAAAGCCGTTGGGTGTGGGCGTTGAAGAATGTGAAGCCCTGCGTCAGGTTGTGGTAGAGACAGGGTTGGTTTTGCAAATTGGTAACAACAAGCGCTTTGACCCCGGTTTTGCCTTTGCCCACACCTTTATCCAGGAACAAATGGGACAGCGCATGGCGCTCAAAGCTTGGTATTACGACTCGGTCTATCGCTACACCATGACCGATAATCTTCAGCCGCTGCCCATCGCCAGCAGCAATGCCCGTAAACCCGCCGGCAACCCCAAAGCTGACAAGCCGCGCTATTTTATGCTCACCCACGGCAGCCATTTGGTGGACACCGCCCGCTTTTTCGGCGGCGAGATCGTCCAGGTGCAAGCCCGCACCGCCCATCGCTTTGACGCCTACTGTTGGTTTGTCGCGGTTGATTTTGCTGATGGTAGCGTGGGGCATCTCGATTTAATCATCCCGATTCGAGGCGATTTTGAGGAGGGTTTTCAAGTTTTTGGCGAACATGGCAGCGTCCAAGGTCGTGCCTATCTGCCCTGGTATCACAAAGCCAGCCATGTCGAGTGCTTTTCCACAGCGGATCGCCAATATCATCGCGTGCTGGGCGAAGATGCGTACACCTACAAACGCCAGATCGAAGGCTTTGCCGACACCATTCTGCATGGTGTTCCCCAGCAAGGGGCAACCATTGACGATGGAATTGCCGCCATGCGGGCGATGGTAGCCATCGCCCGTTCGGTTGACTGGGGACGGTCGGTAGCGTTGGCAGAGGTTACAGGCAGCGTGTAAGGGACTGGGGTGGCTTGAGAAGGCGGCGCTAACCGACTTTGCCATTGTTGTAGCGCAACTGCCGGTAGCGCCTATTGTGGAGGATATTTGTTGTTGATTTTATAGACCCGATAGCAGGCTTTGTCCACCAAAGAAAACCGCCAACGCCAGCCCGGCAAAGTAGAGAACCGTCAAGCCCAGCACGCCATAGCCGGCGACAATAAAAAAGCCATCGCGCTGGAGCATTCCCAACGCCAGGAGTAATACCGCCAGCGCCGGCAAGGTATTGGAAAAGGGAATGAAACTCAAGGGAAAGAGTAGCAGCACACCACCGGCCGTCAACGCCAGACCGTTGAGTCGATTCATCAGATCGCCTTCGGTCAATTGCCGGAGACGCACCCCCATCCACTGTTCCAGCCGGACAAAGAAGTGAATCCCTTTTTCCAAGACCGGCACGAGATGGTCACGGGTCAACTCGTGGCGCAAGATGCGTTCGGGCAACCAGAGCGCGCGATTGAGGGTGACGCTAATGCCGATAAAAATAATGACCAGCCCAAAGACCGTGCTGACCCCCGGAATCGAAACGGGAAGTAAGAACGGAATCGTCAAGATCGTGCAAAAGGCCAGCAGCCCTTGTTCGCCGATCAAGCCCAACAGTTGCTGAAGCGTAACACTATCTCCACGAATTTCGGCAATTGTCCGCTTTAGCGCAACACTCAAAGCAACATCCGTATCGTGAAAGCGTGAATCCATTCAACCGTCTCCTTATCATCAATGGTCGGTAAACGATAGAGTACCTTTGCATAAACGCAAAAAGGTATTAAACTTGGTCATTATCACTGGACACCCAGTGTGTAGCGTCGAAGTATATACTATCTCGACGGGCGCCCCAAATTGAAATGCTGCGCTCAGGCAGTTCTTGTGAAAGCATCGCTTACGATGAAAAGTCAACATATTCCCATGACCATCGATGAGTTCCATGTCATGCCCCGCAAATTGGGGTGGAAATATGAATATTGGGATGGGCAAGCGCATATTACCCCCAGCCATAGCGGCGTGGTGACGACTGCCATGACAGTGCAGCCGCGCCCCGTGACACCCAGTTGCGCCGTCCGCTCCATTGTCGAAGCCGATCAGCCAGGGTTGTACACAGCCTACGTGGCCGGGTTTGAAGATACCATTGATTATTGCGACTGGCAGTTGGCCGCCATCCAGAGCGCCGCCGAAGAGACATTGGCGGGCTACTTTGCCGGTAAACGCGGCAAGCCCTTGCCGGCTTCCCAGGTTGCCTTGGATCAGACAACGATTATCGGGGCGGCCTTTATTGTCGAGAAGAAGAATGGGCAACCCTTTTTGGATCTGCTCTTTGTCGTTCCGCAATGGCACCGCAAGGGCGTCGCCACCACGTTGGTCGCCACGGCGGTAAACGAGTTGGCCACCGCCGGCTACCACACCTTCACCAGCCGGTTCTGGTTGGGCAATGAAGAGAGTCGCGCCTGGCATCATCGCTTTGGCTTTGTCGATGAACCGAATCAATTTCTGGCCGGCGCCTATTGCCGCCACGCTCAATATGAGTTGGAGCGGGACAAAATCTTGGGTCATCTCACCCCGGCGGAACGAGACACCCTGGTCGCCGAACGCACGTATTGGAAGCACGAGCGGGAGCGGCTGGAAGCGGAAGAACTAGCCGCAATGCAGACGCTCATGTATAATAGAACGGCAGATGATACGGCAGCAGATGACGCCGATGAAGAGGAAGCATAGTCTTGTATGCAAAAGAGAGGCGGCCCATGAGTTTTACCGGTTATAGCGTCATTGAAACCGAACTTGGCCCAATGATCAGTGACAGCCGCACGTCGATCTATGATGTGCTACTGTCACAACAAGAGGGTGATGATTTTTTTGCCATTTGTGTGATCCACAATCTCAAGCCTTTACAAGTGCAAGTCGCGCTGGAATATATTGAAGAACACCGGGCGGAACTGGAAGCCGAATTGCCCGAATTGCTGGCCAAGAAGGCCGAAAACGAGCGCTACCATCGCGCCATTGCGGCGGAACGCGAAAAGTTAATTAGCGAATTGCCAATGACCCCTAAACGCGCCGCCTTTTATGCACTGCGCGAAAAACATCGACATTTGTGGAGTGAAAATGGCAACGCTGTACATTCTGAGTGATGAGAACTGTCTTGGTCAGGTCGAAGCGATCTTTGCGGAACTAAATCATTTGGGATTTGTTGAATTACTCGACATCGAATTGCTCAGTTGGGAAAAGGCTGGTCTTGCCAAAGGGACGGGGGACGAAGCAATCTGGCGCTTTTGCCAGATAAACAACTGTTTGTTAGTTACAGGCAATCGCACGGGCAAAGACCGCGAGAAATCTTTAGAACATGTGGTGCGTCGCTTTGTCACCCCAACCAGCCTGCCCATTCTAACCATTAGCAATCTGAAACGCGTGACGCGTGATCGGAAGTATTGTATTGCTTGTGCGCAACGGCTGGCGGATATTGTGTTTGAATTAGATACCTATCGGGGCGTCACCCGTCTTTACCTGACTTGAACCACCACTGACAAGGGAAAATCTATGAACGAAGTTGTCATTGTCAGCGCTGTGCGCACCCCCATCGGGCGCATCCGGGGGGCGCTCTCACAGGTGCGACCGGATGATCTGGCCGCTATCGCCATTAAAGCCGCCGTGGATCGCGCTGGCATCGATCCGGCGCTGATCGAAGAAGTCTACTTTGGGTGCGCCAATCAGTCCGGTGAAGACAACCGCAATGTGGCGCGTATGGGCTTGTTGCTGACCGGTTTGCCACATCACGTCGGCGGCGTGACAGTCAACCGGCTCTGCGCCAGCGGTCTCAACGCCATCAACCAGGCGGCACGCGCCCTTGCCTGTGGTGAAGGGGAGGTCTATGTCGCCGGCGGCGTCGAGAGCATGACCCGCGCCCCCTATTCACTGCCCAAAAACTCGGAGGGCTTTGGCCCGTCGGGCAATGTGACCATGTATGACACCTCGCTCGGCTGGCGTTACCCGAACCCGAAGATGGAGGCGCTTTTTCCGCTGGAAGCGATGGGGGAAACGGCGGAAAATATCTATGAGATGAGTTGCGCCGGTCAGCTTGCCGGCGGGCCGATCAGCCGGGAAGAACAAGACCGCTTTGCCTTGCAGAGTCAACAGCGTGCCGTCCATGCCCTCAATCAAGGCTATTTCAAGCACGAGATTGTGCCGGTTGCCATTCCCCAACGCCGCGGCGATCCGCTGCTGTTTGACACCGATGAACATCCCCGCTATAACAAGACGACCAACGGCTATGAACTGGCGACCAGCCTGGACGAACTGAGCAAATTGCGTCCAGCCTTCCGCAAAGGCGGCACCGTGACAGCCGGTAACGCCAGCGGCCTGAATGACGGCGCCTGTGCCTTGGTGCTGATGACCCGACAAAAAGCGGACGAACTAGGGATCAAGCCGCTGGCGCGCTGGGTCTGTTCGGCAGCGGCGGGAGTCGATCCACGGGTGATGGGGCTGGGGCCGGTCAACGCCACGCGCAAAGCATTGCAACGCGCCGGGTTGACCATCGCCGATATTGACCTGGCCGAACTCAACGAAGCCTTTGCCGTGCAAGCGCTGGCTGTCCTGCGGGAACTGAACTTAAGCGAAGCGATCACCAATGTCAATGGCGGTGCGATTGCGCTCGGTCATCCCTTGGGCTGTTCGGGGGCGCGTATTCTCACGACGCTGATTTATGAAATGCAACGTAGAGCGGCTGCCGGCGAAACCATGCGCTACGGGTTAGCGACCCTTTGTGTGGGTGTCGGGCAAGGTGAAGCAACGATTGTTGAACTGGTGAGATAAGCCTTTATGAAAACCGTTCCACAGATTACAGTAGCCGACGCCGCCACGTTGGTAAAATCAGGGGACACGATCCTGGTAGGCGGCTTTGGCATGACGGGCAACCCGACCCACTTGCTCCATGCCCTGGCGGAAACGGGCGTGCGGGAGTTGACCTATGTCGCCAACAATGTGGGCGAGGCCGGATTGGGCGGTGGGCGGCTGCTGCGCAACGGGCAGATCAAGAAGGCGATAGGCTCCTTCTTTACCAGCAATCGCGAAGCCGTCGCCGCGGCGCAGTCGGGCGCAATTGAATTTGAGTTGTTGCCCCAAGGGTCGCTGGCCGAGGCGATTCGGGCCGGTGGGGCAGGCATCGGCGGCTTTTATACGCCGACTGCCGCCGGTACAGTACTGGCCGAGGGGCGGGAGACCAAATGGATCAATGGCAAGGCGTATGTCTTCCAGCCGGCGCTCCGGGGCCATGTGGCACTGATCCGCGCCTGGCAAGCCGACACCGCCGGTAATCTCATCTACCGTATGACGGAGAACAATTTCAACCAGGCAATGGCGATGGCCGCTGATCTGGTGATTGCCGAAGTGGAACAGATTGTGCCAGTGGGTGAATTAGACCCGAACCAGATTCACACGCCAGGTTGCTTTGTCGACTATCTGGTGCAAGCCCATGTGACGGAGGCCGAGTTGGGGTCATCAGCGTCGGTGGCGGCCAGTGTGAAAAAGGTCGATGAGATTCGCATGAACATGGTTAAACGGGCGCTGGCCGAATTACGACCGGGCGACGTGGTTAACCTGGGCGTGGGCATTCCGACCCTGGTGGCCGATCTGATCACGCCGGCGCATGGCATTATTCTGCATACCGAAAATGGCCTGTTGGGCGTTGGGCCGGAACCGCCCGCCGGCGGGGCGCTCGATTACCCGATCAACGCCAGCAAAATTCCAGTGACAGCGCTGCCAGGGGCTAGCTATTTTGACAGTGCGACTTCCTTTGCCATGATCCGCGGCGGTCATGTCAACGTGGCGATTATGGGTGGCTTGCAAGTGGACGAGGCGGCCAATCTGGCAAACTGGGCCGTCCCCGGCAAACCGCTGTTGGGCGTCGGCGGCGCAATGGATCTGGCTTCCGGCGCCGAACGGTTGATTGTGACGATGGAACATACGACGCGCGAAGGGGAAGCCAAAATCGTGCCGACCTCCACCTTGCCCTTAACCGCCACCGCCGCCGTCGATGTTCTGATCACGGATCTGGCCGTCTTCCGTTTCCTGGCTGGGCAGTTAACGCTCACCGAACTGATGCCGGGCGCCACGTTGGATGAGGTACGGGCGAAGACGACAGCGGCGTTCGTTGAACAATTATCATAAAGTTGCTGGCCCCCATGTTCTGCGTGGGCGCCGAGGTAGGGCGCTCCGCGCCCCTGGACGCAGAGCGTCCCATCGGCATTCCAACGGCGGGAGCCTACGGGGCGCGTTGGAACGAGCTTAACGAGCTTAGGAGAATATGGCTGATCAATTACCACCGGCAATGGAGCCGTTAACTCCTGAGGAGAAAGAAAAGTTTCTCGCACGTGTACGCGCCGAGGGGCGGGCGCTCACTTCGGCGGAACAATATGCGATCTTTGGTCCGCCGCGTGAAGTGGCCAAACCGGCGCCAACTGAAGAAAAAGTTGAGGAGATGGCTGCTGCGCCCCTGGATGCTACAAAACTGGCCCATCTCACCGAAAACTTTTTCCCGGAGTTAACCGATACAGAGGCGCTGCCGTCGCTGCGGCTGGTGCAAGGGGTGATCTTCGATTTTGATGATACGCTGGCCTACTTGCCCCGTCCGCTGGACGAATTGATGGCCGAGGGCGCCAAGGCTGCCGAAGCCTACATGCGCAGCACCGGTATGGATCTGCTGCCGGCGGACTTCTGGACGCAGATTGTCGAGGCGCGGCGCTTTGCCCAGGAGAAATCGGACGAAGAGCGGGAAGAACATATTGCCGACGACGCCATGAGCTTTTTGCTCCAATTCTATGGCTACCCGGCCAGTCGCATGGACCCCGACGTGTTACGCCGGGCCGTCGATATTTTCTACGCGCCGGAGATGAGCGCCTGGCGGTTGCATCCGGGGGTGCTTGATATGCTCAAAACGCTCCACGCGAAAAAATATAAACTAGCCATTCTTGCCAACTACAACTGTGACCGCGTCTTCCAGCGCACCATTGATTATCTGGGACTACGCCCCTATCTGGATCTCTGTTTGACCAGCGCCACGGTTGAATATCGCAAGCCTGACCCGCAAATGTTCAATCTGGTGCTGGAACGGTGGGACGCCTTGCCCTATGAGGTGGTCGTCGTTGGTGACGATCTCCGACGCGATATTCAGGGGGGCATTGAGTTGGGCGCGCTAACGGTGCAGACTGCCTTCCCCACCAGTAGCCAGGTGCAATTTGATAACGCAGCGTTAGCCGATAGCGTAACGCCTGATGCCATTCTGGCTGAATGGACACAGTTGCCCGCCTTCATTCACGCTTGGGCGGAACCAACCACATAACCAATAATAGAAGAGTAGGGCTATGACCGAACGTAAGACAAAGCCAATCACCGTCAATCGACGTTACCCTGCTGCCCCACTGGTCGGTGTTGGTGTAGTGGTCCTCAATAGCCAAGGTGAAGTGTTGCTGATCAAACGGGGCAAACCGCCGCGAGCCGGCGAATGGTCGTTACCCGGCGGGTTGATCGATCTGGGTGAACGATTGGAAGATGCAGCGCGCCGTGAGGTGCAGGAAGAGTGTGGCATCACCATTGCCATTGGCGGCTTTATCGCTACCTTTGAGCCGATTATCTATGACACTGCCGGTGAAATCGAATATCACTATGTCTTGGTTGATTATTGGGCCACCCATCTTGCCGGCGAAGCGGTTGCGCAGGATGATGCGCTGGCGGTGAGTTGGAGTTCTGTGGATAGACTGGACGGATTCATGCTGCGGTCAGAGACCCAACGGGTCATCGTCGCTGCTCATGATGCCTGGCGCGCTGCCAACGCCAGGGCGAAATGAACGCACAATGTTGTAACTGCGGCATGAATCCAAGGGACACGCCAGCGGTTACTTCTTCGCCATTTTTATGACAAATCGGCAACAAACCATGACAAAAGTGACAACCATAAACAAAGCGCACTAGGTGTACATCACCTAGTGCGCTTTGTTTATGGTTGATCTTCACTTAGAATGAACTACTTCGCTTTGGTGCAGGATAGTCCATATCGCGATTTTCTTTGAGGCGACGACGTGCTTCCCGCTCGATCTCTTCCTGCGAGCGACCTAACCCCCAGCCGGATCCAGTGACGCTCGCAATTTCCAGCCGGTAGGCAATTTCCATCTCACTGTCACTAAAAACCTTACCCCAACCCGATGGTGATTCTTTCGCCATAGTTTCACACTCCTTATTCAGGTCAACACCAACGGATGCTAAAGAGCAGCTTCCGCCCTGTTGAGTGACTGTCGCACTTGCGCAGGTAAAGATGGGGTGCAACCATTGAACCTCAACCACGAAGCACTGATTGGCAAGTGCGCATCTTCAAACTGAATAATGATGCCGGCAACATCCAGTTAAATATACTATATTATTTATTCTAGTCAGGCCGTCTGTGAACTAGCTATCAATTGGTCGAACCCCATAGGAAAACTGTAGTGTTTTGTAAAATGAGTCTTGACAGGTTGACCCGTCCCGTAGGGACGCTTGAGTTTAGGACGAGTATAATCATGTTCTCCTCCCTAAACTCAACCGTCCCTATGGGACGAAAGCACACGTTTCCCGGTGTACACCAACCGATAAAGACTTCTTTTACAGAACAGTAGGGGAACGCCCCTACAAGATCATGCTTTATGTCTGGTTTGTTTAGACAGAACGGGCAATCAAGAGATCATAGAGGGCCACCTGGCGTTCGATGGCCTGTTGATGACGAGCGTGCTGGGCTGCATCCGGCCAGTAGGTCTGACCAGTGGTCGGTGGTAGATCGCTGGTTTGTCCGATCACGCCCAGTTGTTGCAACCCCAGCAGGGCAATGCCACGGCTGGTAATCTCTTTTTCGGTGAGGGCGACAATCGGCTCCTCCAGGGCATCGGCCATGATTTGCAGCCAGGCGGGTGAACTGAGGAGACCGCCGCCACTGGCAATAATCTGGTGTTGCTCGGTGGCCAAATAGGGTTTGATTCGGCGATAGATGAGGGAAAAGCGGTAGGCAATGGCTTCCAAGCCGGCTTGCACAATGTCAATCGGTTGTGTACTGAGAGTAAAGCCGATGATGCTGGCGCGGGCGCGTTCATGCCAGCCAGGAGCGCGTTCGCCGGCCACAAAGGGTAACACCGTCAAGCCATGCGCCGCCGGTTCACGCACCGCCAGTTCTTTTTCCAGTTCTTCTATTGGCGGCAATTGCAAACTTTCGCGCAGCCAGGCAAAGAGGTTGCCCCCTTCTGTAGTCGCGCCGCCCAACAGTCCTTGATGGCCGGCAACCCGATAGAGCCACAAGCCATCCGGCACCTGCGGCAGCGCTGGATCGACCACCACCCGCATGGCGCCCGTCGTGCCAATGGTTAAGGCAATGCGCGTCGGCTGATCACAGCCGCTACCCAAATTCGCCGCTGCCCCGTCACCAATCGCTGGATACCAGGGAACTCCTCGTAGCGCCGGCCAGCGTTCCGCCCACGGTGACAGCAGCCCCTGCATGGGTTGATTAACATCCACCAATGGCGAAAGTTGCTCAAGTTGCACCGGCAGCGCGGCCAACCATTCGGCATCCCAGGTCAGCGACCGCCGATCCAGCATTCCTGTCCAAGCGGCCACGCTATAGCTGACGGCGCGTTGCCCCAGCAATTGCCAATAGAGATATTCACCAAACGAGAGCCAGTAACGACTGCGCTTGAGGGCATCCGGCTGGGTGCGCGCCAGCCAGCGAAAGCGCGCCGGCAAATAAGAGGTGTGGATCAAACAGCCAACCCGATCATGGCTGGCGCGTAACCCAGCCGCGCCCAACTCCGCACGCAACTGTTCGGCGTCGGTGGCGTTGCGCGTGTCGGCATAAATAAAGAGGGGCGTCATGGGATCACCCGCCTCATTGACCCCCATGACATTGCCGACAAAGGTGTCGCTCACCACCGCCCCGATTGCTTTGGCCCGGTCGCCGGCGCGTTGCAACACCTGATCAATGACGGCGACGACGTGGTCAAAGAGTTGATCAGGCTGAAAACTTGCGCCGCCATCCTGGGTTGTTTCCAAGTGGTTCGACACTTGCGCCAAACAGTCGGGAACCGGTTGTCCCGCCGCATCAAACAATAAAGCGCGTGTGGAGGTTGTCCCAATATCGAGGGCTAAAATAAGCGGTGTCTTCACAAATACTCCGTCTAGTGTTGACAAGGTGACAGGGTGACTGAGCTTGGCTCAGTCACCCTGTCACCTTGTCAACTTGTCATCCTGTCAACTTGTCATCCTGTCATCTTGTCATAACTTCAACCCACTCATCACCACGCCAGCAATAAAGTAGCGCTGGGCGACAGCAAAGAGCGCCAGTACCGGGATCGACATAATGGCGGCGGCGGCCATGAGCAGATGGTCGCGCGGGTCGCTGGTTTCCAACGGCAGGTATTGAAAGTAGCGCATCCCAACGGCGGCGGTGTACAGATATTCGCGGTTGAGGTAGATAAAGGGGCCGAAAAAGTTGTTCCAGTCGCCCAGGAAGGTGAGGATGGCGACAGTGGTGAGCGCCGGCTTCATCAGCGGCACCAGCACCCGCCAGAGGATCTGAAACGGGTTGGCGCCGTCGATGGTCGCCGCTTCATCCAGATCGCGTGGGATGCTCAGGAGAAACTGGCGCAACATAAAGACCATAAAGGCGCCACCCCCCAGCCAACTGCCAATGGTCAACGGCACATAGGTGTTGATCATCTTCAATTGGAACCAAAGCAGGTATTGGGGAATCAGCGTTACCGTCGCCGGGATCATCATGGTGCCCAACATCAGGATGAACCAGACCTGCTTGCCCACAAACTCAAAGCGCGCAAAGGAATAGGCGGTCAACGTCGCCGTGAGGATGGTGCCGGGGATGGTAATCAGGACGATGATAAAGCTGTTGCCAATCCAACGAGCAAAGGGTGCGGCCTCAAAGACATCGGCATAGTTGCCCCATTGGGGAACCGCCGGGAAAAAATGGGGCGTGTAGGAACGCAACTCCTGCCAGGTCTGCAACGAACTGGAAACCGTCCAGAAAAGGGGGAAGGAGAACATCAGCCCGGCCAACGTCAAGAGCAGATAGGTGATGGTTTTGCCGATCAGGCGGCGGCGCCGGATGGTGTTGTGCAACGAGCGATCAGTGCGCACCGGTCGTGGCGGGATAACGGCGGTGACGGGTTTAGTCGTGCTTGCCATGAGCGTAATCCTGTTCCTATTCCCCGTAGTAGAAGACCCAACGTTTCGAGATGCGCATCTGGAAGATCGTCATGGCGACAATGATGAGCGCAAAGAACCAGGCCAGCGCGGCGGCATAGCCAATCTCAAAGTAGTCAAAGGCATTTTTCCAGATATGGAGCGCATAGAACCAGGTGGCAAAGGCCGGCCCGCCTCCTTCAGGCGTGAGCAAGAAGGCTGCTTCAAAGGTTTGCAGCGCGCCGATAATGCCCAACACAGTGTTAAAGAAGATGGTCGGCGTCAGCAGCGGGATGGTCACGTTGCGAATGCGTTGCCAGGTGTTAGCGCCATCAATCGCCGAGGCGTCATAAAGTTCGGTGGGAATGCCCTGTAAGCCGGCCAAAAAGATGATCATCTGCGTGCCGCCGATGCTTGTCCAGAGGCGCATAATGATCAGCGACGGGATTGCCATTTGTCGATCTGAAAACCAACCCGGTGGGTCGGCCACGCCAAGATCGCGCAGAGTCTGGTTGACAATGCCAAAGTCGGTGTCCAAGAGCCACTTCCAGAGAATGATCGACGCGACCAACGGCACCAACGACGGCATAAAGAAGAGGGTGCGATAGACCGACACGCCGCGCAATTTGCTATCGAGCAAAATCGCCAGGAACATCGACCCCAGAACCCCCAACGGCACGCCTAGGCTGGCAAAATAAAAGGTGCGCCCCAGCGACGGCCAAAAGAGATCATCGGCGGTAAACATGTGTACATAATTTTCCAGGCCGACAAATTTGGATGTACCAATAATGTTATAGTTGGTAAAGCTCAAATAAAGCGATGCCAGCCCCGGCCCGATAAAAAGGCCGAAGAAGCCGAGCAGCCACGGCGTCAGAAAGAGATAGCCATAAAAATTCTGTCGCCGTCGCTCAAGCGAACGCCGCTTCGGCACAGGGGGCGCTTTACTGGTTGCTGTGATCGTTGCCACGCAAAACTCCTGTGTGAATTACGAATTACGAGTTACGAATTACGAGTTACGATGTTTGCAATTCGTAACTCGTAATTCGTAACTCGTAATTATTGGTTACGCCGCCGGTTCCATCTCCAACACCTTCTGGATGTTGTCGTGCAGGTCTTGCAGACCTTGTTCAAACGGAATCGGTTGGTTCGGATCCAAGAGCAGGGTCAAGTATTGGGCACAGGCATCGGTGTATTCGCGACCGCGGGAGTTGGCGGGGGCGTGGGCTGGGATGCCATTTTCCAGGTTCGGGATAAACCATTCATGCACCGGATCTTGCTCGACCAGCTTATCGACTACATCGGGGCGGACAAAGGCGCCCTGACCAGCCACCAGATTAAAGCTGTAGCAGCCATCGGTATTGGTGATGTGCTTGATAAACTGGAACGCTTCTTGCGGGTGGGCGCTATCCTTGAGGATGTTCCAGGTGCCACCGCGCAGTTGTGAGGGGAATTTGCCATTGGCATCGGTGGGGAAGAGACCCTGGTGCGCTTTGGCAACGGCCTCATCCTTGATATCGCGCTTGAAGTTGCGCACGTTGAGTGAACCGCCCCAGTTCATGGAAATCTTGCCTTCCAGTTGCGCCGCCGGGAAGTCACCGGGCGCAGGCAGGATTTTCTCTTCAACGGCCATGGTGTAGAGCCAGCGCAAGCCTTCCTGCGCTTCGGCGCTGTCGAGCAGGAGCGACTTGGTGCCTTCGGCATCAATCAAGTCGCCGCCAAAGGCGCGACAGAGAACCACCAACTGCCCTTCACCAAAGCCAAAGCTCAGGCCAAAGCGTTCGCCATCCTTGTACAACTTGCGCGCCCATTCGCCATAGGTTTCCATCGATGTTTCATGGCCGACCGGATCGGGCAGTTCAATGCCTTCGGCTTCCAGATGCAGGGCATTGATCACCATCGTATCCTGACCAGCCCAACCCCAGCTTGGCAGACCATACAGTTTACCCTGGAAGTATTGCAAGCCGATAAATTGATCAAACCATTGCTTCAGATCTAGATTGTCGGATGCCACCAAATCGTCAATGGCGCCGATGATGTTGCCATTGATGGCGCGCCAGAAGTGAAAGTGTGACGGGTCAAAGGCGATGATGTCACCTAGATCGCCGGCGGCAAACATGGAGTACATCTTGCCATAGTTGTCCTGCTGGCTGGCGCCGGTGAGGGGGCGGAATTCGATCTCGACGTTGGGATGTTCTGCCTTGAAGGTGTCAATGCGTTCCTCATTCCAACCGGTGCCGGGGCCACGGAAGGTATCCCACTTCAATTGCACGGCTTCACTGCCGGCGCCGCCCCCTTCACCACCGGTGGCAGCGGGCTGTTGCCCAACGGGCGCACAGGCGGCCAGGACACCGATGGTGGCGACGGCGCCGCTCATTTGCAGAAAGTGACGGCGTGATAAAGTCTTGGACATATCGCGTTTCTCCTTTGATGCTGTATAAAAAATTTTGCTTATGCCTAGTAACAGAGGAGCTTGATGCCACCATCCCTTGGACGAATCTTGGGCGAATGGCGCATCTACAGTATACTCACAGTGCCAAACGATTGCACCCATATTTTACACACGGCTTGATGACGGATCTTGATGGTAAAAGTTGGGGAAAGCGCAAGGCAACGATGTCTATATTAGAACACACTTTTGCAGTAAGGGCAAGTATCAAAAAATTTGCAAATTCGTTATGTCAATCTGGCTATGGCTTCCGCTCCTTTTGATCATCCTCGGCCTCTGGCTCTTGCGTCAGGGTCGGCGCAGCTATCGGGCCAGCGGCTTGCCAACCGGTGACGTGATCTACAGTGATACCGGCGCGTGGCAACAGGTGGAAAAAGCGCTCATTAGCCGTGAACATGCGCTCATCGGGAAACCGGACTATCTGGTGCAGGTGGCGGAAAAGGGGCGATCCTTCACTATTCCCGTCGAGGTCAAAAGCGCCAAACAACCAGCCATTCCCCACCCCGGCCATCTGCTTCAACTGGGCGCTTACTGTCTGCTGGTCGAAGCCGCCTATCAACGAACACCGCCCTATGGTCTTCTCCACTATGCCGACGCCACGCTACGTATCCCCTTCACCGCTGAACTACGCCGGGAAGTTCTCGCTGTTGCCGAGACGATTCGGCGAGATCAACAGGCGACTGATGTCAAACGCAGCCACGATGAAATGCACCGGTGTCGCGCGTGTGGCTATCAACACCGGTGCGGCAATCAGCAACTTCGCTAATAATTAATGGAGAACGGAGAATGCATAATGGTTAACGGGTAATACCGACAAGCATTAACAATTATCCGTTCTTCATTCTCCATTAATTATTATGAATCATTGATAAGTGCGCCAGATCTTTTGGCCAATCTAGATCAAAGGACAACGAAGGCGATTCATAGACGCGGTAGGGTAGCCGTACCTTGTCCGCCAGGGTGCAATGGCGGGTAAAACTCTGTTCCCCAAAGGCAAAGGGGATCATCTGCGGGGGATGGAGCAGCAAAGCATTGGTGCCGCCGTCGTGGCTAGGGGCGATCACCATGCTTGGTTGGGTCCGCCCCAATTTGTACAACTGGGTAATATCACCAACGGTCAATAGCGGTAGATCAGCCGGCAGAATCAAGATCGCCTCCGCCCCTTGTAAGAGAGCACGCCGCCGACCCTGTTCCAGCGCTGCGTTGAGCGACTGTTTCTCTTCCTGTTCAAAGAGTACCCGTTTCCACGCCACCTCAGCCACTACCTGTGGATCACGCCCGACGACAATCACACCGGTGAACACCTGTGCCGCTTGTGCCAACGCCAACAGGTTGTGAAAGAGGTAGTGATTCAACCCACGCCGTTGCTGCCGGGATAGCACTGTGGCTAACCTGCTCTTCCCCTCAGCAAACGGTTTGACTGGCGCCACAAGCCATAGCTTCATAGACGGTATCATGAAGGATGAAGGATGAGGGATGAGGGATGAGGGATGAAGTAGCAAAATCCCCCCTTCATCCTTCATCCTTTCTACTTGCCGACGCCTTGCACCTGACGGTGCGGCTGTTCGCTTAACGTATGGGCAAAGGCTAACACCGCTTCCGCCAATCGGGCTTTGCTGGCGCGGTCGCTCATAATTGTGTCGGTCACCAGTGTTGGTATCTGGACGGCGTCGCTGATGATGCGGTCTGTTTCATCCAGCACAAAGCCGGTCAGGATGTCGTCATAGCGATCAACAACCGTGAGCGGACTGCTCATCACGCCTAGCTCTTGCATGATTTTGGCCGCCGGTCCTTTGATGGCGCGCCCGCTGACAATGGGGCTAACAGCCACTTTGGGAACGTTGACGCGGCGTAGGGTCTGGCGCAGACCGGGAATGCTCAAAATCGGGTCTATACTGAGATAGGGATTGCTGGGGCAAAAGACGATCACATCCGCCGTTTCCAGCGCCAGATGCACCGCCTCACTCATGCGTGCGCTGGCGGCGCCGACAAAGCTGAGGTCGATCAACAGCGGTTCACACCGGCGGCGCACAAAGTAATGTTGAAAGGGCAGATCGCCTTCATCGGTATGGACCAGTGTGCGTACAGGCTGGTCGCTCATCGGCAGGACGCGCGAAGGAATGCCCAGGCTGCGGCGCAACCGGTCGGTTACTTCCGTCAATGAAATCCCCTGACGCAACCACTCGGTGCGACGTAAATGGAGAGCCAGATCGCGGTCGCCTAGCATAAACCAATCTTCGCCGCCCAGTTGCCCCATCGCCTGTAAGGTGGCGAACGATTCGTTGACACGCCCCCACCCATGCTCCGGGTTGTTGATGCCGGCTAGATTGTAGACCACCGTATCAATATCAGGACAAATGGATAAGCCCCAATGGTCAAAATCATCCCCTGTATTGACGATCACGGTCAAATCACCAGGGGCGACCACTTCTTGTAAACCCGTTGCTAATTTAGCGCCCCCAACCCCACCGGCCAGGGCGACCACATTCAGGTTGACCATAGCATTCTATCTCGCTAAATTCAGGCGTCCCGTTGGGACGGACAGATTGGTTACGCTGATTTCATAAATGATGGCTAGCGCCAGAGAACGCGTTCCGCTAGTGGTACGCGTTCCTTGCTCTTCTCTTCGGCTGGGTAGCCGACAGTAATAAGCGCTTGTGGCGTCCACATCACCGGTAATTGTAACACATCCCGCACTAAGACGGGCGCAAAGAGCGGGGCGCACATCCAACAAGCGCCCAAGCCATAGTAGTGGGCAGCCAAAAGCAGATTCTGACAGGCCAGGGCCACGCTCTGCACCGCCATCGTCCACTCCGCTTCATTGCGCTGCGTATCGGGGTACTGATCCATCTCTTCCATACTAACAGCAGCGATGATCAGCGCAGCGGCGCTGGTCAGGCGGGTGTGACTGATCGCAACGCGTCGTTCGATGAAGGCCGGGTCGGCGCCATCGGCGCTCAGGTCACGCCGCCACTGATCGCCCATACGTTCACTCAGCGCCAACTTTGTTTCAGGTTGCGTCACCACACAAAAACGCCACGGTTGACGATTGTGAGCCGAAGGCGCCCAGGTGGCGGCCAACAACAATTGCGCTAAGATTTCCTGTGCCACCGGCTCCGGTCGGTAGCGGCGGATCGAGCGGCGGCCCTGAATGAGCGCCCAGAAATCGAGGCTGGTTGCTGCCTCTTCCATAGCCAACCCTAGCTCCCCACCGGTGCGACGTTGCCGGCCTCTCGAATGGCCTGTTGTGTATTCACCCGCAACAGGACAAGCAGACCAACAGCAAAAAAGATCGCCAGGGACAAAATCGCAATCCGGTAACTGCCGGTCTGTTGCAGCGCCAAGCCAAAGACAAGAGGACCTAACCAACTGGTGCCCCGTTCGCTCACTTCATAAAGGCTAAAGTATTCAGACTCTTGCCCACGCGGAATCATCAGCGAAAAGAGCGAACGGCTCAACGCCTGACTGCCCCCCAGGACAATGGCGATCACGCCGCCCATGACAAAAAACTGAAATTCGGTCTGCAAAATCGCATAGGCATACACCGTAACCCCGAACCAGATAACAAGACTAAACAAGATCGCCCATTTGCTGCCCATCCACCGCGCCAGATAACCAAAGGCCAGGGCGCCGAAAAAGGCGATAAATTGCACCATTAAGACCAATTGTATCAGCGAAGCCGTACCAAGCCCCAATTCCTGGCTGCCAAACTGCGAAGAAAGCGCGATGACCGTTTGGATGCCATCATTATAGATCAAGTAGGCGACGAGAAAGAGCAAAGTCTGCGGGTAGCGTGGCAAGTTGCGGAAGGTATGGCGCAGTTGGGTAAAGCCCACCGACAGATAGGTTGTCCGTGGCGGCAACTGTTTGATCGGCGCCCGTTGTCGCAAATTTGCCAACGGAATCAGTGTAAAGATCGCCCACCAGATCCCAGCCGACGCTAGACTGATCCGCACGGCGTCACCCATGCTAATGCCCCAATTAGCCGACCACATCTGGACAAAGAGGAGATTGACCAGCAACAACAGGCCACCCCCTAGATAGCCCATTGCCCACCCTTGCGATGAGACGCGATCCCGTTCCTCTTGTCCTGCAATATCCGGCAGAAAGGCATTGTAAAAGACAATCGATGCCCCAAAGCTCAGGTTGGCGATGAGAAAAAGGCCCCCCCCCAACATATACCGGCTGCCCTCTAGAAAATACATCCCCATCGTTGCCAAGGCGCCGATGTAGGCAAAGAGGCCCATAAAGCGCTTTTTCAGGTGCGAATAGTCAGCGATGGCGCCCAGGATGGGCAGGAAAAAGACCTGTAGCACTACCGATAGGGAAACCATGTAGGGAAAGAAGGCATCGGCCAAAACCGGAATGCCTAGAGGGTAAATGTAGTTGTTTGCGTCCGCCGCATTTTGCGCCACAGATGTCAGATAAGGGCCAAGAAAGACGGTAATGACGGTTGTCGAAAAGGCCGAATTGGCCCAATCGTAAAAATACCAACTTATCTGCTCACGTCGGCTATAGGTGGACGCGTCAGTCATCACTTGCGCCATTGGGGTTTCTCTACTTCACTCTGGGTTTGATCGCTTTTTGGAATTTAGGTAGTCAGTTGGTTTGTCGGTGTGTTTATTCTGTGAACTACTAACTAACAACCTAGTCATTGAAGATGCAGTTCCTACACAATAACATTCTTTGGCCGTTTGGTCAATTCATCTGAATATAAGATGAAAAACTATGGGATTGAGCAAAGCACTTGTATAATATGCATGAAACGCCAAGGTCTCGCTTCTGGCGAATCAACAATTGTCGGTTGGACTGGGTTAACAAGCTAATTTATGAAATAAGGATGGAAAAGAAAAATGCGACTCGTTCCTCATAAAATGTTTCTTACGCGTGGGGTTGGTGTCCACAAAGAAAAACTCACCAGCTTTGAAATGGCCTTGCGGGAAGCGGGCATTGCCCACTTTAATTTGGTGCGCGTCTCTTCGATCTTTCCACCGCGCTGCAAAATTGTCGAACGGGAAGAAGGATTGCAACTGCTCCAGGCCGGTGAGGTGGTCTTTGCCGTGATCGCCGAAATGTCCACCAACGAGCCTGGCCGCCGCATCGCCTCTTCCATTGGTGTGGCGCGCCCCTCGGACGCCGACAAGTATGGCTATCTCTCCGAGCATCACACCTTCGGGCAGACCGAAAAGGAAGCCGGTGACTATGCCGAGGATCTGGCGGCCACCATGTTAGCCACCACACTGGGCATTCCGTTTGATCCTACCCAAGATTACAACGAACGCCGCGAACAATATCGTATGGGTGGCGAAATCGTCGATTCCACCAGCATCACCGTGGCCGTCACCGCTGAACCGGGTGGCGTTTGGACGACGACCATCGCTGCGGCAATCTTGATTTAACCGACGCATCCGTAGTAAAGACTTTAGTCTTCCCCGCCCTCAAAAGACTGAAGTCTTTACTACCACTTACAACTCACTTCACAAAACATTATGGCATTTAACGACTTTCTCGATCTGCCGGAAGACATCGCCGCGTTTAATCAAGCCCAAGTATTGGTGCTGCCCATCCCCTTCGAGGCAACGGTCAGCTATGGTCATGGCACGGTCGATGGCCCGGCGGCGATCATTGATGCCTCGCAACAGGTGGAACTCTATGATCGCGAGTTCGATCACGAACCAGCGTTGCGTTATGGCGTACACACCCTACCGGCCGTAGACTTACCGACGGAACCAGCGGCGGCCATTGATGCGATTGCCGCTGCCACGGCCAAGGCTGCGGCCTCGGGTAAGTTGGTGGTGGGATTGGGCGGCGAACATACGGTCAGCGTTGGTTTTGGGCGCGGGCTGTTGCAAGCCCTGGGTGGACCAATTACCATCGTTCAAATTGACGCCCACTGTGATCTGCGTGACAGCTACGAGGATTCGCCCTATAGTCACGCCTGTATTGCCCGTCGTCTCTTGGAAGAGGAGGGCATCGAACAGGTGTTGCAATTGGGTATTCGTTCGCTCTGCCCGGAAGAGATCGGCTTTGCCCGCGCCAACCCGGAGCGGGTGCGCATCTGGTTTAGCGAAGATGTCCACGCCGGCGGTTGGCAAGCAGAGTTCATTCAACGCATCCAAGGCCGGCGGATCTATTTGACCATTGATGTCGATGGTCTCGACCCCGCCATTGTCCCGGCCACCGGCACGCCCGAACCCGACGGGTTGACCTGGCCGGAAGCGCTCACCATCTTGCGCACGCTTACGCAACATGCCACGGTCATCGGCATGGATTGTGTCGAACTAGCGCCAGTGGAAGGGTTGCATCTGGCAAATTTTGCGGTAGCAAAGTTACTGTATAAAGCTATCTCCTACGTAAAAATGAGTTAACAAAAGTTCTGGTGTAACGATTACGCTCCTAGCCAGTCCGTGACTGGCGCTTGGGTCGCCAGTCACGGACTGGCTAGGAGCGGGATGGATAGTAATTTTTGGTGTAGAAGCTAGGTAGCTGCGCAGGTGCGTGGCGCTGGTCGGCAAGCGGTTCTCGTGACCAAACTACGCCGAACCAGCGCCACGCACCTGCTGTTTTGTCAACAAAGTCTTGTCGGTTACCCGTAGTAAAGACTTTAGTCTTTGGGGCGCTGGGGAAAGACTAAAGTCTTTACTACCGATCACAACTTTCGTAACAAAACAATCGTAGGCACCGATTTTTATTTAAAAAAGGGATATTCAAATGAACGAAGCCAAAAGCATTAAAGCCTTCCTCAAACATCACTACCGTCACTATAATGCGGCGGCCTTAGTCGATGCCGCGGAAGGGTATCATCAATTTGTCACCAACGGCGGCCAGATGTTGCTGGCCATGGCCGGCGCCATGAGTACGGCCGAACTGGGGTTGTCGCTGGCCGAGATGATTCGCCAGGACAAGATTCACGCCATCAGTTGCACCGGCGCCAACCTGGAAGAAGATGTCTACAATTTGGTGGCGCACAGTCACTATGTGCGCATCCCCAACTGGCGTGATCTGACGCCGGAAGATGAGCATGAATTGCTCTCACGGCATCTGAATCGTGTCACCGACACCTGTATCCCGGAAGAAGAGGCGATCCGCCGCATTGAGCATGTCATTCTCGATGAGTGGCAACGGGCGGATCAGGCGGGCGAACGCTATTTCCCCCATGAGTTCTTGTATCGCATTTTATTGAGTGGACAGTTGGAGGAGCATTACGAGATCGACCCCAAGGACAGTTGGTTGCTGGCGGCGGCGCAGAAGAATCTGCCGATCTTTGTCCCCGGCTGGGAAGATTCGACCACCGGCAACATCTACGCCTCTCATTGTATGAAGGGTAATGTCAAGAATGTCCACACGGTGCGCACCGGCATCGAATATATGATGGCGCTCTCCGATTGGTACACCGCCCAGCAAGTGCCGACCGGCTTCTTCCAAATCGGTGGTGGCATTGCCGGCGACTTCCCCATCTGCGTCGTGCCGATGCTGCGCCAGGACATGGAGCGGGATGACATTCCCCTGTGGGCCTACTTCTGCCAGATCAGCGACTCGACCACCAGCTATGGCTCCTACTCCGGCGCCATTCCAAATGAGAAGATCACCTGGGAAAAGCTGTCGTTTGACACGCCGAAATTCTTGATCGAATCGGACGCGACAATTGTGGCACCGTTGATTTTTGCGTATGTTTTAGCGGGATGAGAGAGTGAGAGATATAGAGAGTGAGAGATTACATCAACGCCAATCTCTGTATCTCTCACTCTCCCCTTTTTCTCAACCCCAGCCCTTACCGTTGTTCCCCACGCAGCCGCGCTAATTCTTCCCGCAACCGGGCATTTTCAGCTTCCGCTTCTTCAGCGCGTTGTTTTTCTTCCTCAGCGCGCTGTTTTTCTTCTTCGGCGCGCAACTCGGCATCTTTGACCAATGTTTCCGCTAAGACCAGCGCTTCGGCGTCGTCAAGCAATCGTTGGCCGGTTGCCAGATCGTAAAATTGTAGATGGTTTTGCTCGTCTAACGTTAACCGCAACCCCAGCAAACGGCTAATGTATTCGGGTGCTTCTGTCTGCCCCGGCACAAAGGCCAGAGCGCCAATGACCACTTCTTCTTTCAGCGGCTTCATCGGTACGTAACCGCCGCCGACTAATTCATAAGCGAACAATGGCGGATCAAGATACTCAGAGGTTGGGTCATAAATAAAATACTCCTGTACGCCCAACTCGGCATAGAGACGCATCTTCTTGCCAAAATCGACATGGCGTGTTGTTTTCGAAGAAACCTCGAAGACAACTTCTGGCCCTTTTCCTTCTTCCCAAATCTTATAAACATTCCGTAGATGAGGCTCGATCTCACGCACAATAAAACAATCCGGTGAGACCGATTTATAGGGGTTGCCTTGTTCATAGTAAATTAGAAGATTGCCACTAACATACGTTCGCCGTCCCAGGAAGAAGCGCTGTAGAAGACGAATAATCGTAAACATCACACCACGATGAAGATCCGACTCAGCCATTGGTTTCCCATCCGTTTCCGGGTAAAAGATTTCTTTGGTTGTGGGTCGCGCTTGAACCCCTGGCATACTCATGGTTTATGCTCAACTTTCTGCATTGCGCCGCTCGCTTTTGCGCGCTTTGCACCACTCATCACGCTGTAACCCCATTATACCACAGTCTGCTTTTGCAGCGCTGCCCACACCCGCTCCGGTGTATAAGGCAATTCATCAAGCCAAACGCCGGTCGCTTCATAGATGGCGGCGCCAATGGCGGGCGCGGTGGGAATAAAGGGCATCTCGGCCATGCCACGCACCCCTAGCGGCCCTTGCGGGTCGGGAATTTCGAGAATCACCGGCACAATCTCTTCGACCACATCCAGCACCCCGGGGATGAGATAGTTGCTCAGGTGGGGCGTCATCGTTTTGCCATTCTTCTGGATAAAATTTTCCAACAACGTCCAGCCGACCGACTGCGCCACCGCCCCTTCGATCTGCCCTTCAATCAATTGCGGGTTGACCGCCTTGCCCACATCATTGACGCTGACCAGCCGCTTCACGGTGACGTGACCAGTTTCCAGATCGACGGCGACATCGGCCACCTGGGCGCAGTAGCCAATGGTGATGTGCGGGTCGCCTTCACCGGTGCCGGGGCTGTAGCCGGTGGTCTTGCGGGGGTGATAGAGGAATTCGGCGCGCGCTGGGCGCTCCTCATTCTGCCATTCTTGCAGCGCCCGTTCCGCTGCGCCTTTAATGGCATTCCCGGCCATAAAGGTCATCCGGCTGGCGGAAGAACTGCCGCTGGAACCGGCGGCGTCGGTGTTGTCGCTCTGTAACTCGACTTTGCTTAGATCAATCCCTAAGACTTCAGCGGCGATCTGACGCATAGCCTGGTGCGTTCCTTGCCCCACTTCGGCGCCGACACAACCAACCAACGCCCGTTCAATGGTCGTATCCCCCTGCAACTCGACCCACGCATGGCAATGTTCTGGGAAGCCCAGGCTAAAGCCGACATTTTTGAAACAGACGGCAAGGCCGGTTCCGTGCGCGGTGTGAGTACAGGAGGCGGTGAGGGAGGTTGCATGTTGCATGTTGCGTGTTGCGTGTTGCGTATCACTTAACTCGCCACCAGCTACTCGCCAACCGTCACCAGGATTTTGCATATGTTTGGCGGCTTCTTCCAGCACATGGAGGGCGGTGCAGCCAGGAGGAAGGACGGAACGGGTTGCTAGGCGGGAGCCTTCGTGCCATATGTTGCGGCGACGAAGTTCGGCGGGGTCCAGGCCAAGGGCGACGGCCAGTTTGTTGACCTGCATTTCGGCGGCAAAGTGTCCCTGCGGCCCGCCAAAGCCACGGAAGGCGCCGCTGGGACAGTTGTTGGTGTAGACCGTGCGCGCATCCAGCAGCACATTGGGAATTTCATAAGGGCCGAGACAGGAGAGAATGGCGTTGCCTAAGACTTTGGTGCTGGTATAGGCATAGGCGCCGGCGTCGCTGGTGGCGTCGATCTGAGCGGCAACAATTTTGCCGTCGCGCGTCGCACCCCATTTGGCCCAAATCACAAAGGGGTGGCGCTTGTGGTGGCCAATGATGCTCTCCTCGCGACTCCACACCGTTTTGATCGGACGCCCCGTCTTCCAGGCTGCAAGCGCCAACGCGATCTGAATCGAAATATCTTCCCGCCCGCCAAAAGCGCCACCGATGGCCGGATAGCGCACAAGGATCTGCTCTTCGGGCAAGCCTAGAGCATGGGCGACTTGTTGGCGCTCTTCGTGCATCCACTGACCGCCACAGATCACTTCAACACGACCATCGGGCAGTACATGGGCCAACCCGGCCTCCGGTTGCAGATAGGCATGTTCCTGTGGTTGCGTGCGATAGGTGGCTTCCACCACGACATCCGCCTGGGCGAACGCCGCCACGACATCGCCTTGTTGAATGCGATAAGCATGAAGCACATTCGACTGCAAGTTGCGTCGGCCATAGGGGGAGCCGGTAAATTCGTCAGGATGGATCGCGGGCGCATCCGGCTGCATGGCGACTAACGGGTCGGTCACCAGCGGCAGCGCTTCATAATCCAGCGTAATCAGTTTGGCGGCAGCTTCGGCTTGCGCCTGCGTCTCGGCAATGACCAGCGCGACCTTATCGGCTTCCCAGCGCACCCGTTCGGCGACCTTGGTGCTGCCAGGACCACACAGCACCGGCTGATCATACATGACCAGCCCATACTCATTGACCGGCACGTCTTTGGCCGTGAGTATGTCAATCACACCAGGGGACGCCAGCGCCGCGTTGATATTCACGGCCCGCAGATAGGCATGGGGGACGCCGGCAAAGACAATCTTCAGCCAGGCTTGCCCTGGTAGATCGAGATCGCCAGGGTAGGCAATCTGGCCGGTCACTTTCTCTGTGGCGTCCCCCCTGGGGAGACTAGCGCCAAGTGCGCGCATTGGATTCACCTCTTCTACTGAACTACGTTTGATGCGTTATTTACCGGTAATTGCGTGTTGCAATCTTTGTTGCTACAATAGTGCCGCTAGTCCAAAAGCAAGATCCTCGTGCATCGTCCTGGACTAGGTTACACGCTACACAACAAGGAGACCTTATGCTAAAAGAATTTCGTGACTTTATTCAGCGCGGCAATGTGATTGATCTGGCGGTCGCTGTCATCATGGGCGCGGCTTTCGGGGCTGTCGTCACATCGCTGATTGGTGATATTATTACACCGCTACTCCTCAATCCCGCCATGCAAGCGATGCAGGTTGATGAGTTGGCCGCTCTGTCCATTAACGGCATTAAGTATGGCGTCTTCCTCGCTGCTGTTCTCAATTTCCTGGTCGTCGCCTTTGTTATGTTTATGTTGGTGCGTTCGATCAACAGTATGACCAAGAAGAAAGAGGAAAAGCCCGCCGCACCACCGGAGATCCCGGCTGATATTAAGTTGCTCACCGATATTCGCGACCTGCTCAAGAAGCAACGCGCGTAGGGTTCAGCGTGCGTTGCACGGGGCAAAAATGGCAACTTAATCGCTGTCGTTTCTGCCCCGTGCAACGCACGCTGTCTTATCTATCCCCGCACCACCATCGGCCCCAACCGCCGCCCACCCAACAAGTGCATATGCAGGTGATAGACTTCCTGCCCACCGTCCCGATTACAATTGATAATCAACCGATAACCGTTCTCGGCAATCCCTTCCTGCTGAGCGATTTTTGCCGCCACGGTAAAGAGCCGCCCCAACGCCGCCTCATCCGCCGCCGTAACATCGTTGGCTGTGGGAATGAGATGATTGGGAACGATTAAAATATGAGTGGGCGCTTGTGGGTTGATGTCGCGAAACGCAGTTACAAGTTCATCCTGGTAGACAATGTCGGATGGAATTTCGCGCCGGATAATTTTGCTAAAGATGGTTTCCTGGGCCATAACGTTCCTTGTGATTGGGGTGGTGACAATAACGCGTTCAACAACTTGTTTTGTTACGGCAAGGATAAACCGAGACGAGCGCGCTGTCAACACGCGTAGGGCGTTAGGAAGCAAAATGAGCGTGCAACGCACGCTCCGCACTGAACAGTTGAAGATATATTAAAGAGAGAGTGGAAGCAATGACGCTTTGCTCCTGTCACTCCATTATGTCTTTGTCAAAGGCGCTTGGATAAGCAAAATGCGCGCCACTAAAATTCATCTTTCGGCCACAGAGTTACGCAGAGGCGACACAGAGATCACAGAGAAAATCTCTACGCTTCTCTGCGAACCTCTGTGACCTCTGTGAACCAAATGGTTGCTATGCCATATAAGTGCTTGCCGTCACTGCACCGCCGGCGCCCGTCCAGTTGGTGTGGAAGAAGCGGCCACGCGGTTGGTCAACCCGTTCATAGGTGTGCGCGCCGAAGTAGTCACGTTGGGCTTGCAGCAGATTGGCCGGCAGGCGTTCACGACGGTAGCCATCAAAGAAGGCCAGCGCGCTCGACATGGCGGGGACTGGAATCCCCAACTCGACCGCTTTGGCGACAACGCGCCGCCAGGCCGCTTGCGCCGCCTCCACCTGTTCCTGAAAATAAGGATCGAGCAGCAGGTTGCTCAATGCTGGGTTCTGGTCAAAAGCTTCTTTGATCTTGCCCAGGAAGACCGAACGAATGATACAGCCACCCCGCCACATGAGGGCAATGCCGCCATAGTTCAAATGCCAACCATACTCCTGCGCCACCGCCCGCATCAACATGTAACCCTGGGTGTAGGAGATGATCTTGGCGGCGTAGAGCGCTTCCTGCAAATCATTGACAAAGGCCGCTTTGTCGCCGGCAAAATTGGGCGTGGGGCCGGACAGCACCTGGGACGCCGCCACCCGTTCCTCCTTGAGCGCCGAGAGCGAGCGCGCCATCACGGCCTCGCTGATCAGCGTCAACGGAATGCCCAAATCGAGCGCTGAGATCACCGTCCACTTACCTGTCCCCTTCTGCCCAGCAGCGTCAAGGATTTTCTCGACGAGCGGCTGGCCGTCCTCATCGTTGAAGGCGAGAATGTCGCGGGTAATCTCAATCAGATACGAGTCGAGCTTACCCTGGTTCCATTGGGCAAAAATCTGGTGCATCTCAGTGGTGTTTAGCCCTAACACCTCTTTCATCAACTGATAGACCTCGCAGATCAACTGCATATCACCATACTCAATGCCGTTATGCACCATCTTGATAAAGTGACCAGCGCCGGTTTCGCCCACCCAGTCGCAACAGGGCGAACCATCTTCCACTTTGGCCGCCACCGCCTGAAAAATTGGCTTGACATGAGGCCAGGCCGCCGGGGAGCCGCCGGGCATAATCGACGGACCATTGCGTGCGCCCTCTTCGCCGCCGGAAACGCCTGTGCCGATAAAGAGCAAGCCCTTGGACTCGACATAGGCCGTGCGGCGGATGCTGTCGGTGTAGTTGGAGTTGCCGCCGTCGATGATAATGTCGCCAGGTTCCAGGTGGGGGATCAGTTGGTCGATAAATTGATCAACTGCGTCGCCGGCCTTGACCAGCAACATCACCCGGCGGGGGCGTTTCAATTGGCTCACCAACTCTTCAATTGAGTGGGCGCCGATGATGCTCATCCCTTTGGCGCTGCCGTTGATAAATTCATCCACTTTCGATACGGTGCGGTTATAGACGGCGACGGTAAAGCCGTGGTCCGCCATGTTCAACACTAAGTTTTGGCCCATCACCGCCAGACCGATCAGGCCGATGTCTGCTTTGCTCATGCGATTTCCTCTCTTTGTCATTGTTGATGCGTCAAGAAGCACTGAAGCTGGCTCTATTATATAACCCCACTGTCACATTGCCCCGATCCAAGAAGCGCCGAATGCGCTATGGCGCCTGATTTGTCATGACAGGTAGCAGCTATTCCTTCACGCCGCCAATCATCACCCCTTTGACAAAATAGCGCTGCAAGAACGGATAGAGCACCAGAATCGGCAAGGTGGCGACCACAATCGTGGCATATTTGATTGTCTCCCCAATCGGCTCGACATCGCCGCCGAGGGTGCCGGTGGTCATGTCGCCAGTCTGGTTGGCGATCAGAATCTCGCGCAGCACCAGTTGCAACGGGTAGAGGGTGCGGTCGCGCAGGTAGATCAGGGCGCTGAAGTAGGCGTTCCAGTGATTCACCGCGTAAAAGAGCAGGATCACCGCCAGTGAGGGCAGCGAGAGGGGAATGATGACCCGCCAGAGAATTGTCCAATCATTGGCGCCATCAATGCGCGCTGCTTCTTCCAACGCCGGCGGCACCTGTTCAAAGGCGGTGCGCAAAATCAGCAGGTTAAAGGTGCTGACCGCGCCTGGTACAATCAGCGCCCAGGGCGTATCGACCCAACCGAGCGTGCGCGCCACCAAGAGATAGGACGGAATCAGGCCACCGCTGAAAAAGAGCGTAAAGATAATAAACATGGTGATCGGCGTCTTGAGCAGCAAATTCTTGCGCGACAACCCATAGGCGCCCAAACAGGTCAAAAACAGATTCAGCGTCGTCCCCAGCACCATGTAGAAAAGCGTATTACGATAGCCGGTCATAATGTTGGGATTCAGAAAGACCGCTTCATAGGAAGCGCTGCTAAAGCCCAACGGCGCCCAAAGAATGCCCCGATATTTTACCAATTGATTTGGCTCGCTGATCGACGCAAAGAGAACATAGAGCAGCGGATAGAGCGTAACAATCACCAACAAACACAAGAGCAAAATGTTGATCCAGTCAAAGATGCGTTCACCGAGCGGTTTCCGAATGTGCATGGTTTCCTCCTACTACTGACGAATTACGAGTTACCCGCCCGTAATTCGTAACTCGTAATTCGTAACTCTAAAATAAGCTATTCCCACTCTGTCGCCGGCTGGCCCAGTTGGCGGCCCAGAGGAGCGTCAGGTTGATCACCGAGTTGAACAGGCCCACGGCGGCGCTAAAGCCATAATCGGCGTCGAGGATGCCTTTGCGATAGGTGTAGCTGGCAATGACATCGGCGGTGTCGTAGACCAATGGGTTGTAGAGTAAGATAGTCTTTTCGGAGCCGATGCTCATGATGGCGCCGATGCGTAGGATCAGCAGCACAATAATCGTCGGCGCAATGCCGGGCAGGGTGATGTTCCAGAGTTGACGGAACCGTCCGGCGCCATCCACTTTGGCCGCTTCGTACAACGTTGGGTCGATGCCGGTGATGGCCGCCAGATAGATGATCGACCCCCACCCCACGCTCTGCCAGATGCCCGACCCGACATAGAGCGGCCAATAGAACTCCGGCGTTTGCAGAAATTGAATCGCTTCGACGCCAAAGGGCGCCAACAGGTTGTTGATCAAGCCATCACGTGCGAAAAAGTCGATCACCATACCCACCATCACCACCAGCGAGATAAAGTAGGGCATATAGGTGATGGTCTGCACCGTGCGCTTGAACCAGGGGCTGGTCAACTCATTGAGCATCAACGCCAGCAGGATCGGCGCCGGAAAGCCAAAGAAGACATCCAGCAGATTGATCGCCAGCGTATTGCGCACCAGCCGCCAGAAATAGATGCCATTGAAAAAATTCTGAAAATTTTCCCAACCAATCCACTCGCTGCCCCAAATGCCCTTGGTCGGGATAAAATCACGAAACGCGATCTGCGCTCCATACATCGGGCCATACTGAAAGATCAAATAGTAGAGGATCACCGGCAGCAACATCCAATAGATGCCCTGATTGCGCTGCCAATCCTTCACCAACCGCTGGTAGAACGATGGTCCCGTGCGCTGCGCCGCCGGTCGCCGCTGCGCCATTGTTTGTGCCATTGCCATGAGCCTGCTCCTTGTATGAATTACGAGTTACGAATTACGGCGTCCTTGCACGTAACTCGTAATTCGTAACTCGTAACTTCTATGCGCGCTTCTGGAACCGCTCCAACGCCGCCTGCTGGATCCCAATCGCCTGTTGGATGCCCATGCCTTCGAGTTCGGTGACAAAGGTGTCCCAGGTTTCGATGGGTTCGGCGCCGGTGACGATCTTGGCGAAGATTTCTTCATAGCGCGGGGTGACGTCGGCCATGATGCGGGCGAATTCGCGGCTTTCGTCTTGGGTCGGCGTCACCGGCGGCATGATCTTGTCGTGACCGGCCTGGCCCCAGGTTTTGTACGCTTCCTGCTGTTCGGGCAGGGCGAAGTATTGCTCCAGATAGCGAATATCTTGCACAAAGGGGCCGGCAAAGTTGGAGCGGAAGTGCTGCGCCATGCTCTGCGCCAGCGGCAGCTTGTCGGGATTTTGCATGATCAGATCGGTGTACTTGGGATAGTCGCCCTCCAAGTTATAGGTGAGACCGGCCACGCCAAAGTTGAAGAGCATGTGCCCTTCGGCGCCATAGGGGTAGTCCAGCACCTTGAGCGCGGCATCAACATTTTGGCAAGCCGTGGTGATCGCCGCCGAACCGCCGCCAGGGTAGGTGCTATCCTGTTGACCAAAGGCCGCCCTTTCCCCCGCCTTGAGCGACGGATAAGGCGCGCCGACCAACTTGAAGTCGGGATTCTCGGCGCGGATCAGCGCGGTGAGCCGCCCCACGCCGCTGCCCACCAGCAACATCGACGAGGCGATGTTCCCGCTGGTCATCTGGGCGTCAAAGGCTTTGGCGTCCATGGCAAAGCTGTCCGGGTGGAAATAGCCGGCCTGACTCCATCCGACAATCGTCTTCAGGAACTCTTTGTACTCCGGTTGCAGCGGGCCATACTTCACCGTGCCGCCATCGTTGTAATAGTCCATGCCAATGCCCCAGGCGCCGATAAAGGCGTTGCCATAGGAGAAGCCAGTGATGCCCTTGCCAAAGAGATAGCTGGTGAAGGGGTATTCATCATCAGCGCCGTTGCCGTTCAAATCTTGCCCCTTGAGCTTGGCAAACATCGCGCTCCACTCGTCAATGGTGGTCGGCACGGCAGTGATGCCGGCCTTGTCCAGATAATCCTGGCGAATGGCCGGGCCGGCAAAGGTGCGCAACCCATCGTTGCCGCGCAGGAAGGGATAGCAGTAGAGATCGCCTTCGTCGGTGACAATCAAGCGCCGCCATTCGGGGTGATCATCCAGCGTCTGTTTGAAATTGGGCGACTTGCCGCCGTCAATCTGCTCCTTGAGCGAGATAATCACGCCATCCTTGAGCGCTTTGCCCGGCCCGCCGGGGAAGGTCAGCCAGTTGGTTTCGATAATGTCGGGGAATTGACCGGAGGCGATCATCAAGTTGAAGGCTTCGGTCGCCTGTGGGTTGTCGGGCGCGTGTTGGAATTCGAGCTTGACGCCGGTGATTTGCTCCAATTCCTGATAACAGGTCAACTCGCCGTAGCTCTGCAAGGTCGCGGCCACATTGGCGGTTAGCACCGTCCAATAGGTTAGCGTCACCCCTTCCGTGCTGGGGGCCGCTTCACCGCCCCCTTGCGCTTGTTCGGCGCTATTCGATGGGCCACAAGCCGCCAACGCCAGGGCGCCTAAACCGACGCCGGTTGCCTGTAAAAACGCACGACGGGAAAGTTGTTGCTGTAACATGCGGTTCCTCCATTGGTTTGAATATTGTGATGCGTGATTCGTAATTCGTAATTCGTGATTCGTAATTCGTGTTGCGTGAACGGTGAATGGCAGACAGCACAAAGTACACATAGTGCGTGGTGCGCAGCACAAAGCACGCAGTACGAATCACGTAGTACGGGAAAACAATTGCTGATTTGGTTGGTTTGAATAAACAGAAAAGGGCTAGACGCCGCTAAAGGCGCTGAAGCCTCCGTCCACGGGCACGACAACGCCGTTGACAAAAGCGGCGCCGGGGCTACAGAGCCAGATCAGGGTGCTGATCAACTCCGTCGGTTGACCAAAGCGACCAGCGGGCGTATGGTCGATGATGGTCTGGCCGCGGGCGGTGAGCGAGCCATCGGCGTTGAGGAGTAACGCTCGGTTCTGATCACCGACAAAGAAGCCGGGGGCAATGGCATTGTATAATGGTCCCCAGAAACTAGACCACATGTTAAGATACTAAAAACGAATCATGTGGAGGGGAAATAATGACGAAAC